>WLJH01000032.1 GCA_009701885.1 Actinomycetota bacterium
AGCGGCGGCGGGCGCCGTGGCCGCACCCGCTGCCGAGCCCGCGGTCGCGCGCGAGACCACGGGCCCGGCCGACGTGAGCGCCGCGACGCCAGTGGTCGGTCCCCTCGGCGTACGCCCCGCCGTGCCCGCGCTGGACCGTGCCGGCGACACGCTCGCCCGCGTCCCCGGCCTGCTCGCCGCCCGCTGGCGCGGCCTGGAGCCGCACCAGCGGGGTCTGGCCGGCTCGCTGGCGGCGCTGGTGCTGCTCATCCTCATCACCGCGGTCGCGGCCGGTGCTGCCACGACACAGGACCCCGGCCGCTCCAGCGATCCCGTCCGGCCCGGCGAGACCTCCTCGTCGGACACCGGGGAGCCGGACACCGGGGAGCCGGAGCCCGAGCCCGACGCCCCCGCAGAGGACCCGGCCCCGGCGGAGGAGCTCGTCGAGGACGAGGGCCCCGGGCTCGACGAGGACCGCGGCCCGGCCGGCGGACCGCCCGGCCTGGAGAAGAAGAAGGACAAGGGCCCGAAGGACAAGGGCCCGAAGGACAAGGGCCCGAAGGACAAGGGCCCGAAGGACAAGGGGCCCAAGAAGGGCTGAGGGACCCAGGCCTGGGTCGAGGCCCGGGTCGAGGCCCGGGTCGCCGGCGGGGGGTGGCTGGCGGCCGGGCGCGTCGTACGGTGGAGACATGGCCACCATCGACCTGACCGCCGAGAACTTCGAGTCGCACGTGAAGGGCGACGACATCCTGTTCGTCGACTTCTGGGCCAGCTGGTGCGGCCCGTGCCGGCAGTTCGCGCCGACCTACGAGGCGGCCAGCGAGGCCCACCCCGACATCACGTTCGGGTCGGTCAACACCGAGGAGCAGCAGGAGCTCTCAGCCGCGGCCGGCATCTCCTCGATCCCGACGCTGATGGCCTTCCGCGACGGCATCCTGGTCTTCGCCCAGCCGGGCGCGCTACCGCCGGCCGGCCTCGACCAGGTCATCACCGCGGTCAAGGGCCTGGACATGGACGAGGTGCGCGCGCAGGTCGCCCAGCAGGGCTGAGCCCGCTCACGGGGCCGGGCGCCGCAGAGTCGCGGGCGCTCAGGCCCGCGGGGTGTCCTCGGTGCTGTCGGCCGCGGGGGCGTCAGCAGCGTCAGCCTGCTCCTGCTCCTGCTCCTCCGGCTCGCCGTAGACCCCGCGCTGGCGGGCGTCCTCGACCTGGCGCAGCTGCCGGACCAGGCTCCAGCCCAGCAGGGCGACGGTGGCCACACCACCGAGGAAGATCCCGAAGGCGGTCCAGCCCGCCTTGACGTCCTCGGGCTCGGGGGCGGGGTCGAGGTTCCCCGGCAGCAGCGCGGGCAGCACGGAGAGGAACGCGTCGACGAGCATGCTCAGATCTTGCCACCGGTGCGGTCGGGGTGGTCCAGAAGGCCGGCGAAGAGGTCGTCCTCGGTGACCTGGCCGACAGTGGCGTCGGGGTGGTCGGGCAGGTGGCTGGTGACCAGCTCGAAGTCCTCGTGGGGCCACACCTCGGCCTGCAGCTCGCGCGGGATGGCGAACCAGAAGCCGTCGGGGTCGATCTGGGTGGCGTGCGCCAGCAGCGCCTGGTCGCGCACGCCGAACCACCGGTCGCAGCGCACCCGCGTGGTGATCCGGGCGTCCCACTCCGGCTCCGGCTTCCAGTCGCGCAGCCGCTCCTCCCACGGCGACTCCAGCCCGTGCTGGAGCATCGCGTCGTGCAGCGCCTGCATGCGCGGGCGGTTGAAGGAGTGGTGGTAGTAGAGCTTCAGTGGCTGCCAGGGCTCCCCCGCGTCGGGGAACCGCTCGGGGTCGCCGGCCGCCGCGAAGGCCGCCACCGACACCTCGTGGCAGCGGATGTGGTCGGGGTGGGGGTAGCCCCCGCGCTCGTCGTACGTCGTCATGACGTGCGGGCGGACCTCCCGCACGATCCGCACCAGCGCCTCGGTCGCCTCCTCGAGGTCGACGAGGCCGAAGCAGCCCTCCGGCAGCGGCGGCTTGGGGTCGCCGTCGGGCCAGCCGGAGTCGACGAAGCCCAGCCAGTGCTGGGTGATGCCGAGGATGTCGCGGGCGCGCTCCATCTCCTGGCGGCGCACCTCGGTGATGTTCTCGAGGATGTCGGGGCGGTCCATCTTGGGGTTGAGGATCGAGCCGCGCTCGCCGCCGGTGCAGGTGACGACGTGGACCTGGGCGCCCTCGGCGACGTACCTGGCCGTCGACGCCGCGCCCTTCGACGACTCGTCGTCGGGGTGGGCGTGGACGTGCATGAGCCGGAGACCGGCGTACGGGCGGTGCTCGACCCGGGGGGGCGCCCCGTCGGCGTGCGCGTCCTGCGACATGGGTCCCATCGTAGGAGGGGCCGCGGACCGCGAGGTGGGCCCGGTGGGTGGCGGGTGGCATCATCGAGGTGTGAGCTCGCAGGACCTGATGACGCAGCGCTACGGCGCACCGCGGCCGTGGCGGCGCACCGCCGGCATCGCGACGGCGGTCGCACTGGCGCTCGTGGGCGGGCTGTTCCTCGCCTGGGCCGCGTGGAGCTACGCGACCCCGGCCGCGCAGTCGGAGCTGGTGGGCTTCACCGTGACCGACCAGCACGAGGTCGTCGCGGACGTCCAGGTCGAGCTCGGCGACGAGGCCAGCGACGTGCAGTGCGTGCTGCGGGCGCTGGCCGAGGACAAGGTGACCGTCGGCGAGGCGGTCTTCATCCCCGGCGGCTCCGGCCGCATGTCGGTGCCGATCCGCACCGAGCGCGAGGCGACGGCCGTCGAGAAGGTCGGCTGCACCGCCGAGGGCCAGCAGCGCCCGCGCTGAGCCGGGCACGACGGCCGGCCCGAGCCACCCCTCGGGGTGGCCGCAAGCACCTGCGGTCGGGCGTGGACGTTGCTACAGTGGCGGGATCGACCGTCCCGCAGGGCTGATCGCGCGTGGCCCAGCGACCTCCGTCGTACGGCCACATCGTGGCCGCCGGAGGTGGTCAGACGATTCGCAGCAGTTCCGCACCCGAAGCAACGAGACGGGTCGTGGGGCCGCACCGCAGCGCCGGTGCGGAGCACCCCGCGGCTCCACGGCAGGAGTACCCCATGACGCAGTCCCCCCAGCAGGACAAGATCTGGCTGACCCAGTCGGCGTACGACAAGCTCGTCGCCGAGCTCGAGAACCTCAAGGGCCCCGTGCGCCAGGAGGTCATCGAGAAGATCAGCGCTGCCCGGGACGAGGGTGACCTCAAGGAGAACGGCGGCTACCACGCCGCCCGCGAGGAGCAGGGCCGGATCGAGGGCCGCATCCGCCAGCTCGAGGACATGCTGCGCCGCGCCGAGGTCGGAGAGACCCCTCCCGACGACGGCGTCGTCGAGCCCGGCATGAAGGTCACCTACAAGTTCGTCGGTGACGACGACGACGAGGCCGAGACCTTCCTCCTCGGTGCCCGGGAGATCGAGCCCGAGGGCCTCACGGTCTACTCGCCCCAGTCCCCGCTGGGTGCCGCGATCAACGGCGCCTCGAAGGGCGACACGGTCTCCTACGTCGCACCCAACGGCAAGACGCTCGAGGTCGTCATCCTCGACGCGGAGCCCTACACCGGCTGAGCCGCCCCCGACGTACGGCGCGCACCCGCTGCCGCCACGCCACGACGCCCCGACGGTCCGCCGTCGGGGCGTCGTCGCGTGCAGGGCGGGCGGGCAGTCGTCACTCCAGGACGCGGTACCCCTGCGCCCGCAGCTGGCCGAGGACCGCGCCGGAGTGCTCGGCGCCCCGGGTCTCCAGCTGCAGCATCACGTCGACCTCGTCGACCGAGAGGGTCGGGGAGATCCGCTCGTGGGCGACCTCGAGGACGTTGGCACCCGACCCACCGACGACGGCGAGCAGCCGGGCCAGGCCGCCGGGGACGTCGGGGATGGTGATGGTCAGGTTGAGGTAGCGCCCGGCCGCGGCCATGCCGTGCCGGATCACCTTGCCCAGCAGCAACGGGTCGATGTTGCCGCCGGAGACGACCGCCACGCACGGGGTCGGGAAGCGGGTCGGGTCGTCGAGGATCGCCGCCACCGCAGCCGCGCCGGCGGGCTCGGAGACGAGCTTGGCCCGCTCGGCCAGGGCCAGCACGGCCCGGGCCAGGGAGTCCTCGGAGACGGTCACGACGTCGTCGACGTGGTCGCGCACGGCGGCGAAGGTGAGGTCGCCGGGGCGCCCGACCGCGATGCCGTCGGCCATGGTGCGCATCTGCTCCAGCGGCGTGGGGCGACCGGCCTCGAGCGAGCCGGGGTAGGCGGCGGCGTCCTTGGCCTGCACCCCCACGACGCGTACGTCGGGGCGCAGTGCCTTCACGGCCAGCGCGACCCCGGCGAGCAGCCCGCCCCCGCCGGTGGGCACGACGACGCAGGCGGCCTCGGGGAGTTGCTCGAGCACCTCGAGCCCGACGGTCCCCTGCCCGGCGATGATGTCCTCGTGGTCGAAGGGGTGGATCAGCACCGCTCCCGTGCGCTCGCTGAACTCGCGCGCGGCGACCAGCGCGTCCTCGAGGTAGGTGCCCGTGAAGACCACCTCGGCGCCGTACCCGCGCGTGGCGCGCTCCTTGGGGATCGGGGCGCCCTCGGGCATGAAGACCGTGGCGCGGGTGCCGACGAGCTGCGCGGCGAGGGCCACGCCCTGGGCGTGGTTGCCGGCGCTGGCCGCCACCACCCCGCGGGCGCGCTCCTCCTCGCTGAGCTGGGAGAGCCGGACATAGGCGCCACGGGCCTTGAAGGAGCCCGTGCGCTGGAGGTTCTCGGCCTTGATCCGCACCTCGCCGCCGGCGACCGCCGAGAGCCAGCGCGACTCCTCCATCGGCGTGCGCACCGCGATGCCGTCCAGCAGCACCCGGGCGGCCTCGATATCGGCGAGCGTGACGCTCACGCCTCGACCTCCCGCTCCGGGTCGGGCGGCGGTGGACCCGCGTCCTCGGTGTAGTCCTCCTCGAGCTCCTCGAGGGGGTCGTCGCCGGGATCGGTGTACGCCGCCAGGTGCTGGCCGACCGCGTTGAGGGCCGCGACGAGCGGGACCGCGACCAGCGCGCCCACGACGCCCGCGACCAGCACGCCCGTGGCGATGGCGACGATGACCCCGAGCGGGTGGACCGAGACCCAGCGCCCCATGAGGAAGGGCTGCAGCACGTGGCCCTCGACCTGCTGGACCACGATGACCCCGATGAGCATGAGCAGTGCCGTCCACGGGCCCTGGTCGACCAGCGCCACGAGGACGGCGACCGAGCCCGCGACCGTGGCACCGACCATGGGCACGAAGGCACCGAGGAAGACCAGGACACCGATGGCCGCGACGAAGGGCAGCCCCAGGACGGCCGCCCACACGGCGATGCCGATCGCGTCGACCAGCGCCACCACGACGGTCGCGCGAACGAACTGCCGCAGCGAGATCCACGCGACCCGACCCGAGGAGTCGACCCGGGCGCGCGCCGTGCGCGGGGAGAGCCGGACGACCCAGGACCAGATGCGGGCGCCGTCGGCCATGAAGAAGTAGGTGGCGAAGAGCACGATGAAGAAGCCGGCGAAGAGGTGGCCGAGCGTCACGCCGAGCTCGGTGACCCGGGTCAGCATCTCGCCGTCCTGGGAGCGGTCGGTGATGGCCTGCTGCACCTGGTCGATGTAGCCGTCGATCTGGGAGTCGGTGGCGTCGAGCGGGCCGTCGCGCAGCCAGGTGCGGATCTCCTCCAGCCCCTGGACCGTGGAGTCGGCCAGGTCGCTGGCGCCGCCCGCGACCTCGCGTCCCACGAAGGTCAGCAGCGCCCCCACGACCGCGATGCCGGCCACGAGGGTCAGCAGGGCGGCGAGACCCCGGGGCAACCAGCGGTCGAGCCGGTCGACGATCGGGACCACCAGCGCCGCGACGAGCAGCGAGATCACCACCGGCACGACCAGGACGATGAGGAAGTCCAGCACCCAGCCGATGACCGCGACGGCGGCCACGATGACCAGGAACCGCCACGACCATGCGGCGGCAAGGTCCAGCCCCGGCGGGACCGAGGAGCGGGCGAGCTCCTCACGGCGTACCTGCGGGGGCGCGAGCTGGCGCTCACGCTCGTCGCGCAGGGCCGACCACTGGGCGAAGAGCCGCTGGGCGAGACCCTCGGCCTCGGACTGGGGGCGATCACGACGCAGCCGGCGTCGCTCGTGCCGCCCGCCGCGGGGGTCGGGCTCACCGTCGTCGGGGTGGGTCCCGACTGCGGCGCCGAGCCCGTCGGCGAGGTCCTCGGCGACCGGGGGCAGGGGCCGGTCGGGCTGCTCGCTCATCGCCACGCCCTCGCGCCGGCGCCGGGCACGTCAGCCCGCCAGCGCGCGGTCGAGGTCGGCGAGCAGGTCGTCGACCGACTCGATGCCGACGCTGAGCCGGACCAGGTCAGCGGGCACCTCCAGGTCGGTGCCCGCGACGCTCGCGTGGGTCATCCGGCCGGGGTGCTCGATGAGGGACTCGACGCCGCCCAGGGACTCCCCCAGCGTGAAGACGTGGGTGCGCTCGCAGAGCGCCAGTGCCGCCTGCTCGCCGCCCTTGACGCGGAAGGACACCATGCCGCCGTACCGCTTCATCTGCTTGGTCGCGACCTCGTGGCCGGGGTGGTCGGCGAGCCCGGGGTAGATGACCTGCTCGACGGCGGCGTGGCCGAGCAGGTGCTCGACGACCCGCTCGGCGTTGTCGCAGTGGCGGTCCATCCGCACCGCGAGGGTCTTGAGGCCGCGCAGGGTGAGCCAGGCGTCGAAGGGGCCGGCGACCGCTCCCATCGCGTTCTGGTGGAAGCGCAGCCGCTCCGCGAGCTCGTCGTCGCGCACCACCAGGGCGCCGCCGACGACGTCGGAGTGGCCGCCGACGTACTTGGTCGTGGAGTGAACGACGACGTCGGCGCCGAGGGTGAGGGGCTGCTGGAGGTACGGCGAGGCGAAGGTGTTGTCGACGACCAGCAGCGCGCCCGCGTCGTGGGCGACGGCCGCGAGCGCCTCCACGTCACCGATCGTGAGCAGCGGGTTGGTCGGGGTCTCGACCCACACCAGGCGGGTCTCGCCGGGGCGGATGGCCGCGCGCACGGCGTCGACGTCGGAGACCGGGGCGGGGCTGTGCTGCAGGCCCCAGACCTTCTCGACCTTGTCGAAGAGCCGGAAGGTGCCGCCGTAGGCATCATCGGGGATGACCGCGTGCTGGCCCGGTGCGCAGAGCGACCGGAGCAGGGTGTCCTCGGCGGCCAGGCCGCTGGCGAAAGCCAGTCCGTGGGTGCCGCCCTCGACCGCCGCGAGCGCGCCCTCGAGTGCGGTGCGGGTGGGGTTGGCGGACCGGGAGTACTCGTAGCCGCCACGCAGCCCGCCGACCCCGTCCTGCTTGTAGGTCGAGGTGGCGTAGATCGGGGGGATCACGGCACCGGTCGTCGGGTCCGGCTCGTAGCCCGCATGGATGGCGCGGGTCTCGAAGCCGGCCTCGGACCAGTCGGGAGGGGTGTCGCTGTGGTCTGAGGTGTGCTCGCTCACCTGCCGAGAGTCTCAGATGTCGAGCGCCTGGGCGACCTCGGGGTCGAGGGCCTCGGCGAGCCGGTGCTCCGCCGCCGCACCGTCGTCACCCGCGCGGGTGACGGGCAGCCAGTCGTCGTGGCGCACCCAGTGCACGAGGGGGCTCAGCGGCCCGGGTGCGGCGGCGTGGGTCGCGCCCAGGTAGTCGGCCATGGGTCCGATGCTCCGGGCCGCGCCGGGGCCGTCGACCACGCGCAGCACGACCTGGTGGCGGTACGGCACGCCGACCAGGACGCCGCGGCCGCGGTCCTCCTCCTCGACCCGCTCGAGCACCTCGTCGAGCACCAGCGAGGTGCTCGCGACCAGGCCCGACTCCCCGACGAGGAGGTCGAAGCCGGCCTCGGGGTCGTCGACGGGTGCGACCCGGTCGTGGCTCAGGTCCATCCCGCGGGCGCGTGCGCGCAGGTTGTCGCGGGCCTGCTCGCGCCACGGCACGTGCGGGGCGCGCTCGGCCAGGGCCGCGGCCGAGGGCGTGAGCGCCTCGTCGCCGAGGTCGAGGGTCACGACCGAGGTCAGGTCCTCGGTCACCCGGGGAGCGTCGGGGTCCCAGCCCTCGGGCAGGGAGTCGGTGGGCACCAGCCGCAGCGCCGCCGCCGACAGCAGGGTGTGGTCGGGCAGCTCGGCGAGCGAGGAGGGGCCGGGCGCGAGGACGTCCTCGACGTGCCGCTCGACCAGCCCCGGCCACCGCGCCGTCGGCTCGGTCGCACACTCCGCAGCCAGGTCCCGCAACGGGTACACGCCGCCGCCCTCGACGACCAGCTCGTCGCCGACCGGGCGCACCACGATCCCCGCGCGCGCCAGCGTGGCCTCCACCAGCTGGTGCAGCCGTCGTACCTGCAGCGGCGAGAGGGGGAGGTCGGCGTCACCCGCCGACCGGCCCCGACGGCGAAGGTTCCCCATGGTTCGAGCCTCCCGAGCGGTGCTCTGGAGCGCCGGGCCGAGGCCAGCGACGCAGGTCGTGCGCGTCGTCGCGCACCGGTCAACTACCGGTGGGGAACATGCTCGGCTTGGGGTTGTTGCAAACATGGAGGCGCGTCGCACCAGGCGTGACACCAGGCGTGCCTCCCGCCCGCCGACACCCGCAAGCAGAAGGAGCCCGACCGTGCTCTTCGGCCGCAAGCAGACCGCCCTCATCGAGCCCGAGCAGACCCTCCCCGGCCGCAGCGAGCGCCCCTGGCACCTCGCCGAGAAGCACCTGGTGCTGGGCACCCCGCTGGTCACCGACACCGCACCGGCCGGCCACGAGGTCGCGATCTTCGGCCTCGGCTGCTTCTGGGGAGCGGAGGAGATCTACTGGCAGCTCCCCGGCGTGTGGTCGACCTCGGTCGGGTACGCCGGCGGGACGACCCCCAACCCGTCGTACGAGGAGGTGTGCTCGGGGCGCACCAACCACACCGAGGCCGTGCGCGTCGTCTTCGACCCCACCGTCGTGTCGTACGCCGACCTGGTGAAGCGCTTCTTCGAGGTGCACGACCCCACGCAGGGCATGCGCCAAGGCAACGACGTGGGCACGCAGTACCGCTCCGCGATCTACTTCACGACGCCCGAGCAGGAGCAGGTCGCCCGCGAGCTGACCGACGTCTACGGCGCCGAGCTGGCCCGGCGCGGGCTGGGCGCGATCACCACCGAGATCCGTCCGGCCGCCGAGACGCCGTACTACTACGCCGAGGACGTGCACCAGCAGTACCTGCACAAGAACCCCTACGGCTACCGCTGCCACGCCAACACCGGGGTGCCGTTCCCGGCCTGAGCCACCTCGACTGGTCCCCTCGTCCGCGGGGCGCAGGGAGGCGCGTCCCCCAGGCATGGGGGGCGGGCCGTGCCGCCCGGCGGCGAAGCGGCCTGGGCCGATGGGAACCTGGCCTAGCCTGGACCCATGCAGATCCGTGCGCCCCGTCCTCTCGCGCTCCTCCTGATGCTCTGTCTCGGAGCGGGGGCCGCCGCCGCGCCAGCCGCCGCGGGCACGGACGGCCGCCCGAGCGACGCGTCCGAGGGAAGCGTGAGCGCCGAGCGGCCCGTCGAGACGCAGCGCGGGAAGGCCCGTCCTGCGCGTGGTTTCCTCGCGCCTCGTTCGGGAGTGCTCTTCGGCGTCTCCATCGACTGGGGCAACGACACGCTGGCCGCCTACGCCGAGCGCCTGGGGCGCGCACCGGCGGTGGCCGTGACCTTCACCGGCTTCCCGATGAGCTCCCAGGAAGAGATGTGGCTCGACCAGGCGGTCGAGCAGGCGCGGGCCGCAGGGAGCGAACTGCTGCTGACCGTGGAGCCGTTCACGGGACTCGACGCGGTGACGAAGGCCAACTCGCGCGCCCTGGCCACACGCCTCGCGGGGTACAACCGGCAGGGGGTCGATGTCTACCTGCGGTTCGCGCACGAGATGAACGGGTCCTGGTACCCCTGGGCGCAGAAGCCCGACGACTACGTCGACGCCTTCCGTCGCATGGCGACCGCTGTGCACGCCACGGCGCCACGCACCGCCATGATGTGGGCCCCCAACTACGGCGGTGGCTACCCGTTCGCCGGCGGCGTGCACCAGGCGCCGGCCGGCCGGGCAGACGCGGAGGCGATGGACACCGACGGTGACGGCACCGTCACCGGCGAGGACGATCCCTACCGCCCGTACTGGCCCGGCCGCAAGCACGTGGACTGGGTGGGGATGTCGGTCTACCACTGGGGTGCGGTCTACCCCTGGGGCGAGAACGAGGTGCCCGAGGACGGCAAGTACGTCGACCTCCTGCGCGGCACCTACGACGGGGCCGCCGGCGACGAGCTCGCCGTGCCGGACTTCTACCGCGAGTACGGCGAGCGGATGCGGCTCCCGGTGGCGGTGACCGAGACGGCCGCGTTGTACGTGCCCGACGCAGGTGGGGCGGACGAGCGAGCGATCAAGTCGGCGTGGTGGGATCAGGTCCTGGCCGCGACGAACGCCCGGACGATGCCGTGGTTGAAGATGGTGAACTGGTTCGAGTGGGCCAAGTTCGAGCCCGAGGTCGACGGTCGGGTCGACTGGACCGTCACCACCACCCCCGAGATCGCCGAGGGCTTCGTCGCTGCCCTGCCCCGGTGGCTGCGCTACGCAGGCGGTGCCCGCTGAGCCGGGACTCCCACGGTGCTGCGGAGCAGGCGCCGACCACCCCTCGGGCCGACCGCGCCGGCGACGCTGCGGACATGGACGCGTTCTGGGGCTCCTACGCGCTCGCGGGTCGACCGGGCGCCCGATACGCGCTGCGTCACCCGCTCGCCCTGTGGCGTGCGGTCCGCGCTGCTCACCGTCTGCCCCTCGTGCCCGTCGCCCCGTCCTCGACGCCCGGCGGCCGGGCGGTGGGGGCCGCCGCCCGGACGAAGACCGTCCTCGGGATCCCGAGCCGGGTGCTGGGCACCTCGGCCCTGGCGATCCCGGCGGAGACCGGGGCCTACCTCGCCGGCCGGTCGGCGGCCACGCTCCGACGGAAGGTGCGAGCGGCACAGCGCGCCGGTGTGGTGGTCGAGGCGGTCCGCGACCGCGCCGAGCGCGAGCACCTCGTGGCCCTCGCCGACGAGCGGGAGCGCCAGCACCCGGACCCGACGTACCGCGTCGCCGAGCCCGACAACCAGGACCTCCTCGACCACGACCTGTGCCTGGTGGCTCGCGGCCCGGACGGGAGCCCCCTGCTGCTCAGCGTCACACCCGTGGACCGCGACCTGGCGACCTTGCGGTACTTCCGCACCCTCGGTTCCGGGCCCCTGCACAGCGATGCCCGCTACCTCGTGACCGCTGAGCTGGTCGACCGGCTCTCCGCGCGAGGGGTCCGGTGGTTGCTCGACACCGAGCCCGTGAGCACGCAGACCAGCGGTCTGCGGCACTTCCAGCGGATGCTCGGGTTCCAGTACGTCCGGGTGCGTCTCGCCCGCACCCCGGCCACCGGCGGTGCCACCGCCGGCTGGCATGCCGTCCACGCCGTCGCCGGCTACGCCGCGGTCCTCTAGCCGAGCCCTCGACCCGGTCGCACCGACGGCTCCCCCGCCCGTTCCGCGGCACCCCGCCGGCGCCGGGCAGCCCTCACCCCGCCGTCCCTTGTGGCCACCCGGATGATGGACGAGTGACCGAGATGCCCCGCAAGGCGATGGCGCGCACCGCCCGGCTGGCCGGCCTGCCCCTGGGGTACGCCGGGCGGCAGGCCGTGGGCCTGGGCAAGCGGATCGGCGGCAAGCCCGCCGAGGCCGTGATGAGCGACATCCAGCAGCGGACCGCCGAGCAGGTCTTCCGCACGCTGGGCGAGCTCAAGGGCGGCGCGATGAAGTTCGGCCAGGCGCTGTCGGTGCTGGAGGCGGCGCTGCCCGAGGAGATGGTCGGGCCCTACCGCGACCAGCTGACCAAGCTGCAGGACGCCGCCCCGCCGATGCCGACCAGCACCGTGCGGGAGGTCCTGGCGCAGGACCTCGGGGCGGACTGGAAGACCCATCTCGTGTGGCTGGACGGAGGTCCGACCGCGGCCGCGTCGATCGGCCAGGTGCACCGTGGTCGGTGGCGCGACGAGGACGGCGTCGAGAAGGGCGTCGCGGTCAAGGTGCAGTACCCCGGTGCCGGCGAGGCGATCCAGGCCGACCTGAAGCAGCTCTCCCGCCTGGGCCGCACGGTCGCACCGCTCATCCCCGGCATCGACGTCAAGCCGCTCGTGGCGGAGCTCCAGGCCCGGGCGGTCGAGGAGCTCGACTACACCCTCGAGGCGCGCAGCCAGCACACGTTCCACGAGGCCTTCCGGGGCGACCCCGAGATCGTCATCCCGGACGCGGTCGCCAACGGCCCGACCGTGCTGGTCACCGAGTGGCTGGAGTCCACGTCCTCCCTCGCAGCGGTCATCGCCGACGGCACCCAGGAGCAGCGCGACCACTTCGGCCGGTTGTTCACGCTGTTCCTCGTCGCGGCCCCCGCCCGCACCGGTCTGCTCCACGCCGACCCGCACCCTGGCAACTTCCGTGTCGTGCCGGGCGTTGACGGTGGCCCCGAGCGGCTCGGCGTCCTCGACTTCGGCGCGGTCGCCCGGCTCGAGGGCGGCTTCCCGCCGGCCATGGGCCGGCTGCTGAGCCTGACTGCCACCCGCACCGGCGCCGAGCTCGTCGCCGCGATGCGGGAGGAGGGGTTCATCAAGGAGAAGGTCCAGGTCGACCCCGAGCTGGTCAGGGAGTACCTCTTCCCGTTCATCGAGCCGGCGCTGGTCGAGCGGTTCCAGTTCTCCCGCGAGTGGATGCGTGGGGTGTTCGCGCGGATCAACGACCCGAGGAACCCCGCGTTCACGATCGGCCTCAAGCTCAACCTGCCGCCGTCGTACCTGCTGATCCACCGCACGTGGCTCGGCGGGCTGGGCATCCTGTCGCAGCTCGAGGCCGAGGCGCCGTTCCAGCAGATGCTGATCGACCACGTGCCGGGGTTCACCCTCGACTGAGGCGGCCGGCCCGGAACGTCATACGAGGTGTCCGAAGGGACATCCCGTCCGTATGACGTCCCCGGAGGTGCTTAGAGGCCGGTGCGGCCGTCGATCGACTCGCGGATGAGGTCGGCGTGGCCGCAGTGCCGGGCGTACTCCTCGACCATGTGCACGAGGATCCAGCGCAGCGTCGGGGCCGAGCCGTGCCGCTCCCTGACGGCTCGGGTGTCCAGCCCCTCGCCGCGCGCGAGCGCCTCGTCGATCCGGACGTCGGAGGCGGCGATCTCCTCGTCCAGCCACGTGCGCAGCTGGTCGGGGCTGTCGTGGACGGCGCTGTGCCAGTCCCAGTCCTCGTCGGCGTCCCAGTCGACGTCGGCCCAGATGCCGGTGGCGTCGTTGCCGTGCAGCACGATCGAGAACCACCACTGCTCGACGAACGTGAGGTGCTTGAGCATCCCGCCCAGGGTCATCGTCGAGGGCTGCAGGGTCCAGGCCAGCCCGTCGGCTCCGACGCCGGCGCACTGGCGGCGCAGGGTGTCGCGGAACTGGTCGAGGAAGGCGCGCAGCGTGGTGACCTCGTCGGCGTCCACGGGGACCGGGGTGCTCATCGGTCGAACCTAGCCGGGTCGACGTCGGCGCCGCTCGACGACGGCGTACGACGGCGCGGCGTGAGGCCTCAGCCGCACCCGCCGGGGACGGCCGGGCCGTGGTCGGAGCCGGCGGGGCGGTGCAGCACCGCCCACGTGGGGGTCACGAGCAGGTCCTCGCCGTCGGCCTCGGCCGTGCCGTCGACCAGCAGCGTGAAGCCGGCCGGCTCGGTGCGCTCGGTCGGCGGCCACATCAGCGTCACGTCGGGGTGCGCGCCGGCGTTGGCGAGCGAGCCGCGGCCCGGGCCGCCCACCCGCAGCCGGCCGTCCTCGAGCACCGGTGCGGCCGCGACCGCCTTGACCTTCTCCCCCGAGGTGGTGAGCAGGTACGCCGTCGCGAACCGCTGCAGCTGTGCGGCGATCGAGTCCAGCTGCACGGGGATGCTCATGACACGCAGCGTAGTTCTCCACAGCCACTCGTCCCGCGGGTCCAGGACTGTCGGCGGCCACCACCAGCCTGGTCGCAGGACGAGAGGAGCAGGCATGGACACAGGACGGGTGGTCAGGGACGCGGAGGAGTACCTCCTGAGGGTGGTCGGGGAGGTGCTGGCGCCGCACCCGCAGGAGTGCGTGCTCTGCTACGTCGTCCGCATGGTCGAGGAGCACGACTGCGACTCGACGTTGCGGTGGACGACACGGTTCCGCGAGCTGCGCTCGCCGCTGGCGTCCGGCCTCGAGGACCGGATGCGGTCGGTCGGCGGGTTCTGCGACTGCGAGATCTTCGCGAACGGCTACGGGCTGGCGCGCGAGCACCTGGTGCGTGATCTCGACAGCGACGAGCTGGAGGCCCCGGAGCGGCTTCCGTCCTGCGCCGGTGTGAGGCGGATGGACTCGACGAGACCGTGCGGGGTCTGGGTGCGGGGCGGCGAGCCGCCCCCGCTGTGAGGTGGGCGTCGGGTCGGGTCGTGCGGCGAGCGGATTCGGCGAGTGGCGCTCACCAGAGACCGGCGACCTCGCCACCGAGCCGCACGACGAACGCCGCGACCACGAGGAGGAAGAACACCCGGACGAAGGAGGAGCCGCGCGCGACCGCGGTGCGGGCGCCGACGTAGCCGCCCACGAGGTTGGCCGCGCCCATGAGCAGCCCGACCTTCCACAGCACCGCGCCCTGCGGCACGAAGACCGCCAGCGCCGCGAGGTTGGTCGCCCAGTTGGCCATCCGGGCCTTGGCGGAGGCCTCGAGGAAGCCGTAGCCCAGCAGCGCCACGAGCGCGACCACGAAGAACGAGCCGGTCCCCGGACCGAGCACGCCGTCGTAGAAGCCCACGACGAGACCGGTGAGCAGCGCGGCGGCCGTGTGCCGGTGGCCGGTGAAGCGCAGCGCGGTCGACTCCCCCAGCTTCGGCCTGAGCGCGACGTAGGAGCCGACGAGCACCAGCGCCACCAGCACGATCGGCTCGAAGGCCTCGCGGGGCACCTGCGAGGCGACCAGCGCGCCCAGGGCCGAGCCGACGAAGGCCAGCGCCATCAGCGGCAGGAACGTGCGGGGGTCGGGGCGGACCCGCCGGAAGTACGTCGCGGAGCTGACCGTCGTGCCGCAGATCGAGGCGAGCTTGTTGGTGGCGAGCACCTGCACCGGCGCTGCCTGGGGCAGCCCGAGCAGGAGCGCCGGCAGCTGGATCAGCCCGCCCCCGCCGACCACGGCGTCGACGAACCCGGCCGTGAGGCCCGCGAGCGCCAGGAGGAGCAGCACGGTCGTCGTCGGGTCCTCCACGTCGCACGACCCTAGGTGGTGCCGGGGGCCGACCCGGAGGCGGCCGCGCTGGCCTCGGCGCTGGGCCCGCCGCCTACGGTGGCGTCGTGCGGATCGTCTCCCTGCTGCCCTCGACCACCGAGATCCTCTTCGCCCTCGGGGTCGGTGACGACGTCGTCGGCGTGACCTTCGAGTGCGACCACCCCGAGGAGGCCCGCACCCGGCGGGTCGTCTCGGGCACGACGATGCCCGCGGGACTGGACCCGGCCGGGATCGACGCGTGGGTCTCGGCGGCGACGGCGGCCGGCGAGGACCTCTACACCCTGGACGCCGGGGCGCTGGCCGACCTGGACGCCGACCTGGTGCTCACCCAGGACCTCTGCGCGGTCTGCGCGATCGACGTGGACACCGTCGATGCGGCGCTGGACCACCTCGGCTGCCGGGCCGAGGTGCTCTCCTTCGACCCGCACACGCTGGCTGAGATCGCGGAGTCCATCCGAACCATCGGGGCCCGCGTGGGCCGCGAGGAGGCCGCTGACGAGCTGGCCGGCACGGTCGAGGCGCTGCAGCCCGGTCCCGCAGGCCCGGCCGAGGACGCCGCGCGCGTGGTGGTGCTCGAGTGGACCGACCCGCCGTACGCCCCGGGGCACTGGATCCCGGAGATGGTCGAGGCCGCGGGCGGGCGCTGCGTGCTGGGCACCGCCGGGCAGAAGTCGGTGCGGGTGACCTGGGAGGACGTCGCCGCGGCCCGGCCCGACCTCGTGGTGGTCGCACCGTGCGGCTTCGACCGCGCGGGTGCGCAGGCGCAGGCCGACGCCCTGGAGGCGGCCGGTGTGCTGCCGACCGGCGTGCCGACGTACGCCGTGGACGCCGACGGGCACTGGGCCCGCCCGGGTCCACGGGTGGTCGAGGGCGTGGCGGACCTGCGCTCCGCGCTGGCCCGGCTCGACCCGGTCCGGGCCGGCACCCGCTCCCGCTGAGAGGAGGGGGCCGGCCCGAAGGGAGGACCGACGGTCGGGGTCGGGGCCCGCCGTCGGCCGACTGGGCGGCTCAGCGCAGGGTGACGGTCGTGCCCTGTCCGCCGAGCCGCAGCTGGGCCTTGCCGAGGCGACCCAGGACCTTCGATCCGGCCCGGGTGGCCTTGAGCACGACGCGGCCCCGCTCGCCGGCCTCGACCGCGTAGCGGCCGACGGCCAGGACCTGGCCCTTGCGGACCCGGAAGCCCTTCACCTCCTGGGTGCGCAACGCGACCAGGCTGGCCTGCCCGCCGCACTCTGCCGTGGCCTCGCACGCCAGGCTGGCGGTCACCGTGGACCGACCGACCGTGAGCCGCGGGCTCGCCGGGACCGCAGGCGCCGCGCCGGGGCGGACCGTGACCGACGCGGAGTCGGCGTTGTTGCCGGTGCCGGACTCCGTGCTCGTCGTGGTGGCCGAGGCGGTGTTGGTGATCGTCGGCGTGGAGTCCGCGACCGCGGTGCGCGTGCCGAGGCAGCCCAGCCACAGGTCCGCCGAGAGCGGCCCCGAGGTCGGGTTGTAGAGCTTGAACACGCGGATGATCGGGCGCGGGTCGTTGCCGAGGTTCACCAGCCCCGGGTCGAGGTCCCACCCCGCGACGACGCCCTTCATGCCGTCGGCGCAGGTCAGGGTGACCTCGAGGACCTCACCGGGCGCGACGCTCACCGTGCGGAGCACGGCGTCCAGGTCGAGCTGGTGGCGGTGCCCGGCCGCCTCACCGAGCTCGGTCGGCAGGCAGGTCACCGACACCTCGCCCGACGTGGCGTCGCCGGTGCCGACCGCGAAGGCGAAGGTCCAGCCCCCGCTCCCCGACGGGTACGACGTGCGGCTGGTCGCCACGCCGTCCAGCACGTAGCCCGGGCGCACCGGAGTGGTCCCCGGGGCACACTGCAGCGTCGCCGTGCCGGTGCCGGAGGAGAGGTCGACGTCCGCGGTGACGACGTCACCGGGCAGCAGGGGGTGCGCGTGGCCGTCGACGACCTCGGTCGTCCCCTTCACGCAGACCGTGAACACCTTGGCCTGGGCGCGACCGGTCGCACCGTTGCGGGCGGTGACCTGCCACGCGTCGGAGCCGAGGGCACGGGACTCGCTCACGCCGACCGACCCGAGGGTCCCGGTGCCCTGGTCCACGTGGTCGACGCGTCCGGAACCGTCGGTGGCGACGTACCCGGTCGGGCAGGTCACCGAGAGCGTGCGCTCCTGGCCGGGCTCGAGGTCGAGCTGCACCTCGGCCTTCTGGACGTCGAGCCAGTGGTCGTGGTCGGGGCCGTCACCCGCGACCGGGTCGACGCTCGCCGTGATCTCGACGGTCCGCGACTCGCCCCCCGCGAGGGTCGGCCACGTGCAGGTCACCGTGCCGGCCGCCTCGGCGCACGGGGCACCGGCGGAGACGAAGGTGACGCCGTCGGGCAGCACGTCGGTGAGCACGACGCCCGCCGCGCTCCCCCCGCCGTCGTTGCGCACGGTCACGGTGTAGGTCACCTGCTGGCCGGCGTAGGGCTGGGCGACGTCGACGTCCTTGACGACCACGAGGTCGACGGGAGCGGCCGCCACGGGGGTGCTCGTGGAGTCGCTGTCGCTCACCGTCGCTCCCCCGGGCGCCGTGCCCGTCGCGGTCGCGGTGTTGTCCACCGAGCCGTTGTCGAGGTCGGAGGTGGTCAGGACGTAGACCACCGGGTCGCAGTCACGGGCCGCGCCCGGGGCGAGCGGCGCGCCCCCGCAGGAGACCGTCGGGTCGGCGAAGAGCGGGTCGGCCACCACGACCGGGTCCAGCACCACGGTCCCGGTGTTGCGGACGCGGAAGCCGTAGGTGATCTCGTCCCCGGCGTCTGCGCCGTTGCCATCGACGTCGTCGATCGCCGAGGCGGTCTTGGTGAGCTCGATCCCGGGCGCGCCGGCGATCGGCACGACCACGGAGTCGTCGTCGACAGCGGTGGCCCCACCCGGAGCGGTGCCGGTCGCGGTCGCGGTGTTGCCCCGTTCCCCGGCGTCCACGTCGGCCTGGGTGAGCGTGTAGGTGCGGGTCGGGCAGGTGACGCTCGCGCCGACCGCCAGGTCACCGCTGCCACAGGTGATCGTGGCACCGCCCAGCAGCGGGTCGGAGACCGTGACCGAGGTCAGTTTCACGGTGCCGGTGTTGTGGACCACGAAGGTGTAGGTGAGGGTGTCGCCGGCATCGGGGCCGTTGCCGTCCACGTCGTCAATCGCCGAGGCGGTCTTGGTGAGCCGGACGGCCGGCAGCGGGGCGATCGTGGTCGTCGTGGTGTCGGACGAGGTGACGTCCACGCCACCTGGGGCCTTGCCCGTCGCGGTGGCGGTGTTGACCACGACGCCCGCGTCCACGTCGCCCTGGGTGAGGGTGTACGACGCCGTCGTGCAGCTGCGCGACGCGCCGGGCGCCAACGGGCCGGGCGGGCAGGTCACGTTGGGCGAGGCTCCGCCGAGCCGCGGGTCGTGCACCCGAACGGGGTCGAGCGTCACCGCACCCGTGTTGGTCACCGTGAAGGAGTAGGCGACCCGGTCGCCCGCGTCGGCGCCGTTGCCGTCGAGGTCCTCGATGGTCGAGGCGGTCTTGTCGAGCTGCACCGACCGCGAGGCCACCACGGTGCTGGTGGTCGAGTCGGTGGCGGTGACCGCGGCACCACCGGGGGTGGTGCCGGTGGCGGTCGCGGTGTTGGTCACCACGCCGGCGTCGGCGTCGGCCTGGGTGAGGGTGTAGGTGCGCGGCGTGCAGCTGCGCGAGGCCCCCGGGGCCAGCGGGCCGGTCGGGCAGGTGATGGTCGGGCTGGCACCGCGGAAGAGCGGGTCGTGCACCGTGACCGGGTGGAGCGTCACCGTCCCGGTGTTGGTCACGGTGAAGCCGTAGGTCAGGGTGTCGCCGGCGTCGGCGCCGTTGCCGTCCACGTCGACCAGGGACCCGGCGCTCTTGACCAGGCTGATCGCCGGGCCGGCGGGGATCGGGCTGGTGGTCGTGGCGGTGTCGGCGACCTTCGCGCCCGTGGGACCGGTGCCGGTCGCGGTCGCGGCGTTGTCCCGCTTGCCGGCGTCCACGTCAGCCTGCGTGAGCGTGTAGTCGCGGCTGGTGCAGGTGCGCGAGGAACCAGGCGCCAGGGCGCCGCTCGGACAGGTGATGTTCGGGTCGACCCCGGACAGCAGCGGGTCGTGCACGGTCACCGGGTCGAGCGTGACGTTGCCGGTGTTGGTGACCTTGAAGCCGTAGGTCACGCGGTCGCCGGCGTCGGCGCCGTTGGCGTCGAGGTCGGTGATCGCCGAGACCGTCTTCTCGAGCCGGACCGCGGCCGTGCGGGTGATCGGCGTGGTCGTGGTGTCGGTGGCCGTGCTGGTGCCGCCGCCGGGGCGGATGCCGGTGGCCGCGGCCGTGTTCACGACGCCCCCGGCGTCCACGTCGGCCTGGGTCAGGGTGTACGTCGCCGAGGAGCAGGTCCGCGAGGCGCCGGGCGCCAGCGAGCCGGTCGGGCAGGTGACGCTCGGCGAGGTGGAGCCCAGGCGCGGGTCGTGCACGACGACCGGGCTGAGCGAGACGTTGCCGCTGTTGGTGACGCCGAACCCGTAGGTGATGGTGTCGCCGACGTCGTGACCGTTGCCGTCGAGGTCGTTGACGGCCGAGGCCGTCTTGTCGAGCGAGAGCCCGGGGAACGAGCCGAGCGCGGTGGTCGTCGAGTCGGCCGAGGTCACTTTGACCCCGTTGCTGCCGGTGCCGCCGGCCGTGGCGGTGTTGGAGACCCCGCCGGCGTCGACGTCGGCCTGGGTCAGGGTGTAGGTCCGACTCGTGCAGGTCATCGAGGCGCCGATGGCCAGCGTGGTGGCCGGGCAGGTGACGTTGGGGTTCGCCCCGGACAGCAGCGGGTCGTGCACCGTGACCGCGCTGAGCGGGATGTTGCCGGTGTTGGTGACCTTGAAGGCGTAGGTGATGGTGTCGCCGGGGTCGGGGCGGCCGTTGGCGCCGAGCGCGGGGGCCGAGGCGGTCTTGTCGAGCGTGATCGCCGGCCGCAGCGGGCTGTTGGTGAAGGTGCAGGTCACCGCGGAGCCGGAGGTCGCCGGCACGGTGAACGTCCCCGTCTGGCCGGTTCCGCTGGCGATGACCGTCCCGGAGCCGTTGACGCAGCTCCAGGTCGTCGCGTAGTTCGCGAGCGTGGTGGTGCCCGCCGCGGTCTGGGTGATCGTGTAGGTCTGACCGGGCAGGACGACGGCCGGACCGGCCTTCTCGGCGGCGTCGCCCTGGAGGCCGACGTCGGTGCCGGCGGTGGTCCCGGTGTTGCCCGACGTCAGGCCGTTGCCCGTGACGGTCACGGTGAACTGGTCGCCCGTCGTGTGCCTGCCGTCGGGCAGGTCGACCTGCGCCTGCGCAGTGCTCGGCGACGCGCAGGAGGCGAGGTCGACGAAGCCGAAGCCCATGGCGCTGCTGTCGACGATCGCGCCCGTGGTCGGGTTGACCCGGATGATCTTCGGGGTGCTGGTGCCGATGACGATGTGGCCGCTGGAGTCGAAGGCCATCGAGTGGTAGGTGCCGTTGTTGGCCGGGGTGGCCGTGAGGACCGACAGGCCCAGGGCGGTCGAGCCCGGCGTGGTCGGGAGTGCTCCGTTCACGCGGGCGAGCGTGCCGGCGGAGCTGCCGCCGTCGCTGCTGACGACGAACAGGTTGCCGGTGGCGTCGAAGGCGAAGTCGCCGTTGCCGCCGAGGCCGGTGCCGCTGATGGTGGCGACCTGGCCGATCGAGGTCTTGGTGAGGGTGTTGAAGGCGAAGACGGTCCAGGTCGAGCCGCCGGCGGCGTAGTAGTAGACGCCCGTGGCGGGGTTGATCGCCCCGGCCACGACGTTGCCGGCCAGGGAGTTGTTCGGCATGTTCCACGTCTGGTCGGTGTGGTCCACGCGCGCGACCTTGACCTTGTTGTTGCTCCGGTCGAAGGCCCAGATCTCCGTGCCGGCACCCGCGAGCGCCAGCGCGTTGTAGTTGCCGGAGCCGAAGTCGGCGTTGGAGGTGGCGTTCGACGCCCCCGACGTCGAGGTCACCTTGACCACCACGCCGGTGCCGCTCTCGAGGGCGTACACGGTGTTGGACGTGCAGCTGAAGCTCGCGAAGACCGCCGACGCCTGGGCGGCGGGCAGCAGGACCAGGCCGCTGGTGCCGAGCAGCAGCGCCAGCAGACCCAGGCCCCGGCGACGCCAGCCGACCCTCGGGTCGGCGCTCCGTCCCCGGGTGGTGCGGTCGCTGACGTGAGCGCGCGTGCGCGCGCGGTCGTACGACGACATCGTCGCCTGCCTCTCTGTACGAGGCGCCCCCCCGGACGCTCGGTCGCGCGATGCCGCTGCCCCACCAGCGACGTCCCTCTGGGACAGCGAACACCGTCCGGCAGGGCAGGGCGAGGGGCTCTACCCAGTTGTTCCCCTCGTGTGGAGCAACCGTTGCCGGATGTGGCTCAGGCGGGGATCAGTCCCCCACCCAGAAGCCGCGGTTGCCGAACCACCCGCCGTAGCCGCCGCCCCCGAGCCCCGACCGGCCGAAGCCGGCGCGGTCGCCCAGGTAGGAGCCGACCACTGCGGCGCCGAGGTCGTCGAGCTCTGGTGCGACGACGCGGCCGTCGACGCGGGAGGCCATCTGGTCGATGAAGCGCGCCAGGCC
Organism: Actinomycetota bacterium; assembly: GCA_009701885.1. Taxonomy (GTDB): domain Bacteria; phylum Actinomycetota; class Actinomycetes; order Propionibacteriales; family Nocardioidaceae; genus Nocardioides. Next base: position 21,923 of record WLJH01000032.1, read on the forward strand.
CGGGTCCTCGCCGAGGCGGAAGAAGGTCGTCTGGGCGCCGAGGCGGCGGGCGTTGTCGAGCTCGCGGACGGCGTAGGCGACCGTCAGCGGGTGGGGCGGGTAGGTGAAGAAGACCTCGCCGTCGGGCTCGAGGTGGCTGGTGGGCTCACCGTCGGTGACGACCAGCAGCACCGGCTGGGCGTTGGGGTGCTTGCGGAAGTGGCGGTTGGCCAGCAGCAGCCCGTGGTGGAGGTTCGTGCCCTTGTCGTACATCGCGTCGAGGGCCGTGAGCTCCTCGATCTCCATCGGCTGCGCGTGCCGACCGAACGCGATCAGCTGGAGGTGGTCGCCGCGGAAGCGGGACCTGATGAGCGTGTGCAGCGCCAGCGCGGTGCGCTTCATCGGCACCCAGCGCCCGTCCATCGCCATCGAGAACGAGGTGTCCACCAGCAGCGCGACCGCGGCCTGCGTGCGCTCCTCGGTCTCCTGGACCTCCACGTCGTCGATGGTCAGCCGGATGGCCGGGCCGGTGCGCGGCTCCCCGGCCGTGCGGACGATCGCGTTGGTGAGCGTGCGGGTGACGTCCCAGGGCTCGGTGTCGCCGAAGGCCCAGGCGCGGGTCGAGCCCGAGCGCTCACCCGCAGCGCCGGCCTGGCGCGACTCGCGCTGGCCCTGGCGGCCCGAGAGCCGGTCGGCCGCGTCGCGCAGCAGCGCCTTGCCGAGCTGACGCATCGCCTTCGGGGTCAGCCGGAGCTGGCCGTCGGACCCGCGCTGGAGCGTGCCGTTGTCGCGCAGCGCCTTCTCCAGCTGCTGCAGGGTGCGGGCGTCCACGGCGGCCTCGTCGCCGAGCTGGCGGGCCAGGGCGTCGAGGTCGAGGTCGTCCATCCGGGCTCCGCCGTAGGACTGGGAGAGCTGGTCGGAGAGCGCGTCGAGCTCGGCGAGGTCCTGGAAGACGCCGGTGCCGTCGCCGAGGCCGATCCCCTCGGAGCCCTCCATCCGCTCCGAGCCGAACCAGTCCTCGCCGGGCCGCAGCTGCTGGAGGTTGCCGTCGAGACGGGACAACGCGTCCATCAGCTGCGGTGACCCGAAGGCCTGGGCGGAGAGCTCCATGAGCTGCTGGCGCTGCTCGGGGCTCATCGAGTTCATCATCCGCTGGGCCGCGGCGGCACGGGCGGCCATCGCGTCGAGCAGCTCGTCGAGGTTCTCGGGGCCCTCGGGGAAGTGCTGGCCGTGCTTGGCCATGAACTCCTCGAAGTCCCCCTGGGTGTCCTCGCCGCGCTGCCGCTTCTCCAGCAGCTCGTTGAGGTCGGAGAGCATCTCGGCGATGGCGGCGCGGTCCTCGTCGGTGGCGTTCTCCAGGGCCTGCTTCATCCCCTGGAACCGCTGGTCGAGCAGCTCGCGCCCGAGCAGGTCCTTGATCTGTTCGTAGGCCTCGCGCGCCTCCCGGCTCTGCCAGTCGTACGACGCCAGCTCACTGACCGCGGCGGCCGGGTTCGGGGAGACGCTGTCGAGCGTCATCTCGCGCAGCGCCCGGTCACCGTCGTCCATCATCGCGTCGCGGGCCAGCTGCTTGCGCTCCTCGAGCAGGGCGCGGTCGAGGAGCTCGCGGACCTCCTGCAGCGTGCCGTCGAGGTCGTGCTTGCTGGCCAGCTCGCGGCGGCGCTCGGCGACCCGCCGGGCCAGGTCGTCCAGACCCGCCTGGTCGCGACCGCCGCGGCGCAGGAACTCCCGCAGCGCCCGCTCGGGGCTGTAGCCGGCCATGACGTCCTCGCCGATGGCGTCGAGGGCCTCGGACAGGTCGACCGGGGGCGCGAGCGGGTCCGGCCCCCCGTCGTACCGGCCGTAGCGGGAGGCGCGGCGCTGGGACCAGACGTCAGCCATCGCGGGTCATCCGTCCCTCAGCCATAGACCGTCTCGCCGCGTCCGGACTCCTTGCTCACCCGGCGCGCGAGGTAGAGCCCCTCGAGGGCCAGCTCGATCGCGCCGGCGCGCTGGCCGTCGTCGCTGGCCTCCAGCCGGTCGCAGATCTGGTCGTAGAGGTCTGACTCGCCCAGCCGCGGGAGCCCGGAGAGGAACTCGAGCGCGGTGACCTGCTCGCCGGTGGTGACCATCTGGCCGGCCTCGATCGCCTCCACGAGCAGGCCCATGTCGAGACCGCGGAAGACCTCGCGCACGGTCTCGGCGACCGCGGTGCGCAGCAGGTGGGTGAGGATCTCGGCCTCGCGGCCCTCCTCGCCCGACTCGAACTCGATCTTGCCGCCGAGCACGTCGACGGCGGTCTCGAGGTCGACGACCCGGGCGACGGCCTGCGGCTCGCCCTGGACGGTCGCGCGGTGCAGCGCGGCCGCGGCGATCGTCTCGGCGCCGGCGATGGCGAAGCGCGCCGAGACGCCCGAGCGCTGGTCGACCGCGCTGGACCCGCGGAGGTTGCGGGTGAAGCGGGCCAGGATCTCCAGCAGGTGCGCTGGTACGTCGGCGACGAGCTCGGCCTCCTGCTGGATGACGGCCACCTCGTCGGCGAGCTCGGTCGGGTAGTGGGTGCGGATCTCGGCGCCGAAGCGGTCCTTGAGCGGGGTGATGATCCGGCCGCGGTTGGTGTAGTCCTCGGGATTGGCGCTGGCCACGACGAGCACGTCCAGCGGCAGGCGCAGCACGTAGCCGCGGATCTGGATGTCGCGCTCCTCCATCACGTTGAGCATCGCGACCTGGATCCGCTCGGCGAGGTCGGGCAGCTCGTTGATCGCCACGATGCCGCGGTGGCTGCGCGGGATCAGCCCGAAGTGGATGGTCTCCAGGTCGCCGAGGGAGCGGCCCTCCGCGACCTTCATCGGGTCGACGTCGCCGATCAGGTCGGCGACGGAGGTGTCGGGGGTGGCCAGCTTCTCGGCGTACCGCTCATCGCGGTGGCGCCAGGAGATGCGCAGCGCGTCGCCGTGCTCGGCCACCGCCTGCTGGGACTGGACGGTGATCGGCTCGTAGGGGTGCTCGCCGATCTCGGACCCGGAGATCACCGGCGACCACTCGTCGAGCAGGCCCACCATCGTGCGCAGCAGCCGGGTCTTGCCCTGGCCGCGCTCGCCCAGCAGCACGATGTCGTGCCCGGCGATCAGGGCCCGCTCGAGCTGCGGGATGACGGTGTCCTCGAAGCCGTGGAGGCCGGGCCACGGGTCGCGGCCCTCGCGCAGGGCGGCGAGGAGGTTGTCGCGCATCTCCGCGCGGAGGGTCTTCAGCTCGTGCCCCGAGGCGCGCAGCTCGCCGAGGGTCGCGATCGTGGGCTGCGGGCGGGACAGGGGGGCGGAGGAGGTGGCCGTCACGCGATCACGCTACGCCGCGGACCCAACGGGCGCAGGGGCGTCCGACGTACGCCGCCGGGTCGAGGTGCGGGTCGAGGTGCGGGTCGAGGTGCGGGTCGAGGTGCGGGTCGAGGTGCGTGGACGCGCCATCCCGCGTCTCCAGGCCTCGACTCTGGCCTCGACCCAGGCCTCGACCCGGGCCTCGACTCAGGCCTCGACCCGGGCAGGAGTCGCTCAGTCCTCGGGGACCACCATGACCGCACCGCGCGCCTGCTCCAGGAAGCTGCGGCTGATCGAGCCCAGCAGCGCGGAGGCGATGGGATTGCGCTGGCGGTGGCCCACGACGACGAGGTCGGCGCCGTCGGCGGCCTCGAGCAGCTCCTGCTCGACGTGGCCGAAGACGGCGCGCGGGGTGACCTTGACGTCGGGGTACTTCTCCGACAGACCGCTCGTGGCCTCGGCGATGACCAGCTCGGCCTCCTCCTCGGCCTGCGCGCGCAGCTCGGCGGTGACCTGGCCGCCGACGGCCACGCGGGCGTCGAAGGTGCAGTGCAGGACGGTGAGCGGCATGCCGCGCAGCGAGGCGTTCTCGAAGGCGGCAGCGACGACCGGGGCCGTCCCGTCGTGGCCGTCGACCGCGACGAGCACGCCCGCGCCCTCGCCGGGCTTCGGGCCGCCGGGGCGGACCACGACGACCGGGCCCCTGCCGTGGCGGGCCACGGCGCTGCTGACCGAGCCGAGCATGAGCGCGCTGATCGGACCGCGCCCGCGCGAGCCGAGCACGGTCACCGCGGCGTCGGCGGAGAAGCCGGCCAGCAGGGCACGTGCGTCCTCGTGCCGCACCACCTGGACGACCTCGACCTCGGGGTCGAGCTCGGCGACCCGGGCCGCGGCGGTGGCGACGACCTCGGCGGCAGCGGCCTTGATCTCGGCCTGGAGCGCCGCGTGGTCGACACCCGCCTGGTCCAGCCACACGGAGGGGATGCTGTCCCAGCCGTGGACCAGCGTGACCGGGCGGTTGGTCAGCCCGGCGTGGGCGACGGCCCACTCCAGCGCCAGCGCGGCGCCCTCCGAGCCGTCGACTCCGACGACGATCGAACCGTCCGGGACAGGGGTGAGGGTCTCGCTCATGGCGTCATCATGTCGCACGGGTATCCAGGCCCCGCACGGCCGGAGGTCCCTGGTCCCGGGGTCCTCGGGCCCCGGGCCCGCTCCTGGTCACCGGCCGTTCCGACCGCACCGCTCGCACTAGGCTGCGCCCGTGACCGCGACCCTCGCCGTGCTCTGCGCACTGCTGGTCGTGGCGATGCTGGCCCTGGCCACGACGGTCGGCCGGCTGCGTCGGCGGCTGGCGCTGTCCGAGGCGATGGTCCGCCAGCTCGAGGCCGACCTCGACACGGCGCTGCGGCCCCGTCCGCCGGTCTCACCGGCCGAGCGGGCCATGCGCGCGCTGGTCGGCACCGCCGCACGGGTGCGCGAGCGCGGCGTCGCCGGGGCCGTCAGCGACTCCCTGGAGGACCTCGCCGCGTGGGCGGCCGACCAGCCCAGCGAGGACATCCTCTCGATCGCCGCACCCGACGGCACCGTCTCGCTGCTCTTCTCCGACATCGAGGACTCCACCGCCCTCAACGACCGGCTCGGCGACAAGGCCTGGGTCCGGGTGCTCGCGGCCCACGACGCCCTCGTGCGGGCCTCGGTCGACAAGCGTCGCGGCCGGATCGTGAAGTCGGCCGGCGACGGCTTCATGGTGGCCTTCCGTGACCCCGTCTCGGCCGTGCTCGCGGCTCGCGGCATCCAGCGCTCGCTGGCGCGCACCCTCGACCCGCGGCTGCGACTGACCCCCGTCCGGGTGCGGATCGGGGTCCACGCGGGCACCGCGATCAGCCGCGACGGTGACTACTTCGGCCGCAACGTCGCCATGGCCGCGCGCGTCGCCGGGCTCGCCGACGGCGGGGAGGTGCTGGTGACCGAGGCGGTCCGCGAGGGCACCGCCGACTCCGGGGACCGCCGGATGCGCTTCGAGGACGCCGGCACCGTCGAGCTCAAGGGCCTGCCCGGGGAGCACCCGCTGTGGCGCCTGGTGGTCGAGACGTGAGCGGCCCCCTCGGCCGGCCCGCCGGGCCCGGCCCGCTCGGGTCCCCCGGGCGACCCGTCACCTGCCCCTGCGGGTCGGGGGCGTCGTACGACGCGTGCTGCGGGCCGCTGCTCGCCGGGGCGCAGCTGGCCGCGACGCCGCTGGAGCTGATGCGCAGCCGCTACACCGCCTTCGCCGTCGGCGGTCGCGAGGGACTGGACCACCTGTTCCGCACGTGGCACCCACGCACCCGCCCGCCGCGGCTGGTCGAGGACGGCCTGGACACCGACCGCACCTGGACCCGGCTGGACGTGCTCGGCCACGGCGCGGACTGGGTGGAGTTCGACGCCCACTACGCCCGTCCCGACGGGACGGTGGGGGTGCAGCACGAGCACAGCCTCTTCGCGCAGCGCGCGGGGCGGTGGACGTACCTGGAGGCCGCGCCCGGCGATCGCTGAGGGATCCGGTTCCCGAGGTCCTCCCCCCTGGGGACCTTCGTCCCTCCTGCCGAGAGGGCTGCCCCGGTGACGATGGTGGGACCGACCCGCCACCCCGAACCGTCGAACCGAGGACCTGCCGTGCTGGAACCCGTCGAGCTCTCCGTCTCCGAGGCCGAGGCGCTGCTGCGCTCCGGGGTCACGGGCCGGGTCGCCGTGTCCACGCCCAAGGGCCCGCACATCCTGCCGGTCAACTACTCCGTCGTCGGGGACTGCGTGGTCATCCGCACCTCGCCGTACTCCCTGCTCGGCACGCACGCGCACGGCACCACGGTGGCCTTCGAGACCGACGTGGTCGACCACGAGCGGCAGCGTGGCTGGAGCGTGGTGGTCCGGGGGCGGGCCGAGGTCATCTCCGACCCGGAGGCGCTGGAGCAGATCCGCCGCACCTGGCAGCCGCGGCCGTGGGCCTCGGGCTCCCGGACGCTCCACCTCGGCATCCGCCTCGAGGAGGTCTCCGGACGCCGCCTCGGCAACGGCTGGGAGCCGCTGCACGAGGTGCCCTGCCGCCGCGTCGTGTGAACGCGCTGATCGGTCCGCACCCGGCGGAGCGCCTCGTGCCCCAGACTGGGCGGGTGCCCTTCCGCAGCCCGGAGCTCTCCGATTCAGCGCAGGCGCTGCTCGACGCCGTCGTGGCGATCGCCAGCGACCTGGACCTCACGAGCGTGCTCTCGCGCATCGTGGAGGCCGCCTGCCAGCTGACCGACGCGAGGTACGGCGCGGTGGGGGTCATCGGCCCCGACGGCAACCTGGTCGAGTTCATCACCCACGGCCTGGACCCGCACGAGCGCGAGGCGATCGGCGCCCCGCCGCACGGCCGCGGCATCCTCGGCCTGCTCATCAAGCACCCCGAACCGCTCCGGCTGGAGGACCTCACCCGGCACCCCGAGAGCTACGGCTTCCCGGCCGACCACCCGCCGATGCGCTCCTTCCTGGGCGTGCCCGTGCGGATCCGCGGCACCGTCTTCGGCAACCTCTACCTGACCGAGAAGGCGCACGGGCAGTTCGACGAGGGTGACACCCTGCTCGTCGAGGCGCTGGCCTCGGCGGCCGGCTTCGTCATCGAGAACGCCCGTGCCTACACCCTCAGCGAGCGCCGGCGGCAGTGGCTGCAGGCCGCCGCCGAGCTCGTCGACGACCTCCAGCCGCCGCTGGACACCCGGGTCGCGCTGCAGCGGATCGCGCACGCTGCGCTCTCGGTCGGTCGGGCCCGCGGGACCGCCGTCGTGCACACCTCGGGCGAGCCGGCCGCGGCCGCCGACAGTGCCGTGCTGGCGGCGGCGGGCTCGGACCCCGAGGTCCTGCGCGGGGAGATCGTCACGGTGCTCGAGCGCGTCGGCGCGGGGGTCGAGGAGCCGGTCGACGTCGACACGGGTCGGCAACGCGCCCTCGTCGTGCCGCTGCGGGCGCACCTGACCGACCCGACCGCGCTCATCACCTTCTTCGGCGACGAGCACAACGTGCTGGAGCTCGAGGAGCGCGAGCTGCTCATCTCCTTCGCGGACCAGGCCGCGCTCGCGCTCGACCGCGCCCAGGCCGTCGCGGACCGCGCCGAGCTCGCGGTCATCTCCGACCGCGAACGGATCGCCCGCGACCTCCACGACACGGTGATCCAGCGGCTCTTCGCGACCGGGCTGACCCTGCAGGCGGTCTCCAGCGGCGTCGCGGACCCGGCCCTCACCGCGCGGATCGGCAAGGCCGTGGACGACCTCGACCAGGTGGTGCGTGACATCCGCGGCACGATCTTCGAGCTGCGCCACACCGGCGGAGCCTCGTTGCAGGCGGAGGTGCGGGGCCTCGTGCGGGAGTACGCCCGGGTGCTGGCCTGGACCCCGGTCGTCCGGGTCGAGGGGCCGGTCGACACCGCCGTACCCGACCGCGTGCGGGAGCACCTCGTCCCGGTCCTGCGCGAGGCGCTGTCCAACCTCTCCCGCCACGCCGAGGCCACGTCGGCGCACGTGCTGGTGCACGCCGTCGACGGGGAGCTGCTGCTCGAGGTCGCCGACGACGGCGTCGGCCCCACCGAGGGCGCCTCCCACAGCGGGCTGCGCAACGCCCGCGGCCGCGCCGCCGGCCTCGGCGGCACCTCGTCGCTGGCCCGCCGCGACGGGGGCGGCTCGGTCTTCACCTGGCGCGTCCCGCTCCGCGACTGACTCCCCCGGGCCCGCGCTGACCCGCCCCATCTTCGGGGCCGACCCGCCCCAACCTCCAGGCCGGACGAGGACGCGGCGGCTCACCACCGAAGACGCGGCGGCTCACCACTGAAGACGCGACGGGTCAGCGGGGGCGGCCGTCGGGGCCGAGGAGCTTGGAGGCGAGGACGGCGGCCTGGGTACGGCGCTCGAGGCCGAGCTTGGCCAGGATGGAGGAGACGTAGTTCTTGACCGTCTTCTCGGCCAGGAACATCCGCTCGCCGATCTGACGGTTGGTGAGGCCCTCGGCGATCAGCGCGAGCAGCTTGAGCTCCTGCTCGGTGAGGTCGGCGAGCTCGGGGGCGGTGGCCGGGCCGTTGCGGACGCGCTCGAGGACCCGGGCGGTGAGCGCGGGGTCGATGAGGGAGTTGCCGTCGGCGACCTGCTTGATGGCGGCGACCAGGTCCAGGCCCTTGACGTCCTTGAGGACGTAGCCCGCGGCGCCGGCCATGATCGCGGCGAACAGCGCCTCGTCGTCGTCGTACGACGTCAGGATCAGCGCCCGGATGGACGGGTCGACCGCGCGGACCCCGCGGCACACCTCGATGCCGGAACCGTCGGGCAGGCGGGCGTCGAGCACGGCGACGTCGGGGTGCAGCGCGGGGATGCGGGCGGTCGCCTCGGCGGCGGTGCCGGCCTCCCCCACGACCTCGATCGTGCCGGTGCTCTCGAGCAGGGCCCGCAGCCCCTCCCGCACGACCTCGTGGTCGTCGAGGAGGAACACTCGGATCAGGCGATCGGCGCTCTCGGACATGCGGTGGCTCCTCGGGACGGGGTCGTCGGTCGTCCCGCCATCTCTACCACCTCCTGCACCAGGTCGAGACCGGCCGTGCCGTGGGTGATCCACAGGACGCTGCGTCCCGGGTCGCCGAGCACCTCCTCGGCCAGGTCCTGCGCGGTCGCCTCGTCCAGGTGCGCGGTCGGCTCGTCGAGCACCAGCACCGGCTGGTCGGCGAGCAGCGAGCGGGCGATCGCGATCCGCGCGCGCTCGCCCCCGGAGACGCCGTCGTGCCCCTCGCCGAGCCAGGTCCCGAGCCCCTCGGGCAGCTGGTCGAGCCACTCCCCCAGGCACGCACGCCGCAACGCCGCCTCGACCTCGTGGTCGGCGGCCTCGGGGCGCGCGAGCCGCACGTTCTCGACGAGCGTCGTCGCGAACAGGTGCGGGTCGTCGTCGACCAGCCCGACCCGACGGCGTACGTCGTCGGCCGCGAGCGCCGGCAGCGGCACCCCGCCCAGGGCGACCGTGCCCGCCCGCGCCTCCAGGAACCGCAGCAGCAGCGCGGCGACCGTGCTCTTGCCGCAGCCGCTGGGCCCGACGAGCGCGACCCGGTCGCCCTCCTCTAGCCGCAGGTCCAGCCCCTCGAACGCGGGTGCCGCCCCCCAACCGGCACCCACGTCGTCCAGCGCCACGGCGCTCCCCGCTGTGGCGGACGGTCGCACCGGCTCCGCGGGGTCGGCCGGCCCCGCTGCGCCGGCGAGCAGCGCGTCGACCCGAGCCGCGGCCGCGGCCGTGCGGGCCGAGAGCGCCCCGGCGTCCGCGAGCGGCAGCACCACGTCCGCCAGCGCGAGCGGCACCAGCAGGAGCAGCGCGAGCACCGGGGCGCCCACCGCACCCGGCCCGACCAGTGCGGCCACGGCGACGACGCCGAGGCCCGTGGCGGCGAGCACCAGCGCCCGTGCCGCACCCAGCCACCGGGCCGAGCGCCGCGACGAGGCGCCGAGCGCGTCGGAGGTCTCCCCCACCCCCGCGACGGCCCGGTCGACGGCCTGCCACGTGGTCAGCTCCTCGGCCAGCCGGGTCGTGGCGACGACGCGCTCGGCCAGCCGCGCGCGCAGCGCGACCTGCTCGCGCTCGGCACGGGCGGCACCCACCCGCGCGAGGAGGTACGCCGCAGCCCCGCCGAGCCCCACGAGCGCGACGCCGAGCCCGGCCGGGGCCGCCCACGCGGTCGTGACCGCGGCCGCGACCGCGAGGACGGCCGCCGCGGTCCGGACCGGCATCCGCACCCGCAGCTCCCGGTCCAGCCCGGCGTCCACGTCGTCCACGAGCGCGGTGAGCAGGTCGCCGCGGCGACGGTCCAGTCGTCCGGGGACGAGCGGCACCAGCGCGTCGTAGACCGCCACCCGCCGACTCGCCAGCAGCCGCAGGACCGTGTCGTGGGATCGCAGCCGCTCGGCGTACCGGAGCACCGGGCGCGCGAGCCCGAAGGTCCGCACCCCCACGATCGCCACCATCAGCGTCAGCACCGGCGGGTGCGTGGAGGACTGCACGATCAGCCAGCCGGCCGTCGCGGTCAGCGCCACCCCCGACAGGCTGGCCAGGGTGCCGAGGAGGGTCGCCAGGGCCAGGCCGCGGCCGGTGGTGGTGGCCGGGGTGGAACCGCCGGCCCCCTCGGCCACGTCAGAGCGTCGGGACTCGGGTCGAGGTGCGGGTCGAGGCCCCACGACGCGCTCCCTCGCGTCCTGGGCCACACGACCCGCACCTCGCGCCGGCAGCCGCAGCTCCCGGTCCGCGACGGCCACGACGGCGGGGTCGTGGGCGACCACGACGACCCCCCGTGTGCGGCCGAGCTCGGCGATGGTGTCGGTGAGGACCCGGGTGGTGACCGGGTCCAGGTGGGCGGTCGGCTCGTCGAGCAGCACCCACGGCCGGTCGGAGACGACCGCGCGGGCCATCGCCAGCCGGGCCCGCTCGCCGGCGGAGAACCGTGCCGCGTCCTCGCCGACGGGGGTGTCCAGGCCCTCGGGCAGCGCCCGGACCCGCTCGGCCAGCGCGACCTGCTCCAGCGCCGCCCAGAGCCGCGCCTCGCTGGCGTGCGGGTCCGCGAGGCGCAGGTTGTCCGCGACCGTCCCCTCCACGAACCCCGGCCGCTGGGGCAGCCAGGCGACGTCCGCTGCGGGCGGCACCTCGACCTCCCCCGACGTGGGCTCGAGCAGACCGGCGAGCACGGCGAGCAGGGTCGACTTGCCGCAGCCGCTGGGGCCGGTGAGGGCCGTGACGCCGGTCGGCTCGATGGTGAGGCTCAGGGCGTCCAGGACGGGGGTGGTGCGGCCGGGGCGGACGACGGTCAGGTCGTGGGCGGTGAGCGCGGCGCGTCTGGTCGAGGTCTCGTGGCTCGCTCCGCTCGCACCTGGAGCAGGGAGAGCCGGGGTCTCGACGACGGCTCGCTGGCGCTCGCCTGCTCGACCGCAGGGTCCGGTCCCGTCCAGGAGCGCGCTCACCTGCTCGACCACGGCGACGCCCTCGGCGGCGGCGTGGAACTCCGCGCCGACACGGCGCAGCGGCCAGTACGCCTCGGGGGCGAGCAGCAGCACGACCAGCGCGGTGCGCAGGTCCAGCCCACCCTCGGCCAGCCGCAGGCCCACGACGACGGCGACCAGGGCGACCGAGATGGTCGCGACCAGCTCGAGCACGCCCGAGGACAGGAAGGCCACCCGCAGGGTCTGCAGGGTCGAGCGTCGGTAGGCATCGGTGACCTCGGCGATCCGGGCCGACTGCGCCCGCGCCCGCCGGAACGCCACCAGCGTGGGCAGACCCCGCACGACGTCGAGGAAGTGCCCCGACAGCGACGACAGCGCGCGCCACTGCCGCTGGGCGTGGTCGCGCGTGGCGAGCCCGACCAGCGCGCCGAAGACCGGCACCAGTGGCAGCGTGCACACGACGACCAGCGCCGCGATCCAGTCCTGGCTGAGCATCGCCAGGACGGTCAGCCCGGGGAGCACCGCGGCGAGCACGAGGGCCGGCAGGTAGCGGGTCAGGTACGGCTCTAGCGCGGCCACCCCACGGGTCACCAGCACCGCGTCCGCGGACGAGTCACGTCCCGGTCGGGCCAGCACGGACGCGGTCAGCCGCCGTCGTACGTCGGAGCCGACCGCGGCCGCAGCCCGGGCCGCGGCCGCGTCGGAGACCCAGCCGACCAGCCCGCGGGCCGCCAGCAGGCCGGCGACCGCAGCAGCCCAGCCCGGTGAGAACCGACCCTCGACCGCCGCCACGACCAGCCCGGTCACCGCGAAGGCCTGCGCGACCACGAGCAGCGCGCCGACCACCCCGGCGGCGACGACACCGACCAGCGCACCCCGCGCGGGGACGAGCATGCGGAGCAGGCGTGGGTCGGTCGGCCGCATGGAGCCCGCAGCGCTCATCGGGCGGCGTCGGCGCGGCCGTCCGCGGGCCGGTCGCCGGGCCGGTCGCCGGCCAGCACGGGCTCGGGGATGTGGTGCACGGCGATCCGCTTGCGGAAGACCCAGTAGGTCCACGCCTGGTAGGCCAGCACGACCGGGGTGAACACGACCGCCACGACGGTCATGATCTTCAGCGTGTAGGCAGTGGCGGCTGCGTTGGTCGTCGTCAGCGAGGTGCCGTCGGCGAGCGTGGTCGGCATGACGTCGGGGAAGAGCGCGACGAAGAGCCCCGCCACCGCGAGGGCGATCGTGACGAACGTGCCGAGGAAGGCCCAGCCCTCGCGGCCGGCACCGGCGGCGGCGACCCCCGCCAGCAGCGCGACTGCGGCGAGGACGAAGAGTAGGGCCGAGGCGATGGAGCCCGTGTCGAGCTGGGTCCAGGCGAGAAAGGCGACCGCCACGACCGCCGTGACCAGGCCCGAGCGGGTCGCCAGGACCCGCGCGTCGTGCCGGATCGGCCCGTCGGTCTTCAGCGCGACGAACATCGCGCCGTGGGTGACGAAGAGCGACAGTGTGGTCAGTCCGCCCAGGAGGGCGTAGGGGTTGAGCAGGGTCAGGAAGCCACCGGCGTACTCCAGGTCGGCGTCGATCGGCACGCCGCCGACGATGTTGCCGAAGGCCACGCCCCACAGCAGCGCCGGCACCAGCGAGCCCCAGAACAGCGCGCGGTCCCAGCGGGCGCGCCAGGTGGCGTCGTCGCGCTTGTGGCGGTACTCGATGGCCATCCCGCGCACGATCAGTGCGACCAGGATGAGCAGCAGCGGCAGGTAGAAGCCGCTGAAGAGCGTGGCGTACCACTCGGGGAACGCGGCGAAGGTCGCGCCGCCGGCCACCAGCACCCACACCTCGTTGCCGTCCCAGACGGGGCCGATGGTGTTGAGCAGGACCCGGCGGCGACGCTCGTCGCGGCCGAGCACGGGCATGAGGATGCCGACCCCGAAGTCGAAGCCCTCGAGGGCGAAGTAGCCGATCCACAGGACGGCGATCAGGCAGAACCAGACGGTCGTGAGCTCCATGGTGTTTCTCCTCAGCCCTCAGTACGCGAAGGCCAGCGGCCGGTCGGGGTCGTTGTCGTCGTCGCGCAGCACCGGCTCGACGTAGGGGTCCGCGCCCTTGGCGATGGCACCGAGCAGCAGCTTCAGCTCGACGACCGCCAGCACGCCGTACAGGGCGGTGAGGGTGAGCAGCGAGAGCAGCATCTCGGTGGCGCTGACCCCCGGCGAGACCGACTGCTCGGTCGTCATGAGGCCGAAGACCGCCCACGGCTGGCGGCCGATCTCGGTGAAGATCCAGCCGAAGGAGTTGGCCAGCAACGGCATCAGCGGCAGGCCGACCGCCACCCAGGTCCAGCGCTGCGCGGTCGGCGCACGGCCGCGGCGGGTCGCCCACAGCACCGCCAGGCCGCCCGCCATGCCGGCGAAGCCCAGGCCCATCATGAAGCGGAAGGACCAGTAGGTCAGCGGGATGTACGGCGTGTAGTCGCCCGCGCTGTAGTAGCTCGCGCCGGGGTCCTGGCCGTACGTCGCGACGTACTGCTCGCGCAGCGGGTTGATGCCCTCCACCTCGCCCTCGGGGTCGCCCGTGGCGAGGAAGGAGAGCAGGTTCGGGATCGTGACCGAGAACTTCTCCGTCTTCCCGTCCGGCGTCCCGATCGTGAACACCGAGAACGCCGCCGGCTGCTCGGTCTCGTAGAGCGCCTCGGCCGCGGCCATCTTCATCGGCTGGACCTCGGTCATGATCTTGCCCTGCACGTCGCCGGAGACCGTGACCGCGAGACCGGCGACCAGCAGCACCCAGGCACCCGAGCGGGCTGCCGTGCGGTACATCGGCCGGTCGGCGCTGCCCTCGGTCCCCTTCGCGCGGACCAGCTGCCACAGCGCCACGCCGACCACGAACGCGCCCCCGGTCATGTAGGCCGCCGCGATGACGTGCGGGAAGGTCACGAGCTGGACCTGATTGGTCATCACCGCGAGGAAGTCGGTCAGCTCCGCGCGCCCGGTCTCCGGGTTGTACTCGTAGCCGACCGGGTTCTGCATGAACGAGTTGGCGGCCAGGATGAAGTACGCCGAGAAGAGGGTCCCGAGGTGGACCAGCCACATGCAGCTCGCGTGCAGCAGTCGCGGCAGCCGGTCCCAGCCGAAGATCCACAGGCCGAGGAAGGTCGACTCCAGGAAGAAGGCGAGCAGTCCCTCGATCGCCAGCGGGGCGCCGAAGACGTCACCGACGAAGCGGGAGTAGTCCGACCAGTTCATCCCGAACTGGAACTCCTGCACGATCCCGGTCACCAGGCCGAGCGCGAAGTTGATGAGGAAGAGCTTCCCGAAGAACTTCGTCAGCCGCAGCCACTGCTCGTTCCCCGTCCGCAGCCACGCGGTCTGGTAGCCCGCGACCATCGCGGAGAGACCGATCGTGATCGGGACGAAGAGGAAGTGGTAGACGGTGGTGATGGCGAACTGCCAGCGGGCGATGTCGAGGGCGTCGAGGTCCACGCCCCCACCCTCGTGGGCGGCCCGGGGTCACCGGCACGGCCGGAGGTACCCGCCCCGACGGACCCTCGGACCGGGCCTGCGGGACCTAGGTCCCCCGGAGTTGACGGGGGCCTCCCGGCGCCCTCGATGGTCGAGCAGCGAGCGCCAGCGAGCGATGCTTCTATGTCGTGTCAAGCGGCAGCGGGGGCGTGGGCCTGGAGGGTGCCTGGGGTCGCGCTGGTGAGAGTTCGGTGGAGTTGCCTTGTGATGTAGCGCTTGAGGCAGCGTCGGAT
>WLJH01000033.1 GCA_009701885.1 Actinomycetota bacterium
CGCGCCGCGCCCGCGACGCCGCCCCGTGGGTGCTGGCGGCCCCGCTCGTGGCGGTCGGTGCGGCGTACGCCGTGCGGCCGTGGGCCGCCCCCGACGGCTGGGCCGGCACCCTCGCCTGGCCGTCCTACCTCGTGCTGGTGCCGCTCGTCGGCGCGCTCGTGCTCGCGGGGGACCCCGGGCGGCGGCGGCTCAGCGGGTGGCGCCCCTTCAGGCGCAGCGCCGGCCGCTCGACCAGCCGGTAGGCCAGCTCCGCGGCCACCAGGCTCACCGCGGTGGTCAGCAGCCACAGCGGCCAGAACGGCGCGGTGAAGACGTCCCAGGCGGTCAGGGCCACCACCAGGTGCAGCACCGGCACGTGCAGGCAGAACAGCCCGTACGACGTGTGGCCCAGGTGCCGCGCCGCCGGGTGCAGCAGGATCCGGTCGAAGACGGCCGGCTCCGCGGGAGGGTCGCGCAGCACCGCGGGCAGCACGACCAGGCCGCCGATGGCGGCGTACAGCAGGTTCTTGGTCAGGGCCTCGGCGTCCGTCGGGGGAGCCAGCACCAGCGGGCCGGCCAGGGGGGTGGTGGAGACCAGCAGCAGCCCCAGTGCGAGCAGCCAGCACACGCCCGGCTGGGCCGCGAGCGTGCGCAGCGCGGCGACGACCCGGCCGCCGCGGCCGGCGCGGTGGAGCACCGAGGCCAGCGCCAGGCCGATCCCGACCGCGAACCAGTCGAGGTATCCGGGCAGCCACTGGGGCGTGGCGATCATCCGGTCGCCGCCGACCCGGGCGGCCCCGTCGAGGTGCCACCACACCGAGACGGCCACCAGCACCCCCAACGCGGCGAGCAGCCGGGCCGGGCGCAGCCGCCGACCCACCGCCACGAGCATCAGCAGCGGCAGCAGGAGGTAGAAGTGCAGCTCGACCGCGAGGCTCCACATGTGCGTGAGCCCTGCCGGGAACGTGGGGTCGACCAGCGTCGAGGCCAGCAGGTACGTCGCCACGCGGTTGCCCCACCCGAGCTCGGCGTTGGCGTCGATGAGCGCCAGCGCGAGGGTCGCGGTGACGACGTACACCGGCAGGATGCGCAGCGCGCGCTTCCACAGGTAGTGCCCCGTCGCCGGAGCCGGTCGACCCGCGAGGGCCCGCACCAGCCAGCCGCGGGAGAGCAGGAAGCCGCTGAGCACGAAGAAGAGCGCGACGCCGACGTCCAGCCGGGCGATCAGGGCGCCGACCGTGCCGTCGCGCTGGTAGCTGGCGGACCAGAAGCCCACGTGCGTGGTCAGCACCGCCAGCGCCCCCACGGCGCGTAGTGCGTCGACGTGCGGGAAGGTCTCGTCCACGACCTCGGGCGGGGAGACGGTCACCGGTCCTCCTCCAGCTCGCCGACCTCGATCTCGTCGACGCACAGCGTCTGACCCGCGGGCAGGCCCCCGAGCTCCACTGCGTCGAAGGCCCCCTCGACGCGCACGAGCACCTCGCCCAGGCCCTGGGTGACGGGCGCGAGCACGGGCTCCGAGTCGGCCACGACCACCTCCACCTCGCCGTCGAACGATGACAGGTAGCCGATCCGCAGCCACCACACGAGGTCGATGGTGCCCTGCTCGAGCGGGATCGCGCGCGGGGACTGGCGGATGCGCCAGCCGCAGGACTCCTCCGGGCCCGGTTCGCTGGTGGTGACGGGGTCGACCTGCGCCCGCACGACCGAACCGTCCTCGTCCAGCAGGTGCAGCTCCGCGCTGGCCTCGGGGAAGCGTGCGTTGTCGACGAGCAGCGGCAGGAGGTACGGCGTGGTGTTGCTCGGGAAGACGAACCCGGCCATCACCGAGGACGGGACGACCTGGTCCACCAGGTCGGTCGCCCCCTCGCCGGCCAGGTCCAACTGCGCGGTCGTGAGGTAGTCGCGACCCGGGTTGTCCTCGTGCCAGGTGGCGACGTAGCGCCACGAGGAGCCGATGCCGCCCACGGCCACCACCGCCGCCAGGACCAGGGCGAGCGGTCGCCCGGTCCGCGCAAGCCGGCCGTCCTGCGTCCCGGGCCGTGGGGCACTGGAACCGGGAGCCCCGCGCACCTCGAGGGTCGCCAGGCCCAGGCACAGCACCGCCACGGGCAGCACGTCGGTGAGGTAGCGCAGCTCGGTGCCGATGACGCCACCGACGATCTGCGCCCGACTGGTGAGCACCAGGAGGTAGGCGACGAGGACGTAGCCGCCGAGCAGCACCCACGCCCGGCCCGTGCCCACGCGCAGGCGCGCCAGCGCGACGACGAGCAGCACCAGGGCCGCCCAGCTCGCGACCACGGCGGCCAGCGGCGGGTCGGCGGTGCTGACCGGGGGGTTGGCGGTGGCCCAGCGCCACGGCCCGCCCAGCAGACCGGTGGGCAGGGAGGTCAGCAGCATCTCCCGGGCCAGGTCCCACGCGACGGAGTCGCCGCCGTCGTCGAAGGGCTGGGAGACCCGGGCGGAGTAGTAGACGGCGTACGCCGCCGCGAGCGCGCCCAGCGCCAGCGCGGCCGGCCAGGCGCGGCGCACGGCCTCGCGGACCCGGCGGACCGGGCCGCCCTCGACGAACCAGCCGAGCAGCAGCGCGGCGAGCAGCAGCAGCACCAGCGCCGTCTTGACGTACGCCGCGAAGCCGAGCACGAGCAGCCCACCGGTGGCCGCGAGCCAGTGCAGCCGACCGGTGCGCAGGTAGGTCACCCAGGTCGCGACGCAGGCCCACACCACCGCCTGCAGCGGCACCTGGTTGAGCGCGGCCGCCCACCACATCGTCGCGGGCAGCACGAGCGCCGAGGTGAGGTAGAGGGTCAGCAGCGCCAGCACTGCCGGCCGGGCGCCGAAGAGCGCCACGAGGGCGACCAGGCAGGCCACGCCGGCCAGCGCCGAGGTCACCACCGTGCCGGTCGCCGCCACGCCCCAGCTCTCTTGGCCCGACGCCGTCGCCAGCCAGACCAGCGCCCGCCCCAGGGGCATCAGCTGGGAGTCGAAGGGCTCGAGGAGGTCCAGCGGGGACGTCGTCGCGAGGGCGTCGTGGGCCAGGCGGTGGTCGTCGTTGTAGAACCACGAGCCGTAGAGCGCCCAGGCACGTCCGGCGGTGTGGAGAGCCACCAGCAGCAGGCCGACGATCCAGACCGTCTCCACGGTGCGGGACTCCTCGACCGGCCCGCCGGCTGCGCCCTCGGGGCCTCCTGGGCCGTCGCGCGGGGTCCCCGAGTCCTGCGTCAGCACGGCGCGAGTGTGGCACAGCGGCGCGCCGGAGGTTCTGCGGACTTGTGGCGGATGCCACGAAATCCTGCGAGGTGCAGTAGCGTGGAACAGATGCGTGTCCGTCCTCGGGGAGGGGATGGACTTCTCTGGGGAGGGAATTGTGCGTAGCTGGATCGGCCGTATCTGCATCGGCCTTGGAGGGTTCCTCGTCGTCGCCGGGTTGCTCGGCCTCGTCTGGGCCCCTGGTGTCGTGGAGCGGACCCCGCTCGACGTGAACACCACGACCTACCTCGATGGCGAGGCGGGCAAGATCGACGTCTCGACGGGCGAGCTCGTGCGCAACCCGATCTACGCGATCAGCGTGTCGAAGACCGACAGCGAGGTGTCCACCGACGACACCGTCGCCTGGGTCTCGTCGAGCTGCGTGATGATCGACCGCGGCGGCGAGCGTGTCTGCGAGGACGGCTCGGCGGACATGATCACCGCCGGTGTCGACGTCTTCGCCACCGACCGCCACACCGGTCTGGCCGTCAACGAGGGCATCGACCTCCCGGCCGACGCCACCCCGCACGAGGGCCTGGTCAACAAGTGGCCCTTCGACGCCCAGCAGGAGACCTACCCCTACTGGGACGGCACCCTGGGCCGCACCGTCGACGCCGAGTTCGACCGCGTCGACGAGGTCGACGGCATCGAGGTCTACGTCTACTCCGTCACCGTGACCCGCAACGCCGCCGAGGTGGCTGCGGACACCAACGGCTTCTACTCCACCTCCAAGGAGATCTGGGTCGAGCCGATGACCGGCGCGATCCTCAACCAGACCGAGAACCAGCAGCGCTGGCTCGAGAACGGCACCCCCGTCCTCGACCTCCAGCTCGCCTTCACCGACGACCAGGTCCTCGAGTCCGCGGCGGACGCACGCGACAACATGTCGCTGCTGACGCTGGTCACCTCCACGATCCCGCTCGTCGGGCTCATCGGCGGCCCGATCCTCCTCGTGGTCGGCCTGGTCCTGGTGCGCCGCCGCGAGCAGGCTCCCGCCGCGCACCACCCGCGGGAGATGGCCGGCGCCGGTCGCTGACCCGCACGTAGCGCCCGGGGCCGCACCTGTCGTACGACGGGTGCGGCCCCGGTCGCATGCGGGCCCGTGTCCGGGCCTGCCTCAGGCGTCGAGGTCGCAGCCGAAGACGGCCGTGCCCGGGCCGATCCGGCCCCGGGTGCCTGACCAGCCGCCCCAGACCCGCTCGTGCCCCTCGGGCCACTGCGGCTCCAGCAGGTCGGTGATCCGGAACCCCCGACCCGCCAGCACCGCGACCCAGTCGCCGAGCGTGCGGTGGTGCTCCACGTAGGACACCCGTCCGGTGGCCTCGTCGACCTCGACGTACGGCGTGCGGTCCCAGTAATCCTGGGAGGCGACCAGGCCCTCGGGTCCGGGGTCGTCGGGGAACATCCACCGCGTCGGGTGGGTGATGGAGAAGGCGAAGCGGCCGCCGGGCCGCAGCACCCGCGCCACCTCCGCGACCGCGTCGTCGAGGTCGGCGACGAACTGCAGCGCCCCGAACGCGGAGAACACCTTGTCGAAGGAGCCGTCGCGGAACGGGAGTGCCGTCGCGGTGCCGCGCACCGAGGGCACCGGCACCCCGGTGGCCTCGTCGAGGCGACGGGAGTGCTGCAGCTGGCGGTGCGAGAGGTCCAGGCCCACCCCGCGGCCGCCGCGCGAGCGCACCCAGCGCGAGCACTGCCCGGCACCGGAGCCGACCTCGAGCACGTCCCGGTCGCGCACGTCGCCGAGGATCCCCGCGGACTCCTCGGTGAGGCCCTCGGGACCCCAGACGAAGCCGTCGTTCCCGAGGAACTCCCCGTGCGTGGCCTGGTAGTCGTCGGCGTACCGGTCCCAGTCCGGGCCGTTGGCGGCGCGGGACTCCGCCTCGTCGACGGCCCGGCGCTCCACCCGCACCGGCGGCAGCGGCGGGTGGTCGCGGGAGTCCGGGGTGACGGGCGGCAGGCTCACGCCTGGGAGCCGGCCGGCGCCGGCAGCGCCGTGCGCCTGCGGTTGAGCGGCAGCCGGCCGGCGAGGTCGCCCAGCGGTCCGACCGCCTTGTGCAGCGCGTCGGCCGAGGAGGAGAGCGTGGGCACGATCTGGGTGAGCTCGGCCAACCGCGGCTGGATCGCCTCCAGGGTGTCGCCGAGGGCCACGAGCTGGTCCAGGGTCCCGCCGTCGGCGAGCAGCCGCTCCACGAACCCGTCGTCCTCCAGCATCCGGTCGGCCAGGCCGCCGGGGCGCAGCACCAGCTCGAGCAGCCCGCCGGGCTGGGTGAGCCGGTCCACGGGACCACCGGCCTTCAGCAACTGCTCGAGCACGCCCTCCTCGGCCACGACCCGGTCCAGCGCGCCGCCCTCGCCGAGCAGCCGGTCCAGCGGTCCGTCCTCCGAGAGCAGCCGGTCGAGCACGCCGTCGCGCGCCAGCAGCCGGGTCAGCGGACCGTCCTCCGCCAGCAGCCGGTCGAGCACCCCGTCCCGCGAGAGCATCCGGCCCAGCGGCCGGTCCGGCGCGGTGAGCTCGTTCACCACCGTGGCCAGCCGCATCGGGCCGTCCTCGTCGGTGAGCAGGTCCACCAGCTGCTCGGCGTACCCGCGCTCGCCGATGACCCGCAGCACCAGGTCGGCGTAGCCGCCGGGACGGCGGATCGGCCCGTCGGGGGCGACGAGGTTCCCGAGCTGCAGGGTGGTCTGGGTGGCGGCGACGGTGAGTCGCCACGGCAGCAGTGCGGCGTCGACGAGCACGGCGGCAGGGGGACGGGCCATGGGGAGCACGCTACGTGGCGGGCGCATCGGATGGCAGAGTCCTGCGCATGTCGGACCACCCCGCGGACCACCCCGCGGACCACCCGCCGGAGCCGGCCCTCGGCCTGCACCTGGAGCCGCTGGAGGGCGGCTGGTCGGGCCGGACCTTCCTCGGGACGGTGGCGGGGGAGCGCACCGTGGTGCGGGTCTACCCGCCCGAGGACGGTGACGCGGCGGCCAGGGACGCGGCGGTGCTGCGCCTCGGACGGAGGGTGCTCGCCGGGTGCGCGCCCGTGCCGGAGGTCCTCGAGACCCGCGCGGGCGACCCGGACGGCGGCGCGCCGGGGCTGCTGCTGACCCAGCACCTGCCCGGCGTGCGCGGCGACCTGCTGCTGCCGCGGCTCGACGAGCCCGCGCTCGCCGCGGCGGGTCGGGTGCTGGGGGAGGTGGTGGCGCGCTTGGCCGGCGCGGTGCAGCCGCGCGCCGGGCGGTTCGTCGACGAGCAGCTGACCCTCGCGTCCTGGGAGCCGCCGTGGGACGCCGGTTCCCTCGTCGACCTCGTCGCGGAGCTGGTCCCGCGCCTCGACCTGGTGGCCGCGGACCGCGATGCGGTGCTCGGGCTCGCCGGGGACGCCGACGACGTGCTGCAGGACGCGGCGCGGGAGGGGCCGGGGGCCGTGCTCGTCCACGGCGACCTCAACGCCAAGAACCTCCTGCTGGCGACCACCGAGGACGACCGGGTGCTGGTCACCGGGGTCCTGGACTGGGAGTTCG
This sequence comes from Actinomycetota bacterium, assembly GCA_009701885.1. GTDB lineage: Bacteria > Actinomycetota > Actinomycetes > Propionibacteriales > Nocardioidaceae > Nocardioides. Next base: position 6,742 of record WLJH01000033.1, read on the forward strand.
CCCACGCCGGGTCCCCGTGGGCCGACCTCGGGAACCTGCTGCGCGAGCAGCGTTCCCCGGCGTACGTCGAGGCGGTGCTGGACACCGTGGCCGTCCGTCGCGGTGTGGCGGCGGACCTCGCGCTGGACCTGGCCCGGGCGGCCGACCTCGTCGCGGTGGTCGAGCTGGCCACCCGGCGGGGGAGCAACCCGGTGAGCGACGCCGCCCACGAGCGGCTGCTCGTCATGGCCCGGGCCCGCGACCTGCACGCCTGCTGAGGCCTAGGGGCAAGCCCCGGCCCAGACTGGACCGGCCGCAGGCACGGGGAGACCCCAGACTCCCCCCGGGCCACAGGTGGCCCGGGGGGAGCCCCGCCCCGCCATGGTGCGGTCTGGGTCCCCTCCCCGGTGGTGTGCGCCTGGTCCCGGCTCAGGGGTTGCCCGGGGTGCTGCGCGGGTCGAGCGGGTCGCTGCCGGCCTTGACCTCCTTGCCGTCGCTCGCCCCGCCCTGGTCGGTGTCCTTGGTGCAGGGGTCGGTGCCGAAGCGCTTGATCTCCTGGCGGTCGGTCAGCCCGTCCTTGTCGGAGTCCTTGCGGTTCGGGTTGGTCGGGCACTTGTCGTAGCGCTTGTTGGCGCTGCCCTTGACCTCGACCCGGTCGTTCAGGCCGTCCCGGTCGGTGTCCTTGCGGGTGGGGTCGGTCTTGAACCGCGTGACCTCCTGGCCGTCGTTCAGCCGGTCACCGTCGGTGTCCTTGTCCAGCGGGTCGCTGCCGACGTTGTTGACTTCGCGGCCGTCGCTCAGCCCGTCGGAGTCGCTGTCCGCGTCCAGCGGGTCGGTCCCGACGGTGTTCACCTCGCGGCCGTCGTTCAGCCCGTCGGAGTCGGTGTCGGGGTCCAGCGGGTCGGTGCCCACCGTGTTGACCTCCTCGCCGTCGAGCAGCCCGTCACCGTCGGTGTCCGGATCAGTCGGGTCGGTGCCCTCCACCAGCTCCTCGGCGTCGGTGAGACCGTCCTGGTCCTGGTCGTCCAGGGGCAGGTCGTCGAGCGGGTCATTGGGGTCGGTGCCGGCTGCGAGCTCGTCGCCGTCCTCGACGCCACCACCGTCGGTGTCGGCGACCAGCGGGTCGGTGGGCTCGTTGTCGAAGGCGTCGTTCTCGGACCCGCTGACCTCCTCGAGGTTGGTCAGGCCGTCGCCGTCGGGGTCCTCGGCGGCGTCGGAGGTGCCGTCGCCGTCGGTGTCGGCGGTGTTGGGGTCGGTCGCGGTCTCGTTGATCTCCTGGCCGTCGGTGAGCCCGTCGTCGTCGGAGTCGGGGTCGCGCGGGTCGGTGGGCTCGTTGTCGTAGCCGTCGTTGGCGTCACCGGAGACCTCGTCGCCGTTGGTCACGCCGTCCTGGTCGGCGTCACCGGCGGGGTCGAGCACGTCGTCGGCCGCGTTGTTGGGGTTCGTGGCCGGGTCGGTGGGACCGGTGCTGGTCACCTCGTCGCCGTCGGGCACGCCCCCACCGTCGGTGTCGGCGGCGTTCGGGTCGGTCGGGGCGTTGGCGAAGGCGTCGTTCTCCGAGCCGGAGGTCTCCTCGCCGTCGTCGAGGCCGTCGCCGTCGCTGTCGGCGACCAGCGGCTTGGTGGGCTCGTCGTCGAAGGCGTCGTTCTCGGAGCCGCTGACCTCCTGCAGGTTGGTCAGGCCGTCGCCGTCGGGGTCCTCGGCGGCGTCGGAGGTGCCGTCGCCGTCGGTGTCGGCGGTGTTGGGGTCGGTGCCGGTGAGGTCGACCTCCTGGCCGTCGGTGAGCCCGTCGTCGTCGGAGTCGGCGTCGGTCGGGTCGGTGGGCTCGTTGTCGTAGCGGTCGTTCTCGGAGCCGGTGACCTCCTCGAGGTTGGTCAGGCCGTCGCCGTCGGCGTCCTCCTGGCCGTCCCCGGTCCCGTCGCCGTCACTGTCCGGGTTGTTCGGGTTGGTGCCGATGACACCCTCGACGTCATCGGTCAGCCCGTCGCCGTCGGTGTCGCCGGGGGTGCCGCACTCCACGCCGCCGGCGGGCGCCGTGGCCTGGGCGGTCATCGGGAAGACGTCGATCTCGGCGACGTCGAGGAAGCCGGCGAGGGTGACCTTGATGTGGATGGCTCCCTGCAGGGTCGCGCGCACGCCGTTGGGCAGCACCTCCACGACCGGGTCGGCCACGGAGACCTCGATCAGCTGTCCCGCGGCACCGGGCGTGGTGAAGGGGAAGTCGGCGAGGTCGCCGCCGGTGCCGGCCAGGGCGATGACGGGGGCGGTGTAGGTGACGTCGTCCGCACCGGGGGTTCCGTCGGCGCGGACCTCCAGCCTGGGTGCGGACAGCACCTCGAGGACCGGGTTGCCGAGGATCTCCAGGGCGACGGTGCTGCCCTCGACCTCGGTCACGACGTTGCGCCCGCCGTTGGGGCGGCCGTTGGGCACCAGGCGCGTCTGCTGGCTCACCGAGGCGGTGCCTCCGAGGCCGATCGAGCCGAGGAGCTCGACGTCAGCAGTGGAGACCCGCGACTGGGACACCGGGGGCAGGGAGGGGATGCAGCGCCCGTCGGCGCTGAAGCGGGCCTGGGCAGAGGCGTTGGAGACCCCGAGGTCCAGCAGCAGGTCCAGCGCGTCCAGCGGGCCGCCGTCGGTCGGCAGCAGCTCGTCGGTCGCCGGCGCGGCGTTGTCCGGGGGAGCGGTCTGGGTGACGTTGCCGAGCAGGGTGTCGAGCACCGCCTCCTCGAGGCCGAGCAGGGCCACGAGGTCGTTGGTGGTGGCGATGTTGTCGGCGGCGGCGACCGCGCGCGGGTTCGCCGCGTTCAGCGAGCCGGAGGCCCGGCCCACGGAGAGGTCGACGGCCGACTGGCCGAGCAGGGGCACGCTGAGCACCTGGGCGCGCAGCAGGTCCACCGACCCGGCGGACGTGGCACCCGGGGGCAGCGGCAGCTGCTCGGCGTTCGCCGGAGCGGCCAGCGGCACGGTGAGCAGGGTGTAGAAGGCGGCGGTGGACAGCCCGACGCCGGCGGCGACGGCCTTCCGGTGCGCGCGCGGTCGATCGGGTCGACGGCTGGGTCGACTGGTCATAGGGGGTCTCCTCGGTCACTCATGGCGGGGTTCCGCGGCACGCCGGAGGAGGGTCCCGGTGGTGGAGGGAGCGAGACGACCGGGCGGGCTGCGGGTGCGGGGCGGCTCGGACGTCCCTGTGGGGCGGTCCGCGCCGACGACGCATCGGCCGCGCCGTACCCGGCGGTGCAGGGGCTATGCGCTGGTCTGGTCCAGCGGGTCGATCGGCGGGCGGCGGGGCCGCTCGTCAGCGGTGGGGACGCTGGTTGGACTCCCCGCGCGCGGGCGGCGTACGCTGACCGTTGCGCCAGTGGTCTGCCTGCGTCCCGTACGGAGCGGACCAGGCTCGGCCTCGGTGGTCGGCGTCGTCCTCGCGGATGCAGCCCTCGCCACCGTCACGTCCGGACCGGACCCTCGCGCGTGCCCGCACGACTTCTGCCCACCCAAGGAACCACTTCCTCTATGACTACCCTTTCTGCTCTTCCCGACTACGACGCGCCCCAGGTGGCGATCAACGACATCGGGTCGGAAGAGGACTTCCTCGCCGCGATCGACGCGACGATCAAGTACTTCAACGACGGCGACATCGTCGACGGCACCATCGTCAAGGTGGACCGCGACGAGGTCCTCCTCGACATCGGCTACAAGACCGAGGGCGTCATCCCCTCGCGCGAGCTGTCGATCAAGCACGACGTCGACCCGCACGAGGTCGTCGCCGTCGGCGACAAGGTCGAGGCCCTGGTCCTCCAGAAGGAGGACAAGGAGGGTCGTCTGATCCTGTCCAAGAAGCGCGCCCAGTACGAGCGCGCCTGGGGCACGATCGAGCAGGTCAAGGAGGAGGACGGCGTCGTCGAGGGCACCGTCATCGAGGTCGTCAAGGGCGGCCTGATCCTCGACATCGGCCTGCGTGGCTTCCTGCCCGCCTCGCTCGTGGAGATGCGTCGCGTCCGCGACCTGCAGCCCTACGTCGGCCAGACGCTCGAGGCGAAGATCATCGAGCTCGACAAGAACCGCAACAACGTGGTCCTGTCGCGCCGCGCCTGGCTCGAGCAGACCCAGTCCGAGGTCCGCCACGGCTTCCTCACCCAGCTCCAGAAGGGCCAGATCCGCAAGGGTGTCGTGTCCTCGATCGTCAACTTCGGTGCCTTCGTGGACCTCGGTGGCGTCGACGGCCTCGTGCACGTTTCGGAGCTGTCCTGGAAGCACATCGACCACCCGTCCGAGGTCGTCGCCGTGGGCGACGAGGTCACCGTCGAGGTCCTCGACGTGGACATGGACCGCGAGCGCGTCTCCCTGTCGCTGAAGGCGACCCAGGAGGACCCGTGGCAGCACTTCGCCCGTACCCACCAGATCGGCCAGATCGTGCCGGGCAAGGTCACCAAGCTGGTGCCCTTCGGCTCGTTCGTCCGCGTCGAGGAGGGCATCGAGGGCCTGGTGCACATCTCCGAGCTGGCCGAGCGCCACGTGGAGATCCCCGAGCAGGTCGTCCAGGTCAACGACGACGTCATGGTCAAGATCATCGACATCGACCTCGAGCGTCGCCGGATCTCGCTGTCGCTGAAGCAGGCCAACGACACCGCTGCGGCCGCCGACGTGGAGGAGTTCGACCCGACCCTCTACGGCATGACCGCGACGTACGACGAGCAGGGCAACTACGTCTACCCCGAGGGCTTCGACCCGGAGACCGGCGAGTGGCTCGAGGGCTACGACGAGCAGCGTGCGAAGTGGGAGGCGGACTACGCCAAGGCCCACGCCCGCTGGGAGGCCCACGTCAAGCAGAAGCAGGAGGCCGCCCAGGCCGAGGTCGAGGCCGGCGAGGCCACCTCGTACTCCTCCGGTGGCACCGAGACCGAGACCACCGACGGTGGCTCGCTCGCCTCGGACGAGGCCCTGCAGGCGCTGCGCGAGAAGCTCACCGGCGGTCAGTGACCACCACCGTGAGCAGCTAGCTCCACAGCACGACATCCACACGAGGGCCCGCCAGGTCAGACCTGGCGGGCCCTCGTGCGTCTCGAGGTGGACCCAGCCCGCTTCAGGGCGTGCGCTCGGCGAGCACGTCGCGGCGCACCTTGCCCGTCAGCGTGCGGGGCAGGTCGTCGAGGAAGGTCCAGGTCTTGGGGCGCTTGGGCGGGGCGAGGCGCTCGCGGCACCACGCGGCCAGCTCCCCGGCGGCCGCGGTGCCGACCACCGCGGCACAGACCCGCTGCCCCCACTCCGGGTCCGGTACGCCGTAGACCGCGACGTCCACGACGCCCGGGTGCTCGCGCAGCACCTGCTCGACCTCGAGCGGGTAGACGTTGACCCCACCGCTGATGACCAGGTCCTCGCGGCGGCCGTCGAGGAAGAGGTAGCCCTCCTCGTCGAGCCGGCCCAGGTCGCCCACGGTGAAGGCGGGTCCCTGCGGGGTGGTGCGCCAGGCCGCCGCGGTCTTCTCCGGTGCCCGGTAGTAGGTGAAGCGCGCGTGCTCGGGCACCACGCACCAGACCAGTCCGTCGGGGTCGGTGCTCAGCACCCGGCCCGGGCGCGCCCGCCCGACGGTGCCGGGCCGTTCGAGCCACTCCTCGGAGCGGCAGGCGGTGAACTGTCCCTCGGTCGAGCCGTAGAACTCCCACGTCGAGCCGGGCGGGAAGGTGTCGACCAGCCGCCGCTTGACGTCGTCGGGGCACGGGGCGCCCGCGTGCGCGAGCAGCCGGAACGACGACAGGTCGGGCGCGCCGACCTCGTCCCAGTGCGCGAAGAGCCGCTGCAGGTGGGTCGGCACGCAGAACGTCGTGGTCGGGCGCTCCCGCTCGATCGCCGTCGTCACGACGCCCGGGTCGAACGGGCCGGGCAGCACGATCCGCCCACCCGCCAGCAGCGTCCCCATCGCGAACCGCAGCGGCGCCGAGTGGTAGAGCGGGCTCAGCACGAGGTTCACGTCGTCGGGTGCGAAGCCCCACAGCTCGCGCTCCTCGCCGACCAGGGCGCGGGCGTCGGCGGGGGAGAGCAGGCCGCTCCACACTCCCTTGGGCGTGCCGGTCGTCCCGCTGGTGCAGTGCATCGGTCGTGCGCGCGGGAGCCAGTCGGTGACCGGTCCGGACGGGCGGTGCGCGGCCAGCAGGTCGTCGAGGACGGACTCCTCGGTCACGACCAGCGTCGGGTCGAGCCCGTCGAGGATCCGCTCCCGCTCGTGCGTCGTCAGGCGCGGGTCCAGCGGGATCGGCACGATCCCGCGCGCGAGCAGGGCCAGCACCGCCTCGACGTACGTCGGCGAGGGAGCGACCAGCAGCGCGACCCGATCGCCCTCCCTCATGTCCGCACCCCCGGCATGAGCAGCGCCTCGACGCCGAGCCACGTGGCGAGGGCGTCGATCTCCGCGTGCACAGCGGCCCGGACGTCGTCGCTCCACGGCGGCCCGTCCGGCCCGCCGAGCGGGTCCTCGTGCACCGCGTCGACCCGCAGCACCCCCTCAGCGGGCTCGGCGGTGCAGTCGACCTTGCCGACCAGGTCGTGGCCGTGCAGGACGGGCAGCGCCCAGTAGCCGAACCGTCGCTGGTCGACCGGCTTGTACTGCTCGAGCTGGTAGTCGAAGTCGAACAGCGCGGCCATCCGCGCCCGGTCGAGCACCAGCCGGTCCAGCGGGGAGAGGAGCACGGTGCGCGTGCACGCGCCTGCTCCGACGTACGACGGGTCGACCCGCCAGGTGCCGCGCACGCCCTCGATCCGGGCCGGTTCCCCGGCGTCGCCTGCCTGCTTGCCCCGGTCGATCCCGAGCGAGCGCAGCCGCAGCCGGCGCAGCTCGGCCGTGGCCTCCTCGATCGGCGGCACCGGGTCGTCGGGGAGGACCCGCTCGGCCAGGTCCCACAGCCGGTGCTGGCCCTCGCGGCCGACGACGACCACCTCGCCGCGCGCGGCCATGATGTCGAGCAGCTTGAGCACCGACTTGTCGTTGGTCCACCCCGAGGACTTCCACGGCCGGACGATCGCGTTCGGCAGCTCGGGCGCGATCGACGGCCCCTCCTGGCGCAGCGCCTCCAGGATCTCGCGCCGGCACTCGTCGTTGTCCTCGACCCAGCCCGCCACGTCCGCGTGCCAGGGCCGGTCCCCGGCGCCGGGCCAACCGGCCATGACGGCCCGGTGCAGCGGCACCTGCGACAGCGGCGTCGCCATGCCGCCGATCTCCACCAGCTCGCCGGCACTGAGGGCGTCCTCGAGGTCCTCGCGCTCGTAGCCCGAACCGATCCGGCTCCACAACACCAGGTGCGCCGACGGCGCGACGACCTTCGTCGGGTCCAGCTGCAGCAGCGTGAGGTGCTCGACGACCTCGAGCAGGTCGGTGGGCCGCGGCCGGGCCAGCAGCTGGGCTCGGACCGCGATGCGCCGCGCCTGCTCCCGGGTCAGCTCGTGCACGGGGCGATCGTCGCAGACGCGGGGGTGTACGCCGGCAGGGGAGCGCCTGCCTACCGTGCAGGCATGACCGACTCCAGCACCGCCTCCCGTGCCTCCCGCCTCCTCCAGCTCCACCGCGACCCGAAGCTCCTGACCGTCGTCAACGTCTGGGACGTCATCTCCGCCACGGTCGTGGCCGACGTCGAGGGCACCGAGGCCCTGGCGACCGCCAGCCACTCGATCGCGGCGTCCTACGGCTACGAGGACGGCGAGAACATCCCGGTCGAGCTGATGATCGAGGCCGTGGGCCGGATCGTCGCCGCCACCGACCTGCCGGTGACCGCTGACCTCGAGGGCGGTTACGGCGACCCGGCCGAGACCGTGCGCAAGGCGATCGGCGTGGGCGTCGTGGGCTGCAACCTGGAGGACCAGCTGCGCCCGCTCGACGAGGCCGTGCGCAACGTCGAGGCCGTCCTTAAGGCCGCCGAGGCCGAGGGTGTCCCGGACTTCGTGCTCAACGCCCGCACCGACGCCTTCGTCAAGGACCGCTCGCGCGACCCGCAGGAGGCCCTCGCCGACGCCGTGGAGCGGGTCAAGGCGTTCACCGCGGCTGGCGCTCCGACGGTCTTCGTCCCGGCCAAGCTCGACGAGCGGATGGTCGAGACCCTCGTCGAGGCCGTGGGGCCCCAGCACCTCACGCTCATCGGCATCCCGGGCAACCCCTCGCTGGCCCGGCTCGAGGAGCTGGGTGTCGCCCGGGTCTCGTGGGGCCCGATGTCGCAGAACGTCGCGCTCACCGCGCTGCAGGAGCTCGTGGAGGAGGTCCACCGCGGCGGCGGCGTGCCCTCGACCATGCGGATGCTCAACTGACCCGACCGTCTGGGACAGTGGTCGCGTGAGCGAGCAGGAGACCCCGCGGCGCCGGCACCTGATGGACCCGGACGCGCCGGTGCGCGACCAGTACGGCTCGCCCGGCATGACCCGGGTCCAGACCTGGGTCATGTCGACCCTGGTGGTGACCACGATCCTGCACATGGCCGGCGGCCTGCTGGTCGCGGCGTGGTTCATCGACGAGGCCGAGACCGTGCCGCGGATCGGGCTCTCGGTGATCGCCGGCGCCTTCGGCGTGATGGCCGTCGGTGCCGGGCTGGCGATCCACCGGAAGTCGCTGGTCAGCCCCTGGCTCGCACTGGGCCTGCTGCCGATGGTGGCCGGACTGGTGCTGTTCCTCTGAGGGGCAGCGCATAACCTGGCCCGCATGCGGGTCGGACTGACGGGTGGGGTGGCGTCGGGCAAGAGCACCGTCGCCGGGATGCTGACCGACCTCGGGGCGGTGGTCATCGACGCCGACGCCATCGCGCGGGACGTGGTGGCCGCCGGCACGCCCGGCCTGGCCGCGGTCGTCGCCGAGTTCGGCGAGGAGCTGCTGACCCCGGACGGCGAGCTGGACCGCCCGGCCATGGGGAGCCTGGTCTTCCACGACGAGTCCGCCCGGCGCCGGCTCGAGGCGATCGTCCACCCGCTGGTCTTCGAGCGGTACGCAGAGCAGGAGGCGGCTGCCCCGGCGGGTGCCTTGGTCGTGCACGACATCCCGCTCCTCGTCGAGTCCGGGCGGGCCTCGGAGTTCGACGCGGTCGTCGTGGTCGACGTGCCCCGCGAGCTGCAGGTCGAGCGGATGCTGCGCGACCGTGGCTGGAGCCTCGTCGACGCCGAGGCCCGGATCGCCGCCCAGGCGACCCGCGAGGAGCGGCTGGCCGTGGCCACCCACGTCATCGAGAACACCGGCACCCTGGACGAGCTGCGGGCCCGGGTCGCCGAGGTGCACGCGGCGCTGACCGACGGGGCCACCGCGTGACCGCCCGCTCCCGCCGCCTCCGTACGACGACGGCGACCCGGCTGGTCGCGTCCGCGGCCGCCGCGGTGCTCCTCGCGACCGGCTGTGCCACGACGACGACCGACCCCGCGACCGCACCGGGCGGCTCCGACCCCTCGGGGTCCGGCGCCACGGTGCAGCCGGACGGTTCCGAGGACACCGCGGCGGCCGTCGACCCCGACGAGCCGCTGGGTTGGGGCCCGACGGTCGGTGAGCTCGAGGACGCACGGGAGCTGGTCGCCACCTACTCCTCCGAGCAGCTGGCCGGCCAGGTCATCGTCGGCCGCTACGCCGGCACCGACCCCGAGGTGCCGGCCCAGCTGGTGCGCGACCTGCACCTGGCTGGGGTCTGTGTGACCGCCGACAACGTCCTGGACGAGGCACAGGTGCTCGCCACGACCGCGGCCGTCAGCGAGGCCGTCGCCGAGAGCGGCCGGGACTTCCCCGCGGTGATCGGCGTGGACGAGGAGGGCGGCACGGTCGCCCACCTGCGCGGCGTGGCGACGACCTTCCCGGCCTTCGCCGCCGCGGGCTCGGCCATCGACAACGCGGGACGGCGCGGCCGAGTGGCGGTCAAGCAGGCGGCGTACGCGACCGGCATGGAGCTGCGCGCCCTCGGGTTCACGTGGGTCTACGCCCCGGTCGCCGACGTGACGATCGGGGCCGCCGACGTGACGATCGGCTCCCGCTCGCCCTCGACCGACCCCGATCTCGCGGGTGCGGCGGTGAAGCAGGCGGTGACCGGCTACGACCGCTCGGGGACCGTGTCGACCACCAAGCACTTCCCCGGCCACGGCGGCGCGACCGCCGACTCCCACCTGACCCTCCCGGTGCTGACCGAGACGATGGCCGAGCTGGAGGCCCGCGACCTGCCGCCGTTCGAGAAGGCCATCGAGGCCGGGGCCCCCTCGGTCATGATCGGCCACCTCGACGTGCAGGCGCTCGCACCCGGCACGCCGTCCTCGATCGCGCCGGAGACCTACGCCTACCTCCGCGAGGAGCTCGGATTCGGCGGCGTCGCCATCACCGACTCCCTGGGCATGGGCGCGGTCGCCGGCATCCCCGCGCTCGCGGTCAAGGCGCTCGAGGCCGGCGCCGACCTCCTGCTCATGCCGGCCGACACCCGCCGCACCCACGCCACGGTCACGGCCGCCCTCGAGGACGGCACGCTCGACCGTGCCCGGGTCGAGGAGGCCGCTGCCCGGGTCGTGGCCCTGCAGCGCTGGCAGGCCCGGATCGCGGCCGAGCGACCGGTGGGCGAGGACGTCGAGGAGCAGGCGGCGGCCGCCTCCGCGGCGCTCAGCGCGGCGGCGTACGGCTCCTGACCGCCGAGCAGTCAGTTCCGGACTGCCGACAGGTCACGCCTGAACCGTCGAGCGGTCAGATGCGCACCGGCCCGGACAGCACTCGACCCGCCACCAGGAGGTGACGGGTCGGGGTGCTGACGTCTCGGCGGTGACCTCAGGCGGCGGAGCCGGCGGCGAGGTCCGGGTCGGCGAATCGACGCAGTTTCTGCAGCGCCTCCCGCTCCAGCTGGCGCACGCGCTCTGCGGAGATGCCGTGCTTGGCGCCGATGTCGGCGAGCTTGTGCTGGCGACCGTCGGTGAGGCCGTAGCGCGAGCGGATGATGTCGGCGGCGCGCTCGTCGAGCTGACCGACCAGGGTGTTGAGCCGCTCGCGGGACTCCACGTCGAGCACGGTCAGGTCGGGGCCCGGCGAGGTCTCCTGGGCCATCAGGTCACCCAGCGAGGTGTCGCCGTCCTCGTCGACGGGGGTGTCGAGCGAGACGTGCTCGCGGCCCCACGAGAGCAGGTCCATGACCCGCTCGACCTCCATGCCCAGCTCGGCCGCGATCTCGTGCGGCTCCGGGTCGCGACCGAGCTGGCGCTCGAGGGTGCGACGTGCGCCGCCCACCTGGTTGAGCTCCTCGACCACGTGCACGGGCAGCCGCACGACGCGGGCCTGCTGCGCGATGCCGCGGGTGATCGCCTGGCGCACCCACCACGTGGCGTACGTCGAGAACTTGTAGCCCTTGGTGTAGTCGAACTTCTCGACCGCACGGATCAGGCCGGTGTTGCCCTCCTGGATCAGGTCCAGCATCGGCATCTGCGCCCGGCCGTACTTGCGGGCGATGGAGACCACGAGGCGCAGGTTGGCGGTGATGAAGGTGTCCACCGCCTTGCGACCCTCCTCGGCGAGCCACTCGAGCTCCTCCTGGCTGGCCCGCATCGGTGCGCCCCCCTTGGCGCGTCCGATGCGGCCCTCGGCCAGGAGGTGCTCGGCCATGAGCCCGGCCTCGATGGTCTTGGAGAGCTCGACCTCCGCCGCCGCGTCCAGCAGCTCGTTGCGGGCGATCTCGTCGAGGTAAAGTCCGACGCTGTCGCGGCCCTCGATCTCCCGGTTGCTGCTCGAGCGGGTCGTGCGGGTGGCGGTGGCCATGGAACCCTCCTTCGCGGCGTGGACGCCCTCGGCGCCTCACGGTCTCCAACGCCCCACCGGTGCCCGAGATTCCCCTGGGGGAACCCACCCGGGTGGTGGGACCTTCACACTGCTCGACGTGTGACGCCCACGAGGAGTTGCGTCCCTTCCCAACTCTCAGGGACTTCTCAGGGCCTCACCTTCGTGTGAGTCGTTCGCCGCCGCGGACCCCTCCGGATGGGTGAGGTAGGCCACTTTGCCCCCGCGCGAGACGCCCGCGCGGTCGCACGGGCGACGCCGTCAGCGGGCGAGCCCCATCCGGTCGAGGATCCACGCCAGGGTGAAGGACCGGTCGTGCCAGGACTTGTACCGCCCGGAGACCCCGCCGTGGCCGGCTGCCATCTCGGTGCGCAGCAGCACGTCGGGACGCCCTGCCCCCGCGGGGTCGGTGGCGCGCAGCCGGGCGACCCACTTGGCGGGCTCTACGTAGAGCACCCGGGTGTCGTTGAGCGAGGTCTCGGCGAGGATCGCGGGGTACTCCTGCGCGGTCACGTTGTCGTAGGGCGCGTAGGAGGCCATGTAGTCGTAGACCTCCGGGTCGGCCTCGGGGTTGCCCCACTCGTCGTACTCGGTGACCGTCAGCGGCAGGGTGCTGTCGAGCATCGTGGTGAGCGCATCGACGAAGGGCACTCCTGCGACCAGGCCGCTGAACAGCTCGGGAGCCTGGTTGGCCACGGCCCCGATGAGCAGGCCACCGGCGCTCGCGCCCTCGCCGACGAGGGTGTCGGGGGAGGACCAGCCGGTCTCTACCAGGTGGCGGGCGCAGGCGGCGAAGTCGGAGAAGGTGTGCTGCTTCTTCATGAGCTTCCCGTCGTCGTACCACCGGCGGCCCATCTCGCCGCCGCCACGGACGTGGGCGATGGCGAAGGCGGCGCCCCGGTCGAGCAGCGAGAGCCGGGCGATGGAGAAGTACGGGTCGATCGAGGCCTCGTAGGAGCCGTAGCCGTAGAGCAGCGTCGGCACCGGGTGGGTGCCGCCGCCACTGTCCTCCCGGGAGCCCCGCTTGCACACGATCGAGATCGGGATCCGCTCGCCGTCCTCGGCGGTGGCCCAGAGCCGGTGCTCCTCGTAGTCGGCCGGGTCGTAGCCGCCCAGCACGGGCGCGCGCTTGAGCAGCGTCAGCTCGCGGGTGCGCACGTCGTAGTCGTAGACGCTGCTCGGGATCGCCATCGTCGTGTAGCCCAGACGGACCGTGGGCTGGGTGAAGCCGGGGTTGCCCGAGGCGCCGACGGTGTAGACCGGCTCGTCGAAGGAGATGAGGTAGTCGTCGGTCACCGGCTCGTCGGGGGTGGCGCCCGCGCCGAGCTCGAGGATGCGCAGCTGGGTCAGCCCGTCGCTGCGCTGGTGCACGACGAGGTGGCCGGCGAAGGCGTCCACGTCCTCGAGGCGTACGGCGGGGTCGTGCGGCAGCAGCGCCCGCCACTCCTCCCGCGGGGTCGGTGCGAGCGGGGCGACGGCGAGCTCGAAATCGGGCCCGGTGCCGTTGTGCAGGACCAGGAACCGGTCCTCGCCGGCGAGCACGGCGTGCTCGAGGGAGTACTCGACGCCCTCCTCGCGCGCGCAGAAGACCTGCCAGCCGGCCTCGGGGGCGTCGGCGTCGAGGACGCGGTACTCCGAGGTGGTCTTGGACCCGCTCGCCACCACCATGAAGCGGTCCGAGCGCGTGCGGCCCACGCTGGTGAAGAAGCGCCCGTCGGTCTCGTGGTGGACCAGCTCGTCGGCGTCCTGCGGGGTGCCGAGCGCGTGGCGCCAGACCTTGTCGGCGCGCCAGGACTCGTCGACCGTGACGTAGTAGAAGCTCGTGCCGGCGCGGTCCCAGGTGGCCCCGCCGATGACCCCGGTGACGACGTCGTCGAGCAGCTCGCCGGTGCGCAGGTCCTTGACCCGCACCGTGTAGCGCTCGTCGCCGACGGTGTCGGTGGCGTAGGCCAGCAGGTGTCCGTCGGGGCTGACGGCCGCGCCGCCGAGGGAGAAGAAGTCGTGGCCCTCCGCGAGCGCGTCCAGGTCGAGCAGCACCTCCTCGCCGGGCAGGGCAGGCTGGTCGGCGGCGCAGTCCTCGGCTGGCTGCGGCGGGGTCCAGTCGTCGGGGTCGGTCACGGGCACCCGGCAGGTGGCGCCGTACTCCTTGCCGGCGAAGGAGCGCCCGTAGTACCAGTGACCGCGGTTGCGGGTCGGGACCGAGAGGTCGGTCTCGCGGGTGCGGGTGCGGATCTCCTCGAAGATGGTGGCCCGCAGGTCGGCGAGGTGGGCGGTGCTGGCCTGCGTCCACGCGTTCTCGGCCTCGAGGTGGGCCAGGACCTCCGGCGACTCCTTCTGGCGCAGCCACTCGTAGTCGTCGCTGCGGGTGCGCCCGTGGACCTCGCGCGTGGTGGTGCGGACGGCTGCGAGGGGCGGGGCGCTGGGCTGCTCGGGAGCGGTGGACATGCGGCGACCCTAGACGCGGGCGCCCATCCTCGCGCCCGCGGCCTCCGGGGGCCGGGGATGGGTAGGTTCGACCCGTGCCCCACATCGACCTCAACGCCGACCTCGGGGAGGGCGTCACCGACGACGCGGCCCTGTTGGGCGTGGTGACGAGCGCCAACCTGGCCTGCGGCTACCACGCGGGCAGCCCGACGATCATGCGCGCGGTCTGCGCCGAGGCGGCGGAGCGCGGTGTGTCCGTTGGTGCCCAGGTCTCGTACGCCGACCGCGAGCACTTCGGCCGGGTGGCCCGCGACGTCGCGCGCGAGACGCTGCGCGAGCAGGTCGCCGACCAGGTCGGGACCCTCACCCTCATCGCGGGCGAGGAGGGCGTCGAGGTCCGCTACGTCAAGGCCCACGGTGCGCTCTACCACCGCACCCTCGACGACGAGGAGCAGGCGCTCGCGGTGCTCGAGGGCTCCCGCGGCCTGCCCGTGCTCGGCATGCCGGGCCGGCTGCTCACCCTGGCCGTCGCCGAGGGCCGCACGGTGCACCACGAAGGCTTCCCGGACCGGGGGTACGCCGAGGACGGCCGCCTCCTCCCGCGCGACCGGCCCGGTGCGGTGCTCGAGGACGCCGAGGCGATCGCCTTCCGCGCCGTCGAGCTGGCCGGCACCGTGGACTCGGTCTGCGTCCACGGCGACCACCCCGGTGCGGTCGCCCACGCCCGGGCCGTGCGCGAGGCGCTCGAGGCCGCGGGCCTGGGGCTGCGCGGGCTGTGACCTGATGGTGGGCGTGCGCGTCCTGCCGGTCGGGCCCCGGGCGGTGCTGCTCGAGGTGGCCGACGTCGCGTCGGCGGTCGCGCTGGCCGCCCACTGCCGCGCGGCGTCCTGGGCGACCGAGGTGGTGCCCGCGGCGCGCACGGTGCTCCTCGACGGGCTCACGGTGCCTCCCGACCGCGTCGCGGCAGCCCTGGCGTCGTGGACGCCGGAGGCCCACGCCGCCGCTCCGGGGGGACTGGTCGAGCTGCCGGTGGTCCTCGACGGCGCGGACCTGCCCGACGTCGCCCGGCTGTGGGGTTGCACCCGGACCGAGGTCGTGGCGACGCTGACGGCCACCACGTTCACCAGTGCCTTCTGCGGCTTCGCCCCCGGCTTCTCCTACCTCTCCGGGCTTCCCGCCGACCGCACCGTCCCGCGGCTGCCGTCCCCGCGGCCGCGGGTGCCCGCCGGATCGGTCGCGCTCGCGGGGGAGTGGGCGGGGGTCTATCCCACGGCCTCGCCGGGCGGGTGGCGGCTGGTGGGTCGCACCGACGTCACGCTGTGGGACGCCGACCGCGAGCCCCCGGCGCTGCTGGCACCCGGCACCCGCGTCCGGTTCGTGGAGGCCTGAGGTGGGCTCGTCGGCGCTCCGCGTCGCTGCCACGGGCCCGTCGGTGCTGCTGCAGGACCTCGGGCGGCCGGGCCTGGCCCACCTCGGGGTGCCCCGTTCGGGCGCCCTCGACGCCCCGGCGGCCGCCCTGGCCCGGCGGCTGGTCGGCGGTGCGGCCGACGACGCGGTGCTGGAGGTGCTGCTGGGCGGGCTCGAGGTCGTGCTCGAGGCCGATCCCGGGAGCGGTGCCTGGGTCGCGGTGACGGGGGCACCCTGCTCGGTGGCCGTCGACGGTCGCGCGGCGCCGCACGGTCGCGCCGTGTGGGTGCCGGCCGGGTCGCGCCTGGTGCTGGGGCGTCCGGCCAGCGGTCTGCGCAGCTACCTCGCCGTCGACGGCGGCTTGCCCGTCGCCGAGGTGCTCGGGTCGCGCTCGTCGGACACGCTCGCCGGGGTCGGCCCCGCACCGGTGCGCGCCGGGGACCGGCTGCCCGTCGGCGTACGACGGGGGGAGCCGGGGAACGCGGAGGTGCCGCCTGCGCGGGCGACCGGTCCGCTGCGGCTGCACCCAGGACCTCGCTCCGCGTGGTGCGAGGACCCGCTCGCGGCGCTCACCTCGGGTGCCTGGACCGTCGGCGCGGACTCCGACCGGGTCGGGCTGCGGCTGCACGGCGATCCTTTGGCGCGCCGGCGCACCGAGGAGCTGCCCAGCGAGGGGATGGTCCTGGGCGCGGTGCAGGTGCCGCCCGACGGCCAGCCCGTGGTCTTCCTGGCCGACCACCCGCCGACCGGGGGCTACCCGGTGGTCGCCGTGGTCGAGGAGGCCGACCTGTGGCGCTGCGCCCAGCTGCGGCCGGGGGAGCGGGTGAGGTTCACCCGGGCGCGCTGAGGCCGCCCGCGCGCGTGGCGGGGGCGCCGGGGTCATCGGTCGGCTCGTCCTCGGGTCGCTGCCACAGGTGCAGCGCCGGGTCGTCGACGGGGAAGGACCGCACCGGTCCGGCCGGGCTCTCGCGGGTCTCGAACCGCACGGTCACGACGCCCCGGCCCGACCCCCACACCCAGCCGCGGCCGTGCTCGTCGTGGACGACGTCGGCGCCCGGGGCCCAGCCGGTGGAGCGCGCGCGGGGCGGCTCGGGCAGGTCGTCGGCCTCCCCGTCCGTGCCCGCGCTCTCGTCGGGTGCCTCGAGGTCGGCGAAGAGGTCGTCCTGCACCCAGTCGGCCAGGCCGGAGACGCCGACCCCCAGCAACCGTACCCCGGCCCGGAGCGCGGGACCGGTCTCGACCCCGGCGGCGAGCTCGGCGAGCAGGGAGCGCACGACCCGGGCCACGACGGCCGGGTTGTCGGTCGGCTCGGGCAGGGTCGCCGACCGGCTGGTGGTCGTGAAGTCGTGGAGCCGGACCTTGATCGTCACCGTCCGCCCCGACAGCCCGGCCTTGGCCAGCCGGGCGGCCACCTCGCCGGACTGGCGCACCAGCAGGTGCTCCATCAGCCGCAGGTCGGAGAGGTCGGAGTCGTAGGTGCCCTCGACGCTCACCGACTTGGTCTCGCGCACCGCGACCACCGGTCGGTCGTCGTGGGCCCGGGCCAGGTGGAAGAGCCCAGCGCCGTGGGCGCTGCCGACCAGCCGCACCAGCTCCTCCTGGCTGACCTGCTCCAGGTCGGCGACGGTCTGCACCCCCGCGCGGCGCAGCCGGTCGGCGGTCGCCGGGCCGACGCCGGGGATGACGGTGACGCTCATCGGTCGCAGCAGCTCGCGCTCGGTGCCGGGCGCGACCACGACCAGGCCGTCGGGCTTGTCGAGGTCGCTGGCGACCTTTGCCATGAACTTGCTGGTCGCCACGCCCACCGAGCAGGTCAGTCCGTCAGTGACCTCGGTGACCCGCGCGCGCAACCGCTCGGCGAAGGCGGTCACCGACTCCACCGACAGGTCGGCCAACGTCGGGTCCGGCGAGGCCGCGAGGTCGACGAACGCCTCGTCCAGCGACAGCGGCTCCACCAGTGGCGAGGCCTCCCGCAGCGCGCCCATCACGGCACGGCTCGCCTCGCGGTAGGCGCTGAAGCGCCCCGACAGGAACGCCGCGTGCGGGCACCGTGACCGGGCCTCCCGGGTCGACATCGCCGAGCGCACCCCGTAGACCCGCGCCTCGTACGACGCCGTCGCCACGACCCCACGGCCGCCGGTGCCCCCGACCACGACCGGGCGACCGCGCAGGGAGGGCTTGTCGCGCTGCTCGACGGCCGCGAAGAACGCGTCGAGGTCCAGGTGGAGGACCGAGGCTTCGCGACGCACGTCGCGCACGCTACCCAGGCCCGCCCGCGACCCGCGGGTCGTCCACAGCCCACCCCTGGGCGGGCCTGTCCCCAGCGCCGGGGTGACGGCTCCCACGGCGCGGCCCGCGCGAGCAGCCTGCTGTGCATGGACACCACCCGCGCCGGCACCGCCGAGCCCCCCGCAGCCCCCGACCCCTACGTCTCCCGCACGCCCGAGGACGTGCTCGCCGCCGTGCCCCTCGTGCTTGGGTTCGAGCCCGCCGAGTCGGTCGTCATGCTCACGTTCGGGGCCCCGCGCCCCTTCCACGCCCGGGTGGACCTCCCGCGCCTCCCCGGCGACCTGGTCGAGCTCGTGGAGGTCCTGCGCGAGCCGGCGCTGCGGCACGGGGTCGCCCGGGTGCTCCTGGTCGGCTACGACCCGGACGGGCCGTGGACCGCCGAGGTGCTGCGCACCGTCGCCGCCGGGATGGAGTCCGCCGGCATCGAGGTCGTCGCCTGCCTGCGCGCCGACCGCGGCCGCTGGTGGCCGGTCGGACCCGTGGCGGCACCCTCCGAGCGCGGCCCCGGGACGGCGTACGACGCTGCCGCACACCGGTTCCGGGCCCGCTCGGTCGTCGAGGGACGCGTGACCCTGCCCGACCGGGCCGCGCTCGCCGCGGGTCTCGCTCCCCACCCCGGGGGTCCGGACCCCGACCTCGTCGACGCCCTCGCCCGCGCGGTGCCACCGTCCGTGCGCAGGGTCGACGCGCTGGTCGGTCTCCTCCTGCGGTCGGGGGAGCGGCCCGACGACGACCAGGTGGCCGCGCTGCTGCTCGCTGCCGCCGAGGGCCGGCTGCGCGAACCGGTCCAGCGCCGGCTCACCCGCGCGAGCGCCCCCGGTCTGGTCGACCTGTGGTCGGAGGTCGTGCGCCGGGCCCCGGACGACCGGGTCGCCGACGCCGCCGGCCTGCTCGCCCTGTGCGCATGGGTCTCCGGCCACGGTGCCCTGGCCTGGTGCGCGGTGGACCGGGCGAGGGAGGTCGTGCCCGACCACGGCCTGGCGGGCATGGTCGCGACGCTGCTCCAGGCCGCGGTGCCGCCCCAGGAGTGGGAGACGTTGCTCTGCCGCCTCGCGGGGTGACGGCGCAGGGGTCGCGCACGCCCTAGTCTGCGAGCTATGGGAGAAGAGGTCGAGGCGCAGGAGTTCACCCGCGCCGACCGCACGCGCCACCGGGAGAAGATCCGTCGCAACCTCGACGTCTTCGCGCGGATGCTGCGCGAGGCCGCGTTCGACACCGACGACCCCATGTGCGGACTCGAGGTGGAGCTCAACCTCGTCGACGACCGCGGTGACCCGGCGCTGAAGAACGCCGAGGCGCTCGCGCTCATCGCCGACCCGGACTTCCAGACCGAGCTCGGCCAGTTCAACATCGAGATCAACGTGCCGCCGGTGCACCTCCACGACGACGGGCTGACCCGCATCGAGGAGCACCTGCGCGGGGACCTCAACGACGCCGAGGCCAAGTCCTCGCAGGTCGGCGCGCACCTCGTCATGATCGGCATCCTGCCCACGCTCGACGAGCAGCACCTGGCCCGCTCCGCGATCAGCGCCAACCCCCGCTACAGCCTGCTGTCGGACCAGATCCTCGACGCCCGCGGCGAGGACATCGCGATCCGGATCGCCGGAGCCGAGTCGCTCGACACCACAGCTGACTCGATCGTGCCGGAGGCTGCCTGCACCAGCACCCAGTTCCACGTGCAGACCTCCCCGGACCAGTTCGCGGCCTACTGGAACGCCAGCCAGGCGATCGCGGCGGTCCAGGTCGCCGTCGGTGCCAACTCGCCCTACCTCCTGGGCAAGGAGCTGTGGCGCGAGACCCGGATCCCCCTTTTCGAGCAGGCGACGGACACCCGCGGAGAGGAGCTGAAGGCGCAGGGGGTGCGTCCGCGAGTGTGGTTCGGCGAGCGGTGGATCACCTCGGTGTTCGACTGCTTCGAGGAGAACGTCCGCTACTTCCCCGCGCTGCTGCCGATCACCGAGGACGAGGACCCGTTGGAGGTGCTCGAGGCCGGTGGCACACCCAGCCTCTCGGAGCTGCGGCTGCACAACGGCACGGTCTACCGGTGGAACCGTCCGGTCTACGACGTCACCGACGCCGGCCCGCACCTGCGCGTGGAGAACCGGCTGCTCGCCGCCGGCCCCACCGTCGTCGACACCGTCGCCAACGCGGCGTTCTACTTCGGGCTCGTGCGCAGCGTCGCGGAGAGCGAGCGCCCGCTGTGGAGCCAGATGTCCTTCAGCGCCGCGGAGGAGAACTTCCACGTCGCCGCCCAGCAGGGCATCGACGCCCAGGTCTACTGGCCGGGCATCGGCCAGGTGCGCGCCACCGAGCTGGTGCTGCGACGGCTGCTGCCGATGGCCCACGAGGGCCTGGAGCGGTGGGGCGTCGCGACGGACGTGCGCGAACGGCTGCTCGGGATCATCGAGCAGCGCTGCCTGCGCGGCACCAACGGTGCGGAGTGGTTCGTCGGCAAGGTGCGGGCCCGGTCCGGCGAGGACCGCTGGGACGCGCTGCGCGCGGTGCTCCTGGAGTACCGCGAGCGCATGCACACGAACGAGCCCGCGCACACCTGGGACTGACCCGGGTGAGGTGGCGGGTCAGTCGACCCGGCCGCGGCTGCCCCGGCGGTCGCGGATGCGCCGCCAGGTCCGCGTCGTCCCGGACGCCGGGTCGTGCCAGCCGTGCCGGGTGACCACGAGCAGCTGCGCGTCGAGGCCCGTCTCCCCGCGGGCGGCCAGGAACGCGGCGTACCAGCGCTGGTCGACGTCCTGCCAGGCCAGGCTGCCGGTGCGGGTCACCCACACCAGGGGGTCGGGGCCGCGTCGGCACAGCAGCGCGTCGAGCAGGTCGGTGCGCAGAGCGTGGTCCCAGGCCGGGTCCTCGGGCACGACGTCCACCGCGCCGCACGGGTCCCCGACCCTCAGCAGCGTCGGGTGCACCCGACGGACCTCCGTGCGCGCCAGGTCCAGGACCGCGGCTCGGGCCCGCCGCTCCCGTGGGTCTCCGGAGCGGCTGCTCCTCCCCGTCGCTGCGTCGGTGCCCACGGGTCCACCCTGCCCCGGGTCGGCCAGGCCGTGGGCCACTCCTCCACAGGAACCCGCACGGCCGCTGCCGGAGCGGGGCGGGCCACCCGGCGGGGGAGTCGTCCGCAGGTCCGGTTCGGCTACGGTGCGAGAGCGGCCGGCCGCTCGGGCTGGTCGCAGGTCGAGGTCGCAGGAGGATGCCGTGGGCACCGTCGTGGTCGGGTACGTCGCCAAGCCCGAGGGGGAGGCCGCGCTCGCGCGGGCCATCGAGGAGGCCCGCATGCGGGACTGCTCCCTGGTGGCGGTCAGCTCCCACCGCGGGGGCCAGGACTTCGACGAGGCCAGGGCCAGCGCCGCCCAGGGCGAGCTCGACGACCTGCGGGCGCGCCTCGAGTCCTCCGGCGTCCCGTTCACCGTGCGCCAGACGGTCCGCGGACTGGAGCCGGCCGAGGACCTCATCGCCGTCGCCGAGGAGCACGGTGCCGAGCTGCTGGTGATCGGCCTGCGCCGGCGCTCGCCGGTCGGCAAGCTCATCCTCGGCAGCAACGCCCAGCGGGTCCTGCTCGACGCCCCCTGCGCGGTGCTCGCGGTCAAGGCGTCCTGAGGTCCCTCCGACCGCGACCGGCGCTCCCTCGCCCGTTCGGGCGAAAGGGCCGTGGGCCCCCCCGGGCAGGTCCCGTGCGCACCGGGTGAAGAGATGTTCGGAGTTGTTCGGGAACGCCGTTCCGGGGCGCGTGGAGCCTCCTGACCTGGGCAGACTCTGGCGCGGCGGCCATGACGAGGTCGTCCACCGACGTCCCTGGAGGCAGCTTTGCTCGACGTGTCCACGGTCTCCCCGACCCGGGTGCGGACCGGTTCCACCGCCCTGGTCACCTGCGCCGGCGCCTCCCTGGAGCTGCGGGTCTGGCCGGCGGAGGACGTCTGGGCGGTGGCCGAACGGCTGCGCGAGACGGGCATGGCGCCGGAGCCGGTGCTGCCGGACGAGAGCGGGCTCCCGGGCTCGCTGCTCGTGCAGCGCGAGGGTGTCTGCGAGGAGGCCGCGCTGCGGGCGCTCGTGGAGCGCCTGCGTGTCCCTGGTCTCGAGGTCCTGGCCTTCGACACCGCCGACGCCGGCGGCACCAGCCGCCGGGTGGCGGGGGAGACGTCCCTGCCCCTGCCCCTGGCCCCCGCGCCGGCCGCGGCCGACGACCCGCGCGACCACGTCGTGTTCGTCGAGCTCCACCAGCTGCCCGCTGCCCGTCGCTGGCAGGTCCGGGCGCTCGGCACCACGGGGGCGCTGCGGCGCATTTCGACCGCCCTCTCCGGCCTCGTCGCGGGCCCGCCCCCGCGACCCGACGGCGGGACCTCGCTGGTGCTGGAGGTGCCCGACCGTCCCGGCTCGGTGCAGTCGGTGGTCGAGCAGCTGGACTCGGCGGGTCTCGACGGTCACGTCCGCGTGCTGCGCCAGCACGCGGCCTGAGTCGCGCAGCCTGGGCGGCGCGCCGCGCGGCCGGCTCTCCACGGCGCAGCGGGACACCGTCGTACGCCGTTGCCCGACTCGGGCAGGATGAGCGCCATGGCCACCCACCAGATCCGCATCACCGGTGACGACGTCGCCGACCAGGTGCTCTCCGACGACCCGTTCGCTCTGCTCGTGGGCATGATGCTGGACCAGCAGTACCCCATGGAGCACGCCTTCCGCGGCCCGGCCAAGGTGCTCGAGCGCTTCGGCACCCTCGACCCGGCCCGCATCGCCGAGGCCGACCCCGAGGAGTTCGCCGCCCTGTGCGCCACCGCGCCGGCGATCCACCGCTTCCCGGGCTCGATGGCCGCGCGGCTGCAGGAGCTGGCCCGGATCGTGGCCGAGGAGCACGGCGGCGACGCCTCGCGGATCTGGACCGGTGCCGCCGACGGCCGCGACCTGCTGCGCCGGGTGATGGCGCTGCCGGGCTTCGGCAAGCAGAAGGCGCAGATCTTCGTGGCCCTGCTGGCCAAGCAGCTCCAGGTCCGTCCTCGGGGCTGGGAGGCCGTCGTCGGCGACTATGCCCTGGAGGGCCACCGCTCGGTGGCCGACGTGGTCGATGGCGCCTCGCTGCAGAAGGTCCGCGACTTCAAGAAGGAGAAGAAGGCCGCGGCGAAGGCCCAGGCCTGAGGGCGCAGCCCTGGAGAGCCGCGACCTGAGAGCACTGCCGAGGCGCCCCGTGCCCCCTCCCGGTTGCGGGAGGACCACCACGTGCGTGGCAGAATGACGTCGCGGCTCTTGACGACTCCGGGACCTGCCGCGCCCCAAGCCAGTTCACGAGAGGTGTTCGTGTCTTCGAACGCACGCAAGATTCCTGCTGAGGTGCTCGCGCACCCCGCCGTCGTCACCCTCGTCGAGCGAGGTGCTCCCACGGGGAGCGTCACGCCGGAGGAGGTCCGTGCGGCCAGTGAGGACGCGCAGATCGAGCCGCGCCACCTCAAGGCGCTGTTGGGCCACCTGAGCGAGCAGGGCATCTCCGTGACCGTCGACCACGCCAGCACCCGTGCGGTGGCCGCGACCTCGACGCGCAAGACCACCACGGCGACGGCCAAGAAGGCCGCGGCGAAGAAGGCGGCCCCGGCCAAGAAGGCCGCTGCGTCCGCCGCCGCTCCTGCCGCGAAGAAGGCCGCGCCCGCCAAGAAGGCCACGAAGGCCACGGCCAAGAAGGCCGCCGCCGGCACCGTCGAGGTCGAGGTGCCCGCTGCGCCCGCCGTGGGCCCCGACGGCAAGAAGGTCCTCCCCGACGTCCCCGACGAGCAGTTCGAGGCCGACGTCGCCGCCGACCCGACGATCAAGGAGGCCGAGGAGGAGGCGACCGCCACCTCGAGCTTCGTGGTCTCCGCGGCCGACGAGTCCGACGAGCCCGTCCAGCAGGTCATGGTCGCCGGTGCGACCGCCGACCCGGTCAAGGACTACCTCAAGCAGATCGGCAAGGTCCCGCTGCTCAACGCCGAGATGGAGGTCGAGCTCGCGAAGCGGATCGAGGCCGGCCTGTTCTCGGAGGAGAAGCTGGCCAAGGGCGGCAAGATCAAGGCCGACCTGCTCGAGGAGCTCGAGTGGATCGCCGAGGACGGCCGTCGCGCCAAGAACCACCTGCTCGAGGCCAACCTGCGCCTCGTCGTCTCCCTGGCCAAGCGCTACACCGGCCGCGGCATGCTCTTCCTGGACCTCATCCAGGAGGGCAACCTCGGTCTGATCCGCGCGGTCGAGAAGTTCGACTACACCAAGGGCTACAAGTTCTCGACCTACGCCACGTGGTGGATCCGCCAGGCCATCACCCGTGCGATGGCCGACCAGGCCCGCACCATCCGCATCCCGGTCCACATGGTCGAGGTCATCAACAAGCTCGCCCGCGTCCAGCGCCAGATGCTCCAGGACCTCGGGCGCGAGCCCACCCCCGAGGAGCTCGCCAAGGAGCTCGACATGACCCCCGAGAAGGTCATCGAGGTCCAGAAGTACGGCCGCGAGCCCATCTCGCTGCACACCCCGCTCGGCGAGGACGGCGACTCCGAGTTCGGTGACCTGATCGAGGACTCCGAGGCCATCGTGCCGGCCGACGCGGTCTCCTTCACGCTGCTCCAGGAGCAGCTGCACGCCGTCCTCGACACGCTCTCCGAGCGCGAGGCGGGCGTGGTCTCCATGCGCTTCGGCCTCACCGACGGCCAGCCGAAGACCCTCGACGAGATCGGCAAGGTCTACGGCGTGACCCGCGAGCGGATCCGCCAGATCGAGTCCAAGACGATGTCGAAGCTGCGCCACCCGAGCCGCTCGCAGGTGCTGCGCGACTACCTGGACTGAGCCCAGCACGGCACCACGTACGTCGAAGGCCCCGGACCGATCGGTCCGGGGCCTTCGACGTACGTGGGGGATCGAGGAGCGGCTCAGCGCTCCGCGAGCTTGTGGGTCTCGTCCTGCACGGTCACGGCGACCTGCTTGAGCGCGTCACCGTGCTCTCGGGCGTGGTGGGCGCAGAAGAGCAGCTCGCCACCGGTCTGGAGCTCGACACGGAGGTAGGCCTGCGCGCCGCAACGGTCGCATCGGTCCGCGGCAGTCAGCGCGGAGCTGGGGGCAACGGCAGTAGTCACTTCGGCCTCATTTCTGTTCTCACTCGGTGCAGTGGACAACGTAGCCAGGTGGACCAAGATTCCCGTCCCGGTGTGGTGCACACGACACCGGGTGCCTGCGATGTCCCCATCGGCCGACCTCCTGCTGGGATGAGTGGTCCGGTGCTGCTCGCTGGTCCGGGGACCTGCGGTCCCTGGGTTGTTCCCCACCTGCGGGAGGACTAGACGTCCGCACGGGTGAGGTCCGGTGGTGGTGGGCACGTGCTGGGGAAGTGCTGTCGAGAGTAGGCCGCTCGTGGGGGCGTGCCCTGCGCGGGTCGCGGCGTGTCGTCTACTAGATTCCGACCAGTGACCCAGGCACCCGAGACACCGGCCCGGAAGCAGAGCGCACGCAGGAGCAGCACCATCGCCGACAACACCTACAACGCCGCCCACCTCCTGGTCCTGGAGGGCCTGGAGGCGGTGCGCAAGCGCCCCGGCATGTACATCGGGTCCACCGACACCCGCGGTCTCATGCACTGCGTCTGGGAGATCATCGACAACGGCGTGGACGAGGCGCTCGCCGGCGCCGCGGACCGGGTCGAGGTGGTGCTGCACCCCGACGGGTCGGTCGAGGTCCACGACAACGGTCGCGGCATCCCGACCGACAAGGAGCCGCGCACCGGCCTGCCGGGTGTCGAGGTCGTGGCCACCAAGCTGCACGCCGGAGGCAAGTTCGGCGGTGGCTCGTACGTCGCCACCGGCGGCCTGCACGGCGTGGGCCTGTCGGTGGTCAACGCGCTGTCCGCCCGCATGGACATCGACGTCGAGCGCTCACCGGCGGTCCAGGGCATCTCCTTCCAGCGCGGCGTGCCCGGCGTCTTCGCCGCCGAGGGCCCCGGCACCGACTTCACCCCCCAGTCCGGCCTGACCCGCAAGGGCGGGCGCGTGGCCAAGGGCCGCAGCGGCACCCGCATCCGGTTCTGGCCGGACCGCCAGATCTTCACCAAGGACGCCGGCTACGTCTACGACGAGCTGCTGACCCGGGCGCGCCAGACCTCCTTCATCGTCCCCGGCCTCGAGATCGTCGTCCGCGACCTGCGTGGCGAGGAACCGGTCGAGGAGAGCTTCAAGCACGAGGGCGGCATCACCGAGTTCGCCGACTTCCTCAGCAACGACGAACCGGTCACCCAGGTCCTGCGGCTGCAGGGCTCGGACACCTTCACCGAGACCGTCCCGCTGCTCGACGACAAGGGGCACATGACCCCGCAGGAGGTCGAGCGCGAGCTGACCGTCGACGTCGCCGTGCGCTGGGGCACCGGCTACGACACCGAGCTGCGCTCCTTCGTCAACGTCATCGCCACGCCCAAGGGCGGCACCCACGTCAGCGGCTTCGAGAACGCCCTGACCAAGACCTTCAACGACGTCATGCGCGCCACCAAGGCGCTCAAGGTCAACGACCCCGACGTGATCAAGGACGACGTGCTCGAGGGCCTCACCGCGGTCGTGACCGTCCGCCTGGCCGAGCCGCAGTTCGAGGGCCAGACCAAGGAGATCCTCGGCACCCCGGCGGCACGCTCGATCGTGCGCAAGGTCGTGGCGCGCGAGCTCAAGGCGTTCCTGACCAGCACCAAGCGGGCCGAGAAGGCCGAGGCCAAGCTGGTGATGGAGAAGGTCGCCGGCGCCCAGAAGACCCGGATCGCCGCGCGCCAGCACAAGGAGACCCAGCGCCGCAAGAACGCCCTGGAGTCCTCCGCGCTGCCGCCCAAGCTCAACGACTGCCGCGCCAACGACAACGACCGCACCGAGCTGTTCATCGTCGAGGGCGACTCGGCCATGGGCACCGCCAAGGCCGCGCGCAACTCCGAGTTCCAGGCGCTGCTGCCGATCCGCGGCAAGATCCTCAACGTCCAGAAGGCATCGGTCGGGGACATGCTCAAGAACGCCGAGTGCGCCTCGATCATCCAGGTCGTCGGCGCCGGCTCGGGCCGGACCTTCGAGCTCGAGGCGCGCCGCTACGGCCGGATCATCTTCATGGCCGACGCCGACTCCGACGGCGCCCACATCCGCTGCCTGCTGGCCACGCTGTTCTTCAAGTACATGCCCGACCTGATCCGCGACGGCCGCGTCTACACCGCCGTCCCGCCGCTGCACCGCATCGAGCTGTCCAACCCCAAGAAGGGCATGGACAAGTATGTCTACACCTACTCCGACGCCGAGCTGCAGCGGAAGCTGGCGGAGCTGAAGAAGAAGAACGTGCGCTGGAAGGACCCGGTGCAGCGCTACAAGGGCCTCGGCGAGATGGACGCCGACCAGCTGGCCGAGACCACGATGGACCCGCGCCACCGCACGCTGCGTCGGCTCACCATCGACGACGCCGAGGGCGCCACGCAGGTCTTCGAGCTGCTGATGGGCTCCGAGGTGGCACCGCGCAAGGAGTTCATCGTGCAGGGCGCCTACGACGTCGACGTGGACGCCCTGGACGCGTGAGCGGCCCGCGCCGCGCGGCCATGTGGGTCACGCTCCTGCTGGCCTCGGTGCTGCTGGCCTTCGACCAGGGCGTGGCCTACGCCGAGCGCACCTACTGCACCGCCGCGGCCTCCGACTGCGAGCTCGGGGTGCTGTGGGGTGCCTGGTACGCCGGTGTCACCATCGTGGTGTGGGGACTGCTGGTCGCGGGTGTGGAGATCTGGGTGCGCCACCGGGACCCGCGCCGCGCCGCCGCGTGAGCCCCGGCCGGCTGCTGCCGGTCCTGCTCGCGGGCGCCCTCCTGCTCAGCGGCTGCACGGGCGAGGACGGGTCCGAGGAGCCGTCCCGCGGCGAGTCAGCCGCGAGCCCGTCGGCCGGTGAGGGGGAGGGGGCGCCGGCCCCGACCGCGTCCGAGCGGCTGGGCCTGGCCACCGGGTGGGGACCCTCGCGCACCCAGCTGGACCGAGCCGCGCGCCAGGCCCGCTCGATGTCGCTGACGGACCTCGCCGGGCAGGTGGTGGTGGCCCGGTGGACCGGTGGGACGGTGCCGCCGACCCGGCTCGTGCGCGACCTCCACCTCGGCGGGCTGGTCGTCTTCGACGAGAACGTCGCCTCCGCGGCGGGTCTGCGCGCCGCCGCGCGCGGGCTCGAGCGGGCCGCCGGGCGGCCGCTGCTGCTGGCCGTGGACCAGGAGGGCGGCCTGGTCGAGCGGATCCGTGGTGAGGTGACCTCCCTGCCGGCCTTCATGGCCGCCGGGGCCGCGGGGGAGCCGGCGCTGACCCGGGCCGCCCATGCCGCCGTGGGACGCGAGCTGGCCTGGTCCGGGATCGACGTCGACCTGGCCCCGGACACCGACGTGACCGCCGGGCCCCGCGACCCGGTGATCGGCTCCCGCTCCGCGGGCTCGGACCCCGGCACGGTCGCGCGGCAGGGCGTCGCCGCCGCACGCGGGCTCCGTGACGCCGGGGTGCTCCCGGTGGTCAAGCACTTCCCCGGCCACGGGTCGCTGACCGTGGACAGCCACCTGGGGCTGCCGGTGCAGCCGCGTCCCGTCGTGCAGCTGGAGCGCACCGACCTGGTGCCCTTCCGGGCGGCGGTCGAGGCGGACCTGCCGGCGGTGATGATCGGCCACATCGCCGTGCGCGACCTGGACCCGGACGTGCCGGCCACGGTCTCCCGCTCGGTGATCAACGGGCTCCTGCGCGAGTCCCTGGGCTTCGAGGGGCTGGTGGTCAGCGACGCGCTGGAGATGGCGGCGCTGCGCGGGGTCCCGCGCCCCGCGGTGGGGTTCCTCCGGGCCGGGGGCGACGTCGTGCTCATGCCGACCGACCCGGCGGCCACGGTGCGCAGCATCGTCGGCGCGGTCCGCGAGGGACGGCTGCCGCTGCGCCGCCTCCAGCAGGCCGCTGCCCGGGTCCTGGCGGTCCAGGCCTGGCAACGGCCCCGGCCCGCGGCGCCGGGCACGGCCGCCCGCGCCGTACGCCGCCTGGCCGACGCGGCCACCACCTCGGTCGCC
>WLJH01000034.1 GCA_009701885.1 Actinomycetota bacterium
ACCGATGATCGCCGTCGCGAGCGGCACCAGGCGGGTGCGCTGGCAAGGCGCCGGCGCGAAGGCCTGCTGGGTGCCCGTCGAGCGTCGGCAACGCAGCCAGGGCGCCCGCATGGTGTCGCGTAGCAGGCGAGGATCGGTGGATCTGGGCTCAGGCGAGCGGGTCGCCGACCTCGCCGGTCTCGGGGTCCAGCGGGCCCTGGGCCCGGCGGGTCAGCAGGGGCGCGCCGCCCGTCTCCAGGCCGGCGGTCTCGCGCAGGCCGCGGAGGACGTCGTCGGGGCGGACGGCGGGAGTGGTGGAGTGACGCAGGACCAGGTCGAGCCGCGAGCCCTGCTCGTGCGGGGTGACGGCGAGGGAGACCACCGCGGCGCGGCAGTCGAACTCGCGCAGCCCCTTCTTGGTCATCCGCTCGACGAGGACCGCCTCCTGGGCGAGGAAGCCCTCGACGGCCGCGGCGGTGGTGTCGGGCGCGGTGGGCACGTCGAGGGTCCAGTGGCTGGCCTCGAGCCGGTCGGCGAGGGAGCCGCCGGGCGACTCCACCACCTGGAGCACGTCCAGCCCCGGGGGCAGCGCCTCCTCGAGCTCGGCGTGCACACCGGCGGGGTCGACGACCTGGGCGAGGGCGATCTCGAGGTACTCCGCCTCGCTGGCCGACCCGGTCGGCGCGGCACCGGCGTACGAGATGCGCGGGTGAGGGTTGAAGCCGCTGGAGTAGGCCATCGGGATCCGGGCACGGAAGACCGCCCGCTCGAAGGCCCGGGAGAAGTCGCGGTGGCTGGTGAAGCGGAGCCGGCCACGCTTGGCGTACCGGATCCTCAGGCGCTGGACCGGGGGGGCCTGCTGCTCGGGCTGCTCACGCACGGAGCACAGGGTAGGTGAGGTCACCGGGGTCGGCCCGCATCGCCGGCGAGGGGTAGACCGTGCCCACCCGCTCCCCCGCGAGCCTGGTCTGCAACCGCCCGGCCTCGACCCGCAGCGCGGCACGACCCTCGGCAGGGACGTCCTCGAGCAGCCGGACCTCGACCACGCCGTCGGGGTCCTGCACCCAGCACCCCACGACCCGCCCGTCCCACCACGCCGTCGTGCCGGCGTTGCCGTTGCGGTCGAAGAGGGCCGGCCCGTGCTCGCCGAGGTAGAAGCCCCGCTCCTTCCACCCCATCACCGTGGGGTCGAGCACCGGCAGCAACGCCGCCCACGGCGCGACGACCGGCTCGGGCTCCACGTCGTCGGCCAGCACGTACGCCGGCGCGCCGGTCCCGAGCACCACCTCGACGGCCCCGACGTCGGCCAGGGCGCGGCGCACGGCCCCCTTGGTCGCGCCCAGCCACCAGACCAGGTCGGTCTCGGTCCCGGGGCCGAAGCGCTCCAGCCAGCAGCGGACGAGCGCGGCGTAGCCGGCCTCCGCGGTCAGCGGCTCCTCCACCCGCTCGAGCCAGGCCGCCATCGTGGCCCAGCGCGGCCGGAAGACCCGCCAGTGCGAGGTGTTGGTGCCCCGGACCAGGTGCCCCTCGGCGCCGAGGACGGTGAGGAACCGACCGGGGCCGACCTGGGAGGAGGGCAGGTCGGCACGCACGTCCATCGCGGGCACGACCGCACGCAGCTCGGTGGTGGTGAGCCCCGGGGGCGCGGCGTCCAGGGCGGCGAGGACCTCCTCGCCCACCTGCGCGAGCAGCGCGTGCCCGTCGTCGGCCAGGCCGGCGGCGACGAGGTCCCTGGCCAGCCTGGTCCGCTCGGTCGCGGCCACCCGCGCGGCCGCGCTCCCCCAGGCCGCGGGCAGCAGGTCGCGCGGGAAGACGAACATCGTGCGCCGCATCGCCAGCTGCCGCACCAGCGACCGCTCCCCCTCGAGCGCGTGGTCCACCGCGGAGCGGGGCACCTCGGCGCGGGCGTGCACGGCCAGGTGCACCGTCGCCGGCTCGGTCGCGTGCAGCACTACCACGGACCGGGTCGCCTCGACCGGGTCGGCGACCCGGTGCCCGGGGGCGACGGCGTGCCGGCGCGCGAGCCGCGCCCGCCGCTCGTCGTCCCCCACCCGGCGTACCGACGTCCCGCTGGCTGCCCCTGCCCCTGGCCCGCCCGCTGCCCCACCCGCCGTCGCCACGGACGCGATCCTGCCCCAACTCACCGACAACCGTCCCGTCCCGACCGTCCGTGGCCGAGCGGGCGCACCTCTCCGGAAGGACGCGCCGGCTCGACACCCGCACGGTCGCCTCCGAGCGCGCACCACCCACCACCCCTGAGGTCGGCGATCGGGTGCGAGCATCGCGGGGTGAACCGGTCGCAGCTGCTCTTCTGGACCGGGCTGATCCTCGTCTCGGTCAACCTGCGCCCCGCAGCCGTCAGCGTCGGGCCGGTGCTCGAGGAGGTGCGGGACGGGCTGGGCCTCTCCGACGCCCAGGCGGCGCTCCTCACCTCGCTCCCGGTGCTCGCCTTCGCCCTGGTCGGCGCGCTGGCCTCGGCCGCGGCGGCCCGGGCCGGGCTGCACCGCGTGACGCTGCTGGCGCTCGTCGCGGTGACGGTCGGACTGCTGCTGCGGGCGCTGACCGGCGACCCGGTCGCGTTCCTGGCGTTGTCGTTCCTGGCGGTCTCGGGCGCGGCGGTGGCCAACGTGCTGCTGCCCTCGCTGGTCAAGCGGCACCAGCCCGACCGGATCGGCGAGGCCACCTCCGTCTACTCCACGGTCCTGGCGGTCGGCCTGACGGCAGCCCTCGTGCTGACCGTGCCGCTGAGTCGGCTGCTGGGCGGTTCGGTCGACGAGGGCTGGCGCTGGGGCCTGGGGTTCTGGACGGTCCTGGCCGCTGCGGCGCTGGTGCCCTGGCTGCTGATGAGCCGGCACGACCGGGTGGCGCAGGAGGAGGGCCCGCGGGTGGCGTTCTGGGCGGTGGCGCGCACTCCGCTGGGCATCGCCCTGGCGGCGTACTTCGGCCTGCAGTCGCTGCAGGCCTACGCGATCTTCGGCTGGTTCGCGCAGCTGTGGCGCGACAACGGCTACTCCGCGGGCACCGCCGGGCTCCTCGTCGGGCTGCTCACCGGCGTGACCATCCCGCTGTCCTACGTGCTCCCGCGGGTTCTGGTGAACAGCCCGCGACCCGCGGTCGTGCTGCTCGCGGTCGTGGCCTGCTACCCGGTGGCGTACGTCGGGCTCATGGTCGCTCCCGTCTCGCTGGCCGTGCTCTGGGCGCTCCTGACCGGCGCCGGCACCACGACCTTCCCGCTGATCCTGACCCTCATCGGGCTGCGCGCCCGCACCGCCGAGGGCACCGCGACCCTGTCGGCGTTCACCCAGTCCGCGGGCTACCTCCTGGCGGTGGTGGGACCCTTCGTGGTCGGCCTGCTGTACGCCGCCACCGACGCCTGGACGCTGCCCCTGCTCTTCCTGCTGGTGCTCGTCGCACCGCTCGCGTGGCTCTCGGTCGTGCTCGCGCGGCCGGCCCACGTCGAGGACCAGCTGCGCGACCGCGCCCCGTCACCCCAGCACGGGTGACGGGGCGCGGCCCCTGCGGAGCAGCCTCCGGCCAGGAGGTGCTCAGCCCGTGGTCAGCGACGTGTCGTCGACGACGAAGCTGGTGCCGAGCGAGGAGTCCTCGGCGCCGAGGAACCGGACCGTGACGGTGCGACCGGTGAAGGCCGACAGGTCGAGGGTCCGCGTGGTGTAGCCGGTGCCCTCGTCGAGGTTGGAGTAGGTCGCCAGCGTGGTCGCGCTGCCGCCCGAGACCACCTGCACGCGCAGGGTGTCGTAGGCCTGGCTGGTCGTGGTCTCGGCGCTGCTGACGTAGAGCCGGAACGACAGCGTCGCGCGGCCGGCGGTGGGGACGGCGACCTGCTGGGCGACCTCGTCGGTGCGCGTGGTGCCGTAGCCGTTGAGCCAGGCCTTCCAGCTCCCGCTGGCCGCCGGGGCACCCGTGTCGTTGGTGATGACGCCCGAGGTGGAGGTCCAAGACACGGCGCCGGACTCGAAGCCGGGGTTGGCCAGCAGGTTGCCCGACGGGGCGGGCGGCTCGGTCGTCCCGCCGGTCACGAGCGAGGTGAGCAGGCGGTTGGGCGAGCCGGTGCCGGCGCTGGTCACCTTGCCGCTCGTCGTCGCACCGAGGACCGCCGAGGAGACGGTGCTCGGCGAGGCGCTCGGCGCCCCCTGGAGGTAGAGCGCCGCGACACCGGCGACGTGCGGGGTCGCCATCGAGGTGCCGGAGATCGTGTTGGTGGCGCTGGTGCCGGTGTGCCAGGCCGAGGTGATGTCCGAGCCGGGCGCGAAGAGGTCCAGGCAGCTGCCGTAGTTGGAGAACGAGGAGCGCGCGTCGGTGCGGGTGGTCGACCCGACGGTCAGCGCCGCGGCCACGCGCGAGGGCGAGCCGTTGCAGGCGTTGGTGTTCTCGTTGCCCGCGGCCACGGCGTAGGTGACGCCGTCGGCGATGGAGGTCGAGACGGCCTGGTCCAGCGCGGAGGAGACCCCACCGCCCAGGCTCATGTTGGCGACGGCCGGGGCACCGGCGGCGTGGTGGGAGGTCACCCAGTCGACGCCGGCGATGACGCCGGACGTCGAGCCGTTGCCCGTGCAGTCCAGCACACGCACGGGGCGCAGGGTCACGGCCTTCGCGACGCCGTACGTCGAGCCGCCGACGGTGCCCGCGACGTGCGTGCCGTGGCCGTTGCAGTCGCTGGTGCCGCGGCCGTCGCTGATGGCGGTGTAGCCCGACTGCAGGCGCGAGCCGAACTGCGTGTGCCCGGCCAGGATGCCGGTGTCGATGATGTAGGCGGTGACGCCCTGGCCGGTGCGGTCGTAGGTGTAGGAGCCGTCGAGCGGCAGGTTGCGCTGGTCGACGCGGTCCAGGCCCCAGGTGGCGCCGGTCTGGGTGGCGTCGACGGACAGGGCTTGGTCGGCCTCGATGAACGCGACCCCGGGGCGCTTCGCGAGGGCCTCGACGGCGCGCTCGGGCAGCTGCGCCGAGAAGCCGCGCAGCGCGGTGCCGTAGGTCTCCAGGACCCGGCCGCCGTGCGCGCGGGCGGTCTCGCGGGCGTCGGCGTCGGCACCGGCCGCGGCCCGCTCCTCCATGACCACGATGTAGCGGCCCGGGACGGCGGCGGCGCGGTTCTCGCCGACGACCGGGGCCCGGTCGGAGCGGGCGTCGCCGGGGACGGCCTGGGCGGGCGTGGCAGCGAGGCCGGTCAGGCCGGCGAGGGCCACGGAGCTGGCCAGGGCGGCGGCCGAGGTGGCGCCGAGTCGGCGCAGGGCGCGCCTGCGGACAGGGGTGGACGTCATGGGTGGACTCCCGAGAAGTGGTGAGGACGCCGCGAGCGCGGCTCCCGGCCGGTCGGCACGGTGCGCAGGAACGTAGTGCCGTCCCGGGCCGCCCGGGGGCCGCGCGATGGCTCACCTTCTCGCGCTGCAACAACTCGCAGAAGTGCCCGCTGGGCTGCGCCGCCGTCCCGGCCGAGCGGATGTGCTCGCCGCACGGCCCGTCCGTCCCTAGGGTGAGCACCGTGACGCAGCCGTCGACAGGTCCTGACCAGCCCCAGCAGCCCGAGCAGCCGGGCCAGGACCCGCAGGGCACGCCGCCGCCCCCGCCGTCGTACGACGCTCCCCCGCCGCCGCCCCAGCAGCCCTCGGGCGACCCCTACCCCGCCCCGGGCACCCCGCCCCCGTCGTACGGCTCCTCGCCCTACGGCCAGCCGCCGTCGCCGTACGGCGCACCCCAGCCACCGGCGGGACAGCCGTACGGCGCTCCCGGCTCGTTCCCGGGCGGCGCGTTCCCCGGCGGCGGCGAGCAGGGCGAGCCCAGCAAGGGCATGGCCATCGGCGCGCTGGTGTCCTCGGTGCTGTGCTGCCTGCCGGTCGGCCTCGTGCTGGGCATCGTCGTGCTGCGGCGCAGCAAGGACGGGCGCGACCACGGCAAGGGCCTGGCCATCGCCGCGATCGTGCTCAACACCCTGGTGATGATCGGCGCGCTGGTCCTGGTCGTCGTGGCGGTCGTCGTCGGCAGCTCGGTGCGCGCGGTCAACGACCTCGAGCCCGGTGACTGCATCAGCGCCGAGGGCCTGCGGGGCGATGCGGAGAGCTTCGAGACGATCACCGTGGGGGACTGCTCCGAACCGCACGACGCCGAGGTGCTCGCGGTGGCGACGCTCACCGAGGAGGCGGCCGCCGGCGGCCCCGACGGCGACTACAGCCAGCTGTGCGACGAGGCTGTCTCCGACGACCCCGAGCGGGAGGCGGTCAGCACCAGCGGCGACGTCTCGCTGCTGGTGATCTACGACGAGCTCGAGGCGGGCGAGAAGATCGCCTGCCTCGCCCTGGCGCCCGACGGCGGCCGGCTCGACGAGCCGCTGGTCGAGTAGTTCGGCGGGCCCCGTCGGGCCGACCTGGATCTCGGTGCCCATCTCAGGACGGATCGGTCCTCGTCGATATCCGCGATGCCGACCGGTTCGTAGTCGTTTGTTATACAGTTTCGCCGTGGACTCGGATCCGCTCGACCTCGATCAGCTCGCCGACGAACCGTTCGAGGTCGACGCACAGGCAGCTCATCTGTTCAAGCACCCGCACCTGGGACTCGACGATGTGTACGACGTCTGGGCGAACGACCCGGTGTTCTACCCAGCCAAGCCGCCTGCCCACTGGCTGATGGTGGCCGACGTCGGCGGGCAGGTGCTCGTCGTCCCCATCGCCCCGTCTCGGGACGGCGATCCGACCCGCTGCCGACCGATCGGCTGCTATCAGGCCAGCGTCGAACTGGCCGAGACCTACCGAGGTGATCGTGATGACGTCTGAGATGACTCCGGACGAGGAGTACGAGTTCTACGCCGACCCTGCGAACCAGACGCCGACCGGCGAGCCACGGCGTCGTTCAGCGAAGTTGACCACGCCGATCCCTGTCCGCTTCCCCGCCGACGTGCTCGACGAGGTGAAGCGCCGCGCGGACGCCGACGACCGATCCGTCTCGTCGTGGATCCGACGCGCCGTCGAGCACGAGCTCAACCGGCCTGCCTGATGCCGATCGTCGAGGTCATGCTCGGTCAAGGGGTGAGCGACTGCCAGGTCGCGGACCTGGCTGCCGTGCTGCCGCACGCCGTGTCGACCGCGGTCGAGTGCCCGGAAGAGCCCTACGACGGTCGGTTGGGACCTGGCGACGTCGAGCTCCGCTTTCGCTCGCTGGGCCCTCACGACTCGTCCGGACTGGACGTGACCATCGAGATCCGCTCGAAGTGGTTCGCCAGCCGTGCCGAGAACAGGCAGCAGCGATGTGACGCGGTCCTTGCTGCTGTCACCGATGTCCTCAACCCACTCCGGGTCGGCGTCTACCTCATGCTGCCGGTCGCAGCGTGGTCGCAGACGGAGTGATCGTCAGACGACCGCGAGCGGCAGCAGCTTCTGCCCGGTCGGACCGACCTGGATCTCGGTGCCCATCTCAGGGCACACGCCGCAGTCGTAGCACGGCGTCCAGCGGCAGTCCTCGACCTCGACGTCGGCCGAGCCGTCGGCGACCGCGAGGGCGTCCTCCCAGTCACCCCACAGCCAGTCCTTGTCCAGGCCGGAGTCGAGGTGGTCCCAGGGCAGGACCTCGTCGTAGTCGCGCTCGCGCAGGGTGAACCAGTCCAGGTCGACCCCCGTGCCCGCCAGGCCCTGCTCGGCAGCGGCCATCCAGCGGTCGTAGGAGAAGTGCTCGGACCAGCCGTCGAAGCGGCCGCCGTCGCGCCAGACCTGCTCGATGACCCGACCCACGCGCCGGTCGCCGCGGGAGAGCAGTCCCTCGACGATCCCGGGCTTGCCGTCGTGGTAGCGGAAGCCGATGGCGCGACCGAACTTCTTGTCGGCACGCACGGTCTCGCGCAGCTTGCGCAGCCGCTCGTCGGTGGTCTCGACGTCGAGCTGGGCGGCCCACTGGAAGGGCGTGTGCGGCTTCGGCACGAACCCGCCGATGGAGACGGTGCAGCGGATGTCGTTGTGGCCGGCGACCTCGCGGCCCTTGGCGATGACCGCCTTGGCCAGCTCGGCGACCTGGAGGACGTCCTCGTCGGTCTCGGTGGGCAGACCGACCATGAAGTAGAGCTTCACCTGGCGCCAGCCGTGGGAGTACGCCGCCGCGACGGTGCGGATGAGGTCCTCCTCGGTCACCATCTTGTTGATGACCTTGCGCATCCGCTCCGATCCGCCCTCGGGGGCGAAGGTCAGCCCCGAGCGGCGGCCGTTGCGGGAGAACTCGTTGGCCAGGGTGATGTTGAAGGCGTCGACCCGGGTCGAGGGCAGCGACAGCGAGACGTTGGTGCCCTCGTAGCGGTCGGCCAGCCCGGTGGCGACGTCGCCGATCTCGGTGTGGTCGGCGCTGGAGAGCGAGAGCAGGCCGACCTCCTCGAAGCCGGTCTTGCGGATGCCGTTCTCGACCATCGCGCCGATCGTCTCGATCGAGCGCTCGCGCACGGGACGGGTGATCATCCCGGCCTGGCAGAACCGGCAGCCGCGGGTGCAGCCGCGGAAGATCTCGACGCTGAACCGCTCGTGGACGGTCTCGGCCAGCGGCACCAGCGGCTTGCGCGGGTAGGGCCAGGCGTCGAGGTCCATCAGCGTGTGCTTGCGGACGCGGAACGGGATGCCGGGACGGTTCGGCACGACCGCCTCGATCGAGCCGTCCGCGGCGTACGTGACGTCGTAGAAGCGGGGGACGTAGATGTTGCCGGTGACGGCGAGCCGGCGCAGCAGCTCCTCGCGGCCACCGGGACGGTCCTCGGACTTCCACTCGCGCAGGATGTCGGAGATCGCGAGCACGACCTCCTCGCCGTCGCCGAGCACGGCGGCGTCGACGAAGTCCGCGATCGGCTCGGGGTTGAACGCCGCGTGGCCGCCGGCGATGACGACCGGGTGGTCCTCGGTGCGGTCCACGGCGTGCAGCGGGATGCCGGCGAGGTCGAGGGCGTTGAGCATGTTGGTGTAGCCGAGCTCGGTGGAGAAGCTCAGGCCGAAGAGGTCGAAGTCGCCGACCGGGCGGTGCGCGTCGACGGTGAACTGCGGGATGCCCTGCTCCTTGAGCAGCTTCTCCATGTCCGGCCACACCGCGTAGGTGCGCTCGGCGACGATCCAGTCGCGCTCGTTGAGCACCTCGTAGAGGATCTGGACGCCCTGGTTGGGCAGGCCGACCTCGTAGGCGTCGGGGTACATCAGCGCCCACCGGACCGTCTGGCCGCCGGACTCCTCGGAGTCGGCGCCGCAGTCCCAGTCCTTGACCGTGGAGTTCAGCTCGCCGCCGACGTACTGGATCGGCTTGGAGACGCCGGGCAGGTGCGGCTCCAGGAGCTCGAAGACGGACTGGCCACGGCGCAGGGCGGCGGGGGCGGACATCGACTCACCTCGGTGTCTGGGGGCGGAGCGGGTGGTGCTGGCCTCGGTCGGGCAGGGCAGTCACCCAGGGTACGGCGCCGCCGGTCGCACCCCGAAACCCCAGCGCGGGCGGGCTACTCGCGCGGCGCGGCCGGGGTGGGGCCGGTCGAGGTGGCACCGGCCGCGCGGGCCGCCGACGCCGAGGTGTCGCGCAGCTGCACCGGCGGGAGCAGCAGCAGGATGAGGAAGGCCAGCACCCCCACGCCGGCCGCGGCGAGGAAGACGGTGTCCATCGACTCCGCGAAGCCGACCCGGAACGGGTGGGCCAGGGCGTCGGGCAGGGTCTCCAGGACCGAGGAGTCGTCCTGGATGGTGGTGACCAGATCGGGGTCGAGCCCGCCGACCTCCTGGGCGGCCGCCTGGAACTCCGGCGTACGGGCTGCCTCGTCGAGCGCCTCGGAGATGTTGGGCCCCACGGTGCTGAAGAGCACCGAGAGGAAGACCGCGACGCCCAGGGTGCCGCCCATCTGCCGGAAGAACGTCGAGGAGGCGGTGGCCACCCCGATCTCGGTCGGCGGCACCGCGCTCTGCACGGTGAGCAGCAGCGGCTGCATGCAGGAGCCGAGGCCGAGGCCCAGCACGAACATGGCGGCGTTGACCCACGGGAGCGGGGTGTCGGCGGAGGTGAAGGAGAGAAGGAAGAGGCCCAGGACGATCACCGCGGAGCCGACGACGGGGAACATCCGCACCTGCCCGGTGCGGGAGATGACGCGGCCCGAGCCGATCGAGGCGAGCATCATGCCGGCGACCATCGGCAGCATGAGGATGCCGGACTCGGTGGGGCTGGCTCCGTGCACGATCTGCATGTAGAGCGGCAGGATCATGATCCCGCCGAACATCGCCATGCCGATGATGACGCTGGCCGCGATCGTCACGGCGGTGACGCGCATGCGGAAGAGCCGCAGCGGGATGAGCGCCGCGTCGCCCATCGCGTGCTCGGCCAGGACGAACGCCACCAGCCCGAGGACGCCGACGGCGTAGCAGGCCAGCGCCAGGCCGGAGCCCCAGCCCCACTCGCGACCCTGCTCGGCCACGGTGAGCAGCGGGACCAGGCCGACCACGAGGGCGCCCGCGCCCCACCAGTCGATCCGCACGTCGCGGCACTCGGAGCGGACGTTCAGCGTGCGGGCGACGACGACGAGCGCCAGCAGCCCGACGGGGACGTTGACGAGGAAGACCCAGCGCCAGCCGGTGACGCCCAGGATCGACTCCTGGCCGGCGAGCAGCCCGCCGAGCACGGGGCCCAGCACGGACGAGGTGGCGAAGGTCGCCATGAAGTAGCCGGTGTAGCGGGCGCGCTCCCGCGGGCTGACGATGTCGCCGATGATCGCGAGCACCAGCGTCATGAGGCCGCCCGCCCCCAGGCCCTGCACCGCGCGGAAGACGGCGAGCATGTACATCGAGTCGGCGAACGAGCACAGTGCCGAGCCCACGATGAAGACCGAGATGGCGAACATGAACAGCTTCTTGCGACCGTAGGTGTCACCGAGCTTGCCGTAGATCGGGGTCGTGATCGTGGCGGTGATGAGGTAGGCCGTCGTCACCCAGGCCTGCACCGACAGGCCGCTGAGGTCGTCGGCGATGGTGCGGATCGAGGTGCTGACGATCGTCTGGTCCAGCGAGGCCAGGAACATGCCCAGCATCAGGCCGGTGAGGATCGTCAGGACCTGGGCGTGGGTGTACTCGCCCGAGTCCGCCTCGCCGGCGTCGATGGGCCTGGCGTCCGGTGCATTCGTTGTCATCGACAACCATCGTACGCCGTCGCCGCACGTTCCGGGAACCACCGGTGCTGCCGGTCCAGGCGGTGGCGCCGCGACCCACGGGGTGGGGAGGCGCTCCCTAGGGTGGGGGCATGACCGCCCCCGCACGACGCGGCCCGCTCCAATGGACCGTCGCCCTGCCCCTCGTCGGACTCGTCCTCCTGGCGGTGACCTGGCCCAAGAGCGAGCAGCCGGTGCTGCTGGCGCTCGTCGCGGTGGTGCTGGTCGGCGCGGTCCTGGCCGCGGTGCACCACGCGGAGGTGGTCGCCCACCGGGTCGGGGAACCGTTCGGGTCGCTGGTGCTGGCCGTGGCGGTGACCGTCATCGAGGTCGGGCTCATCGTGATGCTGACCCTCGACGGCGGTGAGGGCGCCGCGACCTACGCGCGCGACACCGTCTTCGCCGCGCTGATGATCTCCCTCAACGGCATCATCGGCCTCTCGCTGCTCATCGGCGCCCTGCGCCACCGGATCGTGGCCTTCAACGCCTCCGGCAGCGGCGCCGCCCTCTCCACGGTCGTGGCCCTGGCAGCCATCTGCTTGGTCCTGCCCGGGTTCACCGTGTCCGAGGCGGGGCTGGAGTACACCGGCTCCCAGCTGGCGTTCGCCGCCGTCGCCTCGCTCGTGCTCTACGGCGCCTTCGTCTTCACCCAGACCGTGCAGCACCGCGACTTCTTCCTGCCGGTGCAGTCCGACCCCCAGGGCCGGATCACGGGGGTGCTCGACGTCGAGGACGAGGACGACGACGGCCACGCCGACCCGCCGACCGACCGCGAGGCGCTCTTCTCCCTGGGACTGCTGCTCGCCTCGCTGGTCGCGGTCGTGGGGCTGGCCAAGATCCTCTCCCCCACCATCGAGTCGACGGTGAGCTCGCTGGGCCTGCCGTACGCCGTCGTCGGCGTGGTCATCGCCCTGCTCGTGCTCGCACCGGAGTCGATCGCGGCCGCCCTCAACGCCGCCCGGGACCGGGTGCAGGTCAGCCTCAACCTCGGCTTCGGCTCGTCCATGGCCTCGATCGGCCTCACGATCCCGACGATCGCGGTCGCCTCGATCTGGCTCGACGGGCCGCTCGTGCTGGGGCTGGAGCCGATGCAGATCGTGCTCCTGGCGATCACCGTCGCGGTCGCGACCCTCACCGTCGTCCCCGGCCGCGCCAAGCCGATCCAGGGCGTGGTCCACCTCGCGATCCTGGCCACGTTCCTGTTCTTCTCGCTCGTGCCCTGAGGAGGCGTGACCGGCCGGGTGCACCCGGACGGTCAGGCGTCGAGGCCCTCGGCACGACGGGTACGTTGCGCCGGTGACCCTCGGACTCGCCCGCGACCCCCACTCCCACGCCCGCCCCGAGGAGGTCGTCGTGCGCCGGATGGCGCTCGACCTCGACGTCTCCTTCGAGGAGCGTCGGCTCTCCGGCAGCGTGACCCTGGAGGTCGAGCGCGTGGACCCGGGCGCCACACGGCTGGTGCTGGACACCTGGCACCTCGACCTCGGCGCCGTCACCGACGGAGCGGGCACGCCGCTCGCGCACGAGCTCGGCGAGCACGACCCGATCCTGGGCGCTCCCCTCACGATCACGCTGGGCGAGGGCGACCGCGTCGTCGTGCACTACGCGACCACCGGGGACGCCCAGGCCCTGCAGTGGCTGGACCCCGCGCAGACCAGCTCCGGCAAGGAGTTCCTCTTCACCCAGTCCCAGCCGATCCTGGCCCGAAGCTGGATCCCCTGCCAGGACAGCCCCGGCATCCGCGCGCCGTACGACGCCGTCGTCCGGGTGCCCGCCGACCTCGGGCTGATGGCCGTGATGAGCGCGGAGAACCCGACCGCGCCGGCGCCCGACGGCACGTACCGCTTCACCATGCCCGAGCCGGTGCCGAGCTACCTCGTGGCGCTGGCCGTCGGCGACCTGGAGTTCCGCGAGCTCGGGCCCCGCACGGGCGTCTACGCCGAGCCGCAGGTGGTCGAGGCTGCGGCCTGGGAGTTCGCCGACACCGAGCGGATGATGGAGGCGGCCGAGGACCTCTACGGCCCCTACCGCTGGGGCCGTTACGACCTGCTCGTGCTGCCGGCGAGCTTCCCGTACGGCGGCATGGAGAACCCCCGCCTGACCTTCGCCACCCCCACCGTCATCACCGGGGACCGCTCGCTGGTCTCGCTGGTGGCCCACGAGCTGGCGCACTCCTGGTCGGGCAACCTCGTCACCAACGCCACCTGGAACGACCTGTGGCTCAACGAGGGCTTCACCACCTACTTCGAGACCCGCATCGACGAGGCCGTCTTCGGCGCGGACTACACCTCGAT
Source organism: Actinomycetota bacterium (assembly GCA_009701885.1). Lineage (GTDB taxonomy): Bacteria > Actinomycetota > Actinomycetes > Propionibacteriales > Nocardioidaceae > Nocardioides. The sequence continues at coordinate 13,417 of WLJH01000034.1, forward strand.
GCTGCTGCGGCTGGGCCGCCAGGAGCTCGACAAGACCCTCGCCGACGCCGAGCCGCAGCAGACCGTGCTGCACACCGAGCTCGAGGACCCCGACGGCTACCTGCCCAAGCTGCCCTACGAGAAGGGCTCGCTCTTCCTGCGGATGCTGGAGGCCCGGGTCGGCCGCGAGCGCTTCGACGCCTTCCTGCGCGACTACTTCGACCGCCACGCCTTCGGCTCCATGGACACCCCGACCTTCCTGGCCCACCTCGAGGCCGAGCTGTTGGCGCCCGCCGGCCTCGGGCCCGAGGACGTCGGCGTCGAGGAGTGGGTCCACGGCCCCGGCGTCCCCGCCGACGCCCCCGCCTTCACCTCCGGTGCCTTCGACCTCGTCGACGCCCAGGTCGCGGCGCTCGGCGCAGGCACCCCGGCCGCCGACCTCGACACCACCGGCTGGAACAGCCACCAGTGGGTCCACTTCGTCCGGTCCCTTCCGACCGACCACGCGGTGCTCGACGACGTCGACGCTGCCCACGCCTTCTCCTCGAGCGGCAACATCGAGGTCGCGACCGCCTGGTTCGAGCTGGCCGTCTCCTCCGGCTGGGTCTTCGAGCGGCCCGCGGCCGACGCCGCGCTCGCCGATCTGCTCACCCGGCACGGCCGCGCGCTCTACCTGCGCAAGGTGTACGCCGCCCTCGCCACGACCGAGCAGGGCCGGGCTCGCGCGCGGGAGGTCTACGCGGTCGCCCGCCCGACGTACCACCCGGTCAGCCAGGGCGTGGTGGACCGCATCCTGGCCTGAGGGCGACTACCCGACGGTGCGGTCGGTGGCGCGCAGCCGGATGTTCTGCAGCAGCCCGATCGCGAGCAGCCCGGCGAACATCGAGGAACCGCCGTACGACACGAACGGCAGGGGGACGCCGGTCACCGGCATGATGCCCAGGCACATGCCGATGTTCTGGAAGCCCTGGAAGCCGAACCAGCAGGCGATGCCGGCGGCCGCGACCCGGCCGAAGACGTCGTCGGTGGACATCGCGATGGCGAGCGCCCGCCACACCACGACGCCGAGCAGGGCGATGAGCAGCCCCGCCCCGAGCAGGCCGAGCTCCTCGCCGGCGACGGTGAAGACGAAGTCGGTGTGCTGCTCGGGGACGAAGCCCGAGCGGGTCTGGGAGCCCTCGAAGAGGCCCTGGCCGAAGAGGCCGCCGTTGCCGACCGCGATCCGAGCCTGCTCGACGTTGTAGCCGGCGCCGCGCGGATCGAGGTCGGGGTTGGTGAAGGCCAGGAACCGGTCGACCTGGTAGGGCTTCAGCACCCCGCCGGCGACGGCCGCGACGGCGGCGGTCACTCCGCCGCCGGCCAGCAGCGCCAGCCACCGGCGCGGGGCCCCGGAGACGGCCAGGACACCGGTCACGGTGGCGGTGAGCACCAGCATCGTGCCGAGGTCGGGCTGCAGCAGGATCAGGACGGCGGGCACCGCGGCGATCGCCAGCATGAGGACGACCTCGACCAGGCCCACCCGCGGGCGCCAGCGGCCGGTGGCGCGGTGCGCGAGCACGAGCGCCATCCCGATGACCACGGCCAGCTTGGCCAGCTCGGCGGGCTGGATCGACATGCCCCCGACCACGATCCACGACCGCGAGCCGTTGATCGTGGAGCCTGCGACCAGGACGAGCACCAGCCCGGCCACGGAGGCCAGGTAGGCCAGCGGCGCGGCGATGCGCACCCACCGGTGGTCGGAGACCAGGACGACGGCCATCAGCACCAGGCCGATGGTGATGTTGGTGACCTGCTTGTAGAGGTAGGCGCGGGGGTCGCCGCCGGTGAGGTCGTCGCGCGTGGTCGTCGCAGACCACACCAGGAGGGTGCCGAGCACCAGCAGGCCGGCCACGGCGACCATCAGCCACCAGTCGATGCCACTCCAGCGCAGCAGCGGGCGGGTGCCCAGCGAGGAGCGGGGACGTACGCCGGCGCCTGCCCTCGCGGGCGAGCGGGTCAGGGTGGTCATCGCTCGTCCCGCTTCCCGGGGGTGCGCGCCGGCGGCAGGATCGAGCCGTCGGCCAGGAACTCGGGCAGCTGGGTCGGCGGGACGGTGCCGGGGATCGCCGCCCGCGCCGGCACCACGCGCTCGCCCTCGACGCCGTACAGCGCCTCCCAGATGGCGCGGATCGCGGGGCCGGACGTGCCGGAGCCGGTGCCGCCCTGGCTGACCATCATCACCACGACGTAGTCGTCGGAGTAGGACGCGACCCACGAGGTCGACTGCTTGCCGTAGACCTCCGCGGAGCCGGTCTTGGAGCGGATCTCGACCTCGTCCAGCGGGAAGCCGCCCATCCGCCAGGCCATCGTGCCCTGGCGGGTCACGCCCTTGAGCGCGTCGTCGATGTAGCCGAGCGTGCTCTGCGGGACGTCGACAGTCCCGACCTTCTTGGGCGGGATCCGCTGCACGACCGAGCCGTCGGGGCCGACGATCGCCTTGCCGACGCGGGGGGCGTAGAGCGTGCCGCCGTTGGCCAAGGCGCCGTAGGCCCGCGCCAGCTGCAGCGGGGTGACGATCGTGTCGCCCTGGCCGATGGCGAAGTTGGCAGCGTCACCGGCGCGGTAGGCGTAGCCCTCGAGGCAGAACTCGTAGGCGAACTTGTAGACGAAGTCGGAGGTCTTCGAGTCCTGCGGCTTCTCGGAGATGCCGCAGTAGAAGTCCTTCATGGACTGGTAGTACTCGCGCTTCCACCGGCGGTCCGCGATCCGCCCGGCGGCCTCGCCGGGCAGGTCGATGCCGGTGCGCTTGCCGAACCCGAAGTCCTTGGCCTCCTCGACCAGCGGGTCGAAGGCGTCGACGTCGGCCTCGTCGGAGCCGAAGCGCTGCCAGTAGGCGTAGCCGATGCGGTAGAAGAAGGTGTTGCAGGAGACCTCGAGCGCCTTGTCGAAGCCGATGAAGCCGTAGGCGCCGGACTCGTAGTTGCGGAACGGGCGGTTGCCGACGGTGAAGGAGCTGGAGCAGTCCAGCCGGGTGTCGGTGGAGTAGCCGTTGGTCAGGGCGCCGGCGGTCATGAAGGGCTTCCACGTCGAGCCAGGCGCGAACTGGCCCTGCGTGGCGCGGCCCAGCAGCGGCGTGCCGGCGGCCTCGGAGTAGAGCCGGGCCAGCTCGTCGTCGGAGATCCCGCCCACCCAGACCTCGGGGTCGTACGTCGGTTGGCTGGCCATCGCCACGACCCGGCCCGTGTCTGCCTCGAGCACCACGACCGCACCGGAGTCGGCGACGTAGTTGCGCCCGGTCACGGTGTCGCGGGTCTGCCGGGCCGTCCGGATGGTCTCGGCGAGCTGCTGCTCCACCACCGCCTGCACCTTGGCGTCGATGGAGGTGACCAGGGTGTCGCCCGGGCGCGCCTGCACCTGGGAGTCCTCGCCCAGCACGCGGCCCATCGAGTCGACCGCGACCGACTGGGTGCCGGGCACCCCCCGCAGCCACGCGTCGTACTCCTTCTCGACGCCGGCGCGACCGACCACCGAGGCGCCGTTGACGGAGTCCTCGCCGTCGGCCTCGGCCTGCTCGAGCTCGTCGGCGGTGACCGGGCTGAGGTAGCCCAGGACGTGGGCGAGGTTGACGCCGTAGGGGCGCGGGTAGGCGCGCACGCTCTGCTGCTCGGCCAGGACGCCGGGGTAGTCCTCGGGTTGCTCGAGGATGCGCAGCGCTACCTCGCGCTCGACGTCGGTGGCCACGGGCACCGGCTGGTAGGGCGAGCCGTTCCAGCAGGTGCCGGTCACGCTGCCCTCGTCACCGCAGGTGACCAGGCGGCGCTCCAGCGCCTTGACGGGTACGCCGGTGACGGACGCGACCCGGTCGAGCAGCTCCTTGCGGTCGCGACCCGGCAGCTTGCCGAGCAGCGTGCGGTCCACCGACACCACCCAGGCCAGGCGGTTGGTGACCAACGGGCGACCCATGTCGTCGACGATCAGCCCGCGCTGGGGCTGCTCGACGATGTCGCGCACGGACTGGGAGGCGGCCTGGGCGGTGTACTGCTCGCCGGAGACGACCTGCAGGTAGTAGAGCCGCACCAGCAGGGTCGCGAAGAGGCTGAAGACCAGTGCCTGGATGACGACGATGCGCAGCCGGGAGCGGCGGGTCCCGGCGGCCTCCTCGGACGGGTGGCTCATGCCAGCCGCGCCGGCTCGAGACGCCGGAACATCGCCATCAGCGGGGGCAGCACGAAGGGGGTCAGCACGACGTCCCAGACCACGGCCAGCCCGACCACCAGCAGCAGCTCGCCCACGCCGACGCTCAGCTCACCCAGGAGCAGGCCGGTCATCGCGAAGAGCGAGGTGGCGACGAAGGAGCTCGCGGCGACGGTCGAGACGACGGTCGTCGCGGTCGGGCTCGCCTCGCTGCGCACCCGCCCGGCGACGTACCCCACGACGACGAGGGCGAGCGCCCACCGCCCGGCGGTGTGGTCGGCCGGCGGGGCCAGGTCGAGCAGGGCCCCGGCGGCGAAGCCGAGCACCATCGCGAACTGCGGGCCGCGGGTCAGCGCCGCGGCGACCACCACGAGCAGGACGAGGTTGGGCACGACGCCCTGCCAGGCCAGGTGCGGCGCGAGGGAGACCTGCAGGAGCAGCGCGACGAGGACGGCGGCGGCTGCGGCGGCGGCGCGGGCGGTCCTCACTGCTCCGCCCCGTCCGACTCGCCGCTCAGCTCGCCGTCGGGACCCACGAGCGCGCGGTCGGAGGTGGTGCCGGTGGGCACGACGACACCGACGACGTCGAGGGAGCCGAAGTCGACGTACGGGTCGACGACGACGCGCTGGGACGTCTCTCGCAGCGAGGAGTAGACCCGGGTCACGCGCCCGATCGGCACGCCGGAGACGTAGGGCGCTCCCCCGTCGCTTCCCCAGGTGACGACCGAGTCCGCGCGGGCGGGCACTGCGGTGCGGTCGACGAGCTCGAGGTCGAGGCGACCCTCATCGCCGACCACGCCACGACCGGTCAGGAAGCCCATGTCGAGGGTGTCGCCGATCCGGGCGCCCACGGTGGAGGACGGGTCGATGATGAGCAGGACCGTGGCGGTGGTGCGGCCCGCGGAGACGACCCTGCCGACCAGGCCGGCGCCGCTGACCACGGTCATGTCGGGCTGCACGCCGGCGTCGGTGCCGGCGTCGATCGTCACGGTGCTGGAGAAGGACTGCGCCGGGCCCCAGCCGACGACGCGGCTCGGCACGAGCGAGTAGCCGAGGTCCTCGGCGGTCGCGGTCAGCTCGTCGTACGCCGCCAGCCGGTTGCGCTGGAAGGCGGCGCTGCCGAGCTCGGCGCGCAGGGCGGTGTTCTCCTCCTCCAGCGTGGCCACCTCCTCGCGCAGCGACGAGTGGGTGCGGAAGAAGTCGGGGACGGCCAGGACCGGGCTGACCAGCGCGGTCGCGCCCGCCTCGGCTGGGCCGACGACGTCGGCGACGACGCCGCGCACCGGGTCGAGGGCGGCACCGCCGGCGGTGAGGTCGAGGGTCATCAGCGTGGCGCTCGCCAGGCCGAGGGCGACCAGCAGCGAGCGGCTGGGACGCTGGCGGTCCAGGTCGGGTCCGGGGCTCCACCGGCGCTCGCGCCGCTCTCGGCGGGCGGCCAGGGAGCGGCGGCTGCGGCCGACGGGCGAGGCGCCGCTGTTGCCGCCTCGGGGTCCGGAGGTGCGCTCGAGCAGGGCCATCAGTACCGCCGTCGCTCGTTGACCAGGACCTGCTGGAGCGCCTCGAACTCCTCCACGCACTTGCCGGCTCCCAGGGCGACCGAGGTCAGCGGGTCCTCGGCGACGTGGACGGGCATGCCGGTCTCGTGGCGCAGCCGCTCGTCGAGGCCGCGCAGCAGCGCCCCGCCGCCGGTCAGCACGATGCCGCGGTCCATGATGTCGCCGGCCAGCTCGGGCGGGGTCTGGTCGAGGGTGGTGCGGACCGCGTCGACGATCGCGTGCAGCGGCTCCTCGAGCGCCTGGCGCACCTCGGCGCTGGAGACCAGCACGGTGCGCGGCAGGCCGGAGACCAGGTCGCGGCCGCGGATCTCGGCCTCGGGCTCGTCGGGCAGCGGGAACGCTGAGCCGAGGGTCATCTTGACCTCCTCGGCGGTGCGCTCGCCGAGGAGCAGGGAGTACTCCTTCTTCATCCACGCCACGATCGCGTTGTCGAGGTCGTCGCCGGCGGTGCGGATCGAGAGGCTCGTGACGATGCCGCCGAGGCTGATGACGGCGACCTCGGTCGTGCCGCCGCCCACGTCGACCACCATGTTGCCGGTGGCCTGGTGCACGGGCAGCCCGGCCCCGATCGCGGCGGCCATGGGCTCCTCGACGATGTAGACGCGGCGCGCGCCCGCCTGGTAGCCGGCCTCCTTGACCGCGCGCTGCTCGACGGCGGTGATGCCGGAGGGCACGCAGATGACCATGCGGGGCTTGGCGAAGGCGCGGCGGCGGTGCACCTGCTGGATGAACCAGCGCAGCATCTGCTCGGTCGCCTCGAAGTCGGCGATCACGCCGTCCTTGAGCGGGCGGATCGCGGTGATGGAGTCGGGCGTGCGGCCGATCATCCGCTTGGCCTCGTGCCCGACCGCGAGCACCTCACCGGTGCCGGAGTGCAGCGCGACGACGCTCGGCTCGTCGAGCAGCACGCCCTTGCCGCGCGCGTAGACGAGCGTGTTGGCGGTGCCGAGGTCCACGGCCATGTCCCGGCCGAAGAAGCTGTTCGCCATCGGTGCTCGTCGCCGCCTCGTGCGCAGATCTCAGCCGGGGAAGGCGGGTCGGCACGCGCGCACGCTCCCGTCCGACCCGGTCACGAGGGTAGGCAGCGGCGTACGCCGAAACCCGGCGCCACGCCGGGGCTGCTGTGACTGGTGGGACTGGTTGCCGCGTCTCGGGTTTGTCGGCGCGCCGACGAACCCGGAAGTTGGGGCCGGAAGTCTCGTCGTCTCACTTCCGGGTCCGTCGGCTACCCGACAAACCCGGCGCCGCCGGGGGCGTCTAGGCCGACGGGAACCAGATGGAGATCTCGCGCTCGGCCGACTCCGGGGAGTCCGAGCCGTGCACGAGGTTCTGCTGGACCGCCAGGCCCCAGTCGCGACCGAGGTCGCCGCGGATGGTGCCGGGAGCGGCGACGGTCGGGTCGGTGGCACCGGCCAGCGAGCGGAAGCCCTCGATGCAGCGCTCGCCCTCGATCACGATGGCGGCGACGGGGCCGGAGAGCATGAACTCCACCAGCGGCTCGTAGAACGGCTTGCCCTCGTGCTCGGCGTAGTGCGCGGCCAGCAGCTCGCGGGTGGCGGTGCGCAGCTCGAGCCGGACCAGCGTGTAGCCCTTGGCCTCGATGCGGCGCAGGATCTCGCCGGTCAGCCCCCGTCGTACGCCGTCGGGCTTGACCAGGACCAGGGAACGCTCGCTCATGGGGCCAACCTACCGATCACCCCTGGCCGTGACCCAAGGCGGCGGCGCGGGCGGCGACGTCGGGCGGCACCTCGGCGGGCGACCACGCGTCCGGCTCCGGCGCCCCGGCCACCGTCCGCAGCGGCACGACGCCCGCCCAGCCGCCCGCCTCGACGTCGTGCGGGTCGTCCTTCGGTTCCCCGGCGCGGCGCTTCACCGACGCCTCGGCAAGCGGCAGCGCCAGCACAGCCGTGGCGGCCAGCTCCTTGCGGGTCGGCGGGCGCAGCGTCGCGGAGCGGCCCGGCACCATGTGGTCGACGACCCGGTCCAGCGCGCGGGCCCGCTCGTCGGCGTCCGCCACGACGCGGCAGCGGCCGATGACCACGGCGGAGCGGTAGTTCATCGAGTGGTGGAAGCCCGAGCGGGCGGCGACGAGCCCGTCGAGCAGCGTCGCGGTCAGGCAGACGGTGCGGCCGCGCACCGAGGAGATCCACCCGGCGGCGACCGAGGCGTGGAGGTAGAGCGAGCCGCCCTCGTCGGGGCCGTCGTGGTCGACGGCGATCGCGACCGGGAGGACGACCGGGTGGGCGTCCTCCCCCTCCCCGACGGTGATGCCGAGGTGGGCGACGAGCACCTCGGCGAGCAGCGCGTCGAGCTCGGCGCGATCGGTGGCGGCACGGTCGCGACTGCGGGTCAGGGTGGTGCGGGCGGTCGGCGAGAGCGGGCCCGCGTGGCTCGCCTGGGTCATCTTGGTCGTCTGGGTCGGCACTCCGCTATCGTCGAGCCTCAGTGGCCTGCGCTCCAGGGCCAATCGCGACGATCTACGACAGGCCACTCGCGGATGACCTCCACCCTCCCCCTTCGCCTGGACCGGGCGTCCCGGGTGCCGTGGGGGGTGCAACTGAGTGCCGCGATCCGGGGCATGGTCACCGAGGGCCGGCTGGCCCCGGGCGACCGGCTCCCCTCGAGCCGGGCGCTGGCGGCCGACCTCGGGGTCGCGCGGTCGGTCGCCGAGCAGGCCTACGCCCAGCTGGTCGCCGAGGGGTGGCTGGAGGGTCGCCACGGTTCGGGGACCTACGTCGCCGCCGGCCGCGCACCCCGGGCCTCCACCCCGCCCAGGCCCCGACCGGGGCCCGAGGGACGCCGCCTGATGCGGCTCGACGCCGGGACCCCCTGGATCGACCCGCGGCACGCCGCAGCCTGGCGACGCGCCTGGCGCGAGGTCGGCCAGGCCACCGCACCCCGTGGCTACGACGACCCTCGCGGCCTTCCCGCCCTGCGCGAGGCACTCGCCGAGCGCCTGGCCCGCACCCGGGGGCTCAAGGTCGATCCGGCGGACCTGCGCGTCACCGCCGGCACCACCGACGGACTGCGCCACCTGCTGACCGCCCTCCGCCCCGGACCGGTGCTGGTGGAGGACCCCGGCTACCGCGCCGCGGTGGAGACCGTGCGCGCCACGGGTCGCGCCGTGCTCGACCACCCGGCGACCGCCCCCGTCGGCAGGCACGATCTGGACGGGTTGGCGGCGGCGTACGTCACCCCGGCGCACCAGCACCCCCTCGGCCCGCCCATGCCCGGCGGTGAGCGGATCGCCCTCCTGGCGGCCGCCCGGGAGACGGGCGCGGTCGTCGTCGAGGACGACTACGACTCCGAGTTCCGCTACGACGTGGCACCGATCCCCGCCCTGGCCAGCCTGGACCGGGAGCACACCGCCTACCTCGGCACCGCGTCGAAGTCCGTGGCGCCGAGCCTGCGCCTGGGGTGGCTGGTCCCGCCGCCGGCGCTCGCCGACGAGGTCGACCGGCACCGCGCCATCACCCACGACGCCGCCGCCTGGCCGGTGCAGCGCGCTTTCCTGGCCATGCTGCGCGACGGCTACGTCGACCGCGTGGTCCGCTCCGCGCGCAAGGTGTACGCCGAGAGGTCGGCGCGCGTGACCGAGGCGCTCGGCCCGCACCTGGGTGGGCCGGTGGCCGGCATGTACGCCACGGTGCTGCTCCCCGGCGACCGGGCGGTGGCCGCGCGGCGCGCCGCCGCGGCCGCCGGGTTCGACGTGCCGCTGCTGTCGGACTACTGCCGCACCTCGCCACTCACCGGGCTGGTCGTCGGCTTCGGCGGGTGCAGCGACGCCGAGCTGGACACCGCCCTCGCCGCGCTCCAGCGGGGACTGCGGGGCGACTGACGGGCGCGGGCCCGGGCCGGACCCGGGTCAGCCGGCCTCCGGCTCGGGCTGGTCGCGCTCCAGCGCGGCGTAGGCCTCCGCACGCTCCCGCTCGATCTTGCGGCCCAGCAGGTCGGCGGTGCCCCACAGCAGGCCGAAGACCGCACCGAGGAAGAACATCGAGGGCACGAGGAAGCCGAGCCCGACGGCGACGACCTGCAGCGCCCAGCCGCGTCCGTAGGCACCCTCGCTCCGCAGCGCGCCGGCCAGCAGCAGCGCCACGACCGCGGGGCCGAGGCCGACGGCCAGGCCGACGGGGGTCGAGACGTCGGTGAGCGTGAGGATCACCGGTGTAGTCAGGCCGAGGGTGATCGCCTCGAGGGAGAGGACCGCGGCACACATGCCGCGGCGTGCGGAGCGGTTCACAAGCGGTCCTTCCGGCGGCCGGCGGTGAGCAGGGCGCGGGCCTCGCCCGCGGTGACGACCGAGCCGGTGACGAGCACGGCGCCCGCGCCGATGCTGGCCGACACCGACTCCCCGGCCTCGGCGAGGGTGGCCGCGGCGTCGATCGCGTCGAGCAGCCGGGGTACGACGGTGACCCGCTCCTCCCCGAAGACCTCGACCGCGGCGGCACCGAGGTCGGCGGCCGACATCGAGCGGTCGCTGGAGTTCTGGGTGGCCACGACGTGGGCCAGCACCGGCTCGAGGGCGACGAGCAGCCCCTCGACGTCCTTGTCGGCCATGACGCCGAGCACGCCGATGAGCGGGTCGAAGGTGAAGGAGTCGTCCAGCGCCTCGGCGCTGGCTCGGGCGCCGTGCGGGTTGTGCGCGGCGTCGAGCACGACCGTGGGGCTGCGGCGGACGATCTCGAGCCGGGCCGGGGAGGTCACCTCGGCGAAGGCGGCCGCGACCAGCTCGGCGTCCAGCGGCTCGGCACCGCCGACGAGCGCCTCGACGCTGGCCAGCGCGACGGCGGCGTTCTGGGCCTGGTGGGCGCCGTAGAGCGGGAGGAAGAGGTCGTCGTAGCGCCCGCGGAGCCCCTCGATGCTCACGATCTGACCGCCGACCGCGGGGGTGCGGGAGACGACGCCGAAGTCGACGCCCTCGCGCACGAGGCTCGCGCCGACCTCGGCCACACGGGCGGCGAGGACGGCCTCGACCTCGGGCTCCTGCGCCGCGGAGACCGCGACCGAGCCGGCCTTGATGATCCCGGCCTTCTCCTGGGCGATGGCCTCCGGCGTGGCGCCGAGGTACTTGGCGTGGTCGACGGAGACCGGCAGCACGACCGCGACGTCGGCCTCGACGACGTTGGTGGCGTCCCAGCCGCCCCCCATGCCAACCTCGACGACGGCCACGTCGACCGGGGCGTCGGCGAACGCGGCGTACGCCATGCCGACGACGGTCTCGAAGAACGACAGCGGGTGCGGCTGGTCCTCGTCGACGAGGTGGGTGTAGGGCGCGACGTCGTTGAAGGCGCGGACGAAGGCCTCGTCTTCGAGCGGCTCCCCGTCGACGCTGATCCGCTCGTTGATGGTCTCCAGGTGCGGACTCGTGAACCGGCCGGTGCGCAGGTCGAGCGCCCGCAGGAGCGCGTCGACCATCCGCGAGGTGGAGGTCTTGCCGTTGGTGCCGGTCAGGTGGACCACCCGGTAGGCGTGCTGCGGCTCGCCCAGCAGCTCGGTGAAGGCGCGGATGCGGTCCAGGGACGGCTCCAGGCGGGTCTCGGGCCAACGGGAGAGGAGCGCGTCCTCGACCTCGGCGATCGACTCGGCGAGGCGGGGGGCGGCAGGGGTCTCACTCATGGCCCTGCCAGTCTAGGGAGCGGCTGCTCGTCGGCAGATTCGCTGGAACGCGTTCTACTTCGCCCCTAGGGTGCCGTCATGCAGACGACGGTGGCAGTGGTCAACGGTCCGGGCCAGGACTTCGAGCTCGTGGACGTGGAGCTCGACGAGCCACGCGAGGGCGAGGTGCTGGTGCGGATCGTCGCGACCGGCCTGTGCCACACCGACATCACGATGCGCTCCTTCCTCCCGGCGGAGATGTTCCCCAACGTCTTCGGGCACGAGGGCACCGGAGTGGTCGAGCAGGTCGGGCCCGGCGTCACCTCCGTCTCCCCCGGCGACCACGTCGTGCTCTCCTTCCGCTCCTGCCAGGCCTGCGCGGCCTGCCACGCAGGCAACCCGGCCTACTGCGAGCAGACGTTGCTGCTCAACTACATGGGCATGCGCATCGACGGCTCGACGACCATGAGCCGCGGTGGGGCCCCGGTCTTCGGGTCGTTCTTCGGCCAGTCCAGCTTCGGCCGGCACGCGCTCGTCGGCGCCGAGTGCTGCGTGGTCGTCGACCCGGCGCACGACCTGACCCGGCTCGCACCCTTCGGCTGCGGCTACCAGACCGGCGTCGGCACCGTCCTCAACGTCCTCCAGCCCCGCGAGGCCGACTCCCTGGTGGTGTACGGCGCCGGCGCGGTCGGCCTGGCCGCGGTGGCCGCGGCCGCCGCGACCGGCGTGGGCACGGTCGTCGCGGTCGACCTCCAGGCCGCACGCCTCGCCGAGGCGCAGCAGTTGGGAGCCACCGGCCTGGACGCCAGCGGCCTGGAGCCGGAGGCCGTCGTGCAGGCGGTCCGGGACCTGACCGGCGGCGGGGCGTCGTACGCGATCGACACGACGGCGGTGCCGTCGGTGGTCAAGCAGGGCATGCAGGCCCTCGGCAGCCGCGGGACCCTCGTGGCGCTGGGGCTGGGGGCGGAGGAGTACCCGATCGACGCCACCGACCTGCTGCAGGGCGGCAAGCGACTGATGAGCAGTCTCGAGGGCGACTCCGACCCGCAGGTGATGGTGCCGCGGATGATCGGGATGCGCGCCGAGGGCGTGCTCGACCTGGACCCGCTGGTGACGACCTACGACTTCGCCGACATCAACACCGCGGTCGCGGACGTGCTGGCAGCGAAGGTGGTCAAGCCGGTCCTGGTGTGGTGACCGCGACCGGCTGCGGCGCGACCTCCATCCGCACCATCTCCGCCACCGGGCGGTAGCCGATCCGCTCGTAGACCCCGTTGCTCACCGGGTTGTCGACGTCGGTGAACAGGCAGGCGCGCGCGCCGTCGGACAGGATGCGCTCGGTCACCTGCGCGACCAGCGCGGCGGCGTACCCGTGCCCACGGTGCTCGACCGGGGTGTAGACCGGACCGACCCGGGCGACCCCCAGGGCAGGAGGGTTCCAGCCGGTGAGGTGCACGACTTCTCCCTTGTCCTCCCACAGCCACATGAAGCCCCGCTCGATCTTCCCGCGCGCGTAGTCGCGGTCCAGGTGCTCGCCCTCGCCCTCGCGCGGCGGGCGCCCGGCCTGCCGATCGGCGGCCGGCATGAAGTCCAGGCACCACGCGGTGACCAGGTCGAGGTCGTCCAGCGTGGCGGCGCGGGCGCTTCCCGGGACGCCGGTCGGTGGCAGGACGGACGTGGCCTCCCAGAGGCGGTCGTGCTCGAGGACCCGGGTGCTGCCGCCGCGGTCGTCCGCCAGCACGCCGAGGGCGGCCTCGACCGAGGCACGCAAGCCGTTGGCGTGGGCGACGTCCGGCTCGTGCGCGAGCAGCCACGCACCGAACGCCTCCGCCGCAGCGGTCGGCATCGGCAGGAGGTAGAGCGGGTAGGGCCGGAACGGCGCGGTGCGCATCGCGACCCCCACGACCTCGTCGGTCCGCTCGTCGACCAGGGCCGCCCACCAGCGCGGGTGGTCGACGGGCGAGGGGTCGGCGACCGCGCGCTCCAGCGTCGTCGAGACCACGGTGCTCAGCACCGGCTCGCCGGCCAGGTGATCCTCTGCGAGCGCGAGGAAGGCGGCGGGATCGGTGGTGCGCTCAACGCGGTAGGCCATGGCCGGACGCTACGGGCCGGCGGTGTCGAGCACATCTGATTTGCGGGCTGCGCGGGGGCTGTCGCCCACTGTCGGGTGCCGGTCAGCCGGACCGCAGTCCGACCCACCTGCTGGGGCGCCGGCGCAGACTCGGACCGTCCTGTGACGACGCGAGCAGCGTGAGGGTGGTCGTCCCGACCATCAGGACGTCCCCGGGACGGACCCGCGCGCTCCCCCTCACGCGACGGCCGTTGACGAACGTCCCGTTGGTCGCGTTGCGGTCCACGACGACCCACCCGCCGCGCAGCAGGACCAGGGTGGCATGGGACGAGGAGACCGTCGGGTCACCGAGGCACACCTCGGACCAGGAGCTGCGGCCGATGTCCAGGACGGGCTGTGCGGCGCTGGGGAGCTGGACCGAGAGCAACCCCGCCGGCTGGGCGGAGACTCGCCGTGCCCGCGGGGCCCGCAGGGCCCGCGGGCTTCGCCGGATCGCCCGGGCGCCGACGAGAGGCCGCGGCGGCGGCTGGACGTCGACGAGGTCCGCGACGACGTCGTCGAGGGACGACTCGTCACGCGAGGCGAAGGTCCGGTCCATCCTCCTGATGAAGGTGTCGGTCGAGATCCGTCCATCCGCGAGCGCGTCACCGAGGAGCCGCACGGCGGCGTCACGCTCGGCATCGGACACTCGACGCCTCACCCGGACGGGCACGACCTCCATCTCCGGAGGCTACGACTCGCCTTCACCCGCCCGCCACCCCCGCGCACGGCTCACGACGTCGAGGCGAGCGCACTGCGCGGCAGATGAGCGCGTTCCCGTGTCCGCCTATCGTCCGCTCGGGAACCAAAGCCTGGGCAACTGCGTCCCATACTCATGACCGTGCGCCTGGCACTTCTCCTGACCCTGCCCCTGTGGCTGGTTGCCGCTTGCGGTGGAGCGGACGAAGGAAGGGAAGCGTCCGCAAACGAGAAGGTCGCTGCCGCTACCCATGCGCCCGTCACTGCTCAAGCAGGCGGGACGGACGTGAGGGTGGTCGACGAGTCTGAGGCGAACTTCATCCTGTACGTCAGCAATCAGTCCTTCGATGACGAGCAGGTGCGCCTTGCGGTTGCGGTAGACGGCGTGACTGTGGTGGACGACGAATTCGATGTCGAGGGACAACACAACTGGGTGCAGTTCCCGTTGCAATTGGCTCCCGGCTCACACGAGATCACGGCGCAGTCCGACACGGAGGCGACACTGCGCGAGTCCTTTGAGACGCCCAGGGGTGGGACCCGCTACGCCGTCATCGACCACTGGACCAACAGAGATGACTCGGCGTTCTTCACCTGGCGGTTCCAGCGGCAAGTGATGGCCTTCTACTGATTGAGCAGCCGGTGCACCACCCGACCGCTCATCGGCTGCTTGTTCCATTGACCTCAGGACCGGTGCCTGGCGAGGCTCGGTTCAGGCGTCCGGGCCGTCGCTCTCACATCGGCTGCCCACGCTGGTCGTGTGGCTCTCATTTGGCCTGCGCGGCCCGGGCGTCGCCAATGGGTCAGGAGAGGCTCAAGAGGGGTTTGCCTAGCTCGAAGCAGCGTTGCCCTCCCGACTCGACAGTCGTCAGGGATCGAGCAGAAGGACAGGGCCAGTGAACGCAACAGACGAGCGGGTCGTGATCGGGATGGACCCACACAAGCGGTCGATGACCATCGAGGTCATGGCCGCTGACGAAGAGGTCCTCGGCGGTGGCCGCTTCGGCACCGACGCCGCCGGCTTCCAGTCGATGCTGGAGTACGTCACCCGGTGGCCGGACCGGGTCTGGGCCATCGAGGGCTGCAACGGCATCGGTCGCCACGTCGCCATGCGGCTGATCGCCGAGGGGCACGAGGTCGTCGACGTCCCGCCGAAGCTGTCGGCTCGTGCGCGGGTCTTCGCCACCGGTCAGGGACGCAAGACCGACGCCACCGACGCCCACTCCGTCGCGCTGGTCGGCACCCGGATGGCGGGGCTGCGTCCGGTGGTCCACGACGAGCAGCTCGCGGTCCTGCGGCTCCTGGTCGACCGCCGAAGCTCACTGGGCGATGACCACACGCGGATGATCTCCCAGCTCCACCAGCTGCTGCTGGAGCTGATCCCCGGTGGTGCGAAGAAGGACCTCTCCGCGGCGCAAGCCAAGGCGCTGCTGGCCAAGGTCCGTCCGCGCGACACCGTGGGCAAAGCTCGTCGTCGGGTCGCCGCCGAGCTCATCGCTGACCTCGAGCGGGTCTACGCACGAAAGAAGGCCGCGGACAAGGAGCTCAAGGAGCTGCTCGCTGCGACGGGCACGACGTTGATGGACCTGCACGGCATCGGCCCTTCGGGCGCCGCGCGGCTGCTGGTCGAGGTCGGTGACATCACCCGGTTCCCTAACCGCGAGCACTTCGCGTCCTGGAACGGCACCGCACCCATCGACGCCTCCTCTGGTGACCAGGTCCGGCACCGCCTGTCCCGAGCTGGCAACCGGCAGATCAACCGGACGCTACACATCATGGCCACCGTCCAGCTACGCAACGACACCGAAGGCCGCGCCTACTTCGACCGCCGCAAGCGCGACGGCAAGACCTCGATGGAAGCCATGCGTGCACTGAAGCGACGGCTCTCGAACATCGTCTATCGGACCATGCTCGACGACGCCATCAGAGCATCCGCAGCGAGCGAGGTGACGGGCCCGGGAGGGCAACGAGGTAGCGACTCTGACTCCAGCGCGACCGGCTCACAACCCCAACACCGGCTCTTCGGACAAGCCACTCCGGGGCCCGTCACCACTCAGCCTAGAACGCCCTTGCCACGCGTGTCTTGACACAGAGGGGAGCCAGATCCGGTAACTCCAGTTGAGGAACCGCCTATGAACCGGACCTCAGCTTGCCGGCGGCGATCCCAGAAGCCAGAGCGATCTCGATCGCCGATGAAGGATCCCGTACCGGGTCGCTCCGCGAGCCCATCCCGTACCGGGTCGCTCCGCGAGCCCATCCCGTACCGGGTCGCTCCGCGAGCCCATCCCGTACCGGGTCGCTCCGCGAGCCCATCGCCCAGCGGCGAGCGCGCACGGATTGCGGCATGAGCGTGCGGTTGACGCACCTACCGGACTGCGCTGGGTGCTTATCGTGCTGGGTCCAACGACCGCCCTGAGACGGTGACCGTCACCGTGCCTCCCACGTCGATGACGCTGCCGAGTGCCGGGCTTACGTCGAGCAGGCTCCCTTCCGGGAAGGAGTCGTAGTCTCCGCCGTCGTCATTCGAAGGCCGTTCGGCCGTCTTGGTTTCAACATTCAGTCCGGCATCTTTCAGTTGGTGCACCAGAGCGTCGGTCACTTTGGGTTCGGCACCCCAGGCCGGTGTCCAGCCGTCACGAGTCGCCAGCGGAACGGTTGTCGAAGTCTCAGGCAGAATGTGCAGCGAGTCGCGAATGGCCTCGTAGTCGCCATCACTCTTATCGGCGATGGTGACGGCGAAGACCACCCCTTCTGAGGGCACCGCGAAGAGTCTGCGACACACCCCCTCGAACCACTCCTCGCATTCCCCCGACTCAACGACTTCGCGACCGTCTACTTCGCCGATGGGTTCCATGTCACGAACCACCAGTTCTCCGTAGCCGCTGTCGGCGTCTAAGACTGCGAGTGCGGAAACTTCTCGGACAGTGGACGGGGCTGGGGGGTTGGAACAGTCGGCGGTGGCCGCTCTGTCGAAGTACACGGTGTCTTCGACCGGCGCGAGGCATTGCGTCTCGCCTGTGGTCCACCAGTCCGGCACAAGTTGAGTCCCCGATAGTGGTGTAGCGCGGTCGCCGAGATCGTCACCGGCGAGTACGGATGACGAAGCAGCGGCCACCGCGTGATCCTTCGAGTGAACCTCTCACAGCACTCTCGAACGGAGTCATCACGATGACCGCTCCTCACAT
>WLJH01000035.1 GCA_009701885.1 Actinomycetota bacterium
GCCAAGCAACTCAACGACCGCCCCCGCAAACGACTCGGCTTCTACACCCCCGCCGAGGTCTTCGCTAAGTTGCTCGCCGACAACCAGACAGCCGGTGTTGCGACCGCCCCCTGAATCCGCCGTCACCCTCGAACCAGCGCCGAGTCACCGACCCACCTGGCCACAGGAGAGGGGTGCGCGGCGCCGCGCGGGGACCGTGGTCGGCCGGCGGCGCCCCCGGAGGAGCGTGGATGGGCCTGGCCCCCGGCTCGTGAGGGACGAACGAGCCGGGTGGTTGCGACGAAGGGGGCGCCGTCGGCCGACCACGGTCATGGCGCGGCGCCGCGCACCCCTCGACCCAGCCCGACCACCGCACCCGCACACCTCCCCACCCCACGAGACGGTCGACGCTGGAGCGTGACGGCGGCTACACTCCACCCGAATAGTTGGACATCCAAGTATCTTCCCCTGGAGCCCCCGTGAGCGACCCGACCTCCCACCCCCTGCACGTCCCGTCGAACCCGGTCCGCCTGGTCACGGCGAGCAGCCTGTTCGACGGCCACGACGCCTCGATCAACATCATGCGGCGGATCTTCCAGAGCCAGGGCGCGGAGGTCGTGCACCTCGGGCACAACCGCTCGGTGCAGGAGGTCGTCGACGCGGCGCTGGAGGAGGACGTCCAGGGCGTCGCGGTGTCGTCGTACCAGGGCGGCCACGTCGAGTACTTCGAGTACCTCGTCGAGCTGCTGCGCGCGGCGGGCGCGGGTCACGTGAAGGTCGTCGGCGGGGGCGGCGGCGTGATCGTGCACGACGAGATCGCCCGGCTGCGGGAGTCCGGGGTGACGATCTTCAGCCCCGAGGACGGCCAGCGTCTCGGCCTGGTCGGGATGGTCAACACCGTCGTGGAGGCCTGCGACACCGACCTGTGGGACCTCCGCCCGGTCACCGCCGACCAGGTCCTGACCGGCGAGCGGTCCGCGGTCGCCCGCGCCATCACCGGCGCCGAGCTCGGCCGCCTCGACGGCGCGACCCTGGAGGCCCTCCAGCAGGCGGCCGCCCGCAGCCACGCCCCCGTCCTCGGCATCACCGGCACCGGCGGCTCGGGCAAGTCCTCGCTCACCGACGAGATCCTGCGCCGCTTCCGCGTCGACCAGCAGGACAAGCTGCGGGTGGCGGTCGTCGCCGTCGACCCGACCCGCCGCAAGGGCGGCGGCGCGCTGCTCGGCGACCGGATCCGGATGAACTCCCTCGACCTCCCGGGCCACGACCGCGACCGGGTCTACTTCCGCAGCCTCGCGACCCGCGGCGCGCACGAGATCCCCGACCACCTCGCCGACGTCATCACGGTGCTCAAGGCCGCGGGCTTCGACCTGGTCGTCGTGGAGACCCCCGGCATCGGCCAGGGCGACGCGGCGGTGGTGCCGTTCGTCGACACCTCGATGTACGTCATGACGCCGGAGTTCGGCGCGGCCAGCCAGCTCGAGAAGATCGACATGCTCGACTTCGCCGACCTCGTGGCGATCAACAAGTTCGAGCGCCGGGGCGCGGCCGACGCGCTGCGCGACGTGGGCCGGCAGATGGTCCGCAACCGCGAGGCGTTCGGACAGCAGCCGTCCGACATGCCGGTCTTCGGCACGAGCGCCGCGACCTTCAACGACGACGGCGTCACCGCGCTCTACCAGCACCTGCGCGGGCTGCTGGCCGACAAGGGGCTGCCCGTGGCCGAGGGCGCGCTCGCCCCCGTCGACGTCAAGCACTCCAGCGGCATCCGGGCCGTGGTCCCGCAGGACCGGGTCCGCTACCTGGCCGAGATCACCGAGACCGTCCGCGGCTACCACGCGCGCACGGCCGAGCTGGTCGAGCAGGCCCGCCGCCTGCAGCGCCTGGAGTCGGTCGCGGGCGAGCTGGAGTCCGCGGGCGCGGACGCCGGCGGCGTACCCGCCCTGCTCGAGCAGGCGCGCGAGCAGCTGCCGGTCGAGACCCGCAAGCAGCTGGAGACCTGGCCGCAGGTCAAGGAGGAGTACGCCGCGGTCGAGGGCCGCACCTCGCTCTCGGGCAACCAGGTCCCCAAGGTGGCGCTGCCCCGCTTCACCGACCACGGCGAGCTGGTGCGGTTCTTCCGGGACGAGAACCTCCCGGGCCGCTTCCCCTTCACCGCGGGTGTCTTCCCGTTCAAGCGCGAGGGCGAGGACCCGGCGCGCATGTTCGCCGGCGAGGGCGACCCCGCGCGCACCAACCGCCGCTTCAAGATGCTGTCGGAGGGCCAGCCGGCCACCCGGCTCTCGACCGCCTTCGACTCCGTGACCCTCTACGGCCGCGACCCCGACGAGCGCCCCGACATCTACGGCAAGGTCGGCACCTCCGGCGTGAGCGTCGCGACCCTGGACGACATGAAGGAGCTGTACGACGGCTTCGACCTGCTCGCCCCGACCACCTCGGTCAGCATGACGATCAACGGCCCCGCCCCGACCGTGCTGGCCTTCTACCTCAACACCGTGATGGACCAGGCCCGCGAGCGCGGCATCGACCCCTACGAGGCGATCCAGAGCGTCCGCGGCACGGTGCAGGCCGACATCCTCAAGGAGGACCAGGGCCAGAACACCTGCCTGTTCTCCACGGAGTTCTCGCTGCGGATGATGGCCGACATCCAGGAGTGGTTCATCCAGTACCGGCTGCGCAACTTCTACTCGGTCTCGATCTCCGGCTACCACATCGCCGAGGCCGGGGCGAACCCCGTCAGCCAGCTCGCCTTCACCCTCGCCAACGGCTTCACCTACGTCGAGGCCTACCTCGCGCGCGGCATGGACATCGACGACTTCGCGCCCAACCTGTCGTTCTTCTTCTCCAACGGCATGGACCCGGAGTACTCCGTCATCGGCCGGGTCGCCCGCCGTATCTGGGCGGTGGCGATGAAGGAGAAGTACGGCGCCAACGAGCGCTCGCAGAAGCTGAAGTACCACGTGCAGACGAGCGGTCGGTCGCTGCACGCGCAGGAGATGGACTTCAACGACATCCGCACCACGCTGCAGGCGCTGATCGCGATCTACGACAACGCCAACTCCCTGCACACCAACGCCTACGACGAGGCCGTCACCACCCCGAGCCCCGAGTCGGTGCGCCGGGCGCTGGCGATCCAGCTGATCATCAACCGCGAGTGGGGCCTGGCGATGAACGAGAACCCGCTCCAGGGTTCGTTCGTCATCGAGGAGCTCACCGACCTCGTGGAGGAGGCGGTGCTGCGGGAGTTCGAGGCGATCAACGAGCGCGGCGGCGTGCTCGGCGCGATGGAGACCGGCTACCAGCGCGGCCGGATCCAGGACGAGTCGATGCTCTACGAGCACCGCAAGCACGACGGCAGCCTGCCGATCATCGGCGTCAACACCTTCCTGCGCCCCGGCGGCGACGACGCCACGCCCGAGCACGTCGAGCTCGCCCGCGCCACGGAGTCGGAGAAGGAGTCGCAGCTGCGCCGGGTCCGGGAGTTCACCCGCACCCACGAGCAGGAGGCCACCGAGGCGCTCGCCCGGCTCAAGGCCGCGGCCGCCTCGCCCGACGAGAACGTCTTCGCCGTGCTCATGGACGCGGCCAGGGTCTGCTCGCTGGGCCAGGTGACCGAGGCGTTCTTCGAGGTGGGCGGGCAGTACCGCCGGAATGTCTGAGCCGCTGCCGAGCGCAGCGAGGCAGCGTCAGCGAAGAGGTCGAGCAAGCCCCGCGGCCGAGGAACGAGGCCGCGACGGGCGTGTCGAGACATCGGTCGGACAACAGATAGGTTCACCCCCGTGACCAGCACCGCGCACCCGTCCTTCGCCCAGCTCGTCGACCTGCCGGCGTACGCCGAGCAGCCCGTCCCGGTGGCCTTCGAGGACAACAACGGCCACCTCAACGTGCGCCACTACCTCGGCATCGGCTCCGAGGGCCTCGACGAGTCGCTGGTCGACCTCGGCATCCCGATGGACTGGCCGCTGCGCGAGGGCCACGCCTGCTTCGCCGCCGAGCACCACGTGACCTACCTGCACGAGCTGCGCACGGGCGACCGGATGTCGGTGCGCGTGCGGCTGCTCGGCCGCAGCGAGCGGGCCGCGCACGCGCTGGTCTACATCCTCGACGAGACCCACGAGCGCGTCTCGGCCGTCTTCGAGGAGATCTTCCTGCACATCGACCTCTCCGACCGGCGTACCGCTCCCTGGCCCGCCGACGTCGCCGCCAACCTGGACCGTCGGATCGCCGAGCACGCCGCCCTGCCCTTCGAGGCGGCCACCTCCGGCTCGCTCGCCCTGCGCTGACCGCCGAGCAGTCAGGTGGTCGCGGCCGAGCAGTCACTTCCTCGGGGCCGACAGGTCACCTCCTCGGGCTCGACCGGCCAGTCCTCCGGCCACGCGCACGAGGGCGTGACTGCTCGCTGCCACGTTCTTGACCTCTCGGCGGCGAGGACGTGACCGCTCGGCCGCACCTGACGCGGGTGGTGTCGCTGGTGCCCTCGATCACGGAGGCGCTGGCGAGCGTGGACCCCCAGGGGCTCGTCGGGGCCACCGACTGGTGCACGCACCCCGCCGACCTGGAGTCGTACGGCGTCGCGCGGGTGCGCGGGACGAAGAACCCGGACCTCGCCGCGATCAGGGCCCTGCGCCCCGACGTCGTGGTGGTCAACCGCGAGGAGAACCGCGAGCTGGACGTCCGGCGGCTGCGCGACGCCGGGGTGCAGGTCGAGGTGACCGACATCGAGACCGTCCCCCAGGGGGTCGCGGAGCTCGAGCGGGTGCTCGACCTGCTGGGTTGGCCGCGCCCGGCGTGGCTGGCCGAGGCCCGGCGTCTCTGGTGCGGGGACCTGCCGCCGGTGACCCGTCGGGTCGTCGTGCCGATCTGGCGCGACCCGTGGATGGTCGTGGGTCCGCGCACGTTCACCGCCGACCTGTGCCGCCGGCTGGGCTGGGAGGTCGTCGTCCCCGACGCGGAGGCCGTGGCTGGCGGGGAGCCTGGCGGCGACCCCCAGCAGCGCCAGCAGCGCTACCCGACCGTCACCGTCGAGGCGATCGACTCCGCCGGCGCCGACGCGGTGCTGCTCCCCGACGAGCCCTACGTCTTCACCACCGACGACGGCCCGGAGGCCTTCACCCGCACCCCCGTGGAGCTGGTGAGCGGGCGGCTGCTCACGTGGTACGGCCCGTCCCTGGTCGAGGCCGCCGCCGGCGTCGGTCGCTGAGCGGACCCGAGGCCCACCGCCCGGTCGTCCCCGGCGTGGCCCTTGCCACCCCTCCGGGCGGTTAGCCCTGCGCGCACCCGGGGAACCCCTGGGTGGACCGCACGGAGAGGGCAGTGATGACCGAGCAGCAGCAGACCGAGGTCCTCGGGCGCTACCGCGTCGACGGCACCATCGCCGCCGGCGGCACCGCCACCGTGCACCGCGCGCACGACCTGCGCCTGGGCCGCGACGTCGCCCTCAAGCGGGTGCGACCCGGCCTGGGCCGCGCCCAGCACAGGCTGCGCCTGCGCGACGAGGGCCGGCTGCTCGCCGACCTGCGCCACCCCGGGCTGGTGCGGGTCCTCGACGCCGCGTGGGAGGGCCACGGAGCGCCGTACCTCGTGCTGGAGCTGGTCGACGGCCCCGACCTCGCGACCGTGCTGACCGACGGTCCGCTCGACCCGCAGCGGGTCGCCGCGATCGGGCGCGACGTCGCCTCGGCACTGGCCTACCTGCACTCCGAGGGCATCGTCCACCGCGACGTGAAGCCCGCCAACGTGCTGCTCGACCCCTCCGGCAGCGCCCGTATCTGCGACCTCGGCATCAGCCTCGACGTGGGCGAGCCCGACCCGCACGGCCGTCCCGGGCACACCGTCGGCTCGCTCGCCTACCTCGCCCCCGAGCAGGTCCTGGGCGAGGCGATCGGCACGGCGGTCGACGTCTTCGCCCTGGGCCTGATGCTCCTCGAGGCGCTCACCGGCCACCGGGAGTACTCCGGCCCCGACGACAGCTCGGCGTGGGCCCGCGTGCACCGCAGCCCGGCGATCCCCACCTCGCTCGGCGCCGCGTGGACCAGGCTGCTGGCGGCCATGACCGCCCGGGTCCCGGCCGAGCGTCCCAGCGCCGCCGACGTCGCGGCCCACCTCGAGGCCATGCTGGCCGTCGAGGACGCCACCGCCGACGTCGCGACCCCGCAGGCCGCCACTGCCGGCACGCGCACCGCCACAGCCACCGGGGTCACCACCCCCGGCCGGCACCGCGCCGGCCGCCCCGTTCAGGACCTCGCGGCCACCGTCGCCTGAGCCGGGTCGGCCCGTCGGGCGGACCGGCCGGTCCCCGGTCCCGCAGCCGGTCGCTGCGGCAGCGCGAAGAGCGCCGATGCCCCGGCCCGCTGCAGCCCGGCGTGCAGCGCCAGCGCGGCACCGACGGCGAGGACCGTGAGCACGACGGGGTACGCCGCCGCCTCGAGCCAGCCCAGGTAGCCCCGGCCCAGCGGGCTGACCCGCAGCGGCTCGGGCAGGTGCAGGGCCAGCGCCAGCAGCGGCGCGTGCAGCACGTAGACCGGCAGCGTCCGCCGACCGATCCAGGCCAGGTGCTCCGCGGCCGGTCCGCGGGCCAGCCGCACGCACAGCCCGATCCCCAGCGGCACGCCGACCGCGCTGGCGACGAGCAGGTCAGCGGTGCGCGGCAGGTGCACCAGCGGCAGCAGCACCACGAGCGCGAGGTAGAGCACCGCCAGCCGTGGCAGCAGCCCTCGGGCCCGGTCCCCGACCCGGTCCGCGACCCGGCGCACCAGGTCCGGGGCCAGGGCCCCGAGGGCGAAGAAGGTGAAGTGGAACAGCACCGAGGTGCGGTTCCAGGCCTCGGTCGGGACCAGCCCGGACAGCGCGGAGACGGCCGCCGCGACCAGCAGCACCCGCTCGCGCGGGAACCGCGACAGCAGCCGCGCCAGGGCGAAGTAGACGGCGAGGGCGTAGAGGAACCACAGGCCGGTGGACGCCCACACCAGGTCGCCCGCGAGCTCGGCGAGGTCCTGGGTGCGGTTCATCGGCAGCAGCCGCTCGACGGAGAAGAACGCGCCCTGGAGCACCAGCCACACGACGTACAGGTAGTAGGGCGAGAGCACCCGGCGCCGGGCCTGCGACCACGGACGGGTGACCGCACCGGCGGCCACGAGGCCACTGAGCACGAAGAAGAGCGGCATCCGCACGGGCTTGAGCGCCATCGTCACGGCCGCCCACGCGTCCGCGACCGGGGCCAGGGCCGGCGGCGCCTGCACGGCGAGGTCCTTGACCACGGCGTGGTGGAGCACCACGAGCAGGATGCACAGGCCCTTGGCGACGTCGACCCACAGCAGCCGCTTCCGCGGCGCCGTCGCAGCCGGGGAGGGTGCGCTCACGCCCCCATGCTGAGGGGGTACGCCGCCCACGACCGACTCCGCGGCGCTGTGCCTTCCCTCACGTGCGGTCGGCGGACCGGCTCACGCGCGCACGAAGAGCTCGGTCTCAGAGGTCCGACCGCGCAGGGTCACCGTGTCGTGGCGGACCCACCGGGACGCCTCGTCCGCGCTCGCGTCACCGACCGTCTCGGCGCACGTGAGCACCCGGCACTCGACGTCCTTGGCCAGCTCGGTGAGGCGGGCGGCGGCGTTCACGGCGTCCCCGATCACGGTGTACTCCAGCCGCGAGCGGGTGCCGACGTTGCCGGCGACGGTCTCCCCCGTGAAGACCCCGATCCCGGCGTCGAGGGTGGGCTGCTCGGCAGCCAGCCGCTCGACCATCGCGCGGGCTGCGCGCAGCCCCCGGGTGGCGTGGTCCGGGAGGTCGACCGGGGCGCCGAAGACCGCGAGCACCGCGTCGCCCATGAACTTGTTGACCAGCCCCCCGTGCCGGTCGACCTCGTCGACGACGACCTCGAAGAAGCCGTTGAGCAGCTCCACGACCTCGGCGGGGTCGCGGCCCGCCGCCATCGTCGTGGAGCCGACCAGGTCGACGAACAGGACGGTGACGCACCGGGTCTCCCCGCCGAGCTCGACGTCGCCGGAGGCGGCTGCGCGGGCGACCTCCTGCCCGACGTGGCGGCCGAAGAGGTCGCGCAGGTGCTCGCGCTCGGCCAGGCCCTCGGCCATGTGGTTGAAGCCGGCCTGCAGCAGGCCGAGCTCGGTCGCGTCGTAGACCGGCACCCGCTGCTCCAGGTCGCCGTCCTGCACCCGCCCCAGGGCTCGTCGCACCGAGACCAGCGGGGCGACGACCGAGCGGGCGTTGAGCACCGTGACGAGCAGCCCGAAGACCAGCACCACCCCGGAGATCGCCAGCGCCTCCACCGCCATCCGGTCCGCGGAGACGTCGCCCTGCACGAGCGCCAGGAGGGCGGCGTACCCCAGGCCGAGCAGCGGCATCCCGGTGCCGAGCAGCCAGAAGGTGAGCATCCGCCCGCCCACGCCGAGGCCCCTGGGGCGGCGGGTGCCGGGGGCGCCAGTGAGCGCGCGGGCGGCGACCGGGCGCAGGACGAACTCCGCGAGCAGGTAGGTCACCGCGCAGACCACGATGCCGCCGATGGCCACCGTCGGTCCGGTGCCGAGCGCCCGGGAGGGGGCCAGCCAGAGCGCCAGCCCGGTGAAGAGCACCACGGCGCCGGCCCACAGGACCCCGGAGACGGCCGCCAGCTGCAGCGGCACCCGCATGGCGCGACGACGGTCCGTCGGCGTCGGCTCCTCGCCGCGCAGGGCCCAGCGCAGCGAGCGGAACGCCACCCGGGTGCCCCACACGACCCCGATGAGCAGTGCGAGCCCGACGTACACGGGGACCGCGACGGCGAGTGCGAGGTAGAGGTCGTCGCTGCCGCCGGGTTGCGGGATCACGAACAGCGTCAGCACCACGACGATCCCCGCCCCGATGGCGTGGGTCAGCGAGATGCCGAAGGTCAGCAGCAGCTGGATGCGCACCCGGAGACGGCGCAGCGACTGGCCCTCGGGGCCGAGGAGCCAGGAGCCGAAGGGAGCGCGTGCGACCACCACGGGTGCATTGTTGATGCTGCGGCCCGCTCGCGGGGCCGTTCCAGGCGTGCGTCCCGCGCGGCCTCCTCCTCCCCGCCGCCCGACCGCCTCCAGGGCCCCTCCCCGATCCCGGCCCAAAAGGGTGAGAAGTGTGCAAGGTTTGTCGAAGGTTGTTTAGAGTTCTTCAACAAGCACCGCACCTCCCGGGAGACCGGCCCACCGCGCTCAGCGCAGAGAGCGAGAAGGCATGACGACCAGCCCGCTCGACGACCGGCGCGAGGTTCGCACCGACGACGTCGTCCCGCTCGTACGCCGGCAGCCGACCGCCCCGGCCGACGCCGACCACCGCATCCAGGACGCCCTCTCCGTGCGCCGGCTCACCGACGCGCAGCGCTCCGAGCAGACCGCCGAGCTGCTCGCCCGGGCCCACGCCGCCGGCGTGTCCCCCGAGGAGCGGGCCGCGTGCCTGGACCGGGTGGTCGAGCTCAACATGCGCGTCGCCGAGGCCGTCGCCCGCCGCTACGCCCGCAAGTCGATCCCCGTCGAGGACCTCACCCAGGTCGCCTACCTCGCCCTCGTGCGGGCCGTGCGTTCCTTCGACCCCAGCCACGAGCGCGACCTGCTCTCCTACGCCGTGCCGACGATGACCGGCGAGATCCGTCGCCACTTCCGCGACCACTCCTGGACCATCCGCCCCCCGCGCGAGGTCCAGCGCGCCCACGGCCGCCTGGTCCGCTCGGGCGCCTCCCTGGACCGGATCGACGAGGCCTCGGTGAGCGCCCTGGCCGACGAGGTGGAGGAGTCGGTGGACGTCGTCCGCGAGGCGCTCGCCGCCCGCTCCTGCTTCTCGCTCCTCTCCCTCGACACCCCTCCGGGCGCCGAGGGCGGCGAGGGCGAGGCCGCGGTCCTGCGCGAGGTCGGGGATCCCGGCCACGAGGCCGACCTCGCCCGCACCGAGGCCCGCCTCGTCGTGGCTCCGCTGCTGCGCACGCTCAGCCCGCGCGAGCGCGACCTGCTGCGCCTGCGCTTCGCCGACGAGCTGCCGCAGCGCGAGATCGCGAGCCGCCTCGGCATGAGCCAGATCCAGGTCTCGCGCCTGCTCCAGCGGTTGCTGCTGCAGCTGCGCGGAGCGCTCGCCGAGGCCTGCTGAGCCACCTCCGGCGTACGACGTCAGCGGGCTCACCCCACCAGGGCGAGCCTCCCGCGCACCCACGAGGGGGTGCGGCAGCTGGGTCAGCGCTGGTCGGGATCGTCCCAGCCGTCGCCGTCGACGCTCTCGACCGAGACCCCGCTGTCGAGCTCACGAGTGTCCCACTGGCCGGAGGGCCGCACGGGCAGGTCGGTCTGCGCGGCGGCCTGGTGCATGCCGACCCGCTCCATCCAGCTCAGACCGGGTGACCACGCCGAGCGCATCGAGATGCGACCGTCCGCCTCCATCACCTTCATCAGCACGACCGCGCCCAGGACCAGCTCGCCCTCCTCCGGGCGGTGCTCCACGCCCAGCGAGTCGATGAGCCGGCCGAGCGGCTGCGGGTCCGTCAAGGGTCTCGACCTCCTGGGTCGATCGATGTGCGATGCTCCCCTCGCCGACCCAGCACAGCCCGGCGACGGGCTCGAAGATTCAGTGTAACCCCGCTGTCGAAGGTCGGTAGAAGGTCAAGGAGAAGGTGGGGTGACCGGGCAGCGCCGGCGACGGCGGGGTCACCCCCCAGGCACCCGGACGGCACGCGGCGCCGGGGGCGGAGCCAGGAGGAACCATGAGCGGCGGTCCGGCGGAGCGCTGGCGGATCGGGGTGCTGGCCACCCGGGTCGGGGTGAGCGAGACGCTGCTGCGCGCGTGGGAGATGCGCTACGGCCTGCTCAGCCCCACGCGCACCCAGGCCGGCTACCGCCTCTACGGCCCCGAGGACGAGCGCCGGGCGCTGGCGATGCAGGCCGCGCGCGAGCGCGGGGTGCCCGCCGCACAGGCGGCCGCCGACATCCTGGCCAACGAGCGCACCCGCGCCGAGGGCCACGACCGCCCCGAGGACGGGACCGTCCACAGCGAGGGGTCGCTCGACGTCGCCCGCACCCGCGCCGAGCTCGAGGCAGCGATGCTGGCCTTCGACGTCGGCTCGATGCACGAGGCGCTGGACCGACTGCTGCGCACGGTCTCGGTCGAGACCGCCATCCGCGACGTGCTGCTCCCCTTCATGGCCCAGGTCGGGCAGGGGTGGGAGTCCGGCGACTTCGACGTCGCCGACGAGCACTTCGCCAGCGACCTGGTCCGCGGCCGACTGGCGGCGCTCGCCGTCGGTCCGGGCACCCGCTCGGGACCCACCGCCCTGCTGGCCTGCCCGCCCGAGGAGTCCCACGACATCGCGCTGAAGGCCTTCGAGGTCGTCCTGCAGCGCGCCGGCTGGCGCACCCGGTTCCTCGGCCCGAACTGCCCGCTGCCGTCGGTGCAGGTCGCCGTCGACGTCGTGCGGCCCGAGCTGGTGGTGCTCGCCGGCACCCTCCCCCAGGTCTTCCAGCTCTCCGAGGCCGACGTCGCCGTCGTACGCCGCCTCGCACGCGACCAGACGCTGGCGTTGGCCGGGCCGGGCGCGACCGCCGAGCTCGCCGCCGAGTGGGGGGCGCTGCACCTGCCGGGCGACCCCGTGAGCGCGGCACTGTCGCTGGTCGACCGGGCCCGGGAGATCCCGGCCGCCAGACCGAGCTGAGCACCGCCGACCTTCCACGCAGCATCCACACCGGACCCGGTCTTGGCCGACGCGATCTCGGCCACACGGTCCTTCCGGCGAGCCCGCGACCGGGCCGACCCAGGCACCGCAGGCCGACCGGTCCACCGTCGTGCCGATCGACGTTCGCCCTGGTCAGAGCACCTTTCCGCATCTGTCGACGGGTGACCGCTCGGGTCAACCCCCTCCCCTCCGAGCCGGGGGGAGGTGCTGGTCCGGACAAGTCAACCCGAAGGGGTGAGATGTGATTGAACCCTGGAGCACTGGATAAACACAGGAGTGAGGCGCCCGCCGGTGCCTCACCCGGATTCCTGACGTTCCACAGAGGTGACGAGCATGACCTTCGAGAGGAAGACCCTCACGGCGACCATCGTCGACGACAACGACCTGGCTGTCGCCGGCCTGGAGACGCTGCTGACCCCCTACGCCGAGCGCGTGCGGCTGATCGACGTCCGCACCGCCCTCGCCCACCCGGAGGACGTCGACGTCGTCCTCTACGAGCCGATGCAGCAGTCGTCGTACAGCGCCTCGATGCTTCGCAACCTGCAGTCGGCCGCCGAGGCCCAGGCCGTGGTGTTCAGCTGGGCGCCGGCCGACATGCTGCCCGACAACACCAGCCCCTACCTGTCCAAGTCGATGACCGCGGCGCAGCTCGTCGTGGCGCTCGAGGACATCGTGTCCGGCCGGGGCGTCCCCGCCCCTCGGGTCCACACCCCCGCCGAGCCGGTGGAGCCGGTGGCCCCGATCCGCACCCCGCAGGCACCCGCGGGCAGCCGGCTCACCCCCCGCGAGCTGGAGATCCTCACCCTCATCACGGGCGGTCTCACCAACGGCGAGATCGGCGAGGAGCTGGGCCTGTCGATCAACTCGATCAAGACCTACATCCGCCAGGCCTACCGCAAGATCGACGTCGAGCGTCGCACCCAGGCCGTCGCCTGGGGCATGGCCAACGGCCTGGTCGCCGACGCCGAGCCGGTGGCCGTCTGATCCCGGGTGCCGCCCTGGCACCGGGCGGCACCCGAGCACCACGACGAAGGCCCCGACGGCCCGCCGCTCCACCCCGGAGCACGGCCCGTCGGGGCCTTCGTCGTCCCCGGCCCCCGCCGTCGGGGCGGGTCCGGGCGCACGCCGTCGTGTGACCCCCTCCACCCGCCGGACCCCTGGTCGGCGTTGGGAAGGGCAGGCTAACCTTTCCTCGGTTGCGGCTCAGGTCGCGCCGACGTACGGCACCTTCCCCGCCCCACCAGGAGTCCCGATGTCCCGCCGCCGCTCCCTGCCCGCGCTCGCCGTGGCCCTGCTGACCCCGCTGGCCCTCTCCGGCTGCGGGCTCCTCGGCGGCGAGGAGGCCGACCTGCAGGTCTACTCCGCGCGGCACTACGACCTGGAGTCGGCCTTCGAGGACTTCACCGAGGAGACCGGTCTGACCGTGGAGTTCCTCTACGGCGACGACGCCGAGCTGCTGGAGCGGCTCAAGGCCGAGGGCGAGGACACCCCCGCCGACGTCTTCATGACCGTCGACGCCGGCATGCTGTGGAACGCCGGCGAGCAGGGCGTCCTGGAGCCGGTCGAGTCCACCGTCCTCGACGGCGCGGTGCCCGAGGACCTCCGCGACCCCGACGGCGAGTGGTACGGCCTGGCCATGCGCGCACGCACGATCGTCTACGACCCCGAGGCCGTCGACCCCGACGACTTCGACGCCGAGGACACCTACGCCGGTCTCGGCGACCCGCAGTGGCGCGGCCGCATCTGCATGCGCGACGAGACCTCCTCCTACACCCAGAGCCTGGTCGCCAGCCTGATCGACTTGCACGGTCGCGAGCGGGCCCAGGAGATCGTCGAGAGCTGGGTCGCCAACGACGTCGAGATCATGAGCAACGACATCGAGCTGCTGGAGGCCATCGACGCCGGCGGCTGCGAGGTCGGCATCACCAACCACTACTACCTCGCCCGGCTGCTGGAGGAGGACCCCGACTTCGGCGTGGCCCCCTACTGGGCCAGCCAGGACGGCGCCGGGACCCACGTGAACATCTCCGGCGCCGGCGTCGTCGCCGGCAGCCCGGCCTCCGCCGAGGCGCAGCAGCTCCTGGAGTGGCTGGCCACCGACGGCCAGAGCGCCTTCGTCGACGGCAACCACGAGCTGCCGGTCAACCCCGACGTCGAGCCCGAGCCCCTGGTCGCCTCCTTCGGCGACTTCGAGCGGCTGCCGGTCGACGCGACGGCGTACGGCTCCCTCAACGCCGAGGCCGTCGAGGTCCTCGACGCCGCCGGCTACCGCTGACCGCGCCGAGCAGCACCCCGTGACCGCCCCCGCCCCCGCACCCGCGGTGGCCCCTGCGCCGGGCCTGGTGCCCCCGCGCAGCCGCCGCCGGCTGCTGGGTGCCGGCCGCCCCGGGTGGTCGACGGCGGTGCTGGTCGTCGCCGCGCTCATCGCCAGCCCGGTGGTGGCGGTGGCGCTGCGCGCGCTGCTCCAGGGCGGGCTGGAGCTGCCCGGCGGCGTGGGACGGATGGTCCTCACGACGCTGCTGCTGGTCACGTTCGTCGCCCTCGGCACCGCCGCGCTCGGCACCGGGCTGGCGTGGCTGGTCAGCGTGCACGAGTTCCCCGGACGCCGGGTGCTGTCCTGGTTGCTGGTGCTCCCGCTGGCGATGCCGGCCTACATCCTGGGCTTCGTCTTCCTGTCCACCTTCGACTACGCGGGCCCCGTCCAGGGCGCCCTGCGCAGCGTCCTCGGGGACGACCTCGGCGCCCTGCCGGTCCGCTCGCTCGGGGGCGCGTCGGTGGTGCTGGTCCTCACGCTGTACCCCTACGTCTACCTCCTGGTGCGGGCCGCCTTCACCGACCTCGCCCCGACGGCGTACGACGCCGCGCGCACGCTCGGCGCGTCGCCGGCCCGCGCCTTCCGGACCGTCCTGCTGCCGCTCGCGCGCCCCTCGCTGGCCGCCGGCCTGGCACTGGTCACGATGGAGGTGCTGACCGACTTCGCGACCGTGCAGTACTTCAACGTCCGCACGGTCTCGGTCGGGGTCTACCTGACCTGGAAGGGCTCCTTCGACGTCGCCTCGGCCGTCTCGCTCGCCAGCCTGGTGCTGGTCTTCGCCCTCGTGGTGCTCGGCATGGAGCGCGGGCTGCGCGGCGGTGCCCGCTACCACCAGCGCGGCGGCCGCGGGCGCGGGCTCGAGCGCCGGGAGCTCACCGGCGGCCGCGCCGCGGCCGCGACGGGCGCCTGCGTGCTGGTCGCGGCGCTCGCCTTCGGGCTGCCCGTGCTGCGGCTGATCACCTGGGCCTGGTCGGCCGTCGCCGACGACAACCCGCTCGTCGACGACCGCTTCGCCGACCACCTCACCAGCTCGGTGCTGGTCGCCGGCATCGCCGCCGTCTCGTGCGTGCTGGTCTCGGTCGTGCTCGCCCACGCGCTGCGCCTCGGTGGCGGACGCTGGGTGCGGAGCGCCGCCCAGGCCACGACCTTCGGGTACGCCGTGCCCGGTGCCGTCGTCGGCATCGGCGTGCTGGCGCTCTTCGAGGGCGCCGACCGCCTCCTGGAGGCCCTCGGGCGCGAGGACGGCACGGGGGTGCTGGTCACCGGGTCGGTGCTGGGCATCCTGCTGGCCTACGTCGTGCGGTTCACCGCCCCGGCCTACCAGGCCGTCGACGCCAGCTTCGGCCGCATCCCGCCGACCGTGAGCGCCTCCGCGCTGACCCTCGGCGCGACCCCCGGCCGGCTGCTGCGCCGGGTGCACCTGCCGCTGGCGCGCTCGGGCGTCGCGGTCGCGCTGACCCTGGTCATCGTCGACGCCGTCAAGGAGCTGCCGCTGGTGCTGCTGCTGCGACCCTTCGGGTTCACGACCCTGTCGGTGTGGGTCTACGAGCTGGCCTCGGAGAACTTCTGGGAGCGCGCCGCGCTGCCCGCGCTGCTCATCGTCGTGGTCGCGGTGGTGCCCGTCGCGCTGACCTTCCGCACGCGCGTGACCGGGCAGGCGCCATGATGGTGGGCGTCATGCCTGCCACCACGCCCGCCGCGTCTGCGGCCTCGCCCGCCGCTCCGTCCCCCGGCGGGGCGACGCCGGCGCTGCGGCTCCAGGCGGTCACGAAGTCCTACGGCGACCACCCGGCGGTCCAGGCCGTCGACCTCGAGGTCGCCGCGGGCGAGGTGCTGACCGTCATCGGTCCCTCCGGCTGCGGCAAGTCGACCCTGCTGCGGCTGGCCGCGGGTCTCGAGCGGCCGGACTCGGGGTCGGTGTGGCTGGGCGACCGCGAGGTGGCCGGCTCCCGGTGGGTGCCGCCCGAGCGCCGCCACGTCGGCCTGGTCTTCCAGGACCACGCCCTCTTCCCGCACCTCGACGTCGCCACCAACATCGCCTTCGGCCTCGACCGGCTCCCCCGCGCCGAGCGCGCTCCGCGCGTGGCCGAGGTGCTCGAGCTCGTGGGGCTGGGCGACCTGCGCGAGCGCTACCCGCACGAGCTGTCCGGCGGCGAGCAGCAGCGGGTCGCCCTGGCGCGGGCCCTCGCGCCCCGCCCGGCGGTCGTGCTGCTCGACGAGCCGTTCTCCAGCCTCGACGAGAACCTCCGCGCCCAGGTGCGCGCCGAGACCCTCGCCGCGATCCGGCTGACCGGGAGCGCCGCGCTCCTGGTCACCCACGACCAGACCGAGGCGCTCTCCCTGGGTGACCGGCTGGCCGTCGTACGTCGTGGGGTGGTGGAGCAGGTCGGCCCGCCGACCGAGGTCTACGAGACCCCCGTCAACCGCTTCGTCGCGACCTTCATGGGCGACGCGGACTACCTCCCCGCCCACGTGCGCGACGCGCTGCTGACCTCCGAGATCGGCGTCGTCTCGACCGTCCCGGGGTGGGGCCGCACGGAGCTCGACGTCGAGGTGATGCTGCGCCCCCACGAGGTCGCCCTGCGCCCCGAGCCCAGCGCCGCGGCCGTCGTGGAGCGCGTGGAGTACCACGGCGCCTTCGTCCTCCACCACGTCCGTCTCCCCTCCGGCCGCTCCGTCCGCTCCTGGCAGCAGCACGGCGTCCGCCTCGAGCCCGGCACCCCCGTCGACGTCACCGTCGTCCCCGGCTCCCGCCCGGTCCTGCTCTCCGGCGACACCGCCCTCTTCGCACCCCCCGACTCCGCCCGCCGCTGACGCTCCAGAGGTGGCTGACCCGCCGCATCTTCGGGACTGACCCGCCCCGACTTCTGGGCTCACCCGCCGCATCTCCGGGGCTCACCCGCCGCATCTTCTGGGCTGACCCGCCGCATCTTCTGGGCTGACCCGCCGCATCTTCTGGGCTCACCCGTCACGTCCTCAACCCTGGTCCGGCGCGTGCTGCACCCCCGCTGGCAGGGCGATCGCGCTGGGCTGTGGATGAGCAATCACCTCGTACGCCGGATCCAGGCACCCTGCTCGTCATGATCGACGAACCCGGGGACGGGCCCCGCGAGCTGCGCGAGCGGCCGTTCACCACCCAGCAGGCCCTCGAGGCCGGAATGACGCACGATCAGCTGACGCGCGCCGTGCTGTCACGCTGGTTGCGGCGACCGGCCAAGGGCGTCTATGTCCCGGCGACCCTGGAGGACACGCTGGAGACCAGGTGCGCCGCCCTGAGCCTGTCCGTGCCGGACGACGCCTTCATCTGCGACCACTCAGCCGCCTGGCTCCTCGCGGGTGACCGTGCACTGGTGCCAGGAGACCACCTGGCCGTCCCCGAGGTCTCCTGCTTCCGGACCCTGACCGGTCGACGTCTGCGACGCCACCAGGTCCGCAGCGGGGAACGGGAACTCAGACCCGACGAGGTCGTGGAGCTGGGCGGTCTGCAGGTCACGACTCCGCTTCGCACTGCGCTCGACATCGGTCGACTCGCGCGCAACACCGATGTCCGCCTGCACGGGATGGACACGATGCTCTCCCTGGGTGCCTTCACCCGGGCCGAGCTGCTCGCCGAGGTGCCGCGCTTCAAAGGGTACCGAGGCGTGGTCGGCCTCAGGGCTCTCGCTCCGTTGGCCGATGGTGGCTCCCAGTCCTTCGGCGAGTCCGCCCTACGACTGCGCTGGCACCAGGCGCACCTGCCGTGGCCGACGACCCAGCACCCGGTTCCAGGCACGCCGTACATCCTTGACATCGCTCTGCCTGAGGAGATGTTCGGGCCCGAGTACGACGGGGAGGAGTTCCATTCCAACCCCGAGCAGAAGGCGCACGACGCCACCCGTCGTCGCGAGATCCTCCGGGCCGGCTGGACCGTCGAGGTCTTCCGGAAGGAGCACGTCTTCGGACCGCGCCAGAATGCCGAGCGCCGCCTGCGAGCGACGTACGACGCCTTGGTTCTGGGCCGGACGAGCCGCACCTATCTGTGAGGGGACGCCTGGGCGCGGGCCATCATCGATCCGCACGGTCGTGCGCACGCAAGCCGACGAGGACGCTCCTCATCACGCCGGAGGTGGGAGGGGTCGGCGCTCAGAACCCGGCGGGTCAGCCTCGAAGATGCGACGGGTCAGCCCCGAAGACGCGGCGGGTCAGCGCGGACAGGTGCGAGACGAGGCGGTGCACCAGGATGCCGACGAGCAGCGAGGCGAGGGTGGCGAGGAGGGGGTGGTCGACCTCGAGGTGGGGGTAGACCTGCCAGTGGGTGAGGTAGATCCACAGCGAGGCCGCGGCGAGAGCACTGACGAGCGGGACCAGGGCGACCGGCACCCAGGTGCGGCGCACCCAGACCAGCGCGAGGGCGGCCGCCAGGACCACCAGGTCTCGGACGGGGTCGGTGAAGAAGCCGGGGACCGTGAGGACGAGCAGCGCCGAGACGACCGCGCGGTGGGTCGTGGTGGTGGCGCGGGCGGCGGCCCACCCCAGGGCGACCAGCCAGAGGACCACCTCGGCGCGGTGGATGACGTCGCCGCCGCGGAGCACCACGACCTCGTAGCGGGTCAGCAGCCCGACGAGGGACAGCACGAGGGGGAACCAGAAGGGGTGCCGGCGGTCGAGCCGGTGCACCGCGGGCACGGCAGCCAGCAGCGCCAACCCGAGCACGCACAGCACGAACGCCTCGATGAACCAGAAGTGCCAGGCCGGCTCGGCCCACGACCGCGGCCCGACCAGCTGGTTGACGAGCAGGGCGGTGGCCCAGGGGTACTGCCCGGTCAGCAGCGTCACGCCGCCGATCCACAGCACCGACGGCACGGCCACCCGCGCCGCGCTGCGCACGAGCGCCTTCACCCGCTCGCGCCGCTGCGGCGACCCCAGCGCGAACCGGCCCAGGTTGAAGCCCATCAGCACCAGCAGCAGGTGGGCGCCGCCCGTGAGGTCGAGGAGGTTGCCGTGCGTCCCGACGATCGCCACGATCGCCAGCGCCCGCAGCAGCACGCCGGTCTCGACGGCCTGCCACCCGCGCGGCGCCCGTCGGGTCGGCGCGGCGACGAGGGTCCCGACCGGGCGCAGGTGCCAGTCGTCGGGGAGCCCGCCGAGCAGCTGCTCCAGGCGGACCGACGCCTCGACGTACGACAGGGAGTCACCACCCAGGGAGGCGAAGGAGTCCCGGGGCGTGACCGGTCGTCCGAGCACCGCTGACAGCACGTCCGCGGCACACGGCGAGGAGGCCCGCGCGGCGCAGGAGGCGCCGGCCGTGGCGCAGCGCTCGGGGCGGCGGGCCAGGGCCGCGACCCGCTGGCGGTCGGGCTTGCCGGAGGCGAGCAGCGGCCGCTCCTGCAGGGGTACGACGGTGACGGCCGCCGCGGGGATCCCGGCGAGTCGCGCGGTGCGGGCCACGAGGTCGGCGAGCCCCTCGCGGTCCGCGGGGGTCGCGGTGCCGCGCCCGACGGGGTCGGCGAGCCCCCCGCCGTCCGCGGAGACCCGGGCGCCGTCGGACACCCGAGCGTGCACGACGCCGACGGCGACGCGGTCCCCGGCGTCCACGACGAGCGCGTCGACGCCCTCGGCGGCGAGCCCGGACTCGACCCGGTCGAGGTCGACGCGCAACCCGAGCACCTTGGCGAAGCGGCTGCGCCGCCCGACGACCCGCCACAGGCCGTCGGCGTCCTGGCGCCCGAGGTCACCGGTCCGCAGCTCGGTGAGGTCGTGCCCGCGGGCGAGGTCCTCGCGGGTCTCGGCGTACCCCATCATCACGTTGGGCCCGCTGTAGACGAGCTCCCCGACGCCCTCGGGCTGGCCGGCCACCGGCTCGAGCCGCAGGTCGCCGCCGGGCACGGGCACACCGACGCAGTCGGGTCGCTCGGCGGCCAGGTGCGGGGGCAGGTAGGCCATCCGGGCGGTGGCCTCGGTCTGGCCGTACATCACCACGAGGTCGAAGCCGCCGCGCTCCCCGCGCTCGGCCCAGGACCGCACGGTGGACGGCGCCATCCGCCCACCGGCCTGGGTCAGCACCCGCACGGAGGGGTGCTGCCCGGCGCCCAGCCGGTCGGCGGCACCGGAGACCTCCAGCATCTCGAAGGAGTGCGGCACCCCCGCCACGCTCGTGACGCCGTGGCGGTCGACGGCCGCCCAGAAGCACGGGTCGACGACGGAGGTCTCGGTCAGCACCACGGCCGCACCGACGGCGAGGTGGGAGTGCAGCACCGAGAGCCCGTAGCAGTAGTGCAGCGGCAGCGCGGTCACGCCCACGTCGTCAGGGGTCAGACCGAGGTAGTCGGCGATCGCCTCGGCGTTGGCCTGCACGGCCCGGGCGGAGAGCCGCACCAGCCGCGGGCTGCCGGTGCTGCCGGAGGTCGACATCAGCAGCGCGAGGTCCGGGTGCGGCGCGGGTGCGCCGGGCCGCGGCCCGAAGCGCGCCTCGAGCTCGTCGGTCGACCGGGCCGGGTCGGTCAGCAGCACGGGCCGACCGACCGCCAGGCACGCGAGGTAGGTGACGACGTCCTCCAGCCGTGGCCGCACCGCCAGCAGCAGCGGCTCCGCGGCCCGGGCGGCGTGCCGGTCGGCGGCCGCGTCGACCAGCCCCGCCAGCTCGGCGTACGACGTCGCACCGGCCTCCCCGATCAGGGCCGGCCGCTCCCCGTGCCGCCCCAGGTCCCGCGCCAGCGCGACCCCGCGCTGGGACGCGCCGGCGCCCTGGCTCACGCGCACGGGGAGGAGGGTCATGGGGACAAGAGTAAGGCAAGCCTCACCTTCCTCCTAGTGTCGTCCGCATCACCCCGGACCACCGACGGCCCGCCCGGCACGCGAGGCGCGCGACGGCAGGTGGACCAGACCACCCCCTCCTCCGAACGGGCAGTCCTCGCGTGAGCCCGGACCAATTCCGCCGTTCCCCGGCGCGGAGGGCCCTCGATGTGGACATGCTGACCGGGCCGTTGTCTGGGAGGGCTGCGGTTCATCTACATGGGAGGACGTTTCACCATGCACTCACGCATGTTCCGGAACGGTGTCGTCACCGGCACCGTCACCCTCGCTCTCGCCCTGGGCGGTGTCGCCGTCACCGGCGGCGCGGCCCAGGCAGCCGGCGCCTCGGCCGACCGTGAGGTCAGCTCGCAGTGCCAGCAGGCCCGCAAGGACCTCAGCAAGGCCAAGAAGCAGCTGCGCAAGGCCAAGCGCGCCGACAACGCCGCCAAGGTCCGCAAGGCCAAGAAGCGGGTCAAGGCGGAGAAGCGCGACGTGCGGACCGCCTGCGCGCCCGCCCCGGTGACCCAGGAGACGGTGCTCGAGCAGGTCCAGCAGGGCTCGCTCGCGCTCGACGGGCTCGACCTCAACGGCCTCACCGCGGTGCTGCCCCCCGAGGCCGCCGGCGCCATCCAGGCGCTCATCGCCCAGCTCCAGGCCGGTCTCGACGGCATCGGCGGCCAGGCGCAGGTGCCCGGCCTCGACACCGCGCAGCTCGAGGCACTGCTCGCGGCCGTCCAGGCCATGGACCCGGCCGGCGTCGCCGCCGCGCTCCAGGGCCTGCTCGGCGAGCTGACCGCCATCGGCGGCGGCCCCGAGGCCATGGCCACGCTCATCCAGCTGCTCCAGGGCGGCCTGCCGACCGGCGACCTGCCGATCGCCGGGATCCCGCAGCTCGAGGACCTCATCGGTCAGCTCACCGCCCAGCTCGGCGGCCTCGGTGGCGGTCTCGACCTCACCAACCCGGCTGCGGTCCAGGCTGCGATCGCGCAGTTCATCGGCACCATCGAGGCGATCTCCGGCAACGTCGGCGGCGACTCCGCCCCGTGGCTCGGCGCCCTGACCGAGATGGTCGACCAGCTCGGCGCCCTCGGCGCGCTCGTGCCCGGCGGCGCCGGTTCCGGCGCGATCCTGCAGCAGGTCATCAGCGGCCTGCTGTTCTTCGCCCAGCCCGGAGTCGACCCGCTCGGCCAGCTGCAGGGCATCCTCGATGGCGGCGGCCTCGCCGGCATCCTGGACCTGATCGGCCTCGGCGACCTGCTGGGCGGCCTGCTCGGCTGATCCGACAGCACCGGCACGGAGACACGCGAGAGCCGCGGCCCCCACGGGGACCGCGGCTCTTCGCGTTGCCGGGCCGCCGACGACGTACGCCGTCGGCAGGTCGCCTCAGGAGACGGTGACGCCCCCGAGCCGCAGCCAGGTGTCGACCACGGTGTCGGGGTTGAGCGACATCGACTCGATGCCCTGCTCCAGCAGCCACTGGGCCAGGTCGGGGTGGTCGGAGGGGCCCTGGCCGCAGATGCCGACGTACTTGCCGGCCTTCTTGCACGCCGTGATGGCCAGCTCGAGCATGTGCAGCACCGCCGGGTCCCGCTCGTCGAACTTGTCCGCGACGAGCCCGGAGTCGCGGTCCAGGCCGAGCGTCAGCTGGGTCATGTCGTTGGAGCCGATCGAGAAGCCGTCGAAGTGCTTGAGGAACTGCTCGGCGATCACGGCGTTGGACGGCAGCTCGCACATCATCACGACCTGCAGGTCGTTCTCGCCGCGGCGCAGCCCGTGCTGCGCCAGCAGGTCGATGACGCCCTTGGCCTCGCCGAGGGTGCGCACGAACGGGATCATCACCTTGACGTTGGTCAGTCCCATCTCGTCGCGCACGTGCCGCAGCGCGGCGCACTCCATCTCGAAGCACTCGGCGAAGTCCTCCGAGAGGTAGCGGGACGCACCGCGGTACCCGATCATCGGGTTCTCCTCGTGCGGCTCGTACGCCGGGCCGCCGACGAGGTTGGCGTACTCGTTGGACTTGAAGTCGCTCATCCGCACGATCACCGGCTCCGGCGCGAAGGCGGCGGCGATCGTCGCCACCCCCTCGGCGACGCGCTTGACGAAGAAGTCGCGTGGGCCGTCGTACGCCGCGATGGTCTCCTCGATCTCCGCGCGCAGGTCGGCGTCGAGGGATGCGGGGTCGCGCTCGAGGTCGAGCAGCGCCTTGGGGTGCACCCCGATCTGGCGGTTGATGATGAACTCCAGCCGCGCCAGCCCGACCCCGGCGTGGGGCAGACGGGAGAAGGCGAAGGCCTGCTCGGGCGTGCCGACGTTCATCATGATCTTGACGGGGATGTCGGGCATCGAGTCCAGCTCGGTGCGCTCGACGGAGAAGTCGAGGACGCCGTCGTAGACGAGGCCGGTGTCGCCCTCGGCGCAGGAGACCGTGACCTCGGTGCCGTCAGCGAGCTCCTTGGTCGCGCCCCCGGTGCCGACGACGGCGGGGATGCCGAGCTCGCGGGCGATGATCGCGGCGTGGCAGGTGCGGCCGCCGCGGTTGGTGACGATGGCCGAGGCCCGCTTCATGATCGGCTCCCAGTCGGGGTCGGTCATGTCGGCGACGAGCACCTCGCCGGGGTTGAAGGTGTGCATGTCCTCGAGCGAGGTCAGCACGCGCACGGGCCCGGCGCCGATCTTCTGGCCGATCGCGCGACCCTCGACCAGCACGTCGGCGCCCTTGGTGGTGGCGGCGTCGATCTTGAACCGCTCGAGCGCACCGCTGCGACGCGACTGCACGGTCTCGGGGCGGGCCTGGAGGATGTAGAGCTTGCCGTCGACGCCGTCCTTGCCCCACTCGATGTCCATCGGGCGCCCGTAGTGCTCCTCGATGACCAGCGCGTGCGCGGCGAGCTCGGTGACCTCGTCGTCGGTCAGCGAAAGGCGGCGCGAGTCGGCGGGCTCTACGTCGACGAACTCCGTCGTGCGCCCCACCGTCGCGTCGTCGGTGTAGACCATCTTGGTGGCCTTGCCGCCGACGCCGCGCTTGAGGATCGCGGGGCGCCCGGCCCGCAGCGCGGGTTTGTAGACGTAGAACTCGTCGGGGTTCACCGCGCCCTGCACAACGCCCTCGCCCAGGCCGTACGCCGAGGTGATGAAGACCGCGTCCTCGAACCCGGACTCCGTGTCCATCGTGAACATGACGCCGGACGAGCCGATGTCGGAGCGCACCATCCGCTGCACGCCGGCGGAGATGCCGACCGCGTCGTGGGCGAACTCGTGGTGCACCCGGTAGGCGATCGCGCGGTCGTTGTAGAGCGAGGCGTAGACCTCACGGATGGCGGTGAGGACCGCCTCGATCCCACGGACGTTGAGGAAGGTCTCCTGCTGGCCGGCGAAGGAGGCGTCGGGGAGGTCCTCGGCGGTGGCGGAGGAACGCACGGCGAAGGACGCCTCACCGCCGGCCTCGGACACGAGCTTGTCGTACGCCGTGCGGATGTCGGCCTCGAGGTCGGCCGGGAACTCCTGCGCGACGACGGCCTCGCGGATCTCCTTGCCGGTCGCGGCCAGGGCGCGGGTGTCGTCGGTGTCGAGGTCGGCCAGCAGCCCCGAGATCCGCTCGGCCAGGCCCGTGTCACCGATGAAGCGGTGGAAGGCCTCCGCGGTCGTGGCGAACCCGTCGGGCACGCGCACCCCGAGGTCGGTGAGGTGGGAGACCATCTCGCCCAGCGAGGCGTTCTTGCCGCCGACCTGCTCGAGGTCGCCGAGGCCGAGGTCGGCGAACCACCGGACGTTGCTGATGTCGGAACCGGTCATGCTGGGGAGTCCCCTCTGCTGGTGCTGCTCGTTCTCGCGGCCGCGGCGGTGCGGGCGCGCTGCTTCTTGGTCTGCAGGATCAGGGCAGAGATCTCCTCCACGGACTTCGCCGAGGAGTCCACGACGGGCAGCCGGTGGGCCTCGAAGAGCTCCTTGGCGCGCCGCAGCTCCCAGCGGCACTGCTCCGGGGAGGCGTAGCGGGAGCCGGGTCGCCGCTCGTTGCGCACCCGGCTGAGCCGCTCCACGGTCGTCACCAGGCCGAAGCACCGGTCGGCGAGGTCGGCCACGGGCCGCGGCAGGGCGGAGTCCTCGAGGTCCTCGTCGACGAGCGGGTAGTTGGCGACGTACAGCCCGTGCTGCAGCGCGAGGTACATGCTGGTCGGCGTCTTGCCGCACCGCGACGGCGCCAGCAGGATCACGTCGGCCTTGTCGAGCGCGCGCAGCGACTGCCCGTCGTCGTGCTCGATGGTGAACTCCACCGCCGCCATCCGGGCGTTGTAGCGCTTGATGTCGCCGACGCCGTGCAGGCGGGCGGCCTGGCGGATGCCGCGCTGGCCGAGCAGCGACTCCACGCGGCTCATGTGCAGGTCGAAGAAGTCGATGACCGGCGCCTTGGTGAGGTTGAGCTCGTGGCGCACGTCGTCGGCAGCCGCGGTGCAGAAGACCAGCGGCGTGACCGGCCCGGCAGCGACCTCGTCGAGCATCGCGACGATCTCCCGCGCCTGCTCGACGCCGGCGATGAACGGGATCGTGGTGCGCTCGAAGGTCAGCTCGGGGAACTGCAGCAGGAGCGCGTTGCCCATCGTCTCCGCGCTGATGCCGGTGGAGTCGGAGAGGAAGTAGACCGGTACGACGCCGTCGTGCTCGCCCACGCTCCCCACCTCGCTCTCCACCTCGGACTGCTGCCGTGCTGCACCTGGGCCCCCGACGTCGTACGCCGGGTGGTCGGCCGGGCACGGGGCGTGCCGGGTCAGGGGGACCGTAGCGCCGCGACGCCGCCACCGGCAGCCACCTGCGGCTTCGTCCGAGCCGCGGACGTGGCGCGCCTCACCCTCTGGGGCGGCAGCGCGCGCGGGACTACTCGAACTCCAGCGTCACCATGACCTGTCCGATGGCTTCCTCACGCTCCGCGTCCGTGAAGTCGATGGGGGTCGCGACCACGACCTCGATCCCGATCTGGTCGTCACCGAGGAAGAAGGCGTCATAGACCGTGAACCCGTTGTCACCCCGTGCGCGCAACATCTCCTGCCCGTCGACGACCACCGGCTCGAGCTCCTGCACCTTGCTCGTCGTCACCCCGTTGACCCTGGACCAGTCCCGGAGCATCGCCTGCGAGCTGCCCGGGGCCAGGACCTCTGGAAGCGTGCTCACCAGGAGCGCCAGGGAACGGCCTGGCCCGAGCACCAGTTCTCCGCCGCCCAGACCCTCTTCGACCTGCGGGGTCGCGCCCTCCCAGATGCTGACGGCCTCGACTCCTCGGAGCAGCTCGGCGTCCAGGGGAACGGTCGCGGGGTCGGCGACGTCGCCCCACGTGTCCTCGGGCTCGGCCTCCGGCTCCCCGGTCGTAGATGGCTCGGCGGCACCCGACGACGCAGCCGCAGAGACAGGCGCTGTCCTCTCCGCGCCCTCGTCGTCCGCGCAGCCGCTCAGCGCCACACCTGTCGCAAGCACCACCGCGGCGATCGGAGCACCATGAGCGACGTACGACCTCACTCGAACTCCAGCGTCGCCATGACCTGCCCGATGTACTCCTCCCGCTCCTCCTCCGAGAAGTCGAGGGGGAGGAAGAACAGCACCTCGACGGTGAGGTCGTCGATGGCGTAGACGAACCAGTCCACCAGGTCGACAGCACTGCTCCCTCGGGCGTGCTGCATCTCGACCCCGTCCACGACCACCGGATCCATCACCTCGACCGGGCCCTCGGTGAAGAGGTTGCGCTTGCGCCAGTAGCGCAGCTCGGCCTCTCCGGAGCCCCGAGCCGCGAGACCGTCAAAGGAGTTGACCAACAGGACGGCTGCTCTACTGGGGCCCAGGACGAGCTCGGCGGCGATCGGGTCCTTCCCGTCGAGCACCTTCGCCCCCTCCCAGGCGTTCACTGCGCGGACCCCTGGCTGCCTCCCCGCGGGCATCGGGACCGTCGCGGGCTCCTCGACGTCGGCGAAGGTGTCCTCCGGTTCTTCCTCCTCGCGAGGATCCAGGGCAGCGGACGAGGGGACCGCCGAGGCGGACGCACCCTGGGCTGGGTCCTGCTCAGCCGCGCAGCCGCTCAGCGCCACACCTGTCGCAAGCACCACCGCGGCGATCGGAGCACCATGAGCGACGTACGACCTCACTCGAACTCCAGCGTCGCCATGACCTGCCCGATGGCCTCGTCCCGCTGCGCCTCGGTGTAGTCCAGCGGTGTCGTGAAGATGACCCGGTAGGAGATCTCACCGTCGGAGTAGAGGTAGCCGTCGACGATCTCCACCTCGTTGCTGCCCCGGGCGTGCTGCAGCTCGAGCCCGTCCACCAC
Source organism: Actinomycetota bacterium (assembly GCA_009701885.1). Lineage (GTDB taxonomy): Bacteria > Actinomycetota > Actinomycetes > Propionibacteriales > Nocardioidaceae > Nocardioides. The sequence goes on from WLJH01000035.1 coordinate 27,046, forward strand.
GACCGGGTCGAGCACCTCGGCCCGCCCCTTGAGCAGACCGCTGCTCCTCGCCCAGTACCTCACCTCAGCCTCCGAGTCGGGCATGGCCGCCAGCGTGTCACTGCCCAGGGTCAGGGTCTGGAAGCTGCTGCGGTCAGGGGACGGGACTGCCACGATCACCGCCGAGGGAGTGACGCGGAAGCGCGACCCCTCCCACACGCGGACGCTCTCCACCCCGTCCACCGACTTCAACGGGACCTTCATCGTCGCCGGGTCCTCGACGTCGCCCCACGTCTCCGCAAGCGCAGCCTCCGAATCGTCCGCAGCGTCAGGGACCTCGCCCCCCGTGGAGCCCGAGGGTTCCGGGGACTGGCTGGACCCGGTCGCGGGAGCCTCTGCGTCGTCGCTGCAGCCACCGAGCAGCAGGGCGACAGGCAGGGCCAGGACAGCGATCACGCGGGGTGGACGACGCACACGCCGATCTCTGCCCAGGTCGAGGGTCTGCAAACCAACTCGCTGCCTCTCGTGCGGATTTCGTGGGACCGACCAGGATTGAGGAGCTCCCGGGTTGGGAACAGGCTCGACGTCTGCTTTACCTTCTCTCCGTACTCCACACGACATTTTCGGGAGGCCTGTGGTGGTCCACACCGTGCATGACGGTGGCGGCAGCGGCTCGTACATTAACGTCGCGGCCATCTCTCAGGTGCTGCAAGAGCTCCGCATCGACCTCGGCACGATCGAGGCGATCACCAAGCTCCTCGGCGACGGGGTCGACGAAGCCGACTTCGAACCGTCGCAGGTGCCGGCCAACCGGTTCGGGACCCTGCCCGGTGGCAGCTCCCTGGGACAGCACACGGAGCTGGCCCGGCGCGTGGTGACCGACGCGCTGGCGACGATGGTCAGCGATCTCCAGCTCTACACCGACGGCGTGGAGACGTTCCGCAAGGGCGTCAACGTCGCCGACCAGCACGCCAGTGCTGATGTGCAGCACATCCAGGCACAGCTGAGCAGCGTCCGATCCGATTCGACGGAGGGCTGGGACAAGTGAGCAAGGGACCCGAGCGCCTCCGCCTCGATGCCGCCCTGGACCAGGCAGATGCGTTCACCGTGCGATGGAACGGCGCGCTCGACTGGAAGGAGGCCAACGACCGACTCGACGATGTCGTGAAGGGCCTGCGTCGGGCTGCGGACGACGGCCTCACCATCGGCGGGCAGACCGGCCCGGCGATGTTCAACGCGATGCGGCGCTCGGCCGACAACCTCGAGGAGCGCGTCGCTCTCTTCCGGCGAGGTCAGCATGCCCTCGACCAGGCGAGCGCTGCGATCACGGCCATCACCATCCAGCGCAACCAGATCGACTCCGACCCCGCGACCGCCCCGTTGACGAACCCCGGCTCCTTCTCCGACAACCCCGAGTGGGACGACGAGAAGCGGATGACCGAGCAGGGCAAGCACAACGCCGCTGTCTCGGCCTTCCAGGAGCGTGAGGCGCTGCGCGAGCAGCGGGCCCGCGAGATCGCCGAGGAGTTCGACCGGCGCTACGAGGAGCCGATCGCGGTCATGAAGTCGATCCACGGCCTCCCCGACCCCGAGGAGCCGGGCGGCCAGGACGGCCCCGGCGGCGGCGACGGCCCGAGTGCCCGCGCGCCGATCCCCGGGGGCCGCGGTCCGAGCGGGCCGTCCGGCACCTCCTACCAGGGCTCGGTGATCGGCCAGCCGATCGACGTCGACGGCGGCAACAACGGTGAGACGAACCAGCCGACGATCGAGCCCCCCGTGGTCGAGCCCCCGATCGTGCAGCCGCCCGTCGTCGAGCCGCCCACCACCAACCCCACCACCAATCCGACCGGCCCCACCACGGTCGGCCCCACCGGTCCCGGCGGCACCGGGCTCGTCCCCGGCGGCGTCGGTACGGCGGTGGGTGTCGGCCTCGGCGGCGGCGCCCTCCTCGGCGGGCTGGCCAAGGGCGTGGGCATCGTGCGCGGCATCGGTGCCGGCGTCCTTGCGCCCGGGCAGCAGACCCGACCCCTGGGCGGCCTGAGCCGCTCGGCGGTCTCCGGCACCCTCGGCCGCGGCGCGGTCGCGGGTGCGCCGGCACAGGCTCGGCCGGCGGCCCGGGGTGGCGTGGGGGCCGCCTCGACCGCCGGTCGTACCACC
>WLJH01000036.1 GCA_009701885.1 Actinomycetota bacterium
ACCGCGGTGATGATGAGGTCGGCGGAGTAGCCGTTGGTGATGAAGGTCTTGGAGCCGTTGATGACCCAGTCGTCGCCGTCCTTGACCGCGGAGGTCTTCAGCGCCGCGAGGTCGGAGCCGCCGGAGGGCTCGGTCATGCCGATGGCCAGGAGGATCTCGCCGGAGGCGACGCCGGGGAGCCAGCGCTGCTTCTGCTCCTCGGTGCCCATCGCGACGATGTACGGCGCGGTGATGTCGGCGTGGATGCCCCAGCACGAGCCGAGGGCGGCGTTGACCTTGGAGAGCTCCTCGGCCATGACGGCGTTGAAGCGGTAGTCGCCGGCGCCGGCACCGCCGTACTCCTCGGGGATCTCCAGACCCAGAAACCCCTGCTTGCCGGCCTCGAGCCAGAACTCGCGGGGGATGGCCTTGTCGATGGCGTGCTGCTCGACGTTCGGGATGACCGAACGCCCCAGGAACTCCCGCACGCTGGAGCGGAACGCCTCGTGGTCCTCGTCGTAGATCTCGCGCTTCATGGGACCTGATGCTACCCGCAGGTAACCCGCCTGGGGAGTGACGAGCGCAACGGTGGGTACCACCGCAGCGCCGCGGCGCGTGGGCCGCGCTCGCGCGGCGGCGTACGCAGGCAGGGGTGAGGCGACAGGGGGAGAGGGTCGGTTAGATCGATCCAAACAGGGAACAGGGAGTCACATGGAGATCTGGCCCGGCACCGCCTACCCCCTCGGCGCGACCTTCGACGGCAGCGGCACCAACATCGCGTTGTTCAGCGAGGTCGCAGAGCGGGTCGAGCTCTGCCTCTTCGACGACGACCCCGACCACCCCGAGGGGCCACTGGTCGAGACCCGGATCGAGCTCACCGAGGTCGACGCCTACGTCTGGCACTGCTACCTGCCGCACGTGCAGCCCGGCCAGCGCTACGGCTTCCGCGTCCACGGCCCCTGGGACCCCGACGCCGGCCTGCGCTGCAACCCGAACAAGCTGCTGCTCGACCCGTACGCCAAGGCGACCTGGCGCGAGATCGACTGGGACCCCGCGCTCTTCTCCTACGTCTTCGGCGAGGAGGACTCCCGCAACGACGACGACTCCGCCGCCCACATGACCCTCGGCGTGGTCATCAACCCGTTCTTCGACTGGGAGGGCGACCGCGCCCCCCGCCGGCCCTACACCGACACCGTCATCTACGAGGCGCACGTCAAGGGCCTGACGATGCTGCACCCCGAGGTGCCCGAGGAGCTGCGCGGCACCTACGCCGCGGTGGCGCACCCGGCCGTGGTGGAGCACCTGGTCAAGCTCGGCATCACCGCGATCGAGCTGATGCCGGTGCACCAGTTCGTCCAGGACAGCACGCTGCTGGAGAAGGGCCTGCGCAACTACTGGGGCTACAACACCCTGGGCTTCTTCGCCCCGCACGCCGACTACTCCGCCGCCGCCCGCGACTCCGCCGACTCCGGGGCGGGCGCCGGTCGCGGCCAGCAGGTCCAGGAGTTCAAGGCGATGGTCAAGGAGCTGCACCGCCACGGAATCGAGGTGATCCTCGACGTGGTCTACAACCACACCGCGGAGGGCAACCACCTCGGGCCGACGCTGTCGTTCAAGGGCATCGACAACCAGGCCTACTACCGCCTGGTCGAGGACGACCAGCGCTACTACATGGACTACACCGGCACCGGCAACAGCCTCAACGTCCGGCACCCGCACTCCCTGCAGCTGATCATGGACTCGCTGCGCTACTGGGTCACAGAGATGCACGTCGACGGCTTCCGATTCGACCTCGCCTCGACGCTGGCACGCGAGTTCTACGACGTCGACAAGCTCGCCACCTTCTTCGAGATGGTGCAGCAGGACCCGGTGGTCTCCCAGGTGAAGCTCATCGCCGAGCCCTGGGACGTCGGACCCGGCGGCTACCAGGTCGGCGGCTTCCCGGCGCAGTGGACGGAGTGGAACGGCAAGTACCGCGACACCGTCCGCGACGTGTGGCGCGGCGAGCCGTCGCTGGGCGAGTTCGCCTCGCGCCTGGCCGGCTCCTCCGACCTCTACGAGCACTCGGGCCGCCTGCCCTTCGCCAGCATCAACTTCGTCACCGCCCACGACGGCTTCACGCTGCGCGACCTCGTGTCGTACGCCGAGAAGCACAACGACGCCAACGGCGAGGACGGCAACGACGGGGAGTCGCACAACCGCTCCCAGAACTTCGGCGTCGAGGGCCCCACCGACGACCCCGACGTGCTGCGGCTGCGCGCGCGCACCCAGCGCAACCTGATCGCCACGCTGCTGCTCTCCCAGGGCGTCCCGATGCTGCTGCACGGCGACGAGGGCGGACGCACCCAGCAGGGCAACAACAACACCTACTGCCAGGACAACGAGCTGTCCTGGATGCACTGGGACGAGCTGGACCGCCCGCTGGTGGAGTTCACCGCGGCCGTCGCGCGGCTGCGTGCGGAGCACCCGACGTTCCGGCGCAAGCGCTTCTTCACCGGTTCCGAGGTCGCCCGCGGGGAGGACGGGTCGGACCGCGGCACGCGGCTCGACGACATCGTCTGGCTGCACCCCGACGGCCGGCCGATGGAGGACGGCGACTGGGAGGGCGGCCCCTGCGCGCTCGGGATGTACCTCAACGGGCACGGCATCGCGGGCATGGACGCCCGTGGCGGCCCGATCACCGACGACCACTTTCTGCTCTACTTCAACGCCGACGACGCCGACCTCGAGCTGGTGCTGCCGCCGGAGGAGTACGCCGCGCGGTGGACCGCCGTCGTCGACACCGCCGACGGCATCGACCCCGAGACCCCGCTGGCCGCGGGCGAGGCACTGAAGGTGCCGGGCCGCAGCGTGCTGGTGCTCCAGCAGTGGGCGGCCGCCGAGGCCGAGGTCGACTGGTCGGTCGACGCCTCGCTCAAGGCGCACACCGAGCGCGCCCAGGACGGGTCGGACCAGGCGGCCGGGGCCCAGGCGTGAACGGTCGCGAGCGGCGTACGCCGGCGAAGGTGCCGACCTCGACGTACCGCTTCCAGGTGAGCAAGGAGCTCGACCTGCACGAGGTCGCCCGGCTGGCGACGTACGTGCGCGACCTGGGTGCCGACTGGCTCTACCTCTCCCCGCTGCTGGCCGCGGAGCCCGGCTCGACGCACGGCTACGACGTCGTCGCGCACGACCACCTCGACCCCGACCGCGGCGGCGAGGAGGGGCTGGCCGCCGTGGCCGCGGCAGCCGGTGAGCTCGGGCTCGGCGTGCTCGTCGACATCGTCCCCAACCACGTCGGCGTCGCGACGCCGGCCGAGGACCCGTGGTGGTGGGACGTGCTGCGGCACGGCCGGGAGGCCGAGCACGCACCCGCCTTCGACGTCGACTGGGACACCGCCGGCCAGCGGCTGCGGATCCCCGTGGTCGGCGACGACGACCTGCTGCCCGACGGCAGCGTCGACCACCTGACCCTGGTCGAGGGCCCGGCCGAGCGCGGTGGGCTGGAGCTGCACTACTGGGACCAGGCGTTCCCGGTGGCGCCCGGCACCGCGAGCGGCGTCGACGACGACCCGCAGGCCGTGCACGCGCGGCAGCACTACGAGCTGGTCGACTGGCACCGCGCCGACGACGACCTCAACTACCGCCGGTTCTTCGCGGTCAACACGCTCGCGGCCGTGCGGGTCGAGGTCGACGAGGTCTTCGCCGACACCCACGTCGAGATCGGCCGCTGGTTCCGCGAGGGCCTGGTCGACGGGCTGCGGGTCGACCACCCCGACGGCCTGCGTGACCCGAAGGGCTACCTCGACGACCTGGCCCGGCTCACGGACGACGCCTACGTCCTGGTCGAGAAGATCCTGGAGCCGGGTGAGGACCTGCCCGCGTCGTGGGCCTGCGAGGGCACCACGGGGTACGACGCGCTCGCGCTCGTCGACCGCGTGCTCGTCGACCCGGCCGGCGAGCAACCGCTCACCGACCTCGAGACCCGGCTGCGCGGCGGGCCCGTCGACTTCCACGCGATGGTCCACGACCTCAAGCGGGAGGTCGCCGACGGGCTGCTCGGCAGCGAGGTGGCCCGGATCGTGCGCGACCTGCGGCGCGACGTGCCCCGGCTCGACCGCGCCCGCGGTGAGGACGCGGTCGCCGAGCTGCTGGCCTGCTTCCCGGTCTACCGCTCCTACCTCTCCACCACCGAGCGCGACGGGGAGGAGCACCTCGACGCCGCGCTCGACGACGCCCGCGCCCGGCGGCCCGACCTCGCGGCGACGTACGACGTCCTCGAGCCGTGGCTGCGCGACCCCTCGTGCGACGGGGCGCGGCGCTTCCAGCAGACCTCCGGCATGGTGATGGCCAAGGGCGTGGAGGACTGCGCCTTCTACCGCTACTCCCGGCTCACCTCGCTCAACGAGGTTGGCGGCGACCCATCGGTCTTCTCCATTACCGTCGACGGCTTCCACGAGGCGATGGCTCGTCGGCACGCCGAGTGGCCGCACGCGATGACGACGCTGTCGACCCACGACACCAAGCGAGGCGAGGACGTCCGCGCCCGCATCCACGTGCTCGCCGAGGCCCCGGAGGGCTGGGCCGCCGCGCTGGACCGGCTGCTGGAGCTGGTGCCGCTGCCCGACCCGGGCTTCGCGAACCTGCTGTGGCAGGCCGTCGTCGGCGCCTGGCCGGCCTCGACCGGGCCCGCGCCGGGCGGCGACTTCCGCGAACGGCTGCACGGCTACGCGATGAAGGCGATGCGCGAGGCCGGCGAGCGCACGACCTGGACCGAGCCCGACGAGGACTACGAGGCCGCGGTGCACGCGGCCGTCGACGCCGCGCTCGACCGCGACGACGTGCAGCGCGTCCTGCACGAGGTGCTCGCCTGGACCGTCGACCCCGGCTGGAGCAACAGCCTGGCGGCCAAGCTCGTGGCGCTGACCATGCCCGGTGTCCCGGACGTCTACCAGGGCTCGGAGCTGTGGGAGCAGTCGCTGGTCGACCCCGACAACCGTCGCCCGGTCGACCACATCCTGCGGCGCTCGATGCTGGCCGCCGGACCCGGGGCGCTCGTGGGCGGGCTGGAGGACCCCGGCACCGCCAAGCTGCACCTGGTGAGCACCGCGCTGAGGCTGCGACGCGACCGGCCCGAGCTGTTCACGACGTACGCCGGGGTGCCGGCGAGCGGTGAGGCGGCCGAGCACGTGCTGGCCTTCGACCGGGGCGGCGTCGTCACGGTCGCGACCCGGCTGCCGCTGGGGCTGCGCACCCGCGGGGGCTGGCGCGGCACGACGCTCGACCTGCCCGAGGGCACCTGGCGCGACCTGCTCACCGACCGCGTGAGCAACGGGTCGCTGGAGTCGCTGCTGTCGACGTACCCCGTCGCGCTGCTGGTGAAGGAGGACTGAGTGCTCTTCGAGGTCTGGGCCCCGCGGCCCGAGCGCGTGCGGCTGCTGGTCGACGGCGCGACGCTGTCGATGGAGTGCGACGAATCCGGCTGGTGGCGTGCCGACGTCCCGGTCGCGGGCGAGGTCGACTACGGCTTCCTGCTCGACGACGACCCGACGCCGCGGCCGGACCCGCGGTCGCGCCGCCAGCCCGACGGGGTGCACGGGCTGTCGCGCACCTACGACGCCGCGGCCTTCGCGTGGACCGACGCGGGGTGGACCGGGCGGCAGCTGGCCGGCTCGGTCGTCTACGAGCTGCACCTGGGCACCTTCACGCCCGAGGGCACCCTCGACGCCGCGATCGGGCGGCTGGACCACCTCGTCTCGATCGGCGTCGACCTGGTCGAGCTGCTGCCGGTCAACTCCTTCAACGGCACCCACAACTGGGGCTACGACGGCGTCGGCTGGTTCGCGGTGAGCGAGACGTACGGCGGGCCGGCGGCCTACCAGCGGTTCGTGGACGCCTGCCATGCGCGCGGCCTGGGGGTCGTGCAGGACGTCGTGCACAACCACCTCGGACCGTCGGGGAACTACCTGCCGCTCTTCGGCCCCTACCTCAAGGACGGCCGCAACACCTGGGGCGACCTGGTCAACCTCGACGGTGAGGGCTCCGCGGAGGTGCGACGACTCATCCTCGACAACGCCCTGATGTTCCTGCGCGACTACCACGTCGACGGGCTGCGGCTCGACGCCGTGCACGCGCTGCACGACTCCTCCGCGGTCCACCTGCTGGAGGAGCTGGCGGTCGAGGTCGACGCGCTGTCGGCGCACCAGCGCCGGCCGCTGTCGCTCGTCGCGGAGTCCGACCTCAACGACCCGGTGATGTTCCGGCCGCGCGAGGCCGGCGGCCACGGGCTGACCGCGCAGTGGAGCGACGACTTCCACCACGCGGTGCACGTCGCGCTGACCGGGGAGACGACCGGCTACTACGCCGACTTCGAGCCGCTGACCGCCCTGCAGAAGGTGCTGACGCGCGGGTTCTTCCACGACGGCACGTGGTCGTCGTTCCGCGAGCGCGAGCATGGGGTGCCGATCGACCTCGAGCACACCGCGACCTGGCGGTTGGTGGTCGCGAGCCAGAACCACGACCAGATCGGCAACCGGGCCCGGGGCGACCGGATCACCGAGGTCCTCGACGAGGACCAGCTGATGTGCGCGGCGCTGCTGACGATGGCCGGACCCTTCACGCCGATGCTCTTCCAGGGCGAGGAGTGGGCCGCGTCCACACCGTTCGCCTTCTTCACCTCCCACCCGGAGGAGGACCTCGGCCGCGCGACCGCCGAGGGGCGGCTCGCGGAGTTCGAGAAGATGGGCTGGGACCCGGCCGTCGTCCCCGACCCCCAGGACCCGCAGACGTTCCTGGCCTCGAAGCTCGACTGGTCCGAGACCGACCCGGACCGCGACGGCGGACGGCACGCCCGGGTGCTCGACTTCTACCGGAAGCTCGCCGCCCTGCGGCGTACGAGGCCGGAGCTGGTGGACCCGTCCTTCGCCTCGGTGCGGTGCGAGGTCGACGAGGCCTCGCGGCTGGTGCTGCTGTGGCGGCGCGACACCCTCGTCGCGCTCAACCTCGGCGACGCCGCGGCGCAGGTCCCGCTCACCGGTCCCCTGGTCGGGGGCGAGCTGCTGCTCGGCACGACTGCCGGCCCGACCCTCACCAGCTCGGGCGACGCCGGTGCCGGCGCTGGCGCCGGTGCTGCCCCGGCAGACACCTTGGTCCTCCCCCCGCACGCCGCCGCCGTCGTCGCCCCCCGCGCCTGACCCGATTTCGACCCTTCCCGGGGGTCGAACCGGCGCAGAGTTCCGGAAGAACGCGCCAGCTCCACCTCCCAGTGGTGCCGAACCGGCGCAGAGTTCCGGAAACATGCGCCGGTTCGACGCCCAGCTGGCCGAGCCGGCGCAGAGTTCCGGAAGAACGTGCCGGTTCGGCCCCCACCCACCCGCACGGTGACGGGGGCGGGTTGCGGCAGACTGGCACCGGTGCGCCCTCTCCGTCGTGTGCTCTCGGTCCTGCTCGTGCTCGTCGCGGTCGTCCTGCTGCCCGCCGCCCTGGCCACCTCATGGGTGGACCGGACCGTCGCGGACCGCGAGGGGTACCTCGAGGCGGTGACCCCGCTGGCCGACGACGAGGCCGTGCAGGACGCCGTCACGGTGCGGGTCCGGGTGGCGGTGCTGCGCCTGGTCAGCGCGCCCTCGGTCGCCGAGGAGGCGCTGGGCGACGCGGTCTCCCTGGCCGTACGCCGGGTGGTGGCCTCCCAGACGTTCCCGCCGTTGTGGCGGGCGAGCAACGAGGTGGCGCACACCTCGCTGGTCGAGGTGCTGTCGCAGCCGGTCGGCGAGGGCGGCGACGTGCGGATCGACATCACCCCCGTCGTGGAGGCGGTGCTGGACCAGCTGCCGGCCCCGTTCCTGGCCGACCGCATCGAGGTGCCGCCCACCAGCTTCACGGTCGCGGGGACCGGCGAGATCGACGAGGCCCGCCGGGTCTGGCAGGCCGTGGAGGGGCGGGGCACCGTCGTCCCCCTCCTCGCCGTGGCGGCGCTGGTGCTGGCGCTCGTGGTCTCCCCGCTGCGGCGGCGCACGGGGATGCTGGCCGCCGGACTGGCGCTGCCGGCGCTCGGGCTGCTGGCGGTCTCGCTGGTGGCGGGCCGGCGGGTGGTCGAGGCCGGCGCGCCGCGGGGCGAGGAGCGCGAGCTGGTGCTGCAGGTGTGGGACGCGCTGGTCGCGGACCTGTGGGTCTCGACCGCGGTGGCGGCCGGGATCGCACTGGTCCTGCTGCTCGTGCTCGCGGCGCTCCCGCGCCGGCGCGCGACCGCCTGACGCCCGAGGGCGTCCTGGGGAGGGCGACGGCCGCGCGCCGGGGGTCAGACGGGCTCGGGGACCCGGTCCTCGGTGGGCGTGCCCGGGTCGCGGGTGTCGGGGACGTGGGCGGCGGGCCCCTCCTCGCGGAAGCCGTACCTCTCCCACCAGCGGGCGAGCGGCCCGGGGGCGTACCAGTTCCAGTCGCCCAACAGCTTCATCGTGGCCGGCACGAGCAGCGCCCGGACGATGGTGGCGTCGATGAGCAGCGCCACGAGCATGCCGACACCGAGCATCTTCATGAACACGATGCCGCTGGTGCCGAAGGCGCCGATCACCACGCCGAGCAGCAGCGCGGCCGAGGTGATGATCCGCCCGGTCTTCTGCACGCCCGCGGCGACCGCCCGGTCGTTGTCGTGCGTGCGGTCCCACTCCTCGCGGACGCGGGAGAGCAGGAAGACCTCGTAGTCCATCGAGAGGCCGAAGAGGATCGCCAGCATCAGGATCGGGTTCGTGGCGTCGAGGAAGCCCTGCGGCTCGAAGCCGAGGAGGTCGGCCAGGTTGCCGTCGCTGAAGATCCAGGTCACCACGCCGAAGGAGGCGGTGATGGAGAAGAGGTTCATCAGCACCGCCTTGACCGGCAGCACCACCGAGCCGAACGCCACGAACAGCAGCACGAGCATCACGCCGACGACGATCAGGCCCATCCAGGGCAGGTGGTCGGCGACCGAGGCGATCAGGTCGACGGTGTCGGCACTGAGCCCGCCGACCAGTGCCTCACCGGAGGCCGGGTCGATCGCGCGCAGGTCGCGGACGAGGTCCTGGGACGCCTCGGTCTGGCTGTTGCCCTCCCAGACCGCGCGCAGCAGCGTGTCGGTGCCCCCCTCGGCGACCGGCACCACGTCGAGCACGCCGGGCACCGCCCGGACCTCCTCGACGTAGGCCGCCACGTCGCTCGGGTCGGTGCCCTGGAGCAGCAGCTGCGCGGTCGAGGTCTCGGGCCCGAACTCCTCGTTGAGCAGCGCCGCGGCCTCGTGTGCAGGGGCGTCGGTCGGCAGCACGCGGTAGTCGACGCTGCCCCACTTGGCGCCCAGGAACGGGCCGGCGACGGCGAGCAGGGCGGCGATCGTGACGACCATGACCAGCACGGGTCGGCGCATCACGGCGTGGGCGAGGGCCGCCCACCGGCCGCCCTCGCCGGGGGCCAGGGAGCGGTCGCGGCGCCAGGGCAGCCGGCCCGCGTCCACCCGCCGGCCGAGCAGGCGCAGCACCGCCGGGAGGATCGTGAGCGCGGCGAGCATGGCCACCACGACGGCCGCGATGCCGCCGTACCCCATGGAGCGGAGGAAGGCCTGCGGGAAGATCAGCAGGCTGGCCATCGCCGCGGCGACGGTGAGGCCGGAGAAGAGCACGGTGCGCCCGGCGGTGGCCATGGTGCGGCGGATCGCGACCGCGGCGGCGTCGGGCGCGTCGAGCGGCTGGAGGGCCAGCTCCTCGCGGAAGCGGCTGATGACGAAGAGCGCGTAGTCGATGGCCAGGCCGATGCCCAGCAGCGAGATGACGTTGACCGAGAAGACCGAGACCTCGGTGAACTCGGCGATCACGCGCACCACGGCCAGGGCGCCGAGCATCGCCACGATGCCGACCATCGCGGGCATGAGGGCGGCGACAGCGGAGCCGAAGATGAGCAGCGCGAGCAGGATGACGATCGGGAGCGAGATCAGCTCGGCGCGCTTGAGGTCGTCGGAGGTGATCTGGTTGACGTCGTTGTAGACCGCGAAGGCGCCGGCGAGGTCGGCGTCGAGGCCCTCGACGTCCTCGAGCACCGGGGCGACCCGGTCGTAGTTGGTGAGGAAGTCGTCCTGGGTCACGCCGGCCAGCGAGATGAGGACCTGGGCGTGGCTGGCGTCCTGGCTGACCAGGCCGGCGTCGGGAGCGGCGTAGTAGGGCACGACGCTGGCGACGGCGTCGGCCGGGATCGCACCGACGACGTCCTCGACCGCGGCGCGGAACTCCGGGTCGTCGGCGGTCAGCCCGTCCTCGTCGGAGTAGATCGCCACGACGTCGATGCCCTTGTTGCCGAACGCCTCGCGCTCGGCCTCGAGCTCGCGTGCGGACTCCGAGGACCTGTCGTCGAAGCCGCCCTGGGACAGCGAGTCGAAGACACCCGCCCCGAAGGCGCCTGCCCCCAGGGTGAGCAGCACCCCGATGAGCAGCACGGCCAGGGCCCGGCGGCCTACCAGCTCTCCCCAGCGATCGATCATCGTCGTCCTCGACTTCCCCACGCAGTTCCGTGACAGGTGCCCACAGAAGTGAACGCCGTAAACCGTAAATGGTGTTAACGTAGGTGTCAACGAGTCACCTGGTGACTGGTCGAGACCACCCGCACCACCCGCACCCACCCGCTGCCCGTGAGGAGCCCCGTGACGGCCGAGCCGACGACGCGCCGCGAGCGACAGCGCGAGGCGACGTACGCCGAGATCGTGGCGACCTCGATCGCCCTGCTGCGCGAGCGGGAGGACCTCTCCCTGCGCGCGGTCGCCCAGCGGATGGGCATGACGGCGCCGGCGCTCTACCGCTACGTCGCCAGCTACCAGGAGCTCGTGGACCTCGTCGCCTTCGAGGTCGACCGAGAGGCGACCGAGCGGTTCCGCGCGGCCGCCGACGAGCTGCCACCCGACGACGTGGCGGGACGGCTGTGCGTGAGCGCGGCGGAGTTCCGCCAGTGGGCGCACGGCTCGCCGCGGGAGTTCGGCCTGGTCTTCGCCAACCCGATCGCCGACAGCGCCTGCATCCGGCGCGACGCGCTCACCCTCAGCAGCTCCGGGCACCTGTTCACCGGCCAGATCCGGGCGATCTGGGAGCAGCGGCACTTCCCCGTGCCGGTCGTCGCCGACCTGCCGCCCGCCGCCCAGCAGGCCGTCCTCGACCCGGTCATCCCGGCCGAGAGCGAGGGGATCGCCATCGAGGACCGCGGCCTGATGTGGGTCTACATGCAGGGCTGGACCCAGCTGTACGGCGTCGTCACGCTCGAGGTGTTCGGCCACATGGACCCGCGGCTGGTCGAGAGCGGCGACCTGTTCGTCGACACGATGCTCCGCTTCGCGCCCCGGATCGGGCTGGCCGACGACGTACCCCGGCTGGAGGCGCTGATCCGGGACCGGATCGCCGCGCACCCGCACTGAGAGTGGCCGGAGCCGGGATACTCCGAATCACTTTTGCCACGTCCCGCGCGCTCAGCATCAGAATTGATTCGGAGTACCCCCGCGCGCGCCGCGCTACCGGCTGACACGCGAGAGCAGCTCCGAGACCCACTCGGGCACGAGGTCACCGGCCCGGCCGTGCCGGGCCTCGTGGAACCACACGGTCCCCTCGGAGGGCTCGAGGTTGAGCTCGAGGGTGCGGGCGCCGTACCTCATCGCCTGGCGCACGAAACCGGCCGCCGGGTAGACCGCGCCCGAGGTGCCGATGGAGACGAAGAGCTCGGCGCGGGCCAGCTCGACGGCGATCCGGTCCATCTCGTAGGGGATCTCCCCGAACCACACGACGTCCGGTCGCAGCTCCGTGACCCCGCAGCCGGGGCAGGGCGGCAGGTCGACCAGGTCGTGGTCCCACCGGTGCCGGCCGTGGCAGGCGCGGCACAGCGCCGAGCGCAGCTCGCCGTGCATGTGCAGCACCCGCTCGGAGCCGGCGCGCTCGTGCAGGTCGTCGATGTTCTGGGTGATGACGAGCAGGTCGTCGCCCAGCTCCCGCTCGAGCCGGGCGAGGGCGGTGTGGGCGGGGTTGGGGTCCACCGCGCGCAGGGCGGCCCGGCGGGCGTCGTAGAAGCGGTGCACCGTCGTCGGCGAGAGCTCGTAGGCCTCCGGCGTCGCGACGTCCTCGACCCGGTGGCCCTCCCACAGCCCGTCGGCGTCGCGGAAGGTCGGCACCCCGCTCTCCGCGGAGATGCCGGCGCCGGTGAGGACGACGACCTTCACGCGGGTCACCGTAGACGACCGAGCGGGTCAGCCCTCGCTGATGACCTCCAGGTCGAAGTTGACGGTGAGTCCGTCGGTGCCGGTGGAGGTCGCCTCGACCGTGGCGTCGCCGTCGGTGTCGGAGGTGATGTCGCACTGCGCGGTCTCGCCGGGCTCCCCGACCAGCTCCCCGTCGCACGTCACGTCCGTGACCCCGATGCCCTGGCCGGAGTAGAAGTCGCCAACCGCGGTCGCGAGCTCCTCGGCGGTCACGAACATGACGGTCGAGAAGTCGACGTCCTCCTCGTTGACCTGGTCCACGGTGATCCGGATCCCGGTGGTGCTGCCGTCCAGGGTGGCCAGGCAGTCCTGGGTGGCCCCGACCTCGGCGTCCATGTCCCCGTCACAGCTCACCTCAACGTCGGCGGCATCGGCACCGGTGATGTTGCCGGCCACGACGCCCTCGATCTCCGACTGCTCGACCGTCCCGGGCCCGGAGCCCACCGACACCTCGCCGGAGCACCCGGCCAGCGCGAGCGTGGCGACGACGAGCAGGGCGGCTGGGACGGAACGGGACGTGCGACGCATGCTGCTGCCTCTCGCTTCCGGACACCGGCGGTCCGACGCGAGAAGTCTGTCTGCGCACCGCCGTGCCAGCGGCCGATCCCGCTCCCCGGACCGACTGGTCCGGACCACCCGCGACTACTCTCCCTGTCAGCCGACGTGCCAGTAGCGGCGCACCAGCTCCTCGCGCGCCGAGGCGTCCTTGCGGAGCCGCTTGCCCCGGGTGGCGGAGTGCCGCTCCCGCAGCTGCTCGAGCGTCTCGTCGACCAGCCGCTCCGGGAAGACACCGTCGGCCTCGAACAGCGCCCGGTCCTCCTCCAGCGCGTCGGCCGACTTCGCGCACGAGGTGGGCAGCTGCTCGGGATCCTCGGCCCCGTCCCCGTCGTCCCCGTCGCCGTCCGCCCGCAGCCGCTCGGCCTGCGCCAGGCTGTCAGGATCGGTCAGGCCGCGCCGCGCGGCCAGCGCCATCCCGGCGAGCAGCAGGTGCACGTCGGCCGAGCCGTCGCCGAGCCGCAGCTCGACGGTCTGCGGGTGGACGCCGAGGTCGGGCAGCGCCCCGCCGATGCCGGGGTTGGCGTGCGCGACCATCCCGGGCAGCACGTCGCCGACCCAGGCCAGGGGCACCCGCACGAGGCCGGTGCGATCGGTCTCGCCCCAGCAGATGCCCTCGGGCGACTCGTCCCCCTCGTCCAGTCGGAGGTACGACGTCGGCACGGTGTTGCCGAACGCCGACAGTGCCCGGGCGGCCCCGAGGTAGCCGGCCACCAGCCGCTTGCCGGTGTCGGTGAGCCCGTCGTCGTCGACGATCTCGTTGACAGCCTGTCCCCCGCTGCCTCCGTCGGCCGGCCGCACCAGACGGCTGTGCACGTGCAGCCCGTTGCCCGCCCCGTCGGCGGTGACCGAGGGCGCGAAGGTCGCCTCGAGGCCGTGGGCGCGTGCGACCTCGCGCACCAGCCACTTCGTCACCACCAGGGCGTCAGCCGCCTCGGGGACCGGCACCGGCAGCAGCTCGATCTCGTGCTGCACCAGCTGACGGCCGTCCTCGACCGCGCTCCCGACCTCGCCGTGGACGTACTTCGTGGCGATCCCGAAGGAAGCAAGGTGTCGCAGCACCTCCTCGCGCACCACGCGGTGCTTCGAGAACGGCGGCGACTCCTGGTAGCCGCGCTCGGGCTCGACGGCGTACAGCGGGTCGGGCTCGGAGACCAGGTAGTACTCCAGCTCCCCGAACGCCTCGAGGACCAGCCCGGTCTCGGCGGTCAGCACCTCAGCCGCGCGCCGGACGACCTGGTCGTGGGCGTGCGCGAGCGGCTCGCCGTCAGAGTCGTAGAAGGAGCAGAGCAGGTCGAGCGAGGGCCGGGTGCCGAACGGGTTCACGAAGGCGGTGCTCCAGCGAGGAACGACGTAGACGTCGCTGTCCTCTGTCGAGGCACCGCCGAACACGCTCGAGCCGTCCACCCGCTCACCGCGCACCAGCACGGCGACCAGCTGCTCGCGCGATCCGATGGGGAAGGCGATCGACTTCAGCCGCCCGTCGCCGCCGACGTACCTCAGGTCGACCTGCTCGAGGCCCAGCCGCTCGACCGCCTCGACCAGGTCCTCCCACGAGAGGTCTGACCGCGCCTTGCCCAGCAGGCGCTCGATCGGGTGGGGGGTCCAGGTCGGCTCGGTCATGGTCCGTTCTAGCAGCGCGCGGACCCGGCTGCGCTCCCCCGCACGCGTGTAGCCAGGCCCCCGGACCGAGGGCCGATCAGTAGTACCAGGGGTAGGGCGACCAGTCCGGGTCGCGCTTCTCCAGGAACTGGTCGCGGCCCTCCTGGGCCTCGTCGGTCATGTAGGCCAGGCGCGTCGTCTCGCCGGCGAAGAGCTGCTGGCCGACCAGGCCGTCGTCGGGGAGGTTGAAGGCGTACTTCAGCATCCGGATCGCCGTGGGGCTCTTGCCGTTGATGGTGCGGCCCCACTCCAGCGCAACCCGCTCGAGCTCGGCGTGCGGCACCGCGCGGTTGACCGTGCCCATCCGCACGCCGTCCTCGGCGGAGTACTCCTCGGCGAGGAAGAAGATCTCGCGGGCGTGCTTCTGCCCGACCTGTCGGGCGAGGTACGCCGAGCCGTACCCGCCGTCGAAGGAGCCGACGTCGGCGTCGGTCTGCTTGAACCGCGCGTGCTCGAGGCTGGCCAGGGTCAGGTCGGACACCACGTGCAGGGAGTGACCACCGCCGGCGGCCCAGCCCGGGACGACACAGATGACGACCTTGGGCATGAACCGGATCAGCCGCTGCACCTCGAGGATGTGCAGGCGCGCCAGCCTCGCCCGGTCGATCGGGCTCGGCTCCTCGGCGCCGGTGTCGCTCGCTCCGGCGTCGACCGCCTCGTACTGGTAGCCCGCCTTGCCGCGGATGCGCTGGTCGCCGCCGGTGCAGAAGGAGTGCTTGCCGTTCTTGGGGCTCGGCCCGTTGCCGGTCAGCAGCACGCAGCCGACGTCGGCGCTGGTGCGGGCGTGCTCGAGCACGCTCAGCAGCTCGTCGACGGTGTGCGGGCGGAAGGCGTTGAGCACGTCGGGCCGGTCGAAGGCGACCCGGACCGTCCCGTGCGCCTTCGCCCGGTGGTAGGTCAGGTCGGTCAGCGACTCGAAGCCGGGGACCTCGTCCCAGGCCTCGGGGTCGAAGGTGTCGGACACTCCCTGGATCGCGCTCATGGGTCGCAACCTACGAGGTCGTCTCAGCAGGCTGGAACAGCGGTCCGACCCGTGGTGTTGTGGGCGACATGGCTCTGACAGGTGAGTACGTCCCCAGCTCCTCCCAGTGGGTCCGCGACCAGGTCGCGGAGTTCGAGGCCTCCGACGGCCAGCGCGCCAACACGCTGCCCGACCACCCGGAGTGGCCGATCGTCGTCATCACCTCGGTGGGCCACAAGTCCGGCAAGCTCCGCAAGAACCCGGTCATGCGGGTCGAGCACGACGGGGCGTACGCCGCGATCGCCTCCAAGGGTGGGCACCCCGAGCACCCGGAGTGGTTCCACAACTTCGTCGCCCACCCCGAGGTGGACCTCCAGGACGGGGCGGAGAAGCACACCTACCGCGCCCGGCTGGTCGAGGGCGATGAGCGCGCGCTGTGGTGGGAGCGCTCGGTCGCGGTCTTCCCGCGGTACGACGAGTACCAGGCCAGCACCGAGCGCGAGATCCCGGTCTTCGTGCTGGAGCGAGGACGCGCCAGCGGACTCGCTGATGGCGGTCGAGCGAGCGGCACGGCTGAGCCTGCGAAGCCGTGACCCGCGTGTCGAGACCCGGTGACGAGCGCGCCGAGCGCGACTGACGCGAGTCACTCACCCACTGGTCGGGGTGGAGTCAGTCCCTCTGGATCGACATCGCCAGGCCCGCGAGGTGGCCGACCCGGGCCACCTCGGAGTCCAGGAAGTCCGGACCACCGCGACGGCCGACGACCACGATCTCGTTGCCGCCCAGGCGCGCGGCGACCATGACGTTGACGTCGTCGCCCTCGATCTCGAGCCGCTCGGTGCGCACGAGGTCGTGGAACGGCAGGTCCGAGGGCGCGGCCTCGGTGGCGTAGCGGGTGCCGTGCGCGCGGTGGACGCGCGCGGCCCAGTCGGCACGGAAGGTCACCGGCAGCAGGTCGACCAGGCGGTCGAGCGCCTCCTCGGGGTTGGCGGTCAGCTCCTCCACGGCCTCGAGGTCGAGGAAGAGGTTGCCGCCGGCGCCGTACCTGCTGATCCACACCACGTGCACGCCCGGCAGCAGGTTGCACGCCGAGACGATGGTGTCCGGCATCGCCCCGGGCGGCAGCTCGAGCAGCACGTCGTCGACGGCGGTGCCGTCGTCATGACGCTTCTCGACGATCTCGATCGCCTCGATGTCGCCACCGGCCTCACCGATCGCGCTCGCCAGCCGACCCAGGGATCCGGGTACGTCGGGGAGCTCGACTCGCAGCAGGAACGGCACGCCGCGAGGGTAACGGCCCCAGGTTGCCGGGTCATTTCGGCTCCGTGGGGCGGGAGGGGCCGTCGAGGGTCTCGTGGCTCGCTCCGCTCGCGCCTCGACCGGCGGGGCGGCGCGCCGCGACCGGCGGTGGCCGTCAGTCCGAGGCGAGCCGCTGCCGCAGCCCGCTGGCCCGCTGGACCCGCCGCTCGACGGCGGCGCGCACGGCCGCCTCGGTCGCCACGACCAGCACGCTGTCGGTGGCCCGGGTGACGGCGGTGTAGAGCAGCTCCCGGGTCAGCAGCGGCGACTCCTCGGGCGGCAGCAGCACGGTGACGTGCCGCGCCTGGCTGCCCTGGCTCTTGTGCACCGTCATGGCGTGCAGGGTCTCGACGTCGGCCAGCCTCGAGGTCGCGTACGCCGTCGGCGACCCGCCCACGACGACCCGCAGGTCCTCCGCGCCGGCCGGTCGGACCGTGACGCCGGTGTCGCCGTTGAAGAGCCCGAGGCCGTAGTCGTTGCTCGTCACGAGGACCGGCCGACCGGCGTACCACTCCTGGCCCAGCGGGCCGAGGTAGAGGCCGAGCTCCTCCCCGAGCAGCCGCTCGACCTGGGCGTTCCAGTGGCGTGCCCCGTGCGGGCCGTCGCGGTGGGCGCAGAGCAGCCGGTGCTGCTCGGCGAGCGCGAGCGCCTCCTCCACCCGACCTGCACCCGCCAGCGCGTGCAGCTCGCGGGCCTGGGCCACCAGCCGCTCGCGCAGCGCGGCGAGGGTGGCGGGCTCCTCGGGGTCGGCGCGGCCCACCTCGGGGTCGCCGGCGTCCAGGCGGCTCAGCACCTCGTCGGCGTCGCCGTCGCGCAGGGCCTGGGCGAGACCACCGATGGCCGCGCCGTAGCGGTGGGTCGTCGTGAGCCCGGTGACGGCTGCCGGGGCCCGCACCGCGAGCCCGCCCACGAGGTCGGCGAGGACCGCGCCGGCCTCGACCGAGGCGAGCTGGTCGGGGTCACCGACGAGGACCAGGCGGGTGTCGGCACGCACCGACTCCAGCAGCCTGGCCATCATCGTGAGCGAGACCATCGAGGTCTCGTCGACGACGACGACGTCGTGGGGCAGCGTGTTGCCGCGGTGGTGGCGGAAGCGGGTGCCGGAGTCGGGCCGCCACCCCAGCAGCCGGTGCATGGTGGTGGCCGTGAGCGAGCCCAGCCGCTCCCGGTCGGCCGCGTCGAAGGGGCTGCCCTCGCGCTGCTGCGCCACGCGCACCGACTCCAGGAGCCTGGCGGCGGCCTTGCCGGTGGGCGCGGTGAGCGCGATCCGGAGCTCACGGGGGTCGGGGCCCGCCGCGGCCTCGGCAGCCAGGAGCGCCAGGAGGCCGGCGACGGTGGTCGTCTTGCCGGTGCCGGGCCCGCCCGTGAGGACCGTCGTCCACTGCCGCGCCGCCGCCAGGGCGACCGCCCGCTGGTCGGCCGACCCCTCGCCGGGGAAGAGCCGCGCGGCCTCGGCAGCCAGCAGCGCCTCGTCGACGACGGGCGGGGCCGCCTCGGCTCGGCGGACCAGGTCGTCGCGCACCTGCCCCTCCTCGCGCCAGTAGCGGTCGAGGTAGAGCAGGTCGTGCTCGACCCGGACCACCGAGGCGGCGGCGTACCGGCTCGAGGCGACCTCCTGGACCCAACCGGTGGGGTCGGGCCACGGGAGGTCGTCGCCGTCGGCGATGGCGGACAGGTCGACGCAGACCGAGCCGTGCCGGGCCGCCCGCACCGCCAGCGCCACGGCCAGGCGCAGCCGCTCGTCGTCCTCGCCCGCGAGCTCCCCGAGGCGCTCCGCGGTGTGGACGTCGGCGGCGGTCAGGACGCCGGCGGCGTTGAAGGCGCCGAGCAGTCCACCCAGCCCCGGGACCAGCCGGTGGTCGTGGGGGTCGTCGGTCTCGAAGCGCTCGATCACCGCGCACCTCCTGACGGGGTGGGCACGGCGGGCGAGCCGTCGAGGAGGTCGGAGAGCTCGAGCACCAGCGCCGTCGGCGGACGCCAGGAGAAGACCCCGGCGGGGACGCCGTCCTCCGTCGGGGTCTCCGGCCCGCACATGCCGCGGAGGTAGAGGTAGAGCACGCCGCCGAGGTGGTGGGCGGGGTCGTAGCCGGCCAGCCGCCAGCGCAGGTAGCGGTGCGCCACGACGCTGTAGAGCAGTGCCTGGAGCGGGTAGTGGCTGTGCAGCATGGCCTCGGCGAGCCGCGCGGGGGCGTAGTCGGCGGCGGTCGGCGGGCGCCCCTGCTCTCCGAGCAGGTTGGTCTTGTAGTCCACGACGAGGAAGCGCTGGTCCGCACCCGTGCCCACCCGCAGCACCGCGTCGACCGAGCCGCCGAGGTAGCCGGTGAGCGCCTGGTCGGCCAGCGGCGGTCGCGCCAGCCGGGCGGCGTAGGGGCGCATCGGGTCGTCCGCGGGCAGGTGCCGCTCGAGGAGCGTCGCGAGGTCGCCGACCCGACCCGGCGCGGCGTGGCGCCCGGCGCGGTCACCGCCGGCCAGCGGCAGCTCGAAGTCGAGCTCGCGCAGCCGGTCGCGCAGGGGCACCTCGGCCAGGGTCACGTCCCCGGCCAGCGGGCCGAGCGAGGTGTGGTGCAGCGGCACCAGCGCCGTCGCGAGCTCGTCGGTGTCGACCTCGACCGGCCACCAGCGCCGCTGCTCGGCGACGCGGGCGCGCAGCTCCTCCAGCAGGTCGGGGGCGTCGGGGTCGGCGTGCTCGAGCACCGCGTGGACGAGCGACCCGAAGGCCGCCCCCGCCGGCTGCCCCGCCATCGGGGACACCGGCGCCTGCGCAGGAGCCGCCTCGGGGACCGGCCCGTCGAGGACCTCGGCAGCGTCCGGCTCGTCGCTGAGCCCGGCGCGGTCCGGCTCGCTGCCGACGGCGGGGCCGGCCTGCTCCTCCACGCGGACCAGCCCGGAGTACGACGTACGGCGCCACGAGCCGTCGACGACGCGCTCGAACCTGCGTGCCGACAGCGTGGCTCCCTGCGCCCGGGACGGCTCGGGCCGGGCGTCGACCGGCTCCACGACCTCCGCGGCCGGACCGCCCATCTGCTCGAGCAGGTCGAGGACCCGCGCGGCGTAGGCGTCGTCGCGCGGCTCGACCTCGTCGGGGACCTCCGCGTCGCCGGGGCGGCGTCCGAAGAGCAGCCGGTGCAGGCCACCGTGGCGGGTGTTGGCGGTGGGGGCCCACCAGGCCACGACCTGCGACTGCGCGCGGGTGAGGGCGACGTAGAGGTCGCGCAGCTCCTCCCCGGCCTCCTCGGCGCGGTGCGCGGCGAGCCGGGTCGACCACTCCGTGCCGCCGCCGCTGACGTCGAGCACCCGTTCGCCGTCGTGGTGGTAACGAGCGACCGAGGTCGGGAACGGGAAGTGCTGGTAGGCGAAGGGGAGGTAGGTGACGGGGTACTCCAGCCCCTTGGAGCCGTGGACCGTGACGATCTGGACGGCGGTGGCGTCGGAGTCGAGACGACGCGGGCGCTCCCCGGAGCCGCGCTGCTCCTCGCGGAGCCACGCGAGCACGCCCGTGAGCCCGAGCTGCTCGCGCACGGCCGTCTCGTGCAGCAGCTGACCGAGGTGACGCAGGTCGGTGAGCAGCCGCTCGCCGCCCTCGCGCGCGAGCACCCGGGCGCCGAGCCCACGCTCGTCGGCGGCCTCGAGCAGCGCTGCCACCCCACGGCCGCGGACCACGAGCGCCCACCCGCGGAGCAGGTCGGCGACCTCGCCGGTCAGCTGCTCGCCGCGCGCGTCCAACGTGGCGGCGTCGTGGCCGAGGAAGCTGGTGAGGGCCGCCGCGCGGACCAGCCCGGAGCGGTGCGGCTGCACCATCGCCTCGAGGAGGGCGGTCCACTCGGCGGCGGCCGGGGTCCGCAGGAGGTGCCCACCGCCGGCGAGCACGGCCGGCACGCCGCGCGCCTCCAGCTCGCGCTGGACCAGCAGGCCGTGGTCGCGCACGGCCACGATGACCGCCACCTGCTCGGCCCGCAGCGGCTCTCCGTCCCAGGTCGGACGGGCGGCGAGCAGGGCGGCGATGTCGTCGGCGCAGTCCTCGGCGATCCGGGCACGGGCCTCGGGAGCGGCGACCAGGTCGCGCTTGAGCGTGAACCCGTCGCGCGGGAGCCGACGCAACCGGAAGGGAGCGGCGTGGGGAGCGCCCTGGAGGCGGGAGCGCTGCTCGTGCGCCTCGACGGGGTGCACGACGATCCGGGGGTCGCCCAGCGCCGCGCCGTGCAGGACCGTCTGCACGCTGCGGACCAGGGCGGCGTCGGAGCGCCGGTTGGTGCCGAGGGTGGCGTGGGTCGTGGCCTTCTCGGCGGCAGCGAGGTAGGTGACGACGTCGCCACCGCGGAAGGCGTAGATCGCCTGCTTGGGGTCGCCGATCAGCACCATCCGGGCGTGGCCGTGGAAGGCGCGCTCCAGCACACTCCACTGGACCGGGTCGGTGTCCTGGAACTCGTCGACCAGGACGATGCGCCACCGGCCACGCATCCGCTGGCGGGCGGGCGCGGTCGGGTCGGCCAGCGCCGCGTCGAGCCGGCTGAGCAGGTCGTCGTAGCCGAGCAGCCCGAGGCGGCGCTTGCGGCGGTCGAGCTCCTCGCGGACGGCGCGGGCGAACGCGACGCGCTCGGCCGCGGCCGGTGCCGCTCCGGGAGCCTCGGGCAGCGTGGCCTGCGGGTCGCCGACGACGGCGCGCGCCACCTCCAGCGCCCCGGCCCGGTCGAACGGCGGGCGGTCGCGGTCGGCGGCGTACCGGGCGAGGTAGAGGTCGTCGACGACCTCCACCACCAGGTCGTCGAGGTCCTCGACGAGGCGGGCGCCGACCTCGGTGTCGCCGGCGACGCCGAGCGAGCGGAGGACCAGCTGGCAGAACTGGTGGGTCGTGGCGATCGTCGCGCTGTCGATGTCGGCCAGGGCGTCGCGCAGGCGCTCGCGCATGACCGGGCGCTCGGCGGGGTCGCGGCCGAGCAGCCACGCCACCACGGTGTCGTCGGGGTCGGCCCGGTCGGGGGCGGCCAGGGCCCGCTCCGCGGTCACGAGCGCGCGGCGGACCCGCTCGCGCAGCTCCTGGCTGGCGGCCCGCCCGAAGGTGATCACGAGCATCTCGCCGAGCTCGGCGACGCCCTCCGCGACGTAGCGGGTCACGAGGGCGCCGACGGTGTAGGTCTTGCCCGTGCCGGCGCTCGCCTCGAGCAGGGTGGTGCCGGGCCCGGGCAGCGGCCCGGTGACGTCGAAGGATGTGGGGACGGCCATCACCAGCTCCCCTGCTCGCTGGTCAGCAGCGGGCTCCACAGACGCATCGCCAGGGCGCCGAACCGGCTGGTCTCGCCGGGTGACTCCTCGCCCGGCCGCGGAGCCAGGTCGAGACCGGGCAGGGCGGCGCCGCGGCCCCAGGCCGCGACGTGGGCCGGGTCGGAGCACTCCCCCGGGTAGCGGCCGTCCTCCCAGTCCCAGCCGGCCTTGCGCAGCGCCTCGTCGACGCTGCCCTGGGTACGTCGGACCCGGGCGTAGGACAGCGAGGCCTTCAGCGGGATCGGCAGCGGCTCGCACAGCCCGGCGTCGCGGAGCGCCACCAGGTCGCGGACCAGGTCGACCGCCCGGTGGTCGACGGGACCGAGCAGCGAGGTGGCCCATGCTCCGGGCGCCCGGGTGGAGGTGGGGCGACCGACGGTGTGGGCGGTCCAGCTGCGCTCCTCGTCGGAGGCGGCCAGCGCGAGCAGCCGGATCCAGGAGGTGAGCCGGTGGGTGCCTCCGAGCCGGGAGAAGGAGACGGGGACCAGCCGGTCGCCGAAGACCTCGGGCACGGTGCCGCGCAGCCGGCGCCCGCCCCCGAGGTCGACGTCGACGTCGACCTGGGTGGCCGGGCGGGTGCGGAGCCGGGCCACCTCCTCGGCGATCGGCACCACCTGGGAGACGAGCTCGGTGAGCAGCCGCCAGCCGAGCTGTCCGGGCGGGAGCTCGCCGCGGCGCCACTCCTGCTGGCGAGCCTGCTCGGGGTCGGCGCCGGTCAGCAGGTCGTGCAGCAGCCGGTCGCCGACCTGCCACCGCTGCAGCTGGTCGAGCTCGACGGGCAGGGCGTCGAGCAGCGGGTCGTCCTCACGGGGCAGCGCGAGGTCGAGCCGCTGCGCGGAGAGGAAGCCCGCGACCGGGCCGCCGCGCCTGCAGAAGAAGGTGACGAGGTCGTCGAGCTGGACGTCCTCGGCCGGGGCCGGGGGCAGGGAGCCGACCAGCAGCGGGGGCACCGGCTCCCGCTCGCCGCGTGCGGCGGTGGCGGCGGTCAGCGCCACGGCGTCGAAGGAGAACGGGGTCGGTGGGCCGAGCGCGCCGGGGGTGAAGTTGCGCTCGTCGAAGGGCTGGAGCGGGTGCTCCACCGAGACCGCGTCGGCCACGCTGCCCGCCCCCCGGGGTGGGGTGGCGGTGAGGTCGAGCGCGTCCAGCAGCTCGCCGACCGGTACCGCGGGCGGTCGCGGCTGCCCGGAGAACTCGTTGGCGCCCGTGCACGTGACCACCAGCGTCTCGGTGGCCGCGAGCACCGCGTCGAGGAAGAGCTGGCGGTCCTCGCTGCGCGGGTCCCGCTCGCCGGTCACCGGGTCGCGGGCGAGGACGTCGTCGCCGTCGAGGGCCCCCACGCGCGGGAAGACCCCGTCGTCGAGACCGACGAGGCAGATGACGCGGTGCGGGACCGAGCGCATCGGAACCAGCGTCGAGACCGTGAGGGTGCCGGTGCGGAAGTTGGCACGGGTGGGGCGTCCGCCGAGGCGGTCGGAGAGCAGCGCGCGCACGTCGGGCAGGCGCAGGTCGACCGCACCCCGCTCGGCCGCGGCCTCGCGCACGCGCGCCAGCTCGCGCTGCACCTGACCGGACTGCCAGGAGTCGGAGGGCGCGACCGAGGTCAGGGCGGCCAGGCCCTCGGTCAGCGTGGCCAGCCAGTGCTCGAGCGGGTGGGTGCCGACGAGCCGGTCGGTCACCTCGCGCAGCCGTCGGACCATCTCCACGACCCGACCCGCGAGGTCGACCTGGCCGGACCCGACGTCGTCGAGCGGGAGCGTGCGGTCGAGCCAGGCACCGGTGTCGTCGCTCATGGCGACGCCTGCGAGCAGCCGGTCGAGCCCGAACTCCCACGTGTGGCTGACCACCGAGCCCAGGCGGAACCCGGTGCGGTGGTCGGCGTCGAAGGCCCAGCGCACCCCGGTGGACCGCACCCAGGACGTGAGCTGCTGCAGGTCGTCGTCGCGCAGGCCGAAGCGCCGGCGCACGGCCGGCTCGTGGGCCAGGTCGACGACCTCGCTGGCGGTCGCGCGACCGCCGGCCAGGTCGAGCAGCCGGGCGGCGACGGCCAGCAGCGGGTTGGTCGAGGACAGTGCCCGGTCGGCCAGGCGCACGCGCAGCCGGTGGGCGGGGTGGGCGGGGTCGCCAACCACGTCACCGAGGCCGAAGGCGGCCTGCACCAGCGGCGCGTAGGCCTCGATGTCGGGGCACATCACCAGCACGTCGCGCGGCTCGAGGGTGGGGTCGTCGGCGAGCAGGCCGAGCAGCACCTCGCGCAGCACCTCGACCTGGCGGGCGGGGCCGTGGCAGCGGTGGACCTGGACCGAGCGGTCGTGGCCACCGACCGTGCGCGCGGCCCGGACGGCGGCGTCGGGCACCCGGTCGGCGCGCAGGTCGGACTGCAGCCAGCCCAGCAGCGTGCCCGGGGTGGCCGGGTCCGGCTCGGCACCCAGGTCGGTGACGGCGACCGTCCCGAGGGTCCGCTGGAGCTCGCGCACGTCGCGGCCCAGCGAGGAGAGCAGCGGGTGGGTGACCGCGCGGTGGGAGAGGTCCTCGCGCCGGGCGACCGGTCCCGCGGCCGCCTCCTGCTCCAGGGCCGCCCAGAGCGCCGCCGAGGGGTGCGGCAGCCACAGGTGCACGTCGCGGTGGGCACCCAGGGCCCCGAGCAGCGTCGCCTCGGTGCCCGGCAGGCGGGTGTGGCCGAAGAGCGAGAGCCGGGGCGGGAGGTCGAAGGAGCCGGGGTCCTCGCGCAGCCGCGCGAGCGTCTGCTCGTGGCGCAGGTGCGGCGGCGGCGCGTCGACCCGCTCGGCCAGCCTGCGCCACAGGTGCGGCTGCCAGGCGAGGTCCTCGGGCAGTGCGCGACCGCAACCGTCGCCGGAGCCGCCCGCGTACCAGTCGGCCAGCAGGGCCGGCCGCTGGACGGCGTACGACGCGAAGAGTCCGGCGAGGCGACGCGCGACCGCGAAGCGGCGACCGCGACGCAGGTCGAGCTCCTCGCCGTCGCGGCCGGCGCCGAGGTGGAGGGCCAGCGGGACCGCCCACTCCTCCTCCAGGCACGCGTCGAGGGTCTCGATGAGCGGCCAGGTCAGGGTCTCGGGCGACCACGGGTCCTCGTCACGGGTGCCGAGCAGCTCGGCGACCAGCGACCACGGGCTGCGCAGGGCGACCCCCGCGCAGACGCCGTCCTCGCGCCCCTCGGCGGCACCGAGGCGGTGGGAGAGCCGCTGGGTCAACCACCGCTCCACCCCGCGCGCGGGCACGACCACGAGCTCCTCGGCGAACGGGTCCGGCGAGGGCTCGGCCAGCAGCGCGGCCAGCCCGTCGACCAGCTGGTCGGTGCGGGCGGCGCGGTGCAGGAGGAGGGTCATCGGGCAGCACGCTAGACGGCGGCCCCGACAGCGGGGGCGGTCGCGCGCCGGTCAGCGCGGACGGGTGCCGGTGATCGAGCCTCAGGCGGCGTCGTCGGCGTGCGCGATCTCGCGCTCGAGCTCCGCGACCGCATCGGAGTCGCCGTGGAACTTCCGGTAGGACCAGACGATCAGGGCCAGCGCCAGGAACCCGGATGCCACCAGCGAGACCCCCGCGGCGAACCCCCCGGGCAGCCAGAAGCGGTCGGGCAGGGTCCACCACGACGGCTGCGCGGGCGCCAGGATCCACACCACGCCCCAGCCCCACATCCACACCACGCCCAGGAGCGAGGCGACCAGGCGGTGCGGCTTCGCCACGCCGTACGCCGCGGCGCGCATGGCCCGCAGGCGCAGCGGCTCGACGCGGCGCTCGGCCCAGTCGTACTGCTGGGAGAGCACGGCCATGCCCGCGAACACCATGAGCAGGCCGGGGCCCGGCAGGACCAGCGCGGCGACCCCGGCGACGAGCAGCGTCCAGCCCACGACCTCGAGGGTCACGCGACGCGCGGCGCTCTTCATGCCCCGAGGATGCCAGTCGGACGGTGACCGGACCAGACACCTGCGGGGGGTTCCGGGGTGGAGCCGGGGTGTCCACCTCCTGTTCCCCGAGGGTCGAGGCCCGGGTCGAGGCCTGGGTCGAGGCCTGGTGACGCGCTCCGGCGCGTTCCCGCACCTCGACCCGCACCTCGACCCGCACCTCGACCCGCACCTCGACCTGCACCTCGACATGGGCCCACCCACCCCGTGGATGCCCGGGTCCCCCGGCCGTCGAGCACCTCCGACCCGCCTAGGCTGGAGGCGTGCCCTGGCGCATCGATCCCGACGAGCTCACCGACCCGGCGGTCGTGGCCCTGCTGGAGGAGCACGTGCGGGAGCTGCGCTCGATCAGTCCGCCGGAGAGCACCCACGCGCTGGACCTCGACGCCCTACGGGCGCCCGGCGTGGACGTCTGGGTGGCCCGTGACGTGGGCCCCGCGGGAGGCAGTGAGCCCGGGCCGCCGATCGGCTGTGTGGCGCTGACCCTGGTCGAGCCCGGCCACGGGGAGCTGAAGTCCATGCGCACCGCGTCGGCGGCGACGGGCCGAGGGGTGGGTACGGCGCTGCTGGAGCACGTGCTCGACCAGGCGCGCGCACGCGGCCTGTCGCGGGTCTCCCTGGAGACCGGGGCCGAGGACTTCTTCGCCCCCGCGCGACGGCTCTACCTGCGGCACGGCTTCGAGGTGTGCCCGCCGTTCGGCCGCTACCGCCCCGACCCGCTGAGCGTCTTCATGACCCGCTCGCTGCCCTGAGCGCCGAGTCGCCAGGTCCGCGCGCCGGCACCAGTCGCGCACGTGCCCACACGACGATGCCGAGCCCCACCAGCCCCGACCCGACCTGACCGACCCCGGTCCAGGTGCCGCCAGGGAGCCAGGTCCAAGCGGGGAGCGGCCACCACGGCGGCTGCGCCGGGTCCGCGAGCCAGACCAGGCCGCTCGCGCCGAGGGCCAGGGTGAGCACGGCGGTGAGCAGGGTGCGCGGCCAGGTGGCCACGGAGCGACGGGTCTCCACCAGGGCCCGGTGCCGCAGCGGGGCGAGCCGCCGGGCGGCCCACGGGTCGTGGCGGCTCAGCAGCGCCAGCCCGAGCACCAGCACGAGGAGCCCGGGACCGGGCAAGGGGTAGAGCACGACCCCGAGGAGCACCAGCAACCAGCCCGTCGAGCTGAGCAGGAGGCGGCGCATCCGCGCAGGGTGGCAGTCGCTGACGTCGTACGGGCGACGGGGCGGGGGCGTTCCCGTGACGAGCCGGAGGACGTGGGGTGAGCCTGGTGCACGCGTCGCGTCCTCCAGCCGCCGGCTCATGACGGCTCAGTCGCGGACGAGGCCGCCGTACTTCTCGAGGTAGGCCGCGCCCTCCTCGTCGAGCCGACCGTGGGCCTGCGCCACCCTGGCCCACCGCACCGTCATGGCGGCGAACCGCATCGGGTTGTAGACGTCCTCCTCGCGGCTGAACATGCCGTCCCCGGCGTAGGTCATGATCGTGATGTTCGATTCCTCGTGCAGTGAGCCGTCGCCGGGGTCAGGCATCAGGTTGCGCACCTCGCACACCAGCCGCCCGGCTTCGGGGTCGACGACCTGCCAGGCCAGGGGGAAGCCGGTCATGGTGCCGCCGGGGAAGCTCGTCATCGTCCGGACCGACCAGGCGCGGATCTCGTCGCGGCCGTGGAAGGTGCCGAACGCGTGCTCGACGTACGTCGCGTCCTCGGTGAACAGGTCGGCGAACCCCTCCCACCGGCCGGTCTCGGTGAACTCCTGCACGTGGCCGTGGAAGACCTCGTACGCGCGGGTGATCTCGGCGGCGCTCCATCTGCTCACGACCGGCATCCAAGCGGTTCCGTCACCGGCGCGCCATGGGTCGTGGAGGTCGATCGGTCGACGTCGCGCTCGGCCGCCCCTCAGTGGCCAGCAGCCGGCCGATCCGTCGTGGTCGCGCGGAGACGCCGGTCTAGACGCCGGTCTGTCCCTCGTCACCAGAGGGCGGACCGGCTCGTTGTGCGTCCCGCACATCGCACCGCGCATTGTTCGGGAGGGTCGTCGTCATGGTCCGTGCTCCGCTGTCCATCGCTGCCACCGCCTTGGCCGCCGTCCTCGCGACGACGGGCACCGCCTCGGTCGCCGCCCTCGCTCTCACCAGCAGCGGTGCCGCCGACGAGCCCACCACGGCGCAGCGCGCTGACTGCGTCCCGGAGCAGGAGGCCCTGGCGGCGGCGGAGGCCGAGTTCTCGGACGCCCGCGCCGCCAAGCGCGCCGCTCGGGCCGACGCACGCAACGCCGAGACCAAGAAGGAGCGCCGCGAGGCCAAGCAGCGAGCCCGGGCTGCCAAGCAGCGTCAGCGCGACGCCTCCGACGCCGTCGTGCAGCGGCGGATCGAGCTCGAGGCGTGCCGCGCCTCGGCTTCCGCTTCCCCGACCGAGTCCGCCACTGCGTCGCCTACCGAGTCCGCCACTGCGTCGCCCACGGAGTCGCCGACCGCGACCGCCACGGTGACCGAGACCGCGACCGCCACCGCCACCGCCACCGCCACGGCGACTGTCACCGTCACGCCGTCCCCCACGGCCACGACCACGGCCCCGACCGCGAGCCCTTCGCCCTCCGAGCAGCCGAACCCCATCTGCGTCCTGCCCCTGCCGCTGCTCTGCGGCCCGGCCCCCGCTCCGCCTGCCCTTCCTGGTCTCGACGACCTCCCGCTCGACCCGAGCGCCCTGCCCATCCCCACCGACCCCAGCGACCTGCCCTCGCTGCCCGGCCTGCCCGGCGGCGAAGAGCCCACCGACCCCGGCGACGGTGAGGAGCCCCCGGTCGACGAAGAGCCCGTCCCCACGCCCCTGGACCCCGTCGTCGACGGCCTGGAGATGATCCCCGTCCTCGGCGAGCAGCTCGCCCCGGTCGTACAGACCGTGGCCGAGGCCCTCTTCGAGAACATCCCCGCACCCGACGGGCTGCCCGGACTCGAGGAGCTCCCCGAGCTCGACCCGAGCGCCCTGCCCATCCCCACCGACCCCAGCGACCTGCCCTCGCTGCCAGGTTTGCCCGGCGGCGAAGAGCCCACCGACCCCGGCGACGGTGAGGAGCCCCCGGTCGACGAAGAGCCCGTCCCCACGCCCCTGGACCCCGTCGTCGACGGCTTGGAGATGAT
>WLJH01000037.1 GCA_009701885.1 Actinomycetota bacterium
CCCTGTCAACGCGGTGGGGGGGTTCCGTTTAAACCGTGTTTCACCGGCAACGCCACACAAGCGACGTGCGCGGGGCAGGGGCGGGGCAGGAATACCTGCTCAGCGCGCCTTGACGGTGGTCGAGGGGACCGAGAGGGCGCTCTCGCCGACGGAGTTCACCGCGACCACCTGGAACCGGTAGAGACCGCGCGCGACCTTGAAGTTCGCGCTGCGCCTGTCCGTAGGGAGCTCGTCGGAGAAGAACGACTTGAGCTCGTTGCCGAAAGCGTCCACGCGGGCGAAGTAGACGACGTACCCGGTGATGGGCGCCCCGCCGTCGGACGAGGGCGGCGACCAGCGGATGCCTGCCGTGAGGGGCCGTCCCTTCGTCCCGCGGACCGGTGACCCGATGGTCGGAGCGCCGGGGACCGTGGTCTCCGGCTCCGGGTCCGGCTCGCACCCGTCCACGGTGAGGGTGTAGGCGCCCACGGAGCCGAAGTCGTCGTACGCCGTGCTGGGGTTGCCCGTGCCGATCCCGTCGACCCGCGCGAAGAGCGGCTGGCCGGTGCCGGTGGTCACGATCGAGGCTCCCATCCCGCCGGCCGTGTCGAGGTCGTCACCTTGCTGGAAGGAGGGCGGGTTGTCGGTCGCCAGCGTGGACCCGGAGGCGTCGAGGACCCGCAGCTCGATGTCCAGGTTGGGGGCGAAGGCCGCGGGGTCGGCGGTGACGGTGAACGAGCCCGTGCACGTGCCGAGGGCGAAGACGTCCACGTCAGTGCGGGACGTGATGACCGCAGAGCCGGGAGGCGTCGCGGCAGCGGTCTGAACGGTGCTGCCGGCCTCGTCGGCCCGCAGCGGCGCGCCGCTGTCGGCGATGGTCGCGATGTCGTCGTCGATGGCCTGGAAGTCGTCGTCCGTGGAGTAGCCGGAGTAGGCGCCGTCGCTCCACTGCGTCACCGGCTCGAAGTCGCTGAAGCCCATGATCGGTGCCCAGATGTCGTGACCCTCGTAGTAGGCCTCGCCGAAGCGGCCGTCGTGCTGGAGGTTCAGCTGGTGCCCGACCTCGTGGCTGATCGTCTCCGCGACGGGCTTGGGGGTCATGGACGACTGGATCTGCCCGAAGATCCAGGCGGGCTGCAGATCGGCGTGGAAGTCGGGGTTGGCCAAGGCGCCGGTGTAGGCGATGCCCGAGCACCCGTTGCCGCAGATGACCTCCAGCGGTTCGTCGTCGTTGGTGACGAAGGCGCGGGTGCCGTAGAACCGGTCGTTGCGACCGTCGCGCGTGATGGCGTCCTCGCCGGGGTCCTGGGTCGTGACGTTGACGTCGAAGGGCGCGAAGTCCTCCGCGACGATGAGCCACACCTCGCGGATGAAGGCCAGCTCGGTCGCGCTGAAGGCCGGATCGGAGTCCAGGCTCCACCCGGCGTAGGTCTGCGCCGCGAGCCCCGACTCCGAGTTCCACGCCGTCCCGGCGACCCGGTGGCCGTCGAAGTCCAGGTAGATCGTGCGCTCGGACCCCGGGTTGCTGTTGAGCGTGAGGCTGCGCTGCCTGGCCAAGGGCGCGCTGCTGGCGTCGCGCCGGTCGTAGGCGGGGACGTCGGGCCCGGACCGGACCGGGTCGACGACGTAGGTGCCGAGGTCGGTGGTCACCGTCACCGGGGCGTCGTGCGCGTGGTCGGCACCCGTCCCCTCAGCGGCGGCGTACGACGCGGGGCCGGCGACGGCCAGCGGTACCGCCGCCGGGGCGAGCAGGGCCAGGGCGAGGACCGGGAAGCGGAGGCGCACGCTCGAAGGTAACCCCAGGCGCCGGGTCTCCCACGGGGTTCGTCGCAACCTTCACCGAACGTCCAGACGGGCGTGGTCCGCCCGGGTCAGTCGGTCGGGGCGGAGGTCCCGTCCAGCGCCACCAGCAGCCCGGCGCACCACGCGTCGGAGCGCCGCTCGACCTCCTCGGCCGCGACGCCCCGCCCGCCGTCGAGGGAGCAGCCCAGCCACGCGTCGCCCAGCACCCCGGCCCGCACGACCCGGGTGCCGCGACTGCTCTCGCAGGCGACCCCCACGCTCCGCGCTCCGTACGACGGTGCGTCGGTCAGCTCCGTGCAGCCGGGGGCGTCCCGCAGCGACCCGGCGAGCTCGGCGGCCAGCGCGCGGCTGGCGGGGGGCACGGCCACCCAGGCGCGGGCCTCGGCCTCGCCGGACCGCCAGGTGCAGCCGTGCTCGTGCGCGACGTCGCGGCCGGTGCCGGTGCCTCGGCCGCCCAGCCGGATCCGGTCCCCGTCGGTGTCCTCGCGGGCCGCGGGTGCCTCCGCGACGTCCAAGGCCGCGGCGACCACGGAGCCCGGCACCACGGAGCAGAACGGCGCCCGGGCGACCGCCATGCGGCGTACGGGCAGGTCGGCGAGGGTGACCGGGCCGGTGGAGCCGGCGGTGGCGTCGGGGGAGGGACCTGCGGGCTCCGGGTCGGAGGAGCCGGTGCACCCGGCGAGCAGGAGGAGGACGAGCGCCACGACGGCGCCGGCCGCGGCGGACCGGTGGGGCAGGGGCACGGGCCGAGGCTACGTGGCCGGCGCCAGCGCGCAGGGTGGTCGTGGGGGGAGCGCGGCGGGAGCGGGTGATCCGGCGCACGCGCCGGCGGCACGCGGTCGGGCCAGGGCGGCCCCGGGCCGGTGTGCACGTACTGTGCTGGGGTGATTCGCTTCGAGAAGGTCACCAAGACCTACCCCGGCGCGGGCGCCCCCGCCCTCGACGGGGTGTCGGTGGACGTCGAGAAGGGGGAGTTCGTCTTCCTCGTCGGCCAGTCCGGGTCGGGCAAGTCCACGGCGCTGCGCCTGGTGCTGCGGGAGTACCGCCCCACCTCCGGGCGGGTCTACGTCGCCGGCAAGGAGATCAACCGGCTCGCCGGCTGGAAGGTCCCGCGGCTGCGCCGCCAGATCGGCACCGTCTTCCAGGACTTCCGGCTGCTGCCCAGCAAGACCGTCGCCGAGAACGTCGCCTTCGCCCTCCAGGTCACCGGCAAGTCACCGCGCGAGGTCAAGAAGCTGGTCCCGGAGACCCTCGAGCTCGTCGGCCTGCACGAGCGCGCCGACCGCCTCCCCGACGAGCTGTCGGGAGGTGAGCAGCAGCGCGTGGCGATCGCCCGGGCCTACGTCGGCCGGCCGATGATCCTCATCGCCGACGAGCCCACGGGCAACCTCGACCCGCAGACCTCGGTCGGCATCATGAAGCTGCTGGACCGCATCAACAAGACCGGCACCACCGTCCTGATGGCCACCCACGACCACGGCATCGTCGACCAGATGCGCAAGCGCGTCATCGAGCTCGACCACGGTCGGGTCGTGCGCGACGAGGCCCGCGGCGTCTACGGCTTCAGCCACTGACCCGGGCGCCGAGCCCGCCCCACTGACGAGACCCAGGAGCACCCTCCTCTCCCATGCGCTACGTCCTCAGCAACCTCGGCCAGGGGCTGCGTCGCAACTCCTCGATGCACCTCGCGGTCGTCCTGACCCTCTTCGTCTCCCTCAGCCTGGTCGGCTTCGGCGCCCTGCTGAACCGCCAGACCGACCACATCAACGACCAGCTGGGCAGCGAGCTCGAGATCACGGCGTACCTCTGCCGCAAGAACGACTCCAACCCCGACTGCCTCGGAGAGGTCACCGACGCGCAGAAGAAGGCGATCGTCAAGGTCGTCGAGGACAGCCCGGAGGTCGCGGGCTACCGCTTCGAGTCCCAGGAGACGGCTTTCGAGAAGACCAAGGAGCTCTACGGCCCCGAGGAGGCCGACCGGTTCGAGGGCCCCAACGCGATCCTGCGTCCCGAGGACCTGCCGGAGTCGATCTGGATCACGTTGGAGGACCCCCGCGAGTTCGAGGGGATCACCAGCGCGATCGTCGGGCTCGACGGCGTCGCGAGGCTGGTCGACCAGCGCGAGACGGTCGGGCAGATC
The DNA here is from genome assembly GCA_009701885.1 of Actinomycetota bacterium. Lineage (GTDB taxonomy): Bacteria > Actinomycetota > Actinomycetes > Propionibacteriales > Nocardioidaceae > Nocardioides. The sequence goes on from WLJH01000037.1 coordinate 3,923, forward strand.
ACCGGCATCGTCGACTGGCTGCAGCGCGCCGCGCTCGTCGTGGCGGCCGTGCTGGGGCTGGCGGCGCTCCTGCTGGTGGCCAACACGATCCGGCTGGCGGCCTTCGCACGCCGCAAGGAGATCGGCATCATGCGGCTGGTCGGCGCCTCGACGCTCTACATCGCGCTGCCCTTCCTGCTGGAGTCGCTGGTCACCGCGCTCCTCGGCGTGGCCCTGGCCGGTGGCGCACTGGCGCTCTTCCAGCAGCTGGTGGTGGTCGAGCAGTACTCCGGCTTCACCGTCTTCCCGCTCGTGGACTGGGCCGACCTGGGGTACGCCGTCGGCGTGGTCGCCATCGCCGGACCGCTCATCACGCTGGTCCCGACACTCCTGCTGACCCGCAAATACGTCAAAGTCTGATCCCGGGGACCTACCGTCATCGGGACGACTTCCCCGATGCAACGAGAGCAGACCACGGTGCGCTTCTTCCCCAGCGCCTCCCGTCAGCGTCTCGCAGCGGCCGCCGTGGCCGGTGCGGTGGCGCTGGGAGCCCTGTCCGCCCCCACCCAGCTCACCCTCGCCGGCGACGACCTGAAGGACCAGCAGCGCAAGGTCCAGAAGAAGATCGACGGAGCCGCCGAGGACCTGCAGCACTCCAGCAACCAGGCTCGCCGCGCGATGGCCGCCGCCGAGGCCGCCCGCGCCGAGCTCGACGCCGCGCAGGGGCGTCTGGCCCGCGTGCGTGAGCGGCTCGACGCCGCGCGCCAGCGCGACGAGCGGATGGCCGCCAAGCTGGTCGCTGCCGAGGAGCGCCTGGAGACCGCCCGCGAGGAGCTCGAGGCCGGCCAGGAGGCCCTGGCCGTGCAGCGCCGGGTCGTGCGCGACCGGGTCGCGGAGTCCTACATGCAGGGCAGCCCCGAGCTGGCCACGATCACCAGCCTGCTGCGCACCCGCTCCACCGAGGACCTCACCCGCCAGGAGGCCGCCACCGGCGCGATCCTGGGCCGCGAGACCACGATGTACGACGAGCTCGAGGCCGCCGAGGTCCTGCTGCAGGTCCGCGAGGACGAGGTCCAGGAGGCGACCCGCCTGGTGGAGCGCGACCGGGAGCGCGCGGCGGAGCAGCTCGAGACCATCCGGCGCCTGGCCTCGGAGGCCGTCAGCGTGCGCGACGAGGTCCGGACGCTGGCGACCAAGCGGGCCGAGGCGCGTCGTGCGGCCTTCGCGGTGAAGATGCGCGACCAGCAGGTCCTTGCGGCGCTGCGTCGCCAGGAGGCACGGATCCGCGACCGGATCGCCGCGGCCGCCAGGGCCGCGCGCGGCACCTCGGTGAGCGCACGGGCGTCCGGCTACCTCACGGCCCCGAGCGGCGGCTACGTCACCTCGCCCTTCGGCATGCGCACCCACCCGATCTACGGCTACCGGGGCCTGCACGACGGCACCGACTTCGGCCAGGGCTGCGGCGCCCCCCTCATCGCCGCGGGCACCGGCAAGGTGATCTCGCGCTACTACTCCTCCTCCTACGGCAACCGGCTCTTCCTCTACCTCGGCCAGGTCAACGGCCGGAGCCTGACGGTCGTCTACAACCACGCCCAGGGCTACCGCTACGACGTCGGTGACACCGTCCAGCGCGGCGCGGTCGTCGGGTCGATGGGCAACACCGGCTGGTCCACCGGCTGCCACCTGCACTTCTCGGTGCTGGTCGGCGGCGAGCCGGTCGACCCGATGAACTGGCTCTGACCCACCGCCGAACCGTCACCTTCGAACCCCCGAGCCGTCACTCACGCCCGCGCGGGCGTGCCGTGAGTGACGGCTCGGGGGTTCAGAACTGACGGTTCGGCGGGGACGACCGCCACGACAACCAGATTGCGGGAGCCTGCGAGAATGGCGGGATGGCCAGGGAGCAGGGGCAGAAGATGATCGCGCAGAACAAGAAGGCGCGACACGACTACGCCATCGAGGACACCTTCGAGGCGGGCCTCGTGCTGCAGGGCACCGAGGTGAAGTCGCTGCGGCAGGGCCGCGCCAGCCTGGTCGACGGCTTCGTCGACATCGACCGCGACGAGGCGTGGCTGCACGGGGTGCACATCCCGGAGTACTCCCAGGGCACCTGGACCAACCACTCCGCGCGCCGCAAGCGCAAGCTGCTCCTGCACCGCGAGGAGATTGCCAAGATCGAGCGCAAGATCAGCGAGAAGGGCCTCACGGTCGTGCCGCTGGCGCTCTACTTCAAGGACGGCCGCGCCAAGGTCGAGATCGCGCTCGCCCGAGGCAAGAAGTCGTGGGACAAGCGCAACGCCATCGCCGAGCGCACCGCCAAGCGCGAGGTCGAGGTCGAGGTCGGACGCCGGATGAAGGGCATGCGTGACTGAGGCCGCGGGGGACCTCTCCTGGGACGACGAGGTCGCGGCCACCACCGCCTTCTGGCAACGCCTCGGCCTGCCCGGGCTGCTCGACGTCCACACCCACTTCCTGCCGCCGCCGGTGCAGGCCAAGGTCTGGGCCCAGTTCGACGCCGCCGGACCGAAGCTGGGTCGTGAGTGGCCGATCCGCTACCGCGGCAGCGTCGAGGAGCGCGTGGCCCAGCTGCGCGAGCTCGGCGTACGCCGCTTCTCGACCCTGCCCTACGCGCACCGGCCGGGCATCGCGGGCTACCTCAACGACTGGGCGGCGCAGTTCAAGCGGGAGGTCCCCGAGTCGCTGTGGTCGGCGACGCTCTACCCCGAGCCCGAGGTGGCGGCGTACGTCGCGGCCGGGATCGAGGCCGGGGTCGAGATCTGGAAGGTGCACGTGCAGGTGGGGGAGTTCCACCTCGACGACCCGCTGCTCGACCCGGTCTGGGCGGTGCTCGCCGAGGCCGGGACACCCGTGGTGGTGCACGCCGGTCACGCGCCGGTCGGCAACGACTACACCGGCCCCGCGTCCTCGGCGCGCGTGCTGGAGCGCCACCCGGGGCTGGCGATGGTGGTGGCCCACATGGGTGCGCCGGACTTCACCGAGTCCCTCGACCTCGCCGCCCGCTACGAGCGGGTGCGGCTGGACACCACCATGGTCTTCACCGACTTCGACCTCGGCGACGGCACGCCCCCGACGTACGCCGACGCCCTGCTCGAGCGCTTGGACCGCCAGCGGGACCGGATCCTGCTGGGCACCGACTTCCCCACGATCCCCTACCCCTACGTGCACCAGCTGGAGTCGCTCGAGCGCCTCGGTCTCGGGGACGACTGGCTGCGGGCGGTCTGCTGGGACAACGCGGCTGCGCTGGTGGGTGCCGAGCCCGGGACGCCGGGGCAGGAACGACCGGCGCAGGAACAACCCGGTGGACGTCGCGGTTAGAGTGGTCGCACAACTCAAGAGGGGCTGATCGGTTTCGACTTGGGACGTTAGTTCCAGGGGAAGCGGGTCGAGGAGCCAGCGTCATCTCGTAAACGATCGCTGGAAACCAATAACTGCCAACGCTAAGCGCAGTTCCTTCGCTCTCGCCGCCTGAGCGGTGATCGAAGCGTCAGACCGGGCATCCGTCTCCGTCCCGGACCCTGGCGTCATCTAGGAGACTTGCTGCTCATCTGCTGTCAGGGTGGATGACCAGGACTCAAACCTGACTGAGCCCGTCGGGGAGGTGTTCGTGCCAGCCCCGGGGCCGAGAAAAGCGACGTCACGGACTGCACCCGGAGAAGACCTGGTTCGACGCTCGAGGACCGGGGTTCGATTCCCCGCAGCTCCACACCTCACGACACGCGCGTGACCCCCTGCCTCGGCGGCTCGGGGTCGCGCGCGTTCGTCGTGCCCGGGCTGCTTCCATGGGGACATGGGAGAGGAGAGCGACGTCGACGTCGTGGTCGTGGGCGGTGGCCAGAGCGGCCTCGCCGTGGCCTACCACCTCCACCGCCTCGGGCGCGGCCGGCGCGAGGGGGAGCGGTCGGCGCCGTCGTACGTCGTGCTGGACGACCACCCGCGGCCCGGAGGTGCCTGGCAGGACGGGTGGGACAGCCTGCACCTGTTCTCGCCGGCCAGCCACAGCTCGCTGGCGGGGTGGCCGATGCCACCGTGGACCGGCGAGGACAACCCGGACGCGGCGCACGTCGCGCGCTACCTGGCCGACTACGAGCGCCGCTACGAGCTGCCGGTGGTCCGCCCGGTGCACGTGACCCGGGTGGAGCGTGCGACGGGGGAGACGGGCGGCCGGCGCTTCCGGGTCCTCGCCGACGACGGACGCGCCTGGGCCGCGAGCTGGGTCGTCAGCGCGACCGGCACCTGGTCGCGGCCGTTCTGGCCGCACGTCCCCGGCATGGCCGACTTCCGGGGCCGCCAGCTGCACACCGCGGACTACCGCGGCGCCTCCGACCTGGCCGGGCTGCGGGTCCTGGTCGTCGGGGGCGGCAACTCCGGTGCGCAGGTCGCGGCCGACCTGCTGCCGGTGGCCCGCTCGGTGACCTGGTCCACCAAGGTGCCGCCGCGGATGCTGCCCGACGGCGTCGACGGCCGGGTCCTCTTCGAGACCGCGACCCGGGCCGTGCGCGACCGGGCCGCCGGGATCGCGCACGCGGGCGTCGGGTCGCTGGGCGACGTGGTGGCCGTCCCCTCGGTGCGACGCGCCCGCGACGAGCACGGGCTGACAGCCGAGCCGATGCCGAGCCGCCTCGTGGGCGACGGTGCGGTGTGGCCCGACGGCACCCACCGTCCCTTCGACGCGGTCGTGTGGTGCACCGGCTTCCGCCCCGCGTTGCGGCACCTCTCGCCGCTGGGACTGACCACACGTCGTGGCCGGCCCGCCACCACGGCGGTGGACCTGCCGGCCCGCGCCGGTGGCGGCACCCGTCGCTCCGCCCCGGTCGTGTCCGTCGACGACCCGCACGTCCTGCTGGTGGGGTACGGCGACTGGTGCGGTGACGCCTCGGCCACGCTGATCGGGGTCAACCGTGCCGCGCGGGACGCCGTGGAGGGCATCCGGACGGGGTCCCCGCCCACACCGTGAGAGACCGGCCGCCCGTCGTCCACCTCGTCCCGGCAGGATGCACCTGTGCCTGCCGCTCCCGAGGCTGAACCTCTCGTGCCTCTCCGCGAAGCCACCCGCGTCTGGTTCCTGATCTCCTTGCAGACCTTCGGGGGACCGGCCGGCCAGATCGCGATGATGCAGCGCGAGCTGGTCGACGAGCGCCGCTGGATCGGCCAGCGCCGCTTCCTGCACGCCCTCTCGTTCTGCACGCTGCTCCCCGGACCCGAGGCCCAGCAGCTCTCCATCTACATCGGCTGGCTGCTCAACGGCATCAAGGGCGGCCTGATCGCCGGCACCCTCTTCGTGCTGCCCGGGCTCGTCGCGCTCCTCGCCCTCTCCGGCCTGTACGTCGGGCTGGGGGACACCACGGCGGTCGAGGCCCTCTTCGCGGGGCTGGCGCCGGCGGTGCTCGCGATCGTCGCGCAGGCGGTGTGGCGGCTCAGCGGCCGGGCGCTGGGGCACCCGGTGATGGTGGCGGTCGCGGTGGCCGCCTTCGTGGCGCTGGCGGCCTTCGCCGTACCGTTCCCCGCCGTCGTCGCGGCTGCTGCCGTGGTCGGCTGGGTCCTGGGCCGGGTCGCCCCCCAGGTGCTGCCGCACGCCAAGCACGGTGACCCCGACGGCGGACCCGAGCCGCTGATCCCCGACGACGCGCTGCACCAGGAGCCGGCGACGCGCAGCCACGCCCTGAAGGTGGTGCTGGTCGGGGTGGTGCTGTGGGCCGCCCCGGTCGTGGCCTTCGCCGTGCTGCTCGGGCGCGACAGCGTCCTCGTCGACCAGGCACTCTTCTTCTCCGGCACGGCGCTGGTGACCTTCGGCGGCGCCTACGCGGTGCTGACCTACGTCGCCCAGCAGGCGGTGCAGGTCTACGGGTGGCTCGCCCCCGGCGAGATGGTGCGCGGCCTCGCGCTCGCCGAGTCGACGCCCGGCCCGCTCATCATGGTCGTGCAGTTCGTGGCGTTCCTCGGCGCCTACCGCGACCCCGGCGGCCTCGACCCGTGGGTCGCCGGCGTGCTGGCCTCCCTGCTGACGGTCTGGGTCACCTTCGTGCCCTGCTTCGTCTTCATCTTCCTGGGGGCGCCCTACGTCGAGCGGCTGCGCGGCAACCACGCCCTGTCCTCGGCCCTCGCGGGCATCACCGCCGCGGTCGTCGGCGTCATCGCCAACCTGGCGCTCTTCTTCGCCCTGGCCACGCTCTTCGACGACCAGCGCGAGGTCGGGACGGGTCCGGTGTCGCTGGACCTGCCGGTGCTCTCCTCCGCAGACCCGGTCGCCCTGGGGCTGCTCGCCCTGGCCTCGCTGCTGCTGTTCTGGCGCGGGTGGGGCGTGCTGCGGGTGCTCGGGGTCTGTGCCGCGGTCGGCATCGTGCTCGGGCTGTTGGGCGCGCCGGTCTGAGTGCGCTGAGCGACGTTCCGCACACCAGGAGCGCCCGAGGCGTGCGGAACGTCGCCGAGCGACACCCCCTCCCCGGGGCCGCCGGCCGCCTACAGCCCCGCGAGGAGGGCCAGCACCCGCTCGTCGACCTGCGCAGCGGCCGCGGCGTCCCACGCCGACAGCGAGCTGTCGACGAACAGGTGCTGGTCGCCGGGATAGGTGAAGACCTCCACGTCGTCGCGGGTGGCGGCGAAGGCGCGGGCCGGCTCGAGGTCCTCGAGGCCGAAGAACTCGTCGTCCTCCATCCCGTGCACCTGCACCGGCGCACCGACCGGCCACGGCCCGACGTGCTCGGGGTCGACGAAGGACTCCAGGAACACCCCCGCCACCGCGCCCGGACGACGCGCGGCCACGTGCATCGCCGCGACCACACCCATCGACACCCCGGCGTACACCACCTGCTCGGGCAGCTCCTCGACCGCTGCCAGTGCCCGGGCCCGCACCTCGTCGAAGCCGCCGATCGACTGCACGAAGCCGAAGCCCTCCTCCACCGATCCGAAGGTGCGGCTGCCGAAGAGGTCGGGGGCGTGCACGACGTGCCCGGCAGCGCGCCAGCGCTCGGCCAGTGCCTCCATGCCCGGCGTCCGCCCGGCGACGTGGTGGAACAGGACGATCGTCTGCGTGCTCATGGGCCGACCCTAGGGCGGGCCGCTGACAGCGACGTCGCCCGAGAGGTCTACCTTCGGTCCCGTGCTGCGCGAGAGGCGACCCCGGGTGCTCCGGCACCCGGCCCAGGTGGTCGTGGCCGGCTTCGCCGGCGCAGTGCTGGTCGGCACGCTGCTGCTGATGCTGCCCGTCGCCCGGACCGGGACCGACTGGACCGACCCGCTGACCGCGCTCTTCACCGCGACCAGCGCGGTCTGCGTGACCGGGCTCGTGGTCGTGGACACCGAGTCGTACTTCTCCACCTTCGGTGAGGTGACGATCCTGGCGCTGATCCAGGTCGGCGGCCTCGGCACCATGACGCTGGCCAGCCTGCTCGGCCTGGCCATCTCCCGCCGCCTGGGGCTGCGGGCGCGGATGACGGCCGCCGCGGAGACGAAGGCGGTCGGCCTCGGCGACGTGCGCAGCGTGGTCGTGGGCGTGGCGCGCACCAGCCTGGTCGTCGAGGCGGTGGTGGCGCTGGCGCTGGGGCTGCGGTTCTGGCTCGCCTACGACTACTCGCCCGGGCGCGCGGCGTACCTCGGCGTCTTCCACTCGGTCTCGGCGTTCAACAACGCCGGCTTCGCGCTGTGGTCCGACAGCCTCATCGGCTTCGTCACGGACCCGTGGATCTGCCTGCCCATCGCTTTCTCGGTGATCCTCGGAGGCATCGGCTTCCCGGTGATCCTCGAGGTGCGCCGCCACCTCCGCACGCCACGCCGGTGGTCCATGCACACGAAGATGACGCTCTGGGCCACGGCCGTGCTGCTGGTCCTCGGCACGGTGGTCGTCACCGCCAACGAGTGGCGCAACCCCGCCACCCTGGGACAGCTCGACACCCCGGGCCGGGTGCTGGCCGGGTTCTTCCAGGCGGTCATGCCGCGCACCGCGGGCTTCAACTCCATCGACTACGGCGCCGTCAACGAGGGCACGCTGCTGGTCACCGTGGTGCTCATGTTCATCGGCGGTGGGTCCGCAGGCACTGCCGGCGGCATCAAGGTGACCACCTTCGTGCTCCTCTTCTTCGTCATCTGGGCCGAGGTGCGGGGCGAGCGCGACGTGCAGGCCTTCGAGCGCCGCATCGGTGACCGGGTGGTGCGGCAGGCCCTGACGGTCGCCCTGCTCTCGGTGGGGCTCGTGGTCACCGCGACCGTCGTGATGGTGGAGCTGACCGGGCTGCGGACGGCCGTGGTGCTCTTCGAGGTCGTCTCCGCCTTCGCCACAGTCGGCCTCTCCACCGGCATCACCGCCGACGTCGGTACGCCGGCACAGCTCATGCTGGTCGCGCTGATGTTCGTGGGCCGGCTCGGCCCCATCACCCTGGTGTCCGCACTCGCGCTGCGCGAGCGGCAGCGGCTCTACCACCACCCCGAAGGAAGGCCCCTCATTGGCTAGGAACCAGCCCCGCGCGACCCCCCGTGGGGCGGTCGCCGTCATCGGCCTCGGCCGCTTCGGCAAGTCCCTGGCGCTGGAGCTCGTCGCGGGCGGCACCGAGGTGCTCGGGATCGACAGCGACCCGCGCATCGTGCAGTCGCTCGCGGGCCGGCTCACGCACGTCGTGGAGGCCGACTCCACCGACGAGGAGGCCATGCGCCAGCTGGGCATCCAGGACCTCGAGCGGGCCGTCATCGGCGTCGGCACCGACCTCGAGGCCAGCATCCTGTCGGCGTCCGTGGCCATCAACCTGGGCGTCGCGGACATCTGGGCCAAGGCCATCAGCGCCGCCCACGCCAGGATCCTGACCCAGATCGGCGTCCACCACGTCGTGCGCCCCGAGCACGACATGGGCAAGCGCGTGGCCCACCTCGTGTCGGGCCGGATGATGGACTACATCGAGCTCGACGACGGCTACGCCTTCGTCAAGAGCAAGCCGCCCAAGCAGATCCTCAACAAGCCGCTGCGCGACACCGACATCCGCTCGGCGTACGGCATCACCGTGGTCGGCATCAAGCGCGGCAGCCGCCAGTTCACCTACGCCACGCCCGACACCGTCGTGGTGCCCGGGGACGTCATCATCGTCTCCGGCGAGCGGCGCGACGTGGAGCGGTTCAGCGACCTCCCCTGAGCCGGACCGAGCGCGAGCGAGGCGTTCACCGAGCCGTCGACGGCGCGTCCCGGGCGGGTCGCGGTCCTGACGCCGTACGCCGCCAGCCTCCTGCCCATGACATCTCGGGTCAGGCGCGCGACCGCGCCCATCGCCACGTCCACCGTCCTCCTGGCGCTCGTCCTCACCGGCCCGCCCGCGGTCGCCGCCGAGCAGGCCGACCGCCCCGGCGGCGCGGCCAAGCCCCTCACCCAGCTCGACACCCCGCTGGTCGTCGGCCACCGCGGAGCCTCCGGCTACCGCCCCGAGCACACGCTGGCCGCCTACCGCCTTGCCGTCGACATGGGTGCCGACGTGATCGAGCCCGACCTGGTCCCGACGAAGGACGGCGTCCTCGTCGCCCGCCACGAGAACGAGATCTCCGGCACCACCGACGTCGCGGACCGACCCGAGTTCGCCGACCGCCGCACCACCAAGGTCGTCGACGGCCGCCCGGTCACCGGCTGGTTCACCGAGGACTTCACCCTGGCCGAGCTGCGCACCCTGCGCGCGGTCGAGCGGCTGCCGGAGGTGCGACCGGCCAACACCGAGTACGACGGCCGCTATGGCATCCCCACCCTCGCCCAGGTGCTGCGCCTGGCCGAGCGGCTCGGGGTCGCGGTGGCGCCCGAGACCAAGCACCCGACGTACTTCGACTCCATCGGGCTCTCGCTCGAGGAGCCGCTCGTCGCCGAGCTGGAGGAGGCGGGGCTCACGAAGAGGAGGAGCCCGGTGCTCGTGCAGTCGTTCGAGACCGCCAACCTGCGCGAGCTCGACACGATGACCAAGGTGCCGCTGGTGCAGCTGGTCTCCGGCTCGGGTGCGCCCTACGACGCGGTCGCGGCCGGGGAGCCCACGACGTACGCCGACCTGGTGACCCCGGCAGGGCTCGCCGAGGTGGCGACGTACGCCGACTGGCTGAGCCCCGAGAAGAACGTCGTGCTGCCGCGTGACCCCGCCACCGGTGCCACCGGCGAGCCCAGCGACGTGGTGGACGACGCGCACGCGGCCGGTCTGCGGGTCGTGGTCTACACCCTGCGCGCGGAGAACCAGTTCATGGCGACGAACTTCCGCCGCGGCACCGACCCGGACGCCTTCGGCGACATGGGTGCGGAGACCGTGGCCTTCCTCGAGGCCGGGGTCGACGCGCTGTTCACCGACCACCCCGACATTGCCGTCGACGCGCGCGACGCCTGGGTCGCCGACCGGGACTGATCCCCTCTGCCCCCTCCGCCCCGCTCGGACCGGCGGCGACTCGCCGGTCCGGGTGGGCCCGCCCGCCGCCTGGTCGGGGCAGGGTGGCGAGGTGCTGCTCGGGAAGCTCGTCCTCGCCGTCCTCTCGCTGTCCCTCGCCCTCGCGGCGCCGGCCGTCGGTGCGCCCGCGGACCGCGACCAGCGCGAGCACGCACCCGGCCTGCACCTCACCGCCCCACCGACGTACGCCGGTGAGCCGGCGCCCGTGACCGTCGTGCTCGCCGACGCGGCCGGCCAACCGGTGGTCGGGGCGAGCGTCCGCGTCGAGCGGCTCGTGGGGGAGGAGTGGCGCGAGCTCGCCGTCGTGGTGACCGACGCGGCCGGCAGCGCCACGCTCGAGGCGGTGCTCGGGCGGGACCCGGCCGGCAACGTCGTGCGGGCGACCTGGGACGGGACCGCGGGGGAGCCCGGAGGCAGCGCCGAGCCCGAGGGCAGTGCCGCTGCTCCCCAGGAGACCGGGCCGGTGACGCTGCCCCTGCGCCGGCGCACTGCCCGCGCCGAGCTCACCGGCCCCGACGAGGTCGTCGACGAGACGAGCGTCCGCCTGGCCCTGCGCTGGCGCACCCGTGCCGGGGAGCCGGTCACCGGCGAGGTGGTGCTCGAGGAGCGACGCGGCGACCGCTGGCGCGTGGTCGAGCGGTTGCGCACCGACGAGCAGGGTCGGGCGTCGACCCGGGTCGCCCCGCGGGAGGACACCCGCTACCGCGTGCGCACGCCCCGGCAGCCGTGGCTGGAGCGCGACACCAGCCCCGTGCACCGGCTGGACAACACCCCGCCCGGCACCGTCGTACGGCTCGGTGGGCCGGTGCCGCGGCGCACGCTGCCCCGACCGCCGCGTGCGGTCGGTGAGGGCCCCGCACCCCGGATCACCCGGATCCCCGCCGGCGTGTGGAGGTCGATGACCGGACGCACTTGGCACGCCGGCTGCCCCGTGGGCCGGGAGGGCCTGCGGCTGCTGAGGATCAACCACTGGGGCTACGACGGCTACCGCTACCGCGGCGAGCTGGTCGCCGCCGCCTCCGTCGTGGGCCAGATGTCGGCGGCCTTGTCGGAGATGTACCGCGCCGGGCTGCCGGTCCGCGCGATGTTCCGTGCCGACCGTTTCGGCTGGTCGCCGCGGCTGCGCGGCGCCGACGACTACGCCTCCATGGCGGCAGGCAACACCTCGGCCTTCAACTGCCGCCAGGTCGTGGGCCGGCCCGGCGTCCGCTCCCCGCACGCCTGGGGCCGGTCGCTGGACATCAACACCTGGGAGAACCCCTACCGCTCGAGCCACGGCCTGGTCCCCAACTCCTGGTGGGCCTCGCGCTCGCACCCCAGGGTGGCCTGGCGCTCCAGCAGCCACCAGGTCGTGGCGATCATGCGCCGCCACGGCCTGCGCTGGACCTACGGCACCGCCGACAGCCACCACTTCGACGCCGTGCCGCGCGGCGCGGGTCGGGGCACCGGGCCCGGCGACCAGGGACACACCCACGGGCCCGCGCCGGTGCTTCCGCCGGAGTGCGCGACCGAGGTCTGCGACTGAGGTGTGCGACTGAGGTGTGCGACTGAGGTGTGCGACTGAGATGTGCGACGGGGCCGGCCAGCGAGGTGCGTGACGGCCGTCGGTCCCCGGGGTTAGGTTGCTGCTCCGCCGGCGACCGTCGGCGTGTCTCGGAGGGAGCACCACCCATGCGCCTGCGCGCTCATCGCTCGACCCGTTCCGTCCTGGCCGCCGCCGCGGCCAGCGTCCTGTCCGTCACCGTCCTGACCGGCGCGGCGCCCGTGGCCGTCACCGCGGCGTCCTCGCCCGGCGTCGAGGTCTGCGAGGACGAGCACGGCCACCTCTCCGGCGCCCGCAAGGCCCTCGGCGCCACGGCGGAGGAGCCCGCGCTCTACCCGAAGAAGGACGCGCCGAGGTACGGCGTGCTCCCGGACGCCCCCACGCTCGCGCCGGGCTCGGTCACCATCGACACGGTCTTCCACGTGCTGAGCGACACCGAGCCCACGGCCGCCGAGCGGGCCCGGACCGAGGACATGATCGCGGCGCAGATGGACGTCCTCAACGACGCCTTCGCCGGCACCACCGCCACCGAGGCCGCCGACACCGCCTTCCGCTTCGACCTGGTCAAGACGACCTGGACGGTCAACGCCGCGTGGGCGCAGGTCACCCCCGGCAAGACCGAGAAGGACATGAAGGCCGCGCTGCACGAGGGCGACTCCGAGACCCTCAACGTCTACTCCGCCGACATCGGTGGCGGCCTCCTGGGCTGGGCCTACTTCCCCAAGGGCTACAACAACGGTCGCGACTTCATCGACGGGGTCGTGATCCTCGACGAGTCGATGCCCGGCGGCACCGCCGCTCCCTACAACGGCGGCGACACCCTGACGCACGAGGTCGGCCACTGGATGATGCTCGAGCACACCTTCGCCAACGGCTGCACGCCGGTCGGCGACGGCGTCGAGGACACCCCGCGCGAGGCCTTCCCGCAGTTCGGCTGCCCCGAGGGCGCCGACTCCTGCGCGGCCCCTGGCCTGGACCCGGTCCACAACTTCATGGACTACACCGTCGACGACTGCATGGACATGTTCACCGAGGGTCAGGCCGCCCGCATGAGCGACGCGTGGCTGGCCTTCCGAGCGGGTGGCAACGGCTGAGCGTCGCCGCCCCATGATGTCGGCATGACCTCTGCGACCCCCGGCCGCGACTGCGTCTTCTGCGCGATCGTGGCCGGGGAGCTCGCCGCCGACGTCGTGCTCGAGACCGAGCACCTGCTGGCCTTCCTCGACCAGCGCCCCGTCTTCAAGGGCCACGTGCTGCTCGTCCCGCGCGAGCACCACGCCACCCTCCCCGACCTCCCCGCGCCGCTGCGCGACCCCTTCCTCGCCGCCGCGCAGGACATCGCCACCGCCGTGGTCGACGTGCTGGGTGCCCAGGGCTCCTTCGTGGCGATCAACAACACCGTGAGCCAGTCGGTCCCGCACCTGCACCTGCACGTCGTCCCCCGCACCAAGGGGGACGGGCTGCGCGGGTTCTTCTGGCCGCGGCAGAAGTACGCCGACGGCGAGCGGGCGGCGTACGCCGAGCGCCTCCGCGCCGCGCTCGCCTGAGCCTCAGCGCGTCCGGACCCTCGCGTGTCGCGGCCGGTCCGATCCGCGGGTGCCGACCCCCGCCGCCGTCGGCCCGTCTAGGGTGCTGGGGGCCCAGCGCGGCGCCGCCTGCGCGCAGCGCGGTCACCACCGGCCACGCCAGCGGGTCACCGCCAGGTCCAGCCAGTCCCCACTCAGTCCTGAGTCAGTCCAGACAGTCCCTCTGCGAAGGAGCACCACCACCATGGGTCGTTTCGACGGTCGCGTCGTCATCGTCACCGGAGCCGCGCGCGGCATCGGCTTCGGCACCGCCAACCGCTTCGCCGAGGAGGGTGCCTCGGTCGCGATCATCGACCTCGACGAGTCTGCCGCCTCCGACGCCGCCGGCCGCCTCTCGCTGGTCGACGGTGCGAAGGCGATCGGCGTCGGGTGCGACGTCAGCAACGCCGAGAGCGTCGACGCCGCCATCGCGCGCGTGGTCGAGGAGCTCGGCGGCGTGCACGTGCTCGTCAACAACGCCGGCATCACCCGCGACAACCTGCTGTTCAAGATGACCGAGGACGACTGGGACCTCGTCATGGGTGTGCACCTCAAGGGCGCGTTCCTCATGACCAAGGCCGCGCAGAAGCACTTCGTCGAGCAGCGCTACGGCAAGGTCGTCAACATCTCCTCGATCTCGGCGCTGGGCAACCGCGGCCAGGCCAACTACTCCGCCGCCAAGATGGGCATCCAGGGCTTCACCCGGACCCTCGGCATCGAGCTGGGCCCCTTCGGGATCAACGTCAACGCCGTCGCCCCGGGCTTCATCGCCACCGAGATGACCGACGCCACCGCGGCGCGCCTCAAGATGGACGTCGAGGAGTTCCGGAAGATGAATGCGGACGCCAACCCGGTCAAGCGGGTGGGGTACCCCGAGGACATCGCCGCGGCGGTCACGTTCCTGTCGGCCGACGAGGCGTCGTACATCACCGGCCAGACGCTGTACGTCGACGGCGGCATCACCCTCGGCTGAGCCCGGCCCCAGCACGACCGAGCAGCACCCCGCAGCACCCGCAGCACCGCACGCCCCCTGGAGGTCCCCCCCGTGCCCACCCGTCACCGTCCCGCCCGCCTCGCCGTCTGCTCCCTGGCCCTCGCCGGCCTGCTGGGGGCGGCGGCCTGCGGGGCCGACGACCGACCGGACACGGAGGGACCCTCCGGGGCGGCGAGCCAGGGGGTGACCGCGGGCTCCGAGGTCACCCCCGAGACCTGGCCGCTCACGGGGCTGCCGGCCAAGGGCGGCAGCGCCGCGGCCCGGCACCCGGTGATGGTGCTGAAGATGGACAACACCTCCTCGGCCGCCCCGCAGATCGGGCTCGGCAGCGCCGACCTGGTCGTGGAGGAGCTGGTCGAGGGCGGGATGACCCGCCTGGCGGCGTTCTTCTACTCCGAGATCCCGGGCACCGTCGGGCCGGTGCGCTCGATGCGCTCCACCGACATCGGCATCGTCTCGCCGGTCGACGGCGCGATGGTCACCAGCGGCGCCGCCCCGATCACCATCCAGCGGATCCGCCAGGCCGGCATCCCCTTCTTCGGCGAGGGTGCGAAGGGGTTCTTCCGCGACTCCTCCCGCTCGGCGCCGTACAACCTGTTCACCGACCTGGCGCAGACGGCCACCCTGGTGCAGGGCCCGCCCGAGCGGCCGGCCGACTACCTCGAGTGGGGCGAGGCGAAGGACCTCCCCAAGGGGCAGCCGGGGCGCACGCTCGAGGCCCGCTTCTCCGGCGGTCACGCGACGAGCTGGGCGTTCGAGGGCGGGCGCTACCGCAACGTCAACACCTTCGCCGCGGCCGGCGACGAGTTCCTCGCCGACTCCGTGCTCGTCGTGCGCGTGCGGGTCGGCGACGCCGGCTACCGCGACCCTGCCGGCAACCCCGTGCCCGAGTCGATCCTCGAGGGCAAGGGCCCGGCGGTCCTGCTGCACGGCGGCCGCGCGGTCAACCTGACCTGGGAGAAGGCCGGGCTCGACGCCCCGCTGCAGCTGCGCGACCGCCTCGGCACCGTGCGGGTGCCGGCCGGGCGCACCTGGATCGAGCTCGTCCCCGCCGCCACCGGCTCCGTGAGCATCGGCGGCTGAACGTGGGGCTCCCTCGCTCGCTGGTCGGCGCGCTGGCTGCGGGGGGAGTGCTGCTGGCCGCGCTGGCGGGTACGCCGGCTGGAGCCCTCGACCCGGAGCGCACCGGGCCCGGGCCGGTCGCGGCACCCGCCGCCGACCGCGCGCTCGCCCGGATCGTCTCGCTGCGCCCGACCCCGGACGGCGGGCTGCGCGTCGTCTCCGACGTGACCTTGCCCGCCGCCGACGCACCCCGCCGAGGCGTGGTGGACGGTGCCCGGGCCCGGGTGCTCCTCGGCACCTCTGACGGCACGGTGCTGAGCCGCACCGCGGTCCCGGCCACCCACGTGCGCGCCGAGCTGCCGCGGGTCGCCGGCGCCACCGCGCTGACCGGCGAGCAGGTCCTCGACCCGGCGCCGGTCCTGCGGGTCCGGGTGCCGGTCGATGCCGACCTGGCCTCGGTCCGGGCACGCGTCGCGGGGGAGGGGTACGCCGCGGCGTACCGTGCTCCCGCGCGGCGCGCGGCCGCGACCGCGCCGACCCGGGTCGAGCTGCCCGGCCACCCGCTCGGCCCGTCGGCCAACCGGCTCGACGTCGTCGTCCTCGGTGACGGCTACACCGCAGCCGACGAGGACGACTTCACCGTCGACGCCGCGCGGGTGGCCGACGACCTCTTGGCCCGCACCCCGTTCGCCGAGCACCGCGACCTCGTCAACGTCGTCGGTGTCTTCGTGCCCTCGCAGCAGCGCGGCGCCGACCAGCCGCCGCCGTCGGCGAGGTGCGAGGACGTCTCCACGGCACCCGGCTGCTGCCCCGAGACCGGCACCGCCAACCCGGCCGGCTTCGTGGACACCCGCTACGACGCGACGTACTGCTCCTTCGGCATCCAGCGCCTGCTCGTCCCCGCCGACACGGGCGCGATCGTCGCGGACGCCGACGCCGGCCACCCGGGCTGGGAGCAGGTCCTGCTCGTGGTCAACGACGAGGAGTACGGCGGCTCCGGTGGTTTCGTGGCGACCACCTCGACCCACGAGGCGGGCACCGAGGTGATGGCCCACGAGCTGGGCCACTCGCTGCTGGGCCTCGACGACGAGTACGACACCTTCACCCCCGGCTACGCCCCCTGCTCCGACGTGCCCTCCTCCCAGGACGGTCCGTGCCTGGCCAATGTCACCGACGTCACCGACCGCTCGCGGCTGAAGTGGCGGCGCTGGGTCGACCCGGCGACCCCGGTGCCCACGACCGGTCCGCAGCCGCCGGACGTCGTGGGGCTCTTCGAGGGCGCGCACTACTCACCGACCCGGTGGTACCGCTCCTGCCACGACTGCCTCATGCGCACCCTCGGCCAGCCCTTCGGACCGGTCGCGGCCGAGCAGCTGCCGCTGCGCCTGCTCGCCGACGACCTGGGCACGTACGGCGTCAGCCTGGTCGAGCCGGGCTCGGTGCTGCCCCCGACCACCGACGTGGTCGTGGTGGCGCCCGGCGAGTCGGTGCGGCTGGGCCTGGAGGTGCTCGGCACCGGCGCGGGCACCCGCACCACGTGGACCGTCGACGGCACGACCGTCGCCGACGACGTACTCCCGACCGGGCCCGCGGGCCTGGAGGTCGTCGGCACGGACGCCCCACAGCGGGTGACCGTCACCGTCGAGGCGCTGCCCGGGGTGCTGCACCCCGACGACGTCGACCTCACGCGCGAGATCCGCAGCTGGACCGTCGCGCCGACTGCTGACGTCCCGGCACCGGGGGAGGCCACCGGCCGGGCGACCGGTCCGGGTCGCCGCTACGTCCGGCTGCCCGCGGCGGTCGACTGTGCGGCCGGCACCCTGGCCGTGCGCCTGCTGCAGCCGCGCCAGCAGCCGCGGGTGCGCAGCGTGGTGCTCGAGGTGGACGGTCAGCAGGTCACCCGGCTCGGCCGCAGCGCCGTCCCGGGCCGCCTCCGCCTCGCGCTCACCGAGGGCGACCACGAGGTCCGGGCGACCGTGACCCGCCGGGGGGCCGGGCCGCTCGCCACCACCCGCTCGTACGCCGCCTGCTGACCGCGCCCTCCCCGACCCTCCCCCGCCGAGCCGGCGCATCCTTCCGGAACGACGCGCCGGTTCGGCCCTAGCTGCCCTCGAGTGCAGCCGGGACCTCGACCGGTCTGGCGCCCGGGTCGGGGAGGGGGACGCCGGCGTCGGCGAGCGACTGGAACCCGGCGATGATGAAGCCGATGGCCGCCTCGACCCGGGTCGCGGCCAGGATCGGGTCGTCGGCGACGGCGACGTCCTCGCCGGCCGAGGACATCGCGCCGAAGAAGATCCGCGAGAACGTCTGGATCATCGGCTCGTCCAGCTCCCAGGTGCCCGCGGAGAGCACCGAGCGGACGATGTCGACGACGGTGGCGAAGGTGGAGCGCTCCTCCTGCTCGCGGAACCGCTCGTAGCCAAGGACCGACGGGCCCTCCTGCACCACGATCCGGCGGTAGCGGGGCTCCTGGACGACCAGGAGGAAGGCCTCGAGGCCGGCGCGCGCCTTCTCCCAGGGGTCGCGCTTGCCCTTGAGCGCCTTCTGGATGGCGCGCGAGGCATCGGAGGACACCCGCTCGAACACCGCCTCGAAGAGCGCCTGCTTGCCGCTGAAGTGGTGGTAGAGCGCGCCCTTGGTGACCTCGGCGCCGCTGACGATGGCGTCCAGCGAGGTCGCGGCGTAGCCGTGCTCGGTGAACAGCTCCTCGGCCACGTCGACCAGGCCCCGCTTGGTCGAGGCGGAGTACTGCGCGCGCAGCGAGCCCCCGGGGACGCCCGGGACCTTGGGCACGAGCTTGGAGACCGAGGACCTCGACATACCGCCAGTCTAGTGACGGGCGTCTCAGGAGTGCCGGAGCGCCCGCCGTCAAGGGTCCTGGGGCGCCCGTCACAGGTGGTCAGGATCACCGCTCGGACCACCCCGCGGTGTTTGCGCGGCTCGGATCCGGCTCCGTACTCTCGGTACGTACTCGCGGTATGTGAACCGTGAGCCACACCACTCGATCGAGGAAGGCGACACCCCGATGACCTGGACCTCGTACCGCAACCGTGGAGAGATCCTCCGCGCCGTGATCTCCGAGGCCGACGCACGTCGCGACGGCCTCCTGCCCTGGGACGTCGAGGGCGTCCCGGACTCCTTCGGCGACGAGCTGACGCTGCTCGGCGCCCTCCAGCTGCGCTGGCACACCCGCCTCGCGGGCCGGATCGAGCGCGAGCTGATGGCCCGCCCGATGGCGTTCGAGGACGCCGTCGTCGACGCTTGGCGCGCGACCGCCGCCGAGCTCCCCGGCATCCGCGCCATCGTCGACCACCACCGCGCCCACCCGCTCGACGACGCCATGGCGCTGGCCATGGACAAGGCGGTGGCCAAGGAGCGCATCCTGCTCGCCGTCATGGCCGGTCAGGCCAGCGCGCACGACGCCAGCGCCGCGGCCGTCGGCGCTCGGCTCGAGGAGAAGGCCCGTACGGGCTGGGTCCTCGCCCCGGTCCCCGAGCCCACTGCCCCCACCAGCCTCCTGGGACGGCTCAAGGCGGCCTTCGCCGCCTGATCCACTGCCAGTCCGGTCGCCCCTCCCTCCCCTGTGCGACCGGCCCCAGGACCACCACGACCCCGGTCCGACGCCTCCCTCCCTTCTGACGTCGGCCCGGGGTCGTGCCATGCCGCGGTCGCGCCGTGCCGTGGTCGTGCGGTGCCCGCGGGCGTGTCACGTGCGTGCGGGTGGCGCATGATGAGGCCATGAGCAGTACGACGCCGGGCAATCGCGGCCCCGGCCTGGCCCCGGCCCCCGGGTTGCTCCTGGTCGCGGCCCCGACGCTGCTGGACCCGAACTTCGTCGACACCGTCGTCCTGCTCCTCGAGGCCGACGCCGACGGTGCGGTGGGCGTGGTGCTCAACCGCCCGAGCCCGGTGCCCGTCGACGAGGTCCTGCCCGCCTGGGGCGAGGTCGTCGCCGAGCCGGAGGTGCTCTTCCAGGGCGGGCCGGTGAGCCCCGACGGGGCCCTGGCCGTCGCGCTGCTCGACGACGCCGCCACGGTGCCCGGCACCGGGTTCCGGAGGGTCGCCGGCCCTTTCGGCTTGGTCGACCTCGACACCCCGATGGAGGCCGTGGCCGGTCGGCTCGCCGGCCTGCGGATCTTCGCCGGCTACTCCGGCTGGGGTGCCGGCCAGCTGGAGGACGAGATCGCCGAGGGCGCCTGGTACGTCGTGCCCTCCGAGGGCGGCGACCTGTGCCGCGAGGACGCCACCGACCTGTGGCGCGACGTCCTGCGCCGCCAGCCCGGCGAGCTCGCCTGGCACGCCACCCGGCCCGCCGACCCTGAGCTGAACTAGTCGGCCCGGACCGGTCGGCGCCGCACCTCGCTCAGGACCCGCGTCGATCTGGCCAGGCGGCCCCGACGACGTACAGTTCCACCCCGTGAGTGGATTCGGATTCGGCACCGACGGCGACGGCGGCGGGACCGGGACGGCCCTCGACGAGCGGGTCGAGCAGGACCGTCGTACCGTCCCCACCGACGAGGGCGACCACGAGCGCTTCTCGCACTTCGTCGACAAGGACAAGCTCACCGAGGCGATGGTGATGGGCACCCCCGTGGTGGCCCTGTGCGGCAAGGTCTGGGTGCCCAGCCGCTCCCCGGAGCAGTTCCCGGTCTGCCCGGACTGCAAAGAGGTCTGGGAGTCGCTCAAGGACGACGGCGGCGCCGACGCGTGAGCGCCGCTCCGCGCCCCGACGAGGAGTCGGGCCCCTCGCTCACGCCTGCTCTCACTCCCGCCTTCCCGCACCGTGCGGCCTGGGGCACGGCGCCGTCGCTGCGCGCCTGGCAGCAGCAGGCGATGGAGAAGTACTTCGACCCCGCCCGCGAGGGCCGGGCGGCGCGTGACTTCCTGGCGGTCGCGACGCCGGGTGCCGGCAAGACGACCTTCGCGCTGTCGGTGGCCGCCGAGCTGCTGGGGCGCCGGATCGTCGACCGGATCATCGTCGTCGCCCCGACCGACCACCTGAAGACCCAGTGGGCCGAGGCCTCCGCGCGCGCCGGCATCCCGATCGACCCCAGCTTCTCGGCCGGCAAGGGCCGCACCTCGCAGGACTACGTCGGCGTCGCCGTGACGTACGCCGGCGTGGCGGTCAACCCGCTCGCCATGCGGATCCGCACGGAGCGGTTCAAGACGCTGGTGATCCTCGACGAGGTCCACCACGCCGGCGACGCGCTCTCGTGGGGCGAGGGCGTGCGCGAGGCCTTCGAGCCCGCGACCCGCCGGCTGTGCCTGACCGGCACGCCGTTCCGCTCCGACGTCAACCCGATCCCGTTCGTCACCTACGAGCCCGGCCCCGACGGCATCCCGCGCTCGGCGGCGGACTACACCTACGGCTACTCCCACGCCCTGTCCGACCACGTCGTGCGCCCGGTGCTGTTCCTGGCCTACTCCGGCGAGATGTCGTGGCGCACCCGGGCCGGCGACGAGGTGGCGGCGCGGCTGGGGGAGCCCCTGACCAAGGACCTGACCAACCAGGCGCTGCGCACCGCGCTGGACCCGGCCGGCTCGTGGATCCCCTCGGTGCTCGCGGCCGCCGACAAGCGGCTCTCCGAGGTGCGCCGCCACGTGCCGGACGCCGGCGGCCT
Source organism: Actinomycetota bacterium (assembly GCA_009701885.1). Classification (GTDB taxonomy): domain Bacteria; phylum Actinomycetota; class Actinomycetes; order Propionibacteriales; family Nocardioidaceae; genus Nocardioides. Next base: position 25,093 of record WLJH01000037.1, read on the forward strand.
GGTGATCGCCACCGACCAGGACTCCGCGCGCGCGTACGCCAAGACGCTGCGCCAGGTCTCCGGCGAGGCCGCCACCGTCGTGCTCTCCGACGACCCGGGCTCCTCGAAGAAGATCTCCGCCTTCTCCGAGGGCGACTCCCGCTGGATGGTCGCGGTCCGCATGGTCTCCGAGGGCGTCGACGTCCCGCGCCTCGCCGTGGGTGTGTGGGCCACCACGACCTCGACCCCGCTGTTCTTCGCCCAGGCGGTCGGCCGCTTCGTGCGTGCCCGGACCCGCGGCGAGGTCGCCTCGGTGTTCCTGCCCTCGGTCCCGACGCTGCTCGGCTTCGCCTCGGAGATGGAGGTCGAGCGCGACCACGTGCTCGGTCGCAAGGTCACCAGCGAGGACGACATCTTTGCCGCCGAGAGCGACCTGCTCGCCCAGGCCCAGGCCGGCGAGGGCGCCTCCGACGACCTCCTCGGCAGCTTCGAGGCGATCGGCTCCGAGGCCCGCTTCGACCACGTGCTGTACGACGGCGCGCAGTTCGGCCACGAGGGCGAGGTGCACGTCGGGTCGGAGGAGGAGATGGACTTCCTCGGCATCCCCGGACTGCTCGAGCCCGGCCAGATGCGCGACCTGCTCCGCCAGCGCCAGGCCGACCGGGCGCGGTCGCAGGGGCGGGTCCAGAAGCAGTCAGCCACGGACCCCGGCGACCCGGCGGTCGAGGAGGTCGCGACCCACGAGCAGCTGGCCGTCCTGCGCCGCGAGCTCAACGGCCTCGTCGGCGCCTGGCACCACCGCACGGGCCAGCCGCACGGCGTCGTCCACGCCGCCCTGCGCAAGGAGTGCGGCGGCCCCGCCGCCGCCATCGCCAACGCCGAGCAGCTGCGCCAGCGCATCGACCGGGTCAGGGAGTGGGCCGCCCGCAAGTCGGGCTGACCCGGCCCTCCGGTCGCTCCGATGGTCTCTCCCGGCTCGGGCTGCTCGACCTACGGTGTGGGACGACTCCCCGGTCGGGTGGGCAAGCCCTGTCCCGCGAACGGCTTGGCGCCCGGGCCGGGGACGGTGACGACCTCGCGCGGGTCGGTGACCCGGTGGCCCTCGGCGCACTCCAGGGCCGGCTGCAGGGGAGCGCCGCAGTCGCGGTGGACCACGTCGACCGGGGGACCCTCGGGGTCCGCCAGGTAGCGGTCGCCCCAGCGCGCGACGGCGACCAGCACCGGCTGGAGGTCCAGGCCCTTGGCCGTCAGCCGGTACTCGTGCCGGGTCCGGCCCACGGTGAAGTTCCTGCGTCCGGTCACCGAGGACACGGGCCGGATCCTGGCGGTCGGTCGCGTGCTCTCCCGCGGGCGGCGCGCGGCACTGGCCGAGGCCTCCCTCGTCGACGGCTCCGGTCGGCTGGTCGCGCACGCGACCTCGAGCTGCATGATCTTCCCCGCGGGCTGAACCGACCGCTCCCGGCGGTCCGGCACCGCTGCTCCCTAGACTCACCGCCATGTCCTCGGAGACCTCCCAGACCCTCGACCGCGGCCTGCGCGTGCTCGAGGTGCTGGCCGGCACCTCCGGCGGCCTCACGGTCACCGAGCTCGCGCAGCGGCTCGAGGTCAACCGCACGGTCGTCTACCGGCTCGTGAGCACCCTGGAGCAGCACGGCCTCGTGCGCCGCGACGCCAAGGGCCGCCTCCACGTGGGGCTGGGGATCCTCCACCTCGCCGCCGCGGTCCAGCCCGTGCTTCGCGACCTGGCGCAGCCGGTGCTGCGGACCCTGGCGGAGTCGGTCGGGTGCACCGCGCACCTCACGGTCGTCGAGGGTTCCGAGGCGCTCGCGCTGGCCGTCGTCGAGCCCTCCTGGACCGACTTCCACGTCTCCTACCGGGTCGGCACCCGCCACCCGCTCGCCCAGGGCGCGGCCGGCAAGGCGGTCCTGCTCGGGCGGGCCGGCCGCGACGGGGGCGCCCGCCCCCCGGCGTACGTCACGACGACGGGGGAGCTGCAGACCGGCGCCCGCGGCCTGGCCGCCCCCGTCCGTGGGGTCGAGGGGCTCGAGGCCTCCGTCGGCATCGTCACCTTGGGCATCCTCGACGAGCGGGTCGTCGCGCCCCAGGTGGTGGCTGCGGCTGACGAGGTCGCGGCGCTGCTGGTCGGCGAGCCGGGGTAGTCC
>WLJH01000038.1 GCA_009701885.1 Actinomycetota bacterium
AGGGCCACGAGGGCCACGAGGGCCACGAGGGCCACGAGGGCCACGAGGGCCACGAGGGCCACGAGGGCCACGAGGGCCACGAGGGCCACGAGGGCCACGAGGGCCACGAGGGCATGGACCACGGCAGCCATGAGGGCATGGACCACGGCAGCCATGAGGGCATGGACCACGGCAGCCATGAGGGCATGGACCACGGCAGCCATGAGGGCATGGAGCACGGCAGCCATGAGGGCATGGAGCACGGCAGCCATGAGGGCATGGAGCACGGCAGCCATGAGGGCATGGACCACGGCAGCCATGAGGGCATGGACCACGGCGGCCACGAGGGCATGGACCACGGCGACATGGAGATGTCACCGGGAGGCATCCCTCTCGCGGAGGGCGGCGAGGACCGAGATGGGCTCGAGATGGACGTCTTACAGGTGCGTCTCGGGCCTGTGCTGCGGGACTGGCCGGCCGGTTTGGTGTTGCACTGCTCGCTTCAGGGCGATGTCATTGTCGAGGCACAGGCCGAGCTCGTCGACGGGCGTGCCCGCCAGGATGACGACGTTGTCGGGCCGGCCCGCGGCATCGACAACATCGCCTCGCTGCTGGCGTTGGCGGGGTGGGACGACGCCGCGGCAGAGGCCCGAAGGATCCGCGACACCGCCCTGGAGTCCGGAGAGGGGGCGGCGGGGTCGGAGCTCGAGCGTCTGCGCCGGAGGGTCCGTCGTTCGTGGACGTTGCGCTGGTCGCTGCGAGGCGTCAGGCGGCTGAGCGACAAGGAGGCCCACGCCCGGAGGTTGCCGGCCGACGCGGTCGGTGACACCTACGACCGGCTGATGGGCATGTTGGACCGGGCGGTCGCCGGTGTTGCCGCGACCGCCGCCGGTGACACCGGCACTCGGACGAACGACGCCGGCCGCACACTCTCGACCGACCACCTGGCACATCTGGTCATGGGTCTTGATCTCGCCACGGCGCGACTGGTCCTCGCCAGCCTCGACATCCACGAGCTGCTCGCCGGACAGGCGGAGCACGAGGTGTCCCATGGATGACCCGACCTCGATGACCGACTCGCCGATCACCACCGTTGCACCCGGCTGGGCGATCGTCGCGTTGGGGATCCTGGGCGCGCTGGCCGTGACCGCTGCCGTGCTGGACGGTGCCCTCGCCGCGCGTGCGCGGGGCGGCCCGGGCGGGAAGATGGGCGGGCCGGTCCGGCCGTTCGGTGAGGCGGCCCGGCTGATGCGGCAGCGACGTCGTACCACCGTCGAAGCCGACCGCCTGCTGTGGCGCATCGGGGGGGCCGGGCTGCTGGTGACGGCGGCGCTGATGGTGACGGTCGTGCCGTTGGGGGAGTGGACCATCTTCGACCTCGACGTGGGCGTCATGTGGTTCAACGCCATGGACGTGATGGTCTGGGCGCTGGTGTGGTTGACCGGGTGGGGTGCGAACTCGGCACACTCGCTGGTCGGCGGCTACCGGTTCCTGGCGCACGGACTGGGCTACGAGCTTCCGTTGATGTTCGCCCTGGTCGCTCCGGCGATCGCCGCGGAGACCCTGAACGTGGGCGCGGTCGCGGCGGCCCAGGAGGGCCTCTGGTTCGCTGTCTGGATGCCGGTGGCGTTCCTGGTCTACCTGCTCGGGGTCGCGGCCTTCTCCGTGTGGGGGCCTTTCGCCCCGGCGATCGGCACGGACGTCTCCGGTGGCGCACGGGCGGAACTGTCGGGCGTGGACCGGCTGGTGTTCGAGGCGGGGCGATACGCGCTGCTGGCCGCCGGCGCCGCGTTCGCGGTTCCGATGTTCCTCGGCGGCGGCGCCGGTCCGCTGCTGCCGGGCTGGGCCTGGGTGTTGGTGAAGACCGTTGCCCTGCTCGCGGTCCTGGTCTGGCTGCGGCGGCGGCTGCCGGCCTTCCGCCCCGACAAGTTCATGGAGGTGGGCTGGATGCTGCTGCTCCCGGCCGTGCTGCTGCAGGACCTGGTCGTCGCCGTCATCGCCGTCTGGAGGTCGTGAACGTGCTCACCGACATCGCCTTCTGGGGGATCGGGCTCGTCGCGGTGCTCGGCGGCGCCGCGGTCTTCTACGTCGATTCGATGGCTCGAGCGACGTACGCCCTCGCCCTGTCCTTCGTCGCGGTCGGCATGCAGGTGCTCTTCCTGCAGCAGAACTACGTCGGCGTGGTGACGATCCTGATGATGGTCATGGAGATGGCGATCATGGCCGTCTACATGGTCATGTTCATGGGGATGAACCCCGCTCTGATGCCGATGAGCATGGTGCACAGCAACAAGACCGCCATCGCCGTCGCCCTGACCACGTTCCTGGCGCTCGCGACGGGCATCCTGATGGTCGACTGGCCCACCCGCCGGGGCAGTCCACCGCCGGACGTCACCATGGCGCTGGGGGAGTCGTTGATGGGCCCGAAGATGCTGGTGATGGCCGTGATCAGTCCGGTCATGGTGGCCACCATCGTGGCCGGGGTGGTGCTCGCGGCGCACCGCACCCGCTACGACCGGTTCGGCGATGACCTGAAGCAGCGCCCCGCAGACGACCCCCAGCCCGGAGGTGTCGGCAGATGACCTTGGAGGCGACCCTGCTCATCGCCGCGGCGATCTTCAGCGTCGGGCTGTACGGCGCGATCTCCCAGCAGGTCGTGGTGATGGTGATGATGGGTCTGGAGCTCATGATCAACGCTGTCATCCTCGCCGCTGCCGGCGTCTGGTGGTTCCTCGCTCCCGACCCGACCGGGCAGGTCCTCCTCATGGTGATCATCGCCGCGATGACGGTTGAGATGGCGATGGGCTTCGCGGTCGCCACGCTGCTGCATCGTGAGCGTGGTGCCGACATGACCGACATGGCCACGGACCTGTCGGGGTGACCATGTCCATGTCCGAGACTGCTCTCTGGCTGCTCGTGCTGCTGCCCGCCGTGGTGGGAGGCGGCCTCGCCCTCTCCCGCCTCGAGCGGGCGGCGGCCGCCGTGTCGCTGGCCACGGCCTTCACCACAGCCGCACTGTCGGTGGTGGTTGCCCTCGAACGGCCGAGGGTGTCGGTCCCGTTCATGGCCGGCAGCGATCTCGCCCTCGGGGTCGATGCGCTGTCGGCCTTGGTCGCACCGACCGTGGCGGTCGTGAGCCTGCTCGTGCTCGTGTTCTCGGCCGGCGAGATCCGGGAGTCACAGGCCCGGTTTCACGGGCTCATGCTGCTCTTCGCCTCCGCCGCGCTCCTGACGGCGACTGCTGAGACGCTGCCCGCGCTGCTGTTCGCCTGGGAGGTGATGGGCGCGACGTCCTTCGCGCTGATCGGGTTCTGGTGGCGCGACGACCACCGGGTCTCCGCCGGCATCACGGCGTTCGTGACCACGCGCACGGCGGACGTAGGGCTGTACATCGCAGCGGGAGCAGCGCTCGCCGGTGGAGCCGGCCTGTCACTGGGCGACCTGCCCGCAAGCAGCGCGGGGTGGCGTCACGTCGTCGCGGCGGGTGTCCTGGTCGCAGCACTCGGCAAGGCGGCCCAGCTGCCGTTCTCGTTCTGGCTGTCGCGCGCGATGGAGGGTCCGAGCCCGGTCAGTGCACTGTTGCACTCCGCGGCCATGGTCGCCATGGGTGGCTACCTGCTGCTGCGCACCGAGCCGCTGCTTGCGGCGACCGGCTGGACCGCGCCAGCTGCTGCCTGGGTCGGCGCACTCACCGCGCTGCTGCTCGGCGCTGTCGCCGTGGCGCAGCAGGACCTCAAACAACTGCTTGCCGCCTCCACGTCCGCCCAGCTCGGGTTCGTGGTGATGGGCGCCGGGCTGGCCTCGGTGAGCGGGGGAGCGGCACACCTCGTGGCACACGCCTCGACCAAGGCGCTGCTCTTCCTCGCCGCCGGGGCCTGGCTCAGCGCGCTCGGCACCAAGCAGCTCGCCGGTCTGCGTGGCGTGGCTCGGCGGTGGCGGCTGGTCGGCTGGGCCGCCACCGCCGGTGCGCTGTCCCTCGCGGGCGTCGCCCCGCTGGCGCTGTGGGCTACCAAGGACGCGGTCCTCGCCGCGGCCCTGGAGGAGTCACCCTGGCTCTACGCCGCCGGCCTCGCCGCGGCCGCGCTGTCGGCGGCGTACGCCGGCAAGATCTTGGTGATCCTGTGGCGACAGCTGTCCCAACACGATCACGCCGAGGTCGAGGCGCATCTCGACGAGGAGGAGCCGGGCACCCGCCACGTCGGCATGCTGGAGCAGGCGCCGCTGGTCGCGCTTGCGCTCGGCGCGGTGGTCCTCGGAGTGCTGGCGCTGCCGCCGTTCGGCGACACGCTCGCGCGCGCTCTCGGCGAGGAGCCGCTCCACCCGACATGGGCGCAGATGGCCGCGTCGGTCGTCATCGCACTGGGGGTGCTGGCGCTGGTGTGGTGGCGTCCGGTGCCGGAACCGGGCTGGGCCCTGGCCTGGCTGGGCCTCGAGCGCGCAACACAGGCCCTCGTCGTACGCCCGAGCCTCTCGCTGGCAGAGGCGCTGGCGCGTTTCGACGACCGCGTCCTGGGCCGTGGCGTGGCCGGGTCCGCCGCGGCCGCGCTCGGTCTGGCGCGTCGGGCAGCGACGTTCGACGACCGAGTGCTCGACGGTGCGGTCGAGACAACGTCCCGGGCGTCGCTGTGGACCGCGGCTCGCGCGGCACGGGACGACGACCGGTGGTTCGACGGAGCGGTCGAGGGGCTCGCTGCGCAACTCCGCCGCCTCGGCCGCCTCGCACGTCGCCCGCAGACCGGCCAGCTCCACCAGTACTACATCCAGGCCGTCGCGGTGCTCGCGATCGGCGTCCTGCTCCTCGTCACGGTGAGGTGAACGTGCTCAGTCTGATCGTCTTCCTGCCCCTGGCTGCTGCTCTGGCCCTGCTCGCGCTTCCGCGGCTCGGCGACGCGGCCGCACGGTGGACCTGGGTGGCCGTCGCAGCCGCCGACCTCGCCCTCGTGGTCGCGGCGTGGCTGCGCTACGAGACGCCCACGGCCGGACGACTCGCCTTCGAGGAGCAGGCCGAGTGGATCCCAGGCGTGAACAGCAGCTACCACCTCGGCGTCGACGGGTTGTCCCTGCCGCTGATCGCGATGACCGCGGTGATCTTCCTCGCCTGCGCGATCTTCGCGCTGCGCGAGACCGACCGCCCGCGGCTCCAAGCGGCGCTGTTCCTCTTCCTGCAGAGCGTCAGCATGGGCCTGTTCGTCGCCGCCGACCTGATCCTCTTCTTCGTCTTCTTCGACCTCTCGATCGTCGGCATGTACTTCGTGATCGCCGGCTGGGGGCACGGCAACGCCGCCCGGTCGGCGATGAAGTTCTTCCTCTACACGTTCCTGGGCTCCCTGGCCCTGCTCGTCGGGTTCATCGGCCTCTACATCGCCGCCGACCCGCACACCTTCGACATGGTCGAGCTGGCCGAGCAGACCCCGCTCGCCGGGTCGTCGCTGGCCGGTGGGCTGGTGCTGGCCGCGATCCTGATCGGGCTGGCGGTGAAGACCCCGACCGTGCCGTTCCACACCTGGCTGCCGCCGGCCCACACGGACGCGCCGGCGATCGGCTCGGCGGTCCTGGCGGGCGTGCTGCTGAAGATGGGCACCTACGGCTTCGTGCGGATCGCGATGCCGATGCTGCCCGAGGCGTGGCGGGACTGGGCGTGGGTGATCATCGTCGTCGGCATCTTCTCTGTCGTGTACGGCGCCCTGGTGGCCCTGGCCCAGACGAACGTCAAGCGGATGGTCGCCTACACGTCGGTGAACCACATGGGCTACATCGTCCTCGCCGTCGGCGCCGCAGGGCTCATCGCCGACGACACCGCGCAGGCCCGGTCCATCGCGGTCACCGGCGCCGTCACGCAGATGGTCAGCCACGGACTGATCACCGGTGCGCTGTTCCTCCTCGCCGGCGTCCTCCAGGACCGCGCAGCGACCTACGACATGGACTCCTACGGCGGCCTGGCCGGACCCGCGCCGCGGTTCGCCGCGTTCTTCGCCGTCGGCGCCTTCGCCTCTCTGGGCCTTCCCGGGCTGTCCGGCTTCATCGCAGAGTTCCAGATCTTCACCGGCAGCATCGCCGCCGCCCCCGTCACGGCCATCGCGCTCGTGGGCATCCTCCTCACCGCGGCGCTGTTCCTCCGCGCGCTGCAGCGGATCTTCACCGGCGAGACCCGCGGCCGCTCGGTCGGATTCACCGACCTGCGCGCCGCCGAGGTCTGGTCGGTCGGCCCGCTGCTGGTGCTCTCCCTTCTCATCGGAGTGTTCCCCCGACCACTGCTCGCCGTGATCGAGCCTGCGGCCGAGGTCGCCGTCGAGCTCGTCGGAAGGTAGGCCCGTGGGCTCCGAGATGGCCATGCGGCCACTCCTGCTGCTGCCGGAGATCGTGGTGTTCCTCGGCGGGCTCACGGTCCTGGTCAGCGGGTCCTTCCTCCCGCGGACCCGTCAGTGGGTCACCCGCGTCATCGCCGCGGTCGCGCTGGTCGCCGCCGCCATCCTGGCCGCGGTCGACCTTCCCGGCCTGGCCCAGCCGGCGATGGAGGGCACCTTCACCGTCGACACCGCCACCGGAGTGGCGCGGATCGTCGCCGTCGTCGGCACGCTGATCGTCCTCGCGCTGGCCTCCGACGAGATCGCCGGCTCGCCACGGGAGAGCGAGACCTACGCACTCTTCCTGTTCTCGACCACCGGCACGCTCGTCCTCGCCGGCGCCGACGACCTGCTCGTCGTCGTGGTCGGGTTCCTGCTCGCGAGCATCCCGCTCTACGGCCTGATCGGCATCGCACGCACGCCCCGCGGAGCCGAGGCGGCCATGAAGACCTACCTGCTGGGTGCCCTGTTCGGCATCCTCCTGCTGCTCGGGGTCACGCTGCTGTACGGAGTCTCCGCGACCACGTCGTACGCCGACCTCACCGACCGACTTGCTGAGGCGCCACAGGGCGTGGTCGCGGCGAGCGTCGTGGCGGTGCTGGGTGGCTTGATGTTCAAGGCCGGCGGCGTCCCGGGGCACTTCTGGGTCCCCGATGCCGCCGAGGGTGCGGGCGGGGCGGTCGCGGCCTTCCTCACCACCGTGCCCAAGATCGGCGCGATGGTCGCCGCTTACCGACTCATCGCCATGCTCCCCGACACCCTCGCCTGGCCGCTGCTGGTCGCCGTCCTCGCGGTCGCCAGCATGACGCTCGGCAACTTCGCCGCCTACTGGCAGAGCGACCCCCGGCGCCTGCTCGGCTGGTCCACGGTCAGCCAGGTCGGCTACCTGCTCGTGCCGGTCGCGGTCGCCGGGCGCAGCGACCTGGCCCTGCCCGCCCTGCTGCTCTACCTCGCCGGCTATACCGTCACCAACCTTGCGGCATTCGCAGTGACGACCGCCTTCCCCGACCGGCGCGACCTCGACTCCTACCGCGGCATGGGCCGAGCCCGGCCATGGCTTGGTGCATCCCTGGTGGTGGCGCTGCTCGGCCTCGTCGGCACCCCGCCGACCGTCGTCTTCGCCGGCAAGCTCACCACCACCGCCGCCGCCTGGGACGGCGGGCTGGCCTGGCTGGCCGTGCTGGTGTTCGTCAACACCGTGGTCAGTCTCTTCTACTACCTTCGGTGGATCGCGTCCGTCTACGGCCGAGGGGAACCCCCCGCGCGGACCCTGCCAGCAGCGTTCGTTCCTCGTGCTTGGTCGGCGACGACGGCGATGGTGACCTCGGCTCTCAGCCTCTTGTTCGGCATAGGCGCAGGCGTCCTCTGGAGTGTCTTCTCGGTCTGACATGTATCCCCCGGTGGGGAACGGCCGGCCACGTGGCGGAGGGTCAACCCCTCGAGCACTGGCTGTCCGGTCGGGGTCTCGCCCGTGAGGCGTCGGTAGAGCAGCCGGCCGGCCGAGGAGGTCCGCCATGGACCACGGTGCTCACGACCACCACCATGATCCCGGCGCCCATGGCGGTCCCAGGGAGACCGAGCTCTTCCGCCTCGAGAGTCAGGTAGAACACGGCCGAGGTGCCGACCGGCCCGAACCACCCCAGGTACAGCCCGTCGGGCCAGCCCAGGTTCAGCGGTCGTTCGAGCAGGAGCAGCACGGGGAGTCGACGGAGCAGGAGCACGGCGAGAGCGAGTGCGATCGCCGTCCACCCGAGCTCGCCCCAGACGGTCCAGGGGAGGGTGGCGCCCAGCAGCACGAACATCGGCAGGACGGCGAACCGATTGACCGCCTCGTCGATCTCGACCTCCGCTGTACGCTCGCGGACTCGGCGTACTGCATGAGGTCCGTCTCGGCCTGGATCGTGCCGTCGGTCACGGCGTCCAGCAGGCGGCTAGCGACGCATGGTTCCCCACCGGCCACCACGGTAGTCGCATGACTCGACTGCAGAAGGCTCAACCGCTTCGCAACAGACCTCCGCCTGCCCAGGGCGGGGTAGACCTGCAGGATCCAGGAGATGGCGGCGGTCAGGAGGACGAACCCGAGAAGCGCCTCGAACGGTGCCAGCAGGCGCAGGACGGGGTCGGCCGGGGTGACGTCACCGAATCCGAGCGTGGCCACGGTGACCAACGACAGGTACAGGGCGGTCAGGGCATCGGAAGACTGCTTGGGTCTGAGTGCAGACCCGAAGTAGAAGCCGTCCGACATGTGGGGCAGGTAGACCAGAGTTCAGCCGATCACCACCAGACCGGTCCACAACGCCACGGTTCCGAGGATGCCGATCGGCCCGGCGAGTTGCCGGGTGTGGCTGGGCAACACGTGCTTGGTGGCCCACCACACGAGCTGGAACACCCACCGAGCGACCCGGCCGAATCCGCCCGGGTGCCACAGAGTGTGGAAGATGTCCCACAGCGCCACCAAGACAACGATTAGGCCGGCCGCACTGATCATCCATCCCATCCGGGCGACTGTAGTCTCAACGCCCCTTCCTGGGACCCGACGTCAGCGCCGCCCGGTTTCTGCCCACTGCTATCGGGTGCTCACCTCACCGACGCCTTCACGGATGGCGCGTTCGTCATCGACGTGTACTCCCGCCGTGTGGTCGGCCGGCAGGTGTCGACGAGTCTGCGTACCGACCTGGCACTCGATGCCCTCGAGATGGGTCTGTGGGGTCGAGTGTCGGGCGGACCCGGCGGGGTCCGTCATTGAGTCACGAACTCCGTGACGTAAACGTCAAGTACCTCGTTCTCGTACAGTTTGACGACCCGATCGACCAGTACCCCGCGGAGTTCTTCGCGTCGCTCCGGCTCGGCTAGACCCGCAACCTTCTCGCCGGTGTAGACGTCGATGAGGGCATCGAGCGCCTTGCTCCCGTCTAGTTCCTCTACCACTTCTGCTGACATCTGCAGGGCGATGCCGACGCGGAGGTAGTGACCGGCCTTCAGGTTGACCTGGATGGCCTCGAGAGCCAGGACCTCGCCCGGCTCCGGCTCGGAGGGCTCGGGAGCCGGACGAAGCAGAAACCAGTACCCGCCCCCGGCTATGGCCAACACCGCGAGGATCGGCACCAGGACCTTCTTGCGGCCTCCAGCTGGTTTGGTCACCTTCTCCTGCATCGGGCTCGGGGTCGTGGTCGCGCTGGTTGTGGCCATACCGAGGGTCCTCTCATCCGAACGTCGCACACGCGGTGCCAGCGTGGGTCCTTCGGTCCCACGCACTCTTCATCGGTCGAGTCGCTGGCAGTCTGAGCCGAAGTACTACATGTGCTAAGAGGTGAGCGTGTCGCCGAGATGATCGAGGCGAGCGTGTGGTTCGACGCGACTCACCACGTGGCGCGGTGACACTCGGTGCTGGGATCCACCTCGACCTGCAACGTTGCGTGACTGATGCCGTGTTCGTCCTGCAGCACTCGTTGGGCGGTCGCGAGGATGTCATCGGCCGTGGGCCCTGCCTCGACCACGAGGTGGGCGGTGGCGACCTCCATGCCGGACGTGAGTGTCCACACGTGCAGGTCGTGCAGGTCGCGGACGCCCGGAAGCGACTCGAGGTCGCGGATCAGGGAGTCGATGTCGAGCTGCGCGGGGGCGTGCTGTCCTAGCACGGCCAGGACCTCGCGCCCGAGCAGGAGCGCGCGCACAGCGACGAAGGCGGCGATGGCGACGGCCAGGAGTGCGTCCCAGCCGGAGCTCCCGGTCGTCAGCACCAGCACGCCGGCGACCAGCACCCCGACGCTGCCTAGCGCGTCGGCCATCACCTCCAGGTAGGCGCCCTTGACGTTGAGCGACTCCTGAGCGCCGGCCCGGAGAAGCGCGAGGGAGACAACGTTGACCAGCAGTCCGAGGCCACCGACGACCAGCATGGGTCCGGCCTGCACCTCGACCGGCTCCCCGCGGCGGGACCACGCCTCCACCAGGATGTAGGCGGCGACCCCGAGCATGACCAGGACGGTGAAGCCGGAGGCGAGGACCTCGGCGCGGTACGAGCCGTAGGTGCGCCGCCCCGAAAGGTCTGGACGGGTGGCGATGGCGGTGGCCAGCAGGGCCGCGCCTAGGGCGACCACGTCGGCCGCCATGTGACCGGCGTCGGACAGCAGGGCCAAGGAGCCGGTGAGGATTCCGACGGTCAGCTCGACCACGAAGAAGGCGGCGACCATGGCGAAGGTGACCGCGAGCCTCCAGCGGTGCCGCGCACCTGCGTGTCCGTGTGCGTGCCCGGCTCCCATGACGCGTCCCCTCGTCCGTGTTCGATCACTGGCTACTATCGTCCATAGTAGACATGAAGGGAACTCCCATGACCAACCAGAACAAGGCCGCGGTCGCGCTCGGCGTCCTCGTGACGATCGCGGTGGTAGCGATGCTGCTGGTCGTTCAGTCCCGCGGAGGTGACCAACCCGCACCGGTCGCGACCGGCTCGCCGGAAGAGTCGATGCTGGTCCGCGAGGACAGCCGGATCCTCGGGGAGGAGGGCAGCAGCGGAGTCACCTTCGTGGAGTTCTTGGACTTCGAGTGCGAGGCGTGCGCCGCCGCCTACCCGGCCGTGGAGCAACTGCGGCAGGAGTACGCCGGCGAGGTCACCTTCGTCGCGCGATACTTCCCGCTGCCGGGTCATTTCAACGCCGAGCGAGCCGCGCGCGCCGTGGAGTCGGCTGCGCGACAGGGCGAGCTCGAGGCGATGTACCAGCGGATGTACGAGACCCAGGCCGAGTGGGGCGAGGCGCAGGTGCCGCACGACGACCTCTTCCGAGGCTTCGCCGAGGAGATCGGCCTCGACATGCAGCAGTACGACGCCGACTACGCCTCGGATGAGGTGGCCGCCCGGGTGCAGCGCGACGTCGACGACGGCCTGGAGCTCGGGGTGCAGGGGACACCGACGTTCTACGTCGACGGCGAGCCGCTGCAGCCGCGGACCTACGAGGACTTCACCTCCGCGATCGACGCGGCGCTGGCGTCGTCGTGACGGAGGACCAGCGCCTGGGCCTCGGCCTGGCCGCGGGTGGCGGGGTGGGCCTGGTGGCGGCTGCGGTGCTGCTCGTCGAGCGATTCCGGTTGGCCGACGACCCGGCGTACATCCCCTCGTGCAGCGTGAACCCGGTGCTGAGCTGCGGGTCGATCATGGAGTCGTGGCAGGCCGCACTCCTGGGCTTCCCCAACCCGGTGATCGGCGTGGCAGCCTTCCCTGTGGTGATCACGACAGGGATGGCGCTGCTCAGCGGTGCCGTGCTCGCGCGCTGGTTCTGGCAGGGCCTGCAGGTCGGGGTGCTCACAGGGCTGGCGCTGGTGGGGTGGCTCGTGTTCCAGAGCCTCTACCGCATCGGCGCGCTCTGCCCGTACTGCATGGTCGTCTGGGCCGTGGTGTGGCCGATTGCGTGGTACGTCACGTTGCGCAATCTGCGCTCCGGGGCGCTGGGGCGCTGGGGCGCGGAGTCGCCCGTGGTGGCCCGCGCCCAGGAGTGGCACGGCCTGGTGACCCTCCTGCCGTACGCCGCGGTCATGGTTGCCGTCCTGGTCCGCTTCTGGTCCTTCTGGACCGGGTGATCGACATGCAGGGAGGAGTCCGATGAACGGGGGGGCACAGGGAGCGATCCTCGACGGATCCATGGTGCTCGCGCTGCCGGTGGCCGCGCTGGCCGGTCTGCTCTCCTTCTTCACGCCGTGCTCGCTCCCCCTGGTGCCGGGCTACCTCTCCTACGTCGCCGGGATGGCCGGCTTCGGTCCGGAGAGCGGCGAGGCCGGGACCCTGCGTCCGCCGAGGGCGCGTCTGGTGCTGGGCACGGCATTCTTCGTGGCGGGCTTTGCGCTGGTGTTCACAAGCTACGGCGTGGCGCTGGGCTCCCTCGGGTCCCTGCTCCTGGAGCACCAGGAGACGGTGTGGCGGGTCTCGGGCGTGGTGACGATCGTGCTCGGCCTGCTCTTTGCTGGCGCTGCTGCGAGGGTGCCGGGGGTGCGCCGCACCTTCCGCCCGCGCTTCGCGCCCCGGGCGGGCCTGGCAGGCGCTCCCGTGCTGGGGGCCGTCTTCGCGGTGGGCTGGACCCCGTGCATGGGGCCCGCCCTGGCCGCAGTCCTCACGCTCTCGACCTCGGCTGCTTCAGCCGAGCGAGGCGCGGTGCTGTCGCTCGCCTACGCGCTGGGCCTCGGCCTGCCGTTCCTGGTCGCCGCCCTCATGGTCGGCTCGGCTATGAAGGTCTTCACTGGCGTGCGACGGCACGCACGCAGCATCGCCGCGGCAGGCGGCTCCATGTTGGTGGTCCTGGGGGTGCTCCAGGTCGCAGGGGTGTGGGCGGTGCTGGTCGCCTCCCTGCAGGGCCTCATCGTCGACTGGCAGGCGCCGCTGTGAACCGCTGGGGTCGAGCCGTGGTGCTCCTCGCCGTCCTTGGCGTGCTCGTCAGCGCCGTGGCGCTGGCCCTGGCGTTGCGGCAAGCAGAGGACGGTGGGGGGCGCGGTCAGTCCACTGACCTGGTGCAGCAGTTCCTACCGGAGGAACGTCGCGTTCTCGGGGACTTCTCTGTGGAGCTGCTCGACGGTCGCCGGTTCGACCAGTCCGACCTGATCGGGACGGTGAGCGTCGTCAACGTGTGGGGATCGTGGTGCGGACCCTGCCGTACCGAGGCCCCTGACCTCGTCCGGGTGGCGCGCCGGCTAGGAGATCGGGTGAACTTCCTGGGGATCAACGTCCGTGACAACCCGGCGTCGGCGCAAGCATTCGAGCGAGCCTTCGAGATCCCCTATCCCAGCGTGCATCCGGACGACGCCGGTACTGCGATCTTGGCTTTCGACGGGGCGTTGACCGCGGCGGCGGTCCCCAGCACCGTGGTGCTCGATGAGCAGGGCCGGGTCGCCGCGCGGGTCGTCGGCCCGGTGGACGCCGCGACGTTGCGCGGCCTGGTCCTCGACGCCCTCGGTGCCTCGAGGTAGGTCGTGAGGTCGAGATCGTTGAGGGCCCACCCCGACGGACCGCGGCACAGAGCGGGACGGGCGGCGCGTTCGTACCGGAGTGCCCGCGCCGGCCTGTTGCTCATGGTCCTCGCGCCGGGGGGTGTCCTGGCTGGTGCTCCGCTGTTCCCCGGTGTGAGCGATCGCGGTGCGCTACCCGTGGACGTCGACCAGCCTCGTCGACCCGACGCGCAGGTCGGTCCTGGGCTGGTGGGGGCCCAGCCCGTGCACCCCGGCGCCGTGGTGAAGCGGAAGGAGCCGCGAGCGGTGCCTGAAGCCGGCTCCGGTGAGTTCGAGGTCGCCGCAGCCCCGGACCTCCTGCCGGGCTCTGCCGACGTGGCCTACACGGTCGAGGTCGAGCGGCCACTGCCCTTCACCCCGGCCGAGGTCGCGCGCGAGGTCGAGGCCACGTTGAGGGATCCCCGGAGCTGGGGAGGCAGGTTGGGAGTCACCCTGCGCCGGGTCGAAGCAAGGCCCGGTCTACGCATCCTGCTGGCCACACCTGCCACGACCGATGCCCTGTGCGCTCCGCTCGACACAGCGGGGCGCGTGTCCTGTCGCAACGGCCCGCTGGTCGTGCTGAATGCGGTGCGCTGGGCCTCGGCGGTTCCCTGGTACGCCGACGCAGTGTCGAGCTATCGCACCTACGTGGTCAATCACGAGGTGGGGCACGCGCTGGGGCGGCCACACCAGCGGTGTCCGGGGCCGGGATCGCCGGCACCGGTGATGCAGCAACAGACCTACGGGCTGCAGGGGTGCCGACGGTCGGTCTGGCCGTCCCCGGCCGAGGTGGGAGGAAGCTGAGGTCCGGGCAGGTCAGGGACGGGCGACCGCTGCGGCGTCCAGCCGGCAGCAGTCGCGGGTCGCGGCCTCGATGCCGGGGGCAGCCGCGAGCGCGATGGGCATGGCGAGCACCACGCCGATGGCCGGAGCGACGAGGACGCCGGTCCACGACCTGCGTGCCGGGGTGGCTGCGAGCCGCCTGACCCGCTGCACCGATGCGGTGTCGCTCGCACCGAGGGCTACCTCCGGACGCGCGCCAGCGCCCATGGTGACCAGGGCGCGGGCCAGGTCCCGCCGCTCGGCAGCCGTGCTGGCGCTGTCGTCCGCCGACATCTCCACGAGGACCCGCACGCGCACGGCCGCGAGCCGGAACAGGGGCACCGCCGGGAAGGTGCGCAGCAGCGCCTCGGCCAGGACGATCGGCAGGTGGTGGCGTGCCGAGAGGTGTCGATGCTCGTGTCCGACCACCAGTCTGCGCTCGGCATCGGTCAGGAGGTCGACAGCGGCGCTCGAGAGCACCACGGCACCAGCCCGGCCGGGAAGGCAGTAGGCAAGGGGTACGTCGGTGTCGATGATCGTGAACCCGTCCGGGTGGGTATGGCCGACGAGCTGGAGGTGCGCTCGCTGGCGGCGGCGACGGGCGCTGTCACGCAGGCTCAGGCGTACCACTGAGAAGCCGAGCGCCCCCAGGAACATCCCGACCGCGGTCAGTCCCACGATCCCGGGCCATGCCCCGAGCGGGGTCTCGTAGTGCGCGATGACCACGGGTGAGTGGGAACCGAGCTTGTCCGCGAGATAGGCCTCGAGCGGTAGCCAGGGCAGAGCGAGGACGACTCCCGCCAGGGCGGCGGCGAGCACGACCGAGAAGGAGACGGCCTGCCAGGCAAGGACGCCGTTGCGCGGGGAGAGGTACTGCCAGGACCCGCCATCGATCAGACGACCGCCCCAGGTGGCGGCGATGACCGCCCAGGTGAGCAGCAGCACGGCCGCGGTCACCGGTCGGTACCGTCGTCCAGCAGGGCGGCACGAAGCTCGTCCACCTCCGAGCGGTCCATCCGGTCCAGCAGATGGAGCAGGGCCGCGGACCGGTCCTCACTCGCAGCGAGGACCTCGTCGAGCAGCATCGCCGTGTGCTCCTCGCGACTGGAGATGGCGGCGTACAAGTAGGCCTTGCCGTGCTTCTCGCGTCGGACGAGTTTCTTTGAGTGCAGCTTGTCCATCACCGTCATGACGGTCGTGTAGGCGAGTGGCCGCTCCCTCACGAGGTCCTCGAGCACCTCCCGCACCGAGACTGACCGGCCCCACGTCCACAACCGGTCCATGACCGCGGCCTCGAGCTGACCCAGCTGTCTCATGATCGATCGGCCTCCTCGGCAGTTCCAAGGACCGCCGTGCTCTGGGATGGCTGCATCGTATCCGTCCTGGCGGACAGACCTGCCAGGTAGGCGTTGTAAGCGTGTAGCTGACGGTCGCCCTCACGCGCCTCGCTGCGGTCGAAGCGTCGTCTCTCGCGCCGGTCCGCGGAGACCCAGGAGACCAGAAGGGCGACGGCGATGACGGCGAGGGGATATTCCCCGAGCAGCCATCCCAGCGATGCTCCGAGGTACTGGTCATCGGCCAGGGAGTCGCCCCAGGTGCGCCCTAGGGCGGCGTACCACTCCTCGGCCAGAACCCGGGTGCTGGCCATGAGGCTGACCGAGAAGAGTGCGTGGAAGCCGAAGGTGACCATCACCAACAGGGTCCTGATGGGGTAGGTCGGGCGGCGGAGCCCGGGATCGATCCCGACCAGGCACTCGGCGAAGAGGTACCCCGAGAGCAGGAAGTGGAGCGTCATCAACACGTGGCCGGTGTGGGTCTCCAAGGAGAGCTCGAAGAGGGAGGAGTAGTAGAACGCGACCATGCTGACCACGAAGAGTGCCGAGGCCACGATCGGGTGCCCCAGCAGCTGCGCCGGGAGCGAGTGCACCGTCTGCAGCAGCCACTCCCGAAGTCCGCGCGAGCCGTCGTCGCGCCGACGCAGGGTCCTCAGCGCGAGGGTGACCGGTGCCCCGAGCACTAGGAAGACAGGCACAGCGGTCGCGATCGTCATGTGCTGGATCATGTGCATGCTGAACAAGACCCGTCCGTAGGTCCCGGGAGGCCCGTTGGTCGCCCACAGGAAGAGCACGCAGCCAGTCAGCCACAGCGCCGTGCGCCACCAGGGCCAACGCACTCCGCGGGTCGCGAGCCTCCGGACAGCCAGGACGTACCAGACGGCGGCCGCGAGTCCGAACGGCAGGAAGAGGCTGTCGATGCTCCAGCCGGACCACCACGCCCCGGCGTCGAGGGGCGGTGGCAGCGACGAGCCGAGCATCGCCTCGGCGGCGGTCAACGGACGGGGCGACCCGGAGGGGGCCGGAGGAGCGGTCCGCGTCAGCGCCACGCCCGTGCCGGCAGCACCCACGAGGATCGCGGCCTCCAGCGCGAGGACCCTCCAGAACCGGGTGCGCCCGCCCAGATCGGCCTCGCTGGCCAGCCGGTGTCGTTGGCGGTGCCCGAGACCGGCGAGCACGACCACAGCCGCGAGCTTGAGCCCGAGCAGCGCGCCGTACGTCGACACGATCGCGCCGGGCGAGGGCAGCCGTAGCGCTGCGCCGAGGACACCGGAGACCGTGACGAGAAGCAGCCCCCACGTGGCGAGGGTGGAGAAGTGACGGATCGGCGCCCCGGCGCCGGTGCCCAGGTAGGGGCGAAGCAGGACCAGCGCCAGCAGTCCGCCGGCCCAGACGCCGATGCCGACGAGGTGGAACATCTGCAGGTTGACTGCGTCGATGTGCTGCAGCGTTCCCGCCGCATGCCCGGTGAGCGCCATCGGCCAGAGCCCGGCGAGCGACAGCAGTGCGGCCACGCCGAGGAAGGCGACACTCGAGGCCAGCGCACAGGTGGCGGCCACGGCGGCGGCAAGCACGGCCCCCCACAAGAGGTATTGACCGAGCTCGTAGCTGGTGGCGAAGAACGCCGCTTGCTCCCAGAACCCGGGTGCGTCGAGCCGGCTCCCTGAGGCGTCGGAGTAGACAAGGCCGATCAGCACGAGGTTGCCCGACAGCCAGGCGGCGGCCGATCCTTGAGCCAGCTGCACCGCCCGGCGACGCACGCCGGTCACGCTGCGCTCCGACGAGCCTGGCTCGGGTGCCAGGCACGTGGCCGCGACGACCAGGAGGCCGACGGTGAGCAGCGCAGCCATGTCACGAAGGGCCTGCACGAAAGGTAGTCCGATCCTCGTGACCGGCCCTGGCTCGGGCAGCCCGGCGATGCCGAGTGGGGCGAGCGCGCCGCTCGCCCACGCCACCAGCAGGGTGACCGCGACCCACCATCCCGCGAACGCGAGCAACCGCGTCCCGGCCCGGGTCACTGCTCGGCCTTCCCGTCGGTGGCTCGGCTCTCGGATCGCCCGGTGCGCGAGGAGACGACGGCGGAGAGCAGGACCAGTGCGACCAGGCCGGCGGCGACCCAGGCGCCGGTGGCCAGGCCGGTTGCGGACGCCCCATCGGAGGCGGGGGCTGTCCGGGAGGGGGGCGTCGGAGTCACCGGAGCGGCTTCGGGGGTGGTTGTCTCAGCGGCACCCGGTGTCGGAGGCGAGCCTGCGTCGGGCGCGATGGTGAAGGTCGAGGTCCCGGCGACGGGGTGTCCGTCAGCCGACGTCACGCGGTAGCTGATCCGGACTCGGTGGTCCGTAGTGGGATCGACAGACTTGAGGGCACGCAGGTCCCCTACGACCTCGGTGCTGCGGAGGCCAAGCCCGAGAGGGACCCGGGTGCCGTCCTGGCCGTCGACCGAGACCGAGACGGCGCTGAGCGTCGGGTCGATGGCCTCGGTGAAGGCCAGCACGACCTCCGGTGGCCAGCCGCCTACGACCCGGCTGCCCTCAGCAGGGGTGATCGACACCAGGTCGGTGTGCGCCGATGCGGGCGGAGTCGGCCAGGACAGGAGGATCAGGGTGGCTATGAGGAGGAGTCGCCGCGTCATGACCGGCCCCGTGCGATGAGGTAGAGGATGGCGAGCGTCGACCCCAGCGTGAAGGCACCGATGACGAGGGTCGAGACGAGGTCTTGGCCCATGCGACGTCACACCCCCGCGTAGGAGTGCAGGCCTGGGATCCAGATGTTCACTCCGAAGAAGTTGAAGAGGAAGGCCGCGAACCCGGCCACGGCGAGCCACCCAGCCCGACGTCGCCACCCGCCGGTGGCCAGGGCGTGCAGATGAGCGGCGTACAGCACCCACGTGATGAAAGCCCAGGTCTCCTTCGGGTCCCACCCCCAATAGCGACCCCAGGCGTTCTCGGCCCACACGGCCCCGGCGATCACGGCAAAGGTCCAGATGGGGAAGGCGACCAGGTGGACGGTGTGCGCGAGGTCGCCGAGCTCGGAGCTCCCGCGCCCCTCGCGACCACCGCGTGAGAGCACCATCTGGGCCAGCGTCGCCAACGCCCCCACAGTGAAGAGCGCACCCGCCACGATTGCTGCGGCGACGTGGACCACGAGCCAGGTGGAATCGAGCACAGGCACCAGGTCGTCGACCGGGGTATAGAGGGAGGTGACCGAGACGCCGAGCAGGACGAGCACCAATGCCACGACCCAGGGGGCCACGGCATCGACCCGGCGACCGCGACGGACCACGAGGAAGGTGACGGCGACCGCCGCGGAGGCGGTGAGGCCAAACTCGTACATGTTGCCCCAGGGGACCCTGCTGGCCGCGAGACCCCGTGCGACCACGGCTGCCACGAGGAGCACAGCACCCGAAGCCATGAGCCACGTGCCCGCGGGGCGCAGGGCATTCGCCCTGTCGCCCGACGTGACGGGCGCGGGGCTCGCGGTGAGGGCCTCGGGACCACCCACGAGTATGGGCGCCGGTGCACGGCCAGCGGACCGTGCGGCGAGGGCCGCGGCCACGGCATAGGTCACCAGACAGGCGGACAGGGCAGCCAGCGAGGCGAGGACCAGTCGGTCCGACCAGAGTGCCATCTCGTCTGCTTGCATCACGTCGTGCTCTCCGGGTGGTTGTCGGGATCGTGCTCGAGCGCGGCGGTCAGGGCCGCCGAGTCGCTGTCGGCGCAGCGACGACGCCCGAGGTGGCGCCACCCGACCTCGACCGTGGCGTCGTCGACGCGGCGGACCCAGACGCGCCGCCGCGGCACGCCGAGCGAGACGCTCAGGCCCATGAGCAGGAGCAGCGCCGCCACGAGCGAGATCTCCTTGCCCGGGTCTCGGGCCACCTGGAAGTTGGCGAAGCGGGTCACGCCGTCGAAGGTGACCGTCCCCAGGCCGTCGGGCAGTCGGACGGTCTCGCCAGGGGCGAGCGTGGCCCGCCATCGGTCCCCGTCGTCCCCCGTGACCTCGACCAGCCCGTCCAGGTCGAGCGTGTAGACCGACTGAGCCCCGCCGTCATCCAGTCCGAGGTCACCGGAGTAGGCGGTGAGCAGGAGCGCCGGATTCACCAGGCCGGGGTATGCCGACACGTCGATCCCGTCCGCCCCTCGGGCCGCGGTCGGCAGGAAGAGACCCTCCAGTGCCACGGGGGTCGGTCGAGCGTCGGGCACCTTCACGACCCCGTCGGAGGTGAACGCCTGATCCTGCGGAAGGAAGATGACAGGACCGGATGCGGCCACGTCACCGCGGCCGTCGCGGACCGTGATCTGCGGGGCGTACCCGTGACCGGTGAGGAAGAACTTGGTCCCGTTGGCGTCGAAGGGCTGGTTCGGTCGCACCTCGGTGGTTCCCGCGCCGTCGGACGTCACCCAGTCCAGGACCGCCGTGAACGAACGGGGCTCTCCCAGCCGTGGTCCGCTGGTCTCGAACTGTGCATCGAAACTGCGCAGGGTGAACTCGAGAGGTTCCAGGTCCGCGGGATCGGCCAGGGGGGCGCGGGTCAGGGCGTCGTAGGAGGACGCGATGTTGGTGAACGTCGAGCCCTCGACGACAGCCACGCGCCCTTCGTAGCCGAACAATCGACCGCCGGCCACCCCGACGAGGAGGACCAGGAGCGACAGGTGGAAGGCGAGGTTCCCGAGCTCCCGGACGTGGCCCTTCTCGGCGCGGACTTCGCCGTCGGTCTCCACCACCCGGAAGCGCCGAGACCGCAGGTGCGCGGCGGCAGCCGTCAGAGAGGCCGAGGCCTCCTCGACCGTGAGGCGAGCGTGAGCGTCCTCGCGCTCCAGCCTGCGGGGGGCCGCGGGCGGCTGCGCCGTGACCTCGCGCCACAGGCGGACGCATCGAGGAAGGACGCACCCGGTCATGGAGACCAGCAGCAGCAGGTACACGGCGGCGAACCACGGGGCCGCGTACACGTCGAAGAGGTACAGCCGATCCAACCACGGAGCGAGGTCGGGGTTGTCGCGGTAGAACAGCGCGACAGCCGCGGGGTCGCTCGCCACGCCACGCTGCGGGAGCAGCGAACCCGGCACCGCCGCGACCGCCAGAAGGATCAGCAGGACGACGGCGGTGCGCATGGAAGTCAGTCGCCGCCAGGCCCAGCGGCCCCATCCCATCGAGCCCCGAGCGGGCGCAGCGGTCCCACGATCCGAAGGAGTCGCCGCACGGGGGCTCTGGCCCGACTCGGCGGTGACGGGGGACGACCTCACGTGGTTCATACTATCGGCGATAGTAGGCCATGACGAAAGCGGTGCCCGAGTGGCTGGTGAACGCCCCATCATCCTGACCGCCGCTGCCGGCGGAGCCACGACGGCGCTCGGCTTCCCGCCCTTCGATCTGCCGTGGCTGGCACCGGTGGGCCTGGCGATGCTGGTCCTGGCGCTGCGTGAGGCCTCAGCCACCAGAGCGGCACTCCTCGGTGCCGCCCACGCCGCGGTCTTCCTCGGGATGACGCTGTGGTGGTTGGCCGAGGCCATCTCCCCCTTTGCCTGGGCCGCGATGGTCGCTGCGCAGAGCGTGTGGGGCGCCTTGGCCGGTGTGGCGATGGTGCGCGTGCGTCGACTCCACGGGTGGCAGCTGTGGGCCGCCGGCGTCTTCACGGCGGCCGAGTCGGCACGGGCGGCAGTTCCCTGGGGCGGGGTCCCGTGGGGAAGGCTCGGGTACTCCGCCGTCGATGCGCCCTGGTCCGCCTGGGTGGCGGTCATCGGGGTCGCCGCCACAGGAACTGTGGTCGCGCTGCTCGGGTGCCTCATCGCTTCGGTGGTGGAGCACGCGACGCGGCGCAGCCTGCGCGGGCTGGTCCCCGCAGCAGCAGTGGTGGCGCTGGTGGCGGTCCCGGCCATGGCACGTGGGGTCCTGGTGACGCCGAACCAGGCGACCGGGCCGGTGGCCAGGATCGCCATCGTGCAGGGGGAGCTGCCGGGTTCCGGCCGGGAAGTCGTGGCGAATCACCGGGCCCTCACCGAGGTGCTGGTCGGGCAGACGAGGCAGCTCGCGGCCTCGGACACCGGGCGTCCTGCGCCCGACCTGGTGGTGTGGCCCGAGAACGCGACGGCCGTCGACCCGACGACCGACGTGGTCGCCGGCCAGGCGGCGCGAGCGGCTGTGGAGGCAGTCGGGGTGCCGCTGCTCCTGGGAGCCGTCGTAGATGCACCCGACCCGCGTTACGCCCTCAACCAGTCGCTGCTCTGGGACGACGGGGGAGTGCGGGCGAGCTACACGAAGCAGCGGCTGGTGCCCTTCGGGGAGTACGTCCCCCTGAGGCCGCTGGCCGAGCGGTTGTCCTCGAGGGTGGCCGCCATCCCCCGGGACATGCTGCCTGGCGGGGATCCCGAGCCGATCGGGGTCGGCTCCTTCAGTGTCGCGACCGCCCTGTGCTTCGACGTCGCCTACGACGACGTGCTGCGTCGACAGGTGGCCCGGGGCGGGGACCTGGTCAGCGTCCAGACCAGCAACGCGATGTTCCTCGGCACCGCCCAGCTCGAGCAGCAGTGGCAGGTGTCCAGGGCGCGGGCCCTCGAGCTCGGCCGCAGTGTCGTGGTGTCCTCGGTCAACGGCATCTCAGGGGCGATCGCACCCGACGGGTCGGTCCTCGAGCGGCTTCCGGTGCGTGTAGCGGGAGCGATCGTCCTCGACGTGCCTCTCAAGACGTCGCAGACGTGGGCAGTCCGACTCGGCGCCGCACCGTTGCGGTTGACGTGGATCATTATCTCGATGGCACTGCTGGTCACCTTCGCCCAGGACCGGCGAGCATGCCGCCGCCGCTGCCTCCCACCCACACATGCCGGTTCCCCTCCTGCTATGCCCCTCGACCGATCGGACGCCACGTGATCCCCCTTCCCCTGCCGATGCACGGCATCGGCGGCGCCAAGGACCTTCCCATCTCGCCCCAGCTCGCCATCACCGGTGCCGTCGCGGCGCTGGTCATCTCGTTCTCGGTGCTCGCGCTGGCGTGGCGGACACCGCGGTACGACTTGTATCCGGACGGACCGGTGGCCGGCCGTCGGGTGCCTCACTGGATGGATGGTGTCCTGACCTCACGCGGCTTCGCCGTCGCGGCGCGTGTCCTAGGGATGGTGGTCTTTCTGTACTCCGCGGCTGCCGCGGTGCTCGGTGAGGACCTGCTGACCAACCCGTTCTTCGGCATCTTCTACGTCTGGTGGTGGATCGGCCTGGTCTTCGCCTCCGCCCTGCTCGGCCCGGTGTGGAAGGCGATCAGCCCGGTTCGCACCATCAACCTCGCCTTCTCGAAGATCTCTGGGTCCGACCCCGACGTGGGACTGCTGGCCTACCCGGCGCGACTCGGCCACTGGCCAGCTTCCCTGGGGCTGTTCGCCTTCGTGTGGCTCGAGCTGGTCTATCCCTACTCCACCGAGCTCGGCCCCGTGCGGCTGTGGTGCGCGGTGTACGTCGCTGTGATGCTGCTCGGCGGCGCGATCTTTGGCAACGGGTTCTACGAGAAGGCCGACCCGTTCGAGGTCTACTCCACCCTGATCGGCAAGCTCTCAGTCTGGGGGACCCACGAGGGCAGGATCGTGGTGCGGTCCCCGCTGGCGAACCTCAGCACCGTGGTCCCGACGGCCGGTCTGCTCGCGGTCGTCTCGGTGCTGTTCGGCAGCACCGCGTTCGACTCCTTCAAGGACTCCCCGTTCTGGGTGCGCTTTTCTCAGACCAACGAGCTCGTCGCGGGCCTCGAGAACGGCTCGACCATCGCTGACTCCCTCGCTCTGCTCGTCTTCAGCGCCGCACCAGCCCTCGTGTTCGCCGGTGCCGCCGCGGCGACCATGACCGGTCCCGACCTGCGTCGTCGGGACCTGCCGGCCATCCTCGCTCACTCGATCGTGCCGATCATCCTCGGGTACATCGTGGCCCACTACGCGTCCTACTGGTTCGAGGTCGGCCAGGACACCCTGATCAAGGCGAGCGACCCGCTCACCACCGGTGCCGACTACCTCGGCACCGGCGATTGGCAAGTGAACTACTGGCTGAGCTACCACCCGACCCTGCTCGCCAACATCAAGGTGGGAGCGGTCGTGGTCGGCCACGTGGTAGCAGCCATCGCGTCTCACGACCGATCCGTCGCACTGCTGCCCCCTCGTCACCAGATCCTCGGGCAACTGCCTCTACTCATGGCCATGGTCGCCTTCACCTCAGGTGGCCTTTACCTGCTCTTTGCCGCCTGAGGTAGGCGGCGAATCCGCAGTCCCGCATCGCCGATACGGACCATCCGTGAACGGACCCACGCTCGCTCAGTTCCGGGCCGCTGCCGTCGCAACGGGCTCCGGAATCTCCATTACCGGATGCAGCACGATTCCGGGCGACACCGGCGACACCGGCGACACCGGCGCTACGAGCCTCATCGAAGGTAACTCCTCGCACCCGTTAGTGAAACTTTTCACAAGCCCGTGGGTGGCTCGTACCTATTGCGTAGCGTTAGTGCCGTGCTGACTCCCGATCTCGTCGTCGACGCAATGCAGCTCGCCGGGACCGCGGAGCCCGCGGGGCTTCTCCCGGCCCGTCAGCAGATGGCTCTGTCCTTGGGATGGCACATCGTGCTGGCGTGCTTCGGGGTTGCCTTCCCGGCGATGATTTTCGTGATGCACCTGCGCGGGATCCGCCGTGAGGACCCGGTCGCCCTGGGGTTGGCCCGCAGGTGGGCGAAGGTCTCGGCAGTGCTTTTCGCGATCGGCGCGGTCTCCGGCACGGTGCTCAGCTTCGAGATGGGTCTGTTGTGGCCCGGCCTGATGGGGACTTACGGGGACGTGCTCGGACTGCCGTTCGCGTTCGAGGGTCTGGCGTTCTTCCTTGAGGCCATCTTCCTTGGCATCTACCTGTACGGCTGGGGACGGATGCCGGCGAAGCGGCACGTCCTGATGGTCCTGCCGATGGCGATCACCGGCATCGTCGGCGCCTACTGCGTGGTCGCGGTGAACGCCTGGATGAACGTGCCGACCGGTTTCCGCCTCGTCGGCGGGGAGGTCACGGACGTCCAGCCTTGGGCGGTGCTGTTCAATCAGCACGCCTTCCTTCAGTTCGCCCACATGTGGGTCGGCGCCTATATGGTGGCGGGCTTCAGCGTTGCGGGGGTCTATGCGGCCGGGATGCTGCGCGGGCGCCGCGACGCACATCACCGGTTGGGCTTCATGGTGCCCTTCGTCTTCGCGTCCATCGCCGCGGTCACCCAGCCGTTCGTGGGGCATGTGCTCGGGTTCGGGTTGGACGAGCGACAGCCGGCGAAGCTGGCCGCGTTCGAGCTGGCGGAGACAACCGAGAGCCCGTCGCCGCTTCGGCTCGGCGGCGTTGTGGTCGACGGGGAGGTCGTGGGTGCGATCGACATTCCTGTTCTCGGCTCGCTGATCGCGATGAACTCGCTCGACGACCCTGTGCCTGGCCTGGACACCATCCCCGAGGAGGACCGACCGCCGGTCAACATCACGCATCTGGCCTTCCAGACGATGGTCGGCGTCGGCACGTTGCTCGCCGCAGGTGTCACCTGGTTCTGGGTCCAGCGCTGGAGAGGGCGTGACCTGCTCACGAAGAGGTGGTTTCTCAGGGCTGCGGCGGCCGCTGGTCCGCTGGCCGTGATTGCGCTTGAGGCCGGATGGGTGGCGACCGAGGTCGGACGGCAGCCCTGGGTCGTGTACGGAGTGATGCGCACCCCGGACGCGGTCGGCGACTACACCTCGGCATTGTGGTGGTTGCTGGGGATAAGTGCGTTGATCTATGCCGGGATGACCGCAGCCGCGGTCATCGTGCTCAGGTCCATGGCCCGGCGCTGGCGCAGCGGTGAGACCGATCTCCCGAGCCCGTACGCGCCCGAGACCGTGGATTCGTCGTCATGAGTCTCGAGGTGGCTGTCGCAGCGGCGATGTTCGCGGGCGTCATCGCGTACGCCGTGCTGGGCGGCGCGGACTTCGGCTCGGGATTCTTCGACCTCACGGCGGGTAGCAGCCGGCGTGGCGCCGAGCTGCGAACCCTGGTCGACCACAGCATCGGACCCGTGTGGGAGGCCAACCACGTGTGGCTGATCTACGTGCTGGTGATCTGGTGGACAGGATTCCCGGAGTCGTTCGCCGCGACAATGTCGACGCTGGTCGTGCCGTTGCTTCTGGCGCTGCTGGGCATCGTGCTGCGCGGCGCCAGTTTCGCGTTCCGCAAGTACTCCGCCACCCTGCGCCAGGCGCGGCTGTTCGGCGTGATCTTCGCCGTGTCCTCGGTCATCACACCGTTCTTCCTCGGCACGGTCGCCGGGGCAATCGCGTCAGGTCGGGTGCCGATGGAGGAGGATGGCGACCGTTGGTCGTCCTGGCTCAACCCGACGTCTCTGTTCGGTGGGGCCATCG
The DNA here is from genome assembly GCA_009701885.1 of Actinomycetota bacterium. Classification (GTDB taxonomy): domain Bacteria; phylum Actinomycetota; class Actinomycetes; order Propionibacteriales; family Nocardioidaceae; genus Nocardioides. The sequence continues at coordinate 25,822 of WLJH01000038.1, forward strand.
CGGTCGGCACCTGCGCGTTCCTGGCCGGCGTGTTCCTCGCCGCCGATGCACATCGCAGTCGCCGATCACGGCTGGCGGAGGACCTTCGGGCGCGCTCGCTCGGAGTGGGGCTCGTGACCGGTGCGCTCGTGTTCGCCGCACTGGTGCCGATCTCGATGGACGCGCCGGTGCTGGCCGACGGCCTCGCCGGGCGCGCGGCTCCACTCGTCGTGATGGCCGGGCTGGCAGGCGTGGCGACGCTCGTGCTGGTGTGGCGCCGTCGCTACTCGATGGCGCGATGGCCCGCGGTCGTCGCCGTCGCGTCTGTGGTGTCAGGATGGGGTGTGGCCCAATACCCCTGGCTGCTCGTCGATCATGTGACGATCCGTGCCGCCGCCGGCGCGTCAGCCACCTTGCAGGGCCTCCTGGTTGCCGTGGGGTTCGCCGTGGTCTTGGTGTTACCGCCGTTGATCTACCTGCTGCGACTCACCCAGACCGAGGAGTGGACGCGACACTGATGGGGCGATGACTTGACGTGTCAGGGATTTGCGTCGAGTCCTGAGTTCGTGTCGTCGCGATCGACGAGGCCGAGCCGCGCGTGGTCGGCGCGGCTGAGGGCCTGTTCGATCAGCTCGCCGATGTGGTCGTCGTCAAGGTGGTTCTCGACGCGGCGACCTTGACGCGAAGCTGTGACGAAGCCCTGGTCACGCAAGTGAATCGCCCGCAAGTCTTCGTCGCGGCTGGCCTGGGGCCGGCTTGCAGGGTTAGCGCCGGTCACCCGGTGGCAGTCCCTACGTCGGTAGGGACTCACTCACCGGGGCTGCTCGTACACCACTCTGCTGGACTCCACCCGGTGGCGTGTCCCGGGTTCGGTGGAGTCGGCTGACTGGATTCTGATGCCTGTCATCAGGAGGCAGCAGTGGGCAGACGGGCTTATCCGCCGGAGTTTCGGCGCAAGGTGATCGGCTTGCTTAAGGAAGGGTGCTTGGTCGGCCAGGTCGCGTACGACTTGGGTATCAGCGAGGCCTCGATCTACGTCTGGCGTCGACAGGACAGGATCGACAAGGGCGCCGATGCGGTGCGATGC
>WLJH01000039.1 GCA_009701885.1 Actinomycetota bacterium
GGGAGCCAGCGGTGGCGAGGGACTCGGCGCCGCGGCCGGCGGCTGCCGCCGGCGTACCGGCTGTGCCCGCGCCCGCGACGCCGGCCGGCACGACCGAGGTCGTCGCCACGGGCGCGGTGAGCACGGCGGTCGGGGTGGGGTCGTCGCCGGCGTCGGAGCCGGAGCCGGTGCCGGTGCCGAGGGCGCGTGCGTCCGTCACGAGCGCCGGGAGTGCGCCGTCGGCGGTCGCGGTGGCCCCTGCGCTGCAGACCCGCACCACCTCGGCGGTCGTCGGCCGGGCCGCCGGGTCGGCTGCGGTCATGGCGCGTAGGAGTGCGGGCCAGCCGGCCGGGAGGTCGTCGGGTACGTCGGGGTCGCGGTGCAGGCGGGCCAGTGCTGCCTCGGTGGCGCTGCCCGGGAAGGCCCGCTGGCCGGTGAGGGCCTCGAGCAGCACCAGGCCGAGGGCGTAGACGTCGGCGCAGCCTGTGACGTCCTCGCCCCGCACCTGCTCCGGCGCGAGGTAGGCGGCAGTGCCGATGGCCGTGCCGGTGCGGGTGTGGCGCACGGTGTCGCCGATCAGCCGGGCGATCCCGAAGTCGGCGAGCTTGACCCGGCCGTCGTCGCTGAGCAGCACGTTGCCGGGCTTCACGTCGCGGTGCACGACGCCCCGCTCGTGGGCGAAGGCCAGGCCGGCGGCCACCTCGGCTCCGATCCGGGCGACCTCGCGCGCCGGGAGCGGCCCCTGGCGCAGCGCGTCCGACAGCGCGCGCCCCTCGACGAGCTCCATCACCAGGAACGGCCGGTCGTCCTCGTCGCCGATGCCGGCGTCGAGGACCATCACCAGGTTGCGGTGCGACAACGAGGCCAGGGTGCGGGCCTCGGCCACGAACCGGCCCCGGTCCGAGGCGTCGCCGGCGACGTCGCGGAGCAGCTTGACCGCCACGGGCCGCTGCAGGGTGGTGTCCGTGGCCCGGTGGACGTCGGCGGTCCCGCCGGATCCGAGTCGGGCCTCGAGGCGGTAGCGCTCGCGCAGGACGGGTGGCACCGCGGGCACCGTGGACTCCTCGGGGGTGGGGGACGGGGTACGGGTCACCCTTCCCCCAGGACCCGACCTTCACTCCCGTCCCGGGTGTGAGCAGGTCGACCCAGGCCTCGACCCGGGCCTCGCACCCGACGGACCGCCCCTGAGGGCCCCTGAGGGCCCCTGAGGGCCCCGGTGGGCCCCTGAGGGCCCCGGTGGGCCCCGGTGGGCCCCGGTGGGCCCCGGTGGGCCCCTGAGGGCCCCGGTGGGTCAGGCGACGGCGAGCACCATCTCGGCGACGACGCAGGTGTGGTCGTCGTTCTGGTCGACCCGCCAGGACTCGCAGACCTGGTCGACGATCACCAGACCGCGACCGCGGTCGGCGTCGAGGTCCTCGGGGCGGATGGTCGGCATGGTCGAGTGACCGTGGTCGGTGACCTCGAGGACCAGCCGGTCGCGCTCGAGGGTCCAGCAGACCTCCAGGCGGCCGCGGCGGTCGGGCCGACCGTGCTGCACGGCGTTCGAGACCAGCTCGCTGAGGACGAGCGTGGCGTCGTACACGACGGACTCGCCGACGCCCTCGCGCTCGAGCGCGGCGCGCAGCCGGTGGCGTGCGACGCCGACGCTGGCCGCCTCGTGGGCCAGGTGGTGTGTCTCGTGCATGTGGTCACCCCTCTCCGCGGGGTCGTATACCCGTTCTCACCCGGCGGACACGTCGCGCAGGGGGTGAGTGGCACTCGCCACGTCGGCTCCGGCACGGGTCCAGACGTCCTCGAGGGCGGCCTCGAAGACCGGTTGCCACCGCCCCGCGTCGAGGACGACGGAGGCGTGACCGCCCGGCGCGGAGAAGACCTTCGCGCCCGGGATCGCGGCCGCCAGCTTGTGCTGACGGCGGGTGGGGATGGCGTGGTCCTTCTCGGTGACCACGACCGCGGTGGGCACGTCGACGTCCCCGATCCACGGCGAGGAGTCGTAGTGCCCGACGGCGTTGACGACTGCCGGGTAGGCCCAGCCGCTGGTGCTGCGCACCTGGCGCAGGCTCCATGAGGTGAGGTCGGTGAGCTCGACGTCGGGGGTCAGCGGCAGGCTCTGGGCCAGCTGCTCGACCTTCGCGGCGGCGAGTCGGGTGATGGGGTTCATCGTGGCCGCGAGCGCGTCGAAGAAGAGCCGCTCCTGCAGCTTCCCCTTGCCGTTGCGGGCCGTGGAGGCGAGCACCAGCCCGGCGACCCGGTCGGGGTGGCGGTGCCAGGTCTCCTGGGCCACGAACCCACCGAGGGAGTAGCCGGCCAGCACCGCGTGGCAGATCCCCAGGGCGTCGAGGACGGCCACGACGTCGTCGGCGCAGTCCTCGATCCGGAACTCCTCCGAGACGATCCCGCGCCCGTGCCAGCGCTGGTCGAAGGTGACGACGCGGAAGCGGTCCGACAGCGAGCCCAGCACCGGGAACCAGTTGAGGTACGCCGTGCACGCGAGCCCGTGCAGCAGCACCACCACCGGGGCGTCCGGCGTCGGGCCGGGCACGTCGACCACGAACGTGCTGCCCCGCCCCGGCAGCCGCATCGTGCGCCCCGGCGGCACCGTGCCGCAGGGCGGCTCGGGCACGAGGCGGCGGCCCAGCGCGCCCGCTGCCAGTCGTGGGACCGCCAGCGAGGACCGCACGGCCAGCCGGGTGACGGCCCAGGTCGCGTCGCTGCCGACCTTCACGGCCCGGGTGAACGGGCGGTGGAACAGGGGGTGGGTCATCGGTTCTCCTGCGGTCGTGGCGGTGCGGACGGGGCCGAGAAGGGGGAGGCGGTCACGGCTGGGGCTGACGCTCGGGTCGGGGCACCCGCGGCCGGCTGGCCAGCAGCTCGTCGAGCGCGGGCCGCAGCTCGGCGGTGAGCGCGTCGAGGTCGGGCAGCAGGTCGGGGCAGCTGAGCAGGGTGACGTTCATCCGGTCGACGTAGGACCACACGGTCACGTTGAGGCCGACGCCCTCGAGGATCGGACCGACGCTGAAGACGTCGGTCATCGGCACGCCGTCGATGGTCACGGGTTCGCGGGGCCCGGGGACGTTGGAGACGACCACGTTGACCGGCGAGGGGTGCCAGCGGGCGGCTCGCAAGCGGGAGTAGGCGCGCATGACCAGGGTGGCCGGCCCCGGCGGCGAGAACTCCAGCCAGCCGCGCAGCATCTCCGCCCCCAGGGTCTGCTGGACCCGCTTGGCCTCCGCGGTGGTGCGGTGGATCCGCTGCAGCCGCGCGGCCGGGTCGGCCTGGTCGGTGCCGAGCACGGTGAAGAGGTTGGAGACCAGGTTGCCGCGCAGCCGCGGGACGCCGCCGGCCTCCTCGGTGGAGACCGGGACGGCGCAGGTCAGGCTGCGGGCGGGCAGCTGGTCGCGCTGCAGCAGGTAGCGCCGCAGCGCGCCGCCGACCAGGGCCAGAACGACGTCGTTGAGGGTGACCCCGTGGGCGGTCCTGACCTGCTTGAGCTCGGCCAGTGGCAGGGAGGTGGTGGAGAAGGAGCGCCGTGAGGTGAGGGCTGTGTTGAAGGGGGTGCGCGGCGTGTCGAGGATCGGCCGCGGCACGTCGGTGTCGGCGGGTCGCTCGCGCCGTGCGAGCCGCACCAGGTTGCCCAGGGTGCGCAGCAGCAGGCCGGGCAGCGCGAAGGCCTTGAGCACCCCGTCGCGCAGCCCCAGGACGGCGAGCTCGCGGGGCCGTGGGGTGTGGTCGTCGACGACCTGGGGGGAGGGCTTCGGGGACCCGAGCGGGTTCTGGTCGGCGACGTTGCCGAGCATCGCGTTGGCCGCGACCCCGTCGGCCAGGGCGTGGTGGATCTTCACCACGACCGCGACCTTGTCGCCCTCCAGGCCCTCGACCAGGTGCAGCTCCCACAGCGGCACGTCACGCAGCAGCGGCGTGCTGGCGATCCGGCCGACGACCTCGTGCAGCTCGTGCATGGTCCCGGGGTCGCGGAGGCGGTGGTAGAAGCAGTGCTGGCGCGGGTCGACCGGCCGGTCGGAGACCCACACGGGGTGGTGCAGCGCCCACGGCACGGTCTGGACCCGGCGCCGCAGCGCGGGCATCGCGTCCAGCCGCAGCACCAGCCACCGGCCCAGGTCGTCGAGGTCGATCCGGCCGGCCGGCGGGTCGAGGACCGCGATCTTGAGCGTGTGCATGTGCGTCGAGGGGGTCTCCATGTAGAGGAACCCCGCGTCGATGCCGTCCATCCGCTCCACGTCAGGAGCCTGGCAGATCTGCGGCCCCACCGGGGGTGGGAAGCAGGCGTTTCATCACCTTCCCGGTGGCGTTGCGCGGCAGCTCGTCGAGCAGGACCACGTCGCGGGGCACCTTGTACCCGGCCAGGTTGGCCTTCACGTGGGCCCGCACGCCGTCGGCGTCGAGTTCGGCGCCCGGCCGCAGCACGACGTACGCCGCCAGCCGCTGCCCGAAGGCCTCGTCCTCGACCCCGACGACCGCCGTCTCGTGCACCTGGGGGTGGGCGTCGAGGAGCTTCTCCACCTCGAGCGGGTACACGTTCTCCCCGCCGCTGACGATCATGTCGTCGTCGCGGCCCACCACGAACAGCCGTCCGTCGGCGTCGAAGCGGCCGACGTCTCCGGAGACCATGTGGTCCTGGTGGAACTCCTTGGTCGTGCCCGAGGTGTAGCCGGAGAACTGCGAGCCCGACCGCACGCAGATGCGTCCGACCTCACCGGTGGGCACGGGCCGGCCGGCGTCGTCGAGGAGCACCACGTCGGTGCCCCGGACCGGGCGGCCCGCCGTGTCGGGCGCGACCCGCAGGTCGGCCGGCGTGGCGGTCGAGATGAGCCCGGCCTCGGTGGCGTTGTAGCTGTTGCAGACGACCTCGCCGAAGCGGTCCATGAAGGCGGTGACCGCCTCGGGACGCATCCGCGACCCGCTGGCGGTCGCGAAGCGCAGGGTGCGGCAGGGGTAGCGGTCCAGCACCTCGTCGGGGAGGTCGATGATCCGCTCGAGCATCACCGGCACGACCGCCAGCCCGGTCGCGCCGTGCTCCTCGACCATCCGCAGCGTCGCCTCGGGGTCGAAGCGGCGGCGGGTGATGATGGTGCAGGTCGTGGCAGCGGCGATGGCCAGCTGCCCGAAGCCCCAGGCGTGGAACATCGGGGCGGCCACGACGACCGGCTCCTGCGCGCGCCACGGGATCCGCTCGAACATCGCGGCCAGCGCCGGGGCGCCGCCGTCGGCGGAGCGCTTGGCGCCCTTGGGGGTGCCGGTGGTGCCGCTGGTCAGCAGGATCACCGAGCCGCGCCGCGCGGGGCGGCCCGGCCGGGCGCCGGCGTGGCGGGCGACGAGGTCGTCGAGCACGGTCCGCTCGCCGAGGGTCGCGGGGTCGTCGACCCAGGCCACGACCTCGGCGACGTCCAGGCCCTCGCAGGCCTGGTCGACGACGCCCTGGAACTCCTGGTCGTAGACGACCATCGCGGCCTGCTCGCGCACGAGCACGTCGCGCAGCTGCGGGCCGGAGAAGGCGGTGTTGAGCAGCAGCACGTCCGAGCCGGCGCGGGTCGCGCCGGCCAACCCGTGCACGAAGCCGCGGTGGTTGCGGGCGAGCACCGCGACGGTGCGCGGCTCGCCGCCGGTCAGCGCCAGCAGCCCGACGGCGAAGGCGTCGCAGCCGGCGTCCAGCTCGGCCCACGTCAGCGACCCGCGCTCGTCGACCAGCGCCGTACGACGCGGGGCGCGCGCCGCGGCCAGGGCGATGCCGGTCGTGGCGGTGACGCCGCGCAGGACCACGCCGACCATCCGCACGTAGCGGTCGGGCCGCACGAGCGGGACCATCCCGGCACGCACCAGGACCCGGACCATCCACAGCGTGCGGGCGAGCCGCGCGAGCAGGCCGCGCATCAGCCGAGCACCGGGAAGCGTCGGGCGCGGGCGAGCTCGTCGAGGGCGTGCTGCATCCGGGCGCGCACCAGCGCGTCGACCGACGCGGGGTCGGGGTCGGGTCCGAGCTCGGACACCGGGTCGATCGGCTCGAGCACGCGGGTGGTGATCTTGGTGGGCAGCGGGAGGTTGGGCGGGAAGGCGCCGACGACACCGAAGGGGAAGCCGACCGAGACCGGGAAGAAGCGGCTGCGCAGCAGCTTCTCCAGGTGCAGGACCTTGCCGATCGCCTCGCCGCGGGTGAGGAAGAGCTGCGCCTCCTGGCCACCGATGCTCACGACCGGCACGATCGGCACGCCCGCGCGCAGGGCGGTGCGGACGTAGCCGGTGCGGCCGTCGAAGTCGACGACGTTGGCGGCCCGCGTGGGCCGGAAGACGTCGTAGTCGCCGCCGGGGAAGACCATCGTCACCGAGCCGGCGGTGAGCACCTCGTGCGCGTGCTCGCGGTCGGCCGGCAGGAAGCCGCAGCGGGTGAAGAACGGCCCCGCGGCACCGGTGAAGAGCAGGTCGTGGGCCAGCACGTGCAGCGGCCGCTCGACCCCGAACTCGTCGGCGAAGGCGGTCGCGAGGATCGGCACGTCCATCGCGAGCAGGCCGCCGGAGTGGTTGGACACCATGAGTGCGCCGCCCTCGGGCACGTGCTCCATGCCGGTCACGCTCGAGCGGAACCACGTGCGCATCGCCAGCTTCAGCAGCGGCAGCAGCCTGGCGACGTACGCCGGGTCGCGCAGCTCGACGGCGCGCGGACCGGGCCGGGGCGCGCTCACGCGGCCGCGCCGGGCCGGTCGCCGCGCTGGTCACCGCGCTGGTCACCGCGCTGGTCACCGCGCTGGGCGAGCGGCTGGGGGAGCCGGGCGCGCCGGGCCAGTGCCTCGCGCCAGGAGAAGGGTCGCCAGTCCTCGGGGTCCTGGGCGAGCCGGTCGACGAGCGCGGCGAGGGCCAGCGGGTTCGAGACCAGGCCGACGTGGGAGCTGACGACCTCGACGTTCTCGCTGGGTGCGAGGCCGAGCGGGTCCTCCTCGACCCGGCAGCCGCGCCAGTGGGCGATGCCGTCGGTCCGCGACCAGAGGGCGGTGACGGGGACGTCCAGCGGCTCGCGGAGGGCCTCGACGATCGTCCGCGCGTCCTCGGCCAGGCCGTGCTTGACCGCGGCCCGCTCGAACATCGCGGTGGCGCGGGTGCGCTCGCCGTCCGAGCGCCAGGGGGAGCCCATCTTCACGACCTGGCGCACCTGGCCGGGGCGCTGGTGCGCGACGTGGCGCGCCAGCAGCCCGCCGAAGCTCCAGCCGACCAGGGAGACCGGGTGGCCGGGCGCCGTGGCGGCGACCTCGTCGAAGCGGTCCAGCAGGCCGGCCACGATCCGGTCGGTCAGCCCGACGTTGCGACCCAGGCCCCAGCCGTGGGCGGCGTACCCCTGGCGGCGCAGGTGCGAGCGCAGCCGTGCGGTCAGCGGGTCGTCGGCCATGAAGCCGGGCAGGACCAGGACCGGGCGTGGCTGCTCGGCGTCGGTGACCATCCGCCGCGGCGGCCAGACCAGGTCGGTGACCAGGGAGGTCGTCAGCTCGACCGGGAAGCGCAGCGCCTCGGCGGCGGTCAGCAGGAGGGGAGGGGCGCCGTAGCCCGCGGCCTGCGGGTCGGCGTCGTGGGCGAAGTCGTACATGGGGGCTCCGGACGGCGAAAACTAGAACGTGTTCTCATCCTAGGGATGTTCGGCGCTCCTGTCGCCTGGGCGCGGCCACCGCCCCGTCCGGCGGGACGGGGTGCGGCGGCACCCGACGGTGCCAGCGGGTCAGAAGCTGCCGGCCGCGCCGGGCGGGGTCATCGCGAACTGCATCGCCCGCTCGTCGAGCAGCAGGTGGATGCGTTCGACCAGCTCCTCGCGGGAGAAGGGCTTGGCCAGGAAGTCGTCGGCGCCGGCGACGTAGCCGTTGCGGATGTCCTGGCGGGTGGCCAGGGCCGAGAGCATGAGCATGACCGGGCGGGCGGTGCCGGTGATGTCCTTGCACGCCCGCAGGACCTCGAGACCGGTCATCCCCGGCATCATGTTGTCGAGCACGACCAGGTCGTAGCCGCCGCGGGTGATGGCGCGCAGGGCGGCGACGCCGTCACCGACGCCCTCGACCTCGTGTCCGGCGCGCTGGACCACCAGGCGCAGGAGGAGACGGAGGTCCTCGTCGTCCTCGGCGATCAGGATGCGTGCCATGCACCCATCATCGACCCCGGGGGGTGGTTCCTGAGCCAAACCGCCGATCCGACCACCGTTTCGAGCCGAGTCGCGCTCGCGGGCCCTTCGCCTCTGGTCAGCCGGCGGTGGCGGTCCCACCACGGGCGCCCTCCCGGGGGCTTCGGGCGTCGTGGCGGGTCATCGTGCGCTCGTCCAGCAGCATCCGGACCCGGTCGACGAGCTCCTCGGTGGCGAACGGCTTGGCCAGGAAGTCGTCGGCACCCCGCACGTAGTAGGAGCGGATGTCCGCGCGCGTGGCCAGTGCGGAGATCACGACCATGAGGGGGCGCTCGGTGCGCCGCAGCAGGGCCACCGACTCCAGGACCTCGACGCCGGACATCCGCGGCATCATGTTGTCGAGCAGGACGACGTCGAAGGACTCCCGCGAGATCGCCTCGAGCGCCTCGACCCCGTCGCGCGCCTCGCTCACCCGGTAGCCGGCGCGGTGCAGCACCAGTCGCAGGAGGAGCCGGAGGTCGGCGTCGTCCTCGGCGATCAGGATGCGGGTCACGTGCTGCCGATCGGCGGGCGCGGGCCCGACCTGAGCGGCCCGGCGGCAGCGGCGCACGGCGGCGCACGGTGAAGCACGGTGACGCACGGCCGGCCACGGCGGTGCCGGGTCGTCGTACGACGGTGGCCGGGCGCCACAATGCGTGCGTGGACGACGCGACCGCCATCCTGCTCGGCGCCCTGGTCGGGGGTCTGGCGGCCGGCTCGCTGCGGCTGCCGCCGCTGCTCGGCTTCCTCGCTGCGGGCTTCGTGCTGCACGTGCTCGGGGTGGCCCCCGTCCCCGCCCTCGACACCGCCGCCGAGCTCGGTGTGACCGTGCTGCTCTTCGGGGTCGGGCTCAAGCTCGACGTGCGCACCCTGGTGCGCCGCGAGGTCTGGGTGACGGCCACGGTGCACCTGGTCGGCTCGACCGTGGTGGTCGCGGGCCTGCTGGTGCTCCTGGGAGCGGCCGTGGACGCCCTCGAGCTCGGGGCCGGTCTGCTGACCGGGTCTGACGCGCGCGCGCTGCTGCTGGTGGGCCTCGCGCTGTCGTTCTCCAGCACGGTCTTCGTAGTCAAGCTGCTGGAGGAGCGCAGCGCCAGCCGCTCCCTGGCCGGCCGCACCGCGATCGGGGTCCTGGTCGTCCAGGACCTCGCCGCGGTGGTGTTCCTGGCCGCGGCCGACGCCGAGGGTCCCAGCCCCTGGGCGCTCTCGCTGGTGCTCCTGCTGCCCGGCGCCTGGCTGCTGCGGCGGCTGCTCGGCGCGGTGGGCCACGACGAGCTGCTGCCGCTGCTGGGCGTGGTCCTCGCCCTGGTCCCCGGATACGCGCTCTTCGACGCGGTCGGGCTCAAGGGCGACCTCGGCGCGCTGGTGCTGGGCATGCTGCTCGCCGGCCACCGCCGCGCACCGGAGCTGAGCAAGAGCCTCTTCACGCTGAAGGACCTGCTGCTCGTGGCGTTCTTCGTCTCCATCGGCCTGCAGGGACTGCCCAGCCTCGGAGAGCTGGTCCTGGCGCTGTTCCTGGTGGCCCTGCTGCCGCTGAAGGCGCTGGGCTTCGCGGTGCTGCTGTGGGCGGCGCGGCTGCGCCGACGGACGTCGGTCCTGACCGGGGTCGCGCTGGCCAACTACTCCGAGTTCGGGCTGATCGTGGTCGCCGGGGCGCCCGCCGGGTGGCTGGGGGAGGAGTGGCTGACCATGGTGGCGACCGCGGTGGCCGCGGGCTTCGTGCTCGGCTCGCTGCCGGGAAGGCACCCCGAGCGGCTGGTGGACCTGGTGCGCCGGGTGCTCCCCGACCGGCCCCGAGAGGCGCTGCACCCCGAGGACCGCCCGCTCGACGTCGGGGACGCACAGGCGGTCATCCTCGGCATGGGGCGGGTCGGCAGCGCGGCGTACCGGCGGCTGCGCGAGGAGTACGGCCTGCGCGTCGTCGGGGTGGAGAGCTCCAGCGAGCGTTGCGAGCGGCTGCGGGCCAGGGGCCTGGAGGTCGTCGAGGGAGATGCGACCGACCCCGAGCTGTGGCTGCACCAGCCGCTGGTGGACGTGCCGATCGTGCTGCTGGCCATGCCCTTCCACGGCAACAACCTCGACGCCCTGCGCCAGCTGGTCGCCGGCGGCTTCACCGGCACCGTCGCGGTGGTCGCGCAGTACGACGAGGACCTGCGATCCGCGACCCGGGCAGGGGCCTCGGTGGGCTTCCAGCTCTACGACGGCGCCGGGGCCGAGCTGGCCGACCGGGCCGCGCTCGCCGCGGGACTCGGCGGTCCGGCCGGCGCCTGAGGGCCCCCGCGCCACCGCGTCGCGGACAGACCCCGGGGGTGGATCGACCGTGGTACCGGGCCCGTGAGCAGTCGCCGACCGGGTGTGACGTGCGTTACAGAATCGTGACCAATCATCGTTGACTGTCCCGGTGTGTAAGCGGTTGCATGCGTCGTACGCAAGGAACCGTGGGACGGCGGTGGGCCGGCCCCGAACAAGAGAGGGACCCGATGCGCTCACGCAAGATCCGCCGCGGTGCCGTGGCCGTCCTGGCGGTCGCGTCGCTCGGCCTCGCCGGCTGTGCCAGCGACGACGACGGTGACACCAACGAGCCCCAGTCCGCCGGGGGCACCTGGCCCGGCGAGGGCAACGCCGACTGCGAGGGCCTCGAGCAGCTCTCCGAGTTCGGTGACCTGACCGGCACCACGGTCAGCGTCTACACCTCGATCCTCCCGCCCGAGCAGGAGGCGCACGAGGCGTCGTACGAGCTGTTCACCACCTGCACCGGCGCCGAGGTCGACTACGAGGGCTCGGACCAGTTCGAGACCCAGCTGGTCGTGCGCCTGCAGGCCAACAACGCCCCCGACATCGCCTACATCCCGCAGCCCGGCCTCCTGCGCACGGTCGTGGAGTCCGGCCAGGTCGTCGAGGCCCCCGAGCCCACCGCCGACAACGTCGACGAGTTCTTCGGCGAGGACTGGAAGTCCTACGGCACCGTCGACGGGACCTTCTACGCCGCCCCGCTGGGCGCCAGCGTGAAGTCGTTCGTGTGGTACTCCCCGACGATGTTCGAGGAGAACGGCTGGGAGATCCCGGAGACCTGGGACGACATGCTCGCCCTCTCCGACGAGATCGTCGACTCCGGCATGAAGCCGTGGTGCGTGGGCATCGAGTCCGGCGAGGCGACCGGCTGGGTCGCCACCGACTGGCTCGAGGACGCCATGCTCCGCACCGCCGGTGCCGAGGTCTACGACCAGTGGGTCAACCACGAGATCCCCTTCAACGACCCGGCCGTGGTCGAGGCCCTCGACCTCGTCGGCGGCATCATGAAGAACTCCGACTACGTCAACGCCGGCTTCGGCGACGTCAACTCCATCGCCACCACCGCCTTCCAGGACGGCGGCCTGCCGATCCTCGAGGGTGACTGCGCCCTGCACCGCCAGGCGTCGTTCTACGCCGCCCAGTGGCCGGAGGGCACCGACGTGTCCGAGGACGGCAAGGTCTTCGCCTTCTACCTGCCCACCACCAACGACGAGAACGGTCGTCCCGTCCTCGGTGGCGGCGAGTTCGTGGCCGCGTTCGACAACCGTCCCGAGGTCCAGGCGTTCCAGACCTACCTCTCGACCGACGTGTGGGCCAACCAGAAGGCGATCAACACCCCGGGTGGCGGCTGGGTCAGCGCCAACACCGGCCTCGACGCCGCGAACCTGACCAGCCCGATCGACCAGCTCTCGGCCGAGACCTTCCAGGACCCCGAGGCGGTCTTCCGCTTCGACGGCTCCGACCAGATGCCCAGCGCCGTGGGCGCCGGTTCGTTCTGGCGGGAGATGACCGCCTGGGTGACCGGTGACGACAGCGAGACCGCGCTGGAGAACATCGAGAACTCCTGGCCGTGACCAGGTGACGGTGGCGGTCGGCGCGAGCCGGCCGCCACCGTCGTCGCTCCACCCCGGCGCGCTCCTCCCGTGGTGTGCTGGGTCCGCACGACCCGACCGACCCCCGACCTCCCGGGACCCTCCCGCCGCGGAGGGCCAGCCCGGCCCCGATGAGGGAGTGACGCGTTGACTACCCCCGAGAAGCTCGTCCAGATGGTCATCGCCGTCGCCATCTTCTACGGCGTCGTGGCCCTGATCTTGCTGGCGACCCAACGGCTGCGCTCCCGCTCCGGCGAGCGCGTGCAGGCGGCGGCCTTCCTCGGCCCCTCGCTGCTGCTCATCGGCATCGGCCTGCTCTACCCGGCCGGGGTCACGATCTACGACTCCTTCTTCGGTGGCTCGGTGTTCACCAAGGAGTTCGTGGCCTTCGACAACTACCAGCGGCTCTTCACCGACTCCAACCAGCTCGAGGTCCTGCGCAACACCCTGTTCTGGGTGGTGCTGACCCCGCTGCTCTCCACCGCCATCGGCCTGCTGTACGCCGTGCTGGTGGACCGCGCCTCCTTCGAGAAGTTCGCCAAGGCGCTGCTCTTCCTGCCGATGGCGATCTCGATGGTGGGCGCCTCGATCATCTGGAAGTTCGTCTACGACTTCCGCTCCGGCCAGGGCTCGGAGACCGTGCAGATCGGCCTGCTCAACCAGGTCCTGCAGTGGCTGGGCCTGGAGCCCTACAACTTCCTGCTCAACGGTCCGTGGAACACGCTGTTCCTCATCGTGATCCTGGTCTGGATCCAGGCCGGTTTCGCGATGACCCTGCTCTCGGCCTCCATCAAGGCCATCCCCGAGGACATCGTCGAGGCCGCCCGGCTCGACGGGGTCAGCGGCTGGAAGATGTTCCGGCACATCACCGTGCCGAGCATCCGACCCACGCTGATCGTGGTCCTCACAACCATCACGATCGCCACGCTCAAGGTCTTCGACATCGTCCAGACCGCAACCGGCGGCAACTTCGGCACCAGCGTCCTGGCCTACGAGTTCTACCGGCAGTACTTCATCGCCGGGAACCAGGGCCTGGCCGCGGCGATCGCCGTCGTGATCTTCGTGCTGGTCATGCCGATCGTCATCTACAACGTCCGTCAGATGCGCAAGCTGGAGGCCCGATGACCACCACGACCCCGCCGGCCCCTCCCGCGCAGCCGGAGCAGCCCGCTGCCGCCGGCAACCCGATCCCGGCCTCGACGGCGGCCAAGTCCGCGCTGACCAACCGCTGGGCCTCCGCCGCGGCGCTGCTCATCGCGATCCTGTGGACCATCCCGACCTTCGGCCTGCTGATCTCGTCGTTCCGCCCGGAGAACGAGGTGAAGCGCGACGGCTGGTGGAACTTCTTCACCAGCCCCTCCTTCACCCTCGACAACTACACCCAGGTGCTGGAGGGCGGCTCCGGCGGCGGCGGGCTGATGACCAACCTCATCAACTCCGTGGTCATCACCATCCCCTCGGTGCTCATCCCGATCAGCCTCGCGACCATGGCGGCGTACGCCTTCGCCTGGATGGACTTCAAGTTCCGCGACACGCTCTTCGTGGCGGTCTTCGCGCTGCAGATCGTGCCGATCCAGGTGACCCTGGTGCCGCTGCTCTCGCTCTACGTCGACCCGCCGTTCGACCTGCTGCCGCTGGCCGGTCGCGACGCGCCCGGTGGTGGCTTCTACACGATCTGGCTCTCGCACTCGATCTTCGCGATGCCGCTGGCGATCTTCCTGCTGCACAACTTCATGCGCGAGATCCCCGGCGAGCTGATCGAGTCCGCGCGCGTCGACGGAGCCGGTCACGTGCAGATCTTCACCCGCGTCATGCTGCCGCTCATGGCCCCCGCCATCGCCGCCTTCGGCATCTTCCAGTTCCTCTGGGTCTGGAACGACCTGCTCGTAGCCCTGGTCTTCTCCTCGCCGGAGGCCGCGCCGATGACCGTGAAGCTGGTCAGCCTGGTCGGTCAACGAGCCGAGGACTGGCAGCTGCTGGCCTCGGGTGCCTTCGTGTCCCTGATCATCCCGCTGATCGTGTTCCTGGCCCTGCAGCGCTACTTCGTGCGCGGGCTGCTCGCGGGCAGTGTCAAGGGATGAGCTAGGCCCGGGCTCACGACGCGGGGGGCGTCGTCCGCTCCCTCACGGCCTCTGCCAGCCAGTGGTAGGAGGCCTTGGGGGTGCGCGCCTGCGTGGCGGGGTCGATGTGCACGATGCCGAAGGTCTTGGTGTAGCCCTCGGCCCACTCGAAGTTGTCCAGCAGGGTCCACACCACGTAGGCCCGCAGGTCGGCGCCGGCGGCGCGGGCCCGCTCGGCGGCGGCCAGGTGGTCGCGCAGGTAGTCGATCCGGTCCGTGTCCTGCACGGTCCCGTCGACCACCTCGGTGTCGGCGCAGGCCGCCCCGTTCTCCATCACCAGCACCGGGAGGCCGGTGCGCTCGGCGGTGGTGCGGATCAGCTCGTCCAGGCCGGTGGCGTCGATCTCCCAGCCGATGTCGGTGATCGGCTGGCGCACGACCAGCTCGAAGGGGGCGACGCCGGGGTAGGCGCCGCCCTCGGGGTGGTCGCCGCGGGCGGCCGCGTCCGTGCCGGGCACGCCGGGACGCACGGGGGTGTAGTAGTTCAGGCCGACCCAGTCGGCCGAGCCCTGGATGCGCGCGAGGTCGCCCTCGCGGACCAGCTCGGCGTCGGCCAGCTCGGGAGCCACGCGCAGCATGCCCTCGTCGTACGCGCCGTCGACCAGGGGGCCCAGCCACACCCGGTTGCGGATGGCGTCCACGCCGTCGGCGACCCCCTGCACCTCGGGGCTCCCAGGGTGCTCGGCCCAGATGGGGGCGTTGTTGAGCACGATGCCGACGTCGATCCCGCGGCCGGCGGCGCTCGCCTGGGCGCGCAGCCGCTCGGCGGCCAGCGCGTGACCGAGCATGAGGTGGAAGGCGGCGCGGTGCGCCCGGCCGCCCTCGCGGCGACCCGGGGCGTGCACGCCGGCGGCGTACCCCAGGTAGGCGGCGCACCACGGCTCGTTGTGGGTGGCCCACATGCCGACGCGGTCACCGAGCCGCGCGGCGACGACCTCGGCGTAGTCGGCGAACGCCTCGGCGGTCGAGCGCTCCAGCCAGCCGCCCTCGTCCTCCAGGGGCTGGGGGAGGTCCCAGTGGTAGAGCGTGCCGGTGGGCTTGACCCCGCGCTCGAGCAGCGCGTCGACGAGCCGGTCGTAGTAGTCCAGGCCGCGCTGCTCGACCCGGCCACGGCCCTCGGGCACGATGCGCGGCCAGGCGACCGAGAAGCGGTACCAGTCCAGCCCGAGCCCGGCGACCAGGTCGGCGTCCTCGGTGAAGCGGTGGTAGGAGTCGCAGGCGACCGCACCGTCGGAGCCGTCGCGGATCGTGCCCTCGCGGGCGGTGAAGGTGTCCCAGATCGAGGGGCCGCGCCCGTCCTCGTGGGTCGCGCCCTCCAC
Source organism: Actinomycetota bacterium (assembly GCA_009701885.1). Lineage (GTDB taxonomy): Bacteria > Actinomycetota > Actinomycetes > Propionibacteriales > Nocardioidaceae > Nocardioides. Next base: position 15,448 of record WLJH01000039.1, read on the forward strand.
CTGGTACGACGCCGTGGCCGTGCCCAGCTCGAGGCGGGCGCCGTCGGGCAGCCGCACCGGCAGGGCGATCGGCGGGCGGGGCGTGGCGTGGGGCGCGGTGCTCATGGGAGCAGCCTAGGCGGAAAGGTTTACCGGTCGAAAGAGCGGCCGGCACGGAGCGGGGGAGGTGGAGTCGGATGACCAGCATCCACGACCTGGCGCGCGAGACCGGGGTCTCGACGGCGACGGTGTCCCGGGCGCTGCGCGGGCTGCCGCGGGTCTCGGAGGAGACCCGGGCGAAGGTGATGGACGCCGCCGTGCGGCTGGGCTACGTCCCCTCGCCGCACGCGGTCGGCCTGGCCAGCGGCGGGCAGACCAGGACGGTCGCCATCGTCGTGCTCTTCGTGACCCGGTGGTTCTTCGCGACGGTGGTGCACGGGGCGGAGCAGGTGCTGCGCGAGCGCGGCTACGACGTGCTGCTCTACAACATCGGCGGCGACCCCGACGCCCGCCGCCGGGTGCTGCTGACCCAGCTCGTCACCAAGCGTGCGGACGCCCTGGTCGTCGTCGGCCTGGGGCCGACCCCGGAGGAGGTGCTGTGGCTCTCCCGCCACGGCATGCCCGTGGTCACGCTCGGCTCGCGGGTGCCGGAGTGGCCTTCGGTGCGGGTGGACGACGACGCCGTGGCCCGCACCGCGGTGCAGCACCTCCTCGACCTCGGGCATCGGCGGATCGCCTACGTCGGCCAGCTGAGCGACGAGGGGCTGGACCTCGCCACCCCGCGCGCGCGGCTTGAGGGCTACCGCGCGACCCTGCGCGCCGCCGGTGTCGAGCCCGACCCGTGCCTGGAGCTGGAGGGCCACTTCACCCTCGAGGGCGGCCACGACGCCGGGGTCGAGATGCTGCGGCGTCCCTGCCGGCCGACCGCGGTCTTCTGCGCCAGCGACGAGATGGCCTTCGGCGTCATGTACGCCGCCAAGGAGGCCGGCGTGCGGGTGCCCGAGGACCTCTCCGTCGTCGGTGTCGACGACCACGAGATGGCCCACTACGTCGGTCTCACCACCATCCGGCAGCCGGTGCTCCAGCAGGGTCGGGTCGCCGCGCGCCAGATCCTGCAGCTGCTCGAGGGCGCCGGGCGCACCGCCGGCGGCTCGCGACAGGGCGCCGGTGCGGCCGGGTCCGAGCGGTCCCCGGACTCGCTGCTGGTCGAGCACGTCGAGCTGCCCACCGAGCTGGTCGTGCGCACCTCGACCGCGCCGCCCGCCCCCGACTGACCCGTCGCCAGGGTGGTGACTCGGCGCCGGTTCGAGGGTGACTCGGCAGCGATGCGAGCGTGAGTCGGCGCTGATTCGACTGGTCGGTGGTGGGGCCCGCGTCCCCGCGCGCCCGTTCCGCGGCTCCTCCCGGCACAGTCGACCCGCGCGGGGGTCCGCCGCAGCGTCGGCGGTCGGTGGCAGGGTCGGGTGCGTGGAGACGGTCCGGACCGAGCAGCTGCGCTTCTTCGACGGGGGTACGCCGCAGGAGCCGCCGCGGCGCGACGAACCGCCCCGGATCGTGCTCGAGCGTCGGGCCCGGGGTGACGAGGAGGTCTTCGCCCTGCTGCGCCGGGTGGGGTACGCCGACCGCCACCTCGGTGAGCTGCTGGTGCCGGCCGACCCGGCGCGGTTCACCACCGACCTCACGTCGGTGCCGTCGGTCCTGACCTGGCTGGTCCCGCGCAGTGGCCGGCACCTGCCCGCGGCGCTGGTCCACGACGCACTTGTCGGCGGCCCGGCCGGCTCGGGCGAGGCCGGCGCGGCGTCGTACGTCTCCAAGGGAGGGGTGGTCGTCGACCGGGTCGAGGCGGACCGGGTGTTCCGCGACGCCATGGCCGACACCGGCACCGGGGTGGTGCGGCGGTGGCTGGCCTGGAGCGCGGTGACCCTGGTGACGCTGTGGGTGGCGCCGCCGCGGCCGGGCGGGTGGTACGGCGTCGTCCCCTTCGCCGCGCTGCTGCTGGTCGCCTGGCTGGGCTGGTGCGCGACGTGGGACCTGCTGGACGCCTCTGCGCCGCTCGCGACGGGAGTGCCGTGGATCGCCGAGGGCGGCTGGGCGAGCGAGCTGCTGGGCGGGGTCGCCGGCGCCGTGGTCGTCCCGCTCCTGCTTGCGCCGCTGTGGGGACGCTTCGCGCGAGCGGGGGCCGTCCTCGGCGTGGGGCTGGCCGCGCTGCTGCACGTGACCGTCGTCCTGGGGGTCCTGACCGCGGCCTACCAGGTGCTCGAGCGGCTGGTCACCCGCCACCCGACACTCGCTGCGCGCGCGGGAGCGACGCTCGTGCTGGCCTGCGCCGTGGTCGTCGGGCTGGCGCTGGTGGGCTGAGACCCCGACGCAGGAGGTCAGCGCAGGGCGTACGTCGCCAGCGAGACGCCGACGTAGTGGCTGACGAACGCCAGGATCGTGAAGGTGTGGAACACCTCGTGGAAGCCGAACCAGCGCGGCGAGGGGTTGGGGCGCTTGAAGCCGTAGACCACGCCGCCGAGGGTGTAGAGCAGGCCGCCGGCGGCGATCAGCGTGAAGACGGCGATGCCGACGCCGGTGCCCAGCTCGGTGGCGCCGCGGTAGAACGACGGGATGAAGAAGACCGCCACCCAGCCCAGCGCGATGTAGATCGGCGTGTAGAGCCAGCGCGGGGCATCGGTCCAGAAGACCCGGAAGCCCACACCCAGCACGGCCCCGGTCCACGCGACCGAGAGCAGCAGGGTGCGCTGGGTGCCCTCGAGCAGGATGATCGCGAAGGGCGTGTAGGAGCCCGCGATGAGCAGGAAGATGTTGGAGTGGTCGAAGCGGCGCAGGAACGCCCACGTCCGCGGGGACCACGTGCCGGTGTGGTAGACCGCCGAGACCGTGAAGAGCAGGAGCGCGCTGCCGGCGAACATCGCGGACCCGACCCGGGTGCCGGCGGTGGGGGAGAGTGCCACCAGCACGATGCCGGCGGCCAGCGTCAGGGGCGCGGTCGAGAGGTGCAGCCAGCCGCGGAGCTTGGGCTTGATCTCTCGCAAGTCCTCGCGCAGGTCGTCCCAGTGCTCGGTGACGGAGTCGTGGAGGGAGTCGACGCGTGCACGGACGGCGTCTGGCACGTGGTGGCTCATGAAGCCAGGGTACGCGGGCGATCACCCTTATGGGTTGTCCGGGAGCTGCCCCCGTGGGTGACCTGCGTCGCCGCGCGGTCGGCTCGACACGTCCGGCCGTGCCCCGGCAGCCTTGGGTCCCGCTGAGCCGCGATCGGGCTTAACCTGAGCAGGTGGCGGACTGGAAGCGGGGCGTGCGGCGGGTGCTCTACCCGGCGTACGAAGCACGCCTGGTGCGCCGGCTGCCGGAGTCGGTGCCGCGCCACGTCGGGGTGATGCTCGACGGCAACCGGCGGTGGGCCAAGGCCGTGGGGCGCGACACCGCGCACGGCCACCGCGCCGGTGCGGCCAACATCGAGCCGCTGCTGGGCTGGTGCGACGAGATCGGCGTGGAGGTGGTCACCCTGTGGCTGCTCTCCACCGACAACCTCAACCGGCCCGCGCCCGAGCTCGAGCCGCTGCTCGGCATCATCGCCGATGCGGTGGACTCCCTCGCCGACCAGCGTCGCTGGCGCCTGCACCCCGTCGGTGCCCTCGACCTGCTGCCCGCCGACACGGCCGAGCGGCTCAAGGCCGCCGCCGAGGCCACCCGCGACGTCGAGGGCACGCTCGTCAACGTCGCCGTGGCGTACGGCGGGCGGCGCGAGATCGCCGACGCCGTGCGTTCCCTGCTGTGCGAGGCGGCGGCGGAGGGACGCTCGATGGAGGACCTCGCCGCCCACGTCGACGTCGACCTGATCGCCGAGCACCTCTACACCAAGGGCCAGCCCGACCCCGATCTGGTCATCCGCACCAGCGGGGAGCAGCGGCTGGGCGGGTTCTTGCTGTGGCAGTCCGCGAAGTCGGAGTTCTACTTCTGCGACGCCTACTGGCCCGACTTCCGCAAGGTCGACTTCCTCCGCGCGGTCCGGGCCTACGCGCAGCGCGAGCGACGGTTCGGGGCCTGAGTCGCTGAGTCGTGGGTAGTCCGAATCATTTCTGATGCTGAGCGTGCGCTCGGTATCAATCCTGATTCGGAGTACCCCCGCCGCGCCCCCACCCCCGCGCGTCACCCAGCGTTCACACCCCGCACACGGCGTGTCGTCCGGGATCGCCAGGGGCGCGGCGTACTTTCACAAGCACCGGTGAGTGGGGAAGCTCACCGCACCTGGAGGCCCGATCGTGAGCACTCACGACTGCACCGCAGAGCAGGCGTACCCCTGCCCTGCGATCGGAGGCGGGCACTCCCGTCGCCGGGCGTCCCGGTCCCACCGCGTGAGCTAGTGGGGCGGAGCGAGGAGTGCGCGCGCCGGCCCGTGAGGGGTAACCGTGCCGTCCAAGGCCATCGCGTCTCAGCAGTCCGCCTCCCGGGACAAGAAGTCCCCGGCCCCGCTCGTGCGCACCTACGTGCTCGACACCAGCGTCCTCCTCTCCGACCCCGGCGCGATCCGCCGGTTCGCCGAGCACGAGGTCGTCCTGCCCGTCGTCGTCATCACCGAGCTCGAGGGCAAGCGGCACCACCCGGAGCTGGGCTACTTCGCCCGGACGGCGCTACGCCACCTCGACGAGCTGAGGGTCGTCCACGGACGCCTGGACGCACCCGTCCCCATCGGTGACGAGGGCGGCAGCCTGCGCGTGGAGCTCAACCACACCGACCCCGCAGCGCTGCCCTCGGGGTTCCGGCTCGGTGACAACGACACCCGCATCCTGGCGGTGGCCAAGAACCTCGCCGACGAGGGCGCCGCGGTCACGCTGGTCTCCAAGGACCTGCCGCTGCGGATCAAGGCCTCGGCGGTCGGCCTGGACGCCGAGGAGTACCGCGGCGAGACCATCTCCGACTCCGACCCGGGCTACTCCGGGATGGCGGAGATGGAGGTGCAGGCCTCCGACCTCGACGAGCTGTACGACGACGGCGTGATCGACCTGGACCAGGCGCGGCAGCTCCCGTGCCACCAGGGGCTGGTGCTGCTCTCCGACCGCGGCACCGCGCTGGCCCGGCTCGGGGCCGACAAGCGGGTGCACCTGGTCCGCGGCGACCGCGAGGCCTTCGGGCTGCACGGCCGCTCCGCGGAGCAGCGGATCGCGCTCGAGCACCTGCTCGACCCGGAGGTCGGCATCGTCTCGCTCGGCGGTCGCGCCGGCACCGGCAAGTCGGCCCTCGCGCTGTGCGCCGGCCTGGAGGCGGTGATGGAGCGCCGCCAGCACAAGAAGGTCGTGGTGTTCCGCCCGCTCTACGCCGTCGGCGGCCAGGAGCTCGGCTACCTCCCCGGATCCGAGGGCGAGAAGATGTCGCCCTGGGCGCAGGCCGTCTTCGACACCCTCGGCGCCATGACCTCGCGCGACGTCATCGAGGAGGTCCTCGACCGCGGGATGCTCGAGGTGCTGCCCCTGACCCACATCCGCGGCCGGTCGCTGCATGACTCGTTCGTCATCGTCGACGAGGCCCAGAGCCTGGAGCGCAACGTCCTGCTGACCGTGCTCTCGCGCATCGGGGCCAACTCCAAGGTGGTGCTGACCCACGACGTCGCCCAGCGCGACAACCTGCGGGTCGGGCGCCACGACGGTGTCGTGGCGGTGATCGAGAAGCTCAAGGGGCACCCGCTCTTCGCGCACGTGACGCTCACGCGCTCGGAGCGCTCGCCGATCGCGGCGCTGGTCACCGAGATGCTCGAGCACATGGTCGTCTGAGACCCCCACAGCCTCGGCACGCGCCGGTCCCGCTCCCGCGGGGCCGGCGCGTCGTCGTACGGCGTGGGGCGTGGGGCGTGGGGCGGTGCTGTGGACGACGTTTTGCGTCAAACCCACCCGTCAGGCATCGTGACCCTTTCGTGACCTGAGGGTCACGACATCCCCCGCCGTCGACCCCCTGGTTCCTGCCTGTGTCGAAGCACAAGAAGTACACGCCCAAGCACGCCGCGCCCAAGGCCTCCCGCACCGCTGCCGCGCGCACCGCGGCCCGCACGACGATGGTCGCCTCGGTCGCCGTCACCGCGACCGGTGCCGCCGTCGGCACCGGCATCGTCGTCTCGCCGGTCTCCACCGTCGCCACGCTGGCCGCGGCCGACCCGGCGTCCGAGACCGGGGTCGTCATCCCCGCCGCCGAGGGCCGCGAGACCCGCGAGGAGGGCGTCTCCCGCACCGCCGACCGGCGTGGTGCCGCCGACCCGGCCAAGCAGGCCGCCCTGTCCCAGCAGCCCGGCAACGCCGTCACCCGCAGCGAGGACCTCTCCGACGAGGACCCGCGCGACATCGCCCGCGCGCTGCTGCCGGCCTACGGCTGGGCCGACCAGTTCTCCTGCCTGGACTCCCTGTGGGTCAGCGAGAGCGACTGGCGCGTCGACGCCGACAACCCGACCTCCTCGGCCTACGGCATCCCCCAGGCCCTCACCCAGCTCCACGACCTGCCGGCCGGCTACATGACCGACGCCGAGGTGCAGATCCGCTGGGGGCTGGACTACATCCAGGACTCCTACGGCAGCCCCTGCAGCGCCTGGTCGTTCAAGCAGGGCAACAACTGGTACTGAGTGGGACCGGACATGGAAATGTCACTGGTTTCGGACATGAGATGTCACCGGTTCGGACATGAGATGTCACCAGTTCGGACGTGACTTGTCACCGGTTCGGACACGGAAGGTCACCGGTCGGCGGCGGCAGCGTCACTGCGTCGAGTCTTAGCCGGGGCCGCACGCAACGGCTCGCGAGCCCTCGCGCTGAACTGAGAAGAGCAGCATTCATCGAGTGTCAGGCACCGCGTTGCTCGACGAGGGCGGGATGGTGCTGGGCAGGATTCGTGTCTCGACCAGTTCGGCGGGACACCTCGTGCAACTTCGTGTTGGTTGATTGAGGAACGTGGGGGACTGCTTGGGGGAGAGGCCGAGTCGCTGAGCAAAGCGGGAATAGCAAACGACAGTGCACCTCGCTGCTGCATCCGAGAGGTGATGGGCTCTGTTCGAGGGCTAGGACTCAGATGACCCTGGGGGTGCCAGCCCCAACAGGGGTGGACGTCGCTGAACTAGCAGATCCCGCACCAACCCGTTCTACCGATTGCGGCACCTAGGCATGCTGGTGTGGTAGGCGGTCCAGGGCGTAGAGGAGCGCTGCCGATGGCCTGGGTCGTCCTGCGTTGCTGTCGAGTGCACCGAGGCTTGTGAGTGTGCTGACTGCGCTGCGTGTGAAGACCGAGTGGTGGCCGCTGGGGCCGAGCGAACCGTCCAGGACTCGGGTCAGCACTCGTGCTACACCGTCGTTGATGCCGCGCCGATCAGTCTTGGCTTTCGTGGCGACTTGTACTGCCTCGTAGGCGGTGGCGTACTCATCGGGGACGAGTTGAAGCATGTCTGCTCGGACGGCGAGCGCGATGCCCGTGCCTTCGAGCAGTGGCGCCAGGGCAACTTTCGCTGCGTGCACCTCCTTGCGCGTCCACTTCAGGGCCCGGGCGATGTCTCGCACGCTGACTTGGATGCGGCTGGCGAGCAGGTAACCCGCCAGTGTGGAGGCGGCGGTGGATGCGGTGGCTGGGTCGATGTCCACGGTGCCTGGAGGTGTGTCCTCTGCGAGTGCAGTGGCCCCGACATCGGTGCGGCTGTCATGGGCGGTGTTGGGCGTCGTGAAGAGGTCTTGGGGGCGGCAGCCGAGCGCGTCGGCGAGGTGGATCAGTCCGGGCACTGTGACTTGGCGTACCGCAGCGGTGTCTCCGGCTTCGATTCGTCGGAAGACGACTTTGTTGACTCCGAGGAAGTCGGCGGCGGTCGAGGTGCTGAGGCGGGCTTCGATGCGGCGGCGGCGGATGGTTTCGCCGTGCAGCGTCGTCATGAGATCCGCCCGTACAAGTAGCCGCTTCCGGCGTGCCAGAGTTTGCGGGTGTGGTCGCTGTTGTGGCTGTGAGGTCCAGCGATGAGGACTCCGGTGTCGCGGGCGGCGGTGGTGAGTGCTGCGCCGATGGTGCTCAATCCGATGAGGGGTTCTGCTGCGTCGGCACCTTCGAGTGCGCGTCGCAGCGTCTGCGCTGCAAGATAGATGCGCGCATGCTCGTGCAGGGGCCGGTTGTTGAGGCGACCTTCGGCGAGGGCTGCACGGGCGTGACCTACACAGAAGGCGGCGATCTCGTCGACGTTGAGGTGGTAGCCGTAGAGGGTGCAGATGGCGGGGCGAACGGGGTCGCGGTAAGCGCGCAGGGACAGCCAGTCGGTCTCGGTGTAGGCGGGCCTGCGGCTGTTGGCTAGCAGCGCGATGAGTCGGTCCGGGTCGATCCGGAGGTTGATCCCGGCGTCGAAGAACGCGGCCTGGGTGGCGCGGAACGCGGTGATCGCCTCGTTCACCGTGGCGCTGGTTTGTATCGCGGCTTGAAGGATGGACGCGACGGTGTGGTCGTCGACCTGGGCGGTCGCATGCAGTGCTGTCTGAGCCGTGCGCAGCGACGCCAGGTAGTGCGCGTCGAGTAGTGCGAACTGGTGGTTGTCTAGTTGTTCGCGGCAGTCGGCGCGGTAGGTCAGCCAGTCCGAGCGTGGCACCTGCTGTTCGGCTGGTGGAGGTTTGGGTGCTGAGGCCTTAGCGGTCTGAGCGGCCTCGGCGGCTTCGGTGACTTCGCTCCACGGTTTCGCGACGGGGGTGTAGCCGATGCAGGTCTGTGCCACTTCGTGGCTGCGTCCGTGGTCGGCGACGAGCAGCACCGACGCCGGGGTGGCCAGGACAAGCCGGAGAAACTCTGTCATCACGTTGGCGGGCCAAATCTGTGCTGAGGCGACGACAACGAGTCGGGTGCGGTGAGCGATGAGCCAGATGGGGGCGATGTGGACGCTGTCGCTGGCATGCATGCGCATACCGGTGACGCTGTCGTCCTTGCCCATCGACCGCAACAGATTGCGGGCCGCGCGAGCGAGAGTGGAGTCGGCGGCGGAGGCGTAGGTGAAGACGACCGCAAGGTCGTTGTCGTGGAGGGTGCCGAGTGTCAGCGGATGGGTTTCGGGCGAGGGTGGCTCGGTGAGGTAGACCGCCGCCTGGTGGCCGTTCACGAGGCGGGTGACGGTGTGATCGGTGCTCATGCCGCGCCTCGCACGCCGCGACTGATCAGGAACGCCTTGGCTTCAGAGGCACTGATCTCGGTGCCCGCGGAGGCCGGATTGCGATTCATGGCGCGGATGAACTCCTGCCAGTGCCGCAGCAGCCCCTTGCAGAACAGGCGGTCCACCTGTTCTAGGCGCCTGTTTGGAGTCGCTGCGCAGCGGGCGTCCATTGCGTGCAACGTGCCAATCAGGTCTTCGCCGTCGAGCGGGTAGAACGTGGCACGTGGCCCGACTCGCGTGGCCAGTTCGGGGGCGACAGCGACCGCCTCGTTCACCTCGGCGCCGACGAGGAACAGCGGGAACCCTTGGCCGGTGAAACAGTGGATCGACTCCCAGACCTGCGCCAGCAACAACATGCCAGGAACGCCGATGTAGTGGACTTCGTCGGCGATTACTCCCAAGTTCCCTTCGAGCAAGGTGTCGGTGCACTCGTCGATGTAGTCGCTCTCGTTGACACGGCCACCTAGCCTCTGGCCTGGGTGCAACGCCTTGAACAGGGCGGTGGCCACATCCTTGGTGCCTGCCCGGTACTTCAATTTGATGTACACGAACCGCGTCGGGGTATGGCGGGCGAGGTAGACAGCCGTGGTCGTCTTTCCCGTTCCAGACATGCCTGAGAACGTGGCGATGGACTTGTCCTGCACCGCCAGCAATGCCTGGTCCTTGCCGAGGTCGAACCACGGTGTGGAGACGGGCTCGAAGTTCTGGACGGGCAGTCGACCTGCCACTGAGGCAAGCGGTATCCGTGCGCTCATGCTAGGTACTCCTCATCGGGATGGGCGGCCAGCAGCGCTGCCAGCGCCTCGCGTTCGCTTGGTGTCGCCGTCTTGCGGGGTTGCTTGGCTGCCTGGCGCTCAGTGCGCTTGGCTGCGGCCTGCTCGATGGGGGCGGGCGAAGGAAGGGAAGGGAGTTCCTCTTCGGTGAACCCCTGGTCGAGAAGTTCACGGCGGGCCCGCTCGGCTTTGAGCCGCTCACCGGCGGCAGTGTGGGCGAGGTGGGCCTGGGTCTGCTTCGTGCGCTTGTCCTTGATCCGAGCGCTGTCACCGGCAGTGAGGTGGTCGCGCCGGACCGCCTCGCACACTTTGTGGCCGTTGACGAAGACCGTGACCGTCTCCAGCCGACCGGGTAGGTACCTGACCTCGACGGTGCGGCCATGGAACTCTGCCAGTTCGGGGGCGTAATACTGGCTGCGGAGCGCCTTGATGCGACCACGGTCCACCACGGCGGTCACGTCGTTGAGCATCGCCAGTGCGATGGCGTTCGGGTCGACCTCGTGGAGTGGATGCTCGTCGCTGCACCACGCCTCAAACGGTGTCTGTCCCCCGATGCCTGAGTGGGAGTGCGCGAAGTTGTAGTGCATCAGCCACTTTTGAAGAAGCATGTCGACCTGCTCCCGGGTCAGCAGGAGGTGCGCGTTGGCCTTCCAGTAGTCGCGTTGTTTGAGTTGCTGAAACTTGGGCCAGCGAGGGTTCACGAAGCCGGGCAAGTCGGCAGAGAACCCCTCTTGGAACGTGATGTGGAACGATTCCGAGATGCCGTTCTCGAACCCTGATTCAGGGTTGGTGAAGGTCTTCTTGGCGGAGGGACCGCCCTCGTGGCCATCGTCGCCGTGATCGGCCTGGCTGTCGTCGGTGTTGCCGCTGCCGGTGGTGTCGTCGAGGCCGCTCGCCTTGGCCTCCGTGGGGCTGATTTTGCGCAGGAAGCCCAGGCGTACCAACCCGCTTGTGACGGCCTTGCCCTTGTACTCGGCGCCGTTGTCGCTCAGCACCCGGTCTGGGACACCGCCCACGAAGGTCCCATCGTCGGTGCGGTAGCCCGCCACAGCGGCGCCTAGCACAGCCACGGTGGTGCTGGTGTCGGGTGCGCCGTCGGTCGTGGCGAGCACCAGGACGAAGCGGGTGGCTTCGTCAATGACGTGAGTCTCGTGCAGATCGATGACCTGGCCGCCGCGTTTGTCGAGCACCAGCAGGTTCATGGGACTGCTGTCGGTGGCGTAGGTGTGAGCACGGTGCGGTGCGAACTTGGCGGAGTACCCTCGCGCGCCAACCACACCCACCCATCCCTGCCGGGCCCCGGCGATCAGCGATTGGTCCATCAGATCGAAGCAGCGCCGCAGGTGGCGCGTCCCCACGGGCAACGAGACGGGCTCTTGTGACTGATGTGTGGGTCATGTTCGGCCGGGGAGTGTGGGTCGGTGTCCGCCGAGGGTGAGCATGAGCAGCGCGATGAGGGCGTCGGGGTCTTTGAAGCCGAAGGCCATGCGGGTGCGGAGCCGGATCTTGGTGTTGAGTGA
>WLJH01000004.1 GCA_009701885.1 Actinomycetota bacterium
ACCGATGATCGCCGTCGCGAGCGGCACCAGGCGGGTGCGCTGGCAAGGCGCCGGCGCGAAGGCCTGCTGGGTGCCCGTCGAGCGTCGGCAACGCAGCCAGGGCGCCCGCATGGTGTCGCGTAGCAGGCGAGGATCGGTGGATCTGGGCTGAGCCGCCGACTCACACGGCGTACTCGGTGATCGCCACGATGAGCGCCCACGCGACCGGCAGCGAGACCGCGAGCCCGAGCATGACGCGGGCCAGGCCCAGCTCCGTGGCCCCGGCGCCGCTCGTGTGGTCGACGTCGGCGAGCACGACCCGGTCGGGGTGGCCGGGGTCGTAGCGCACCGCGACCCGCTCCCCCACCCGCGGCACGGGCGGCTGGGTTCCGGCCATGGTCTCCGCGGTCGCGGTGGTGCCGTCCGGCAGCTCGAGCCGCACGAGGTGGAAGTAGATCGTGGCGGGCTCTCCCGCGACGGCGACGTCCTTGGGCCGGGCCTCGAGGACCTCGGCGGTGCCGGCGACCGCGTGCTCGACGAACTGCGCGGCGATCCGCCGCTCGCGGGCGCCGCGCAGAGCCAGCAGCACCGAGACCACCAGCGCGAGCCCGGCGGCGCCGAGCATGAGGATGCTCAGGACCACGTCAGCCTCCCAGCGCCGCGTACCCGGGCTTGATGACCTCGTCGATCAGCGCGAGCCGCTCGTCGAAGGGCAGGAACGCCGACTTCATGGCGTTGACGGTGAACCACCGCAGGTCGTGCGCGCCGTAGCCGAAGGCCTGCACCAGCGACCACATCTCGTCGGTCATCGAGGTGCGGCTCATCAACCGGTTGTCGGTGTTGACGGTGATCCGGAAGCGCAGCGACTTCAGCAGCCCGATCGGGTGCTCGGCGATCGAGGTGGCCGCGCCGGTCTGCACGTTGGAGGCGGGGCACATCTCCAGCGGGATCCGCTTGTCCCGCACGTACGCCGCCAGCCGGCCCAGCTCGACGCTGCCGTCGTCGTGGACGGTGATGTCGTCCACGATCCGCACGCCGTGGCCCAGCCGGTCGGCCCCGCACCACTGGATCGCCTGCCAGATCGACGGCAGCCCGAAGCCCTCGCCAGCGTGGATGGTGAAGTGCGAGTTCTCGCGCTGGAGGTACTCGAAGGCGTCCAGGTGCCGGGTCGGGGGGTAGCCCGCCTCCGCACCGGCGATGTCGAAGCCGACCACACCGCGGTCTCGCCAGGCCACGACCAGCTCGGCGATCTCCATCGAGCGGGCCTGGTGCCGCATGGCGGTCAGGAGCTGGCGCACGACGATCCGCCCTCCCGCTGCCTCCTCGCCCTGCGCGAAGCCCTCGGCCACGGCGGCGACGACCTCGTCGAGGGAGAGCCCCTGCTCCACGTGCTGCTCCGGGGCGTAGCGCACCTCGGCGTACACGACCCCGTCGGCGGCGAGGTCCTCGACGCACTCGCGCGCCACCCGCACCAGCGCCTCGCGGGTCTGCATCACCGCGACGGTGTGGGAGAAGGTCTCCAGGTAGCGCTCCAGCGAGCCGGAGTCGGCCGACTCGGCGAACCACGTCGCCAGCGAGTCCGCGTCGCCGGCCGGGAGCTCGTGCCCACAGTCAGCGGCCAGCTCCAGGATCGTCGCGGGCCGCAGGCCGCCGTCCAGGTGGTCGTGGAGCAACACCTTGGGCGCCGCCCGGACCTCGTCTCGGGAGAGGGCGGTAGGTTGCTCCGGCGTGGCGCTCATGGCGCCATCCAACCACCCGGCACACCCCACCCCCACGACAGGAGAGCCCCAGATGCGCGTGTTCACCAGCCTCGACGAGGTCGCTGCCGCAGCCGGCGAGGACATCGGCGTCTCGGAGTGGGTCGAGATCACCCAGGAGCGGGTCGACACCTTCGCCGACGCCACCGACGACCACCAGTGGATCCACGTGGACGCCGAGAAGGCGGCCGCAGGTCCCTTCGGCGGCACGATCGCGCACGGCTACCTCACGCTCTCGCTCGTCCCGTGGCTGGGCAGCAAGGTCTTCGACCTGGCCACCCCGGGGGCGAAGCTGAACTACGGCATCAACAAGGTGCGCTTCCCGAACCCCGTCCGGGTCGGCAAGCGCATCCGCGCCCACGTCGGCATCGGCGAGGTGGTCGACATCCCCGCGGGCAAGCAGATGACGCTGCGCTACACGATCGAGATCGAGGACGAGGCCAAGCCGGCCTGCGTCGCCGAGACGGTCGTGCTGCTCCTCGACGCCTGACGGGTCAGTCGATCCGCTCGAGCACGATCGAGGACGGCTCGTACGCCGTGCCGGCCGGCTCCACGTCGTACCCGCCCTCGAGGCTGGCCAGCGCCCGCTCGAAGCGCGCGGGCTCGTCGGTGAGCAGGGTGAACAGCGGCTGCCCCTCGGTGACCTCGTCCCCGGGGCGGGCGTGCCACACGACGCCGGCGCCGGCCTGCACGGGGTCCTCCTTGCGGGCGCGGCCAGCGCCGAGCCGCCAGGCGGCCATGCCGACAGCCATCGCGTCGAGCCGGGTCAGCACCCCGGTGGCCGGCGCGGAGACGACGTGGGACTCCTTCGCCTCCGGCAGCGCCGCGTCGGGGTCGCCACCCTGCGCGCGGATCATCGCCTTCCACGCGTCCATCGCCGAGCCGTCGGCGAGCTTGTCGGCGGGGTCCACGCCGTCGACCCCCGCACCGGCGAGCATCTCGCGGGCCAGGGCGACGGTGAGCTCGACGACGTCGGCAGGACCGCCGCCGGCCAGCACCTCGACCGACTCCGCCACCTCGATGGCGTTGCCGGCGGTGAGGCCGAGCGGGGTGGACATGTCGGTGAGCAGGGCGGTGGTGCGCACGCCGGCGTCGGTGCCCAGCGCGACCATCGTGCGCGCGAGCTCGCGGGCCCGGTCGAGGTCCTTCATGAAGGCGCCCGTGCCGACCTTTACGTCCAGCACCAGGGCGCCGGTGCCCTCGGCGATCTTCTTGCTCATGATGGAGGAGGCGATGAGCGGGATCGCCTCGACGGTGCCGGTGACGTCGCGCAGCGCGTAGAGCTTCTTGTCCGCCGGGGCCAGGCCGTCCCCTGCGGCGCAGATGACCGCGCCGACCTCCTCGAGCTGGCGCATCATCTCCTCGTTGGAGAGCGCCGCCCGCCAGCCGGGGATGGCCTCGAGCTTGTCGAGCGTGCCGCCGGTGTGGCCCAGGCCGCGGCCCGAGAGCTGCGGCACCGCGACGCCGCAGGCAGCGACGAGCGGCGCGAGCGGCAGGGTGATCTTGTCGCCCACGCCCCCGGTGGAGTGCTTGTCTGCGGTCGGGCGCGACAGCGCGGAGAAGTCCATCCGCTCCCCCGAGGCGATCATCGCGGCGGTCCAGCGGGCGATCTCGCGCTGCTCCATGCCGTTGAGCAGGATCGCCATCGCGAGCGAGGACATCTGTTCGTCGGCGACGTCGCCGCGGGTGTAGGCGTCGACCACCCAGTCGATCTGGCTGTCGCTCAGGCTCCCGCCGTCCCGCTTGGTGGTGATGACCTCGACCGCGTCGTGCGTGCTCATGACTCCCTCTCCCCGTGTGGCTCGTCCCTCACCGGCACCCGGTGGTGCCCTCGCAGCACGAACGTGCCGCGGCTCTCCGGCTCCCCCGCCAGCGCCAGCCCCGGGAAGCGCTCCCACAGCAGCGCGACCGACTCCGCCAGCTCCATCCGGGCCAGCGGCGCACCCAGGCAGAAGTGCACGCCGACCCCGAACGCCAGGTGCGGGTTGGGCGAGCGGTCCACCACGAGCTCGTCGGGCCGCTCGAAGACCGCGGGGTCGCGGTTGGCGGCGCCCAGCAGCGCGCTGACCTTCTGGCCCGGCTCGACCAGCACCCCGCCGGGCAGCTCGACCGGCTCGGTGGCGGTGCGCTCGAAGAGCTGGAGGGCTGAGTCGAAACGCAGCATCTCCTCCACGCACGCGGGCACGTCCACACCAGGGCGCAGGCCCCGCCGCAGCATCGCGACCAGGCCGTTGCCGAAGACGTTGACCGAGGCCTCGTGACCGGCGTTGAGCAGCAGCACCACCGCAGCCACGACCTCGTCGTCGGACAGCTCGGTGGCCGCCAGGTCGGTGACCAGGTCGTCTGCGGGGGTGCGGCGTCGTACGGCGACCAGGTCGCGCACCAGCGCCGCGAAGTCCTCCGACGCGCGCACCGCGGCGTCGACGACGGCCTCGGAGGGGCGCGGCTCGTACATCCGCACGATCGCCTGCGACCAGTCGCGCAGGTCCCCGGCGTGGCTGGCCGGCACGCCCAGCAGCTCGGCGATGACCAGAACGGGCAGCGGCTCGGCGTAGGCCGCCACGACGTCGAAGCCCTCCGCGCCCGAGACCTCCGCGAGGAGCCCGGAGGCGAGCTCGCGCACCCGCGGCCGCAACCGCTCCACGTGCCCGCGACTGAAGGCCGAGGCCACGGGACGCCGCAGCCGGGTGTGCTCCGGCGGCTCGTTCTCCATCATCTGGTTGCGGTGCAACAGGTTGAACGGCTCCAGGCGCTGCGCCGGCTCCCGGTCGGTCCACAGCCGACCCAGGCGCCGGTCGCGCTGCACGGCCGAGACCGCGGCGTGGCTGAAGGTCAGGAAGGACCCGGACTGCTCGTGCCAGGCCACCGCGTGCTCGGCGCGCTCACGCGCGAAGAACGGGTAGGGGTCGGCGACGACTGCCGGGTCGGTCAGGTCAAGCGAGGTCGTCGGGGCCGAAGGCATCCGGCAGCACCTCGCTCATCCGCCGCAGGCCGGACACGGTCATGATCTCCATGTCCGCGCCGCCGTTCTCCCAGAGCAGCTGGCGGCAGCGTCCGCAGGGCATCACGACGACCGGGTCGGTGCCGACCTTGCCGCCCACGCACACGAAGTGCGTGAGCCGTCCGCCGCCCTCGATGTGCAGCCGGCTGACCAGCCCGCACTCGGCGCACAGCGCCACGCCGTACGCCGCGTTCTCGACGTTGCAGCCGGTGACCAGACGCCCGTCGTCGACGATCGCGGCCGCACCGACGGCGAAGGAGGAGTACGGCGCGTAGGCGCGCCGCGACGCCTCGACGGCGTGGGCGGTGAGGGCGTCCCAGTCGAAGGTCTCGTCGGGGGCCACCGGGCTCACCCGGCACTCCCCTTGCGGTAGACCTGTCCGTCGGCCGCGGGCATGCGTAGTCGTTGCGAGGCGAAGGCCAGGACCAGCAGCGTCACGACGTACGGCGTGATGTTGACGAAGTCGCCGGGCACGACATCGATCGCGGCGTAGACCGCGATGAGCGCGGCAGCGGCCACGAGGATGCCGACGGCCAGCGGGACCTGCTTGCGGTAGAGCTGATAGCCGGCCAGGCCGATCGCGAGCACCGCGACCGCCAGCAGCAGGGCGTGCACCGAGGTGCCTCCCTGGCGCAGGCCCAGGGTCTGGGTGTAGCCGAAGAGGCCGGAGCCGGCCAGCAGGCCGCCCGGGCGCCAGTTGCCGAAGATCATCGCGGCGAGGCCGATGTAGCCGCGGCCGCCGGTCTGGCCGTCGCGGTAATTCGACGAGGCCACCATCGCCAGGAAGCCGCCGGCGAGGCCGGCCAGGGCGCCGGAGATGAGCACCGCGATGAACTTGTAGCGCAGCACCGCCACACCAAGGGACTCGGCGGCCGAGGGGCTCTCGCCGGTCGAGCGCAGGCGCAGGCCGAAAGAGGTGCGCCACAGCCCCCAGTAGGTGACGAAGAGCAGCAGGAAGGCGATCACCACGAGCCAGGACAGGTTGGTGACCAGGGCCCGGGCCACCGCGGCAACCTCGGAGACGAAGAAGATGTCCTGCTCCTCGACCTCACCGAGGGCGTCGCTGAGCGGGCCGATCGTGATCGAGCCGACGTTGGGCAGCTTCGGGGACTGGGTCGCACCGCCGCCGGGCAGGCCCACGAAGGTCAGCGAGGCGAGGTACTGCACCGCGCCGACGGCGATGATGTTGATCGCGACGCCGGAGATGATGTGGTCGACGCCGAAGACGACGGTGGCGGTGGCGTGGATGAGGCCGCCGATCATGCCGAGCAGCAGGGCGCCGGCGACACCGGCCCAGGCGCCGTAGTGGTAGGCGAAGTAGCCCGCACCGAAGGTGCCGAGGACCATCATGCCCTCGAGGCCGATGTTGACCACGCCTGCTCGCTCGGACCACAGGCCGCCGAGACCGGCGAGCATGATCGGGACGAGCGCGATCAGCGTGGCGCGGACGGTGCCAGACGAGGCGATGTCGTCGGCGCCGGTCACGACCCGCAGGGTCGAGATGGCGAGCATGACCAGCACCGCGGCAGCCAGCCACCACAGGCGGGGCAGCCGACGCTTGCGGGCGGTCCCGGGCGCGGGGGGCGTGGGGTGGGTCGCGACGCTCATGCGCGGGCCTCCTGTCGGTCTGCCTCGAGGGCTCGGGCCACGGCGTGCTGCTCGAGGCGCACGCCGTAGCGGCGCACCACCTCGTAGGAGATGACCACCGTGAGGACGATGACGCCCTGGGTGATGGCCACGATGTCCGGCGAGACGCCCACCAGGATCTGCAGCGGGTTGGACTGCTCGTCGAGGTAGGCGAAGAGCAGCGCGCCGATGGCGATGCCGATCGGGTGGTTGCGGCCCAGCAGGGCGATCGCGATGCCCGCGAAGCCCAGGCCGGACTGGAAGGTCGAGCCGTAGCTGTAGGAGTCGCCGAAGAGCAGCGGCAGGCCCACGAGGCCGGCGACCGCGCCGGAGATCAGCATTGCGACGACGGTCATCTTCGTCACCGAGATGCCGCTGGCCACCGCGGCGGTGGTCGAGCGTCCGGTGGCCCGCAGGTCGAAGCCGAAGCGGGTGCGGTTGAGCACGAACCAGTAGACGAAGCCCGCCAGGGCGGCCAGGAAGATGAAGCCGTAGACCTCGGTCGGGCCGTCACCGATGCTGAAGCCCGGGATCCGCGAGCCCTCGGGGATCTCCTTGGTGCCGATGTCGTTGCTGCCCTCCTCGCGCACCGCGACCCGGCGCAGGAAGTAGGCCACGAGACCGGTGGCGATGAAGTTCAGCATGATCGTGGAGATGACCTCGCTGACGCCGCGGCGGGCGCGCAGCACGCCGGCGATGCCGGCCCAGGCCGCGCCAGCGAGCATCGCGGCGAGGATCGCCAGGACGGTGTTGGCGGCACCGGGCAGCCACGCCTCGCCGGCGACGACGGCGGCCACGAAGGCCGCGACGCGGTACTGCCCGTCGACACCGATGTTGAACAGGTTCATCCGGAAGCCCACCGCCACGGCCAGGCCGGAGAGGTAGAGCACGGTGGCGTTGTTGAGGATGTTGGCGATGTTGCGCTCCTCGGGGACCCCGAGGATCGTCGACCAGACCTCCCCGACCGGGTCCCCGGCCACGACCAGCACCAGGCTGGTGATGAGGAAGGCGAGCAGCAGCGCGAGCACCGGGGCGGCCAGCCCCAGGCCCAGCTTCACCAGACGTGGGTCCTTCACACGGCACCTCCTGCACCGGTCATGGCCGAGCCGAGCTGCTCGGGCGTCACGTGCGAGGGGTCGAACGAGCCGACCATCCGCCCGCGCAGGATGACCTCGATCCGGTCGGACAGGCCGATCAGCTCGTCGAGGTCGGCCGAGATCAGGAGCACGGCCAGACCCGCGCGACGCGCGTCCTTGATGTGGCCCCAGATGGCGGCCTGGGCGCCGACGTCGACACCGCGCGTGGGGTGGGCGGCGATCAGCAGGATCGGCTCGCCGCTCATCTCGCGACCCACGATCAGCTTCTGCTGGTTGCCGCCGGACAGGGCACGGGCGAGCGTGTCGACACCGGGGGTGCGCACGTCGTAGTCGGCGACGATCCGCTCGGTGTCGGCCCGAGCGGCCTTGCGGTCGATCAGCCCGAGGCGGGCCCAGGGCTTGCGGGTCTGGTGGCCCAGGACGCGGTTCTCCCACAGGGGCGCGTCGAGCAGCAGCCCGTGGCGGTGCCGGTCCTCGGGGATGTAGCCGATGCCGGCCTCGCGCCGGCGGCGGGTGGAGAGCTGGTCCAGGTCGACGCCGGCCAGCCGGATGCTGCCGGTGGCGCCCGGGCGCATGCCCATGATCGCCTCGACGAGCTCGGCCTGGCCGTTGCCCTCGACGCCGGCGATGCCCAGGACCTCGCCCGCGTGGATGTCGAAGGAGATCGCGTCGAGCAGGGGCCGGCCCTGCCCGGGACCCTCGGCGCCGGGCAGCGAGAGGTCGGCGACGTGCAGGGTCACCCGGTCGGTGACGGTCGAGGACTCCGTGGAGGGGCTGGGCAGCTCCGAGCCGACCATGAGCTCGGCCAGCTGCCGCGAGGTGACCCCGGCCGGGTCGACGGTCGCGACCGTCGTACCGCGGCGGATGACGGTGATCTCGTCGGCGACCGAGAGCACCTCGTCGAGCTTGTGGGAGATGAAGATGACCGAGAGGCCCTCGGCCTTGAGCTCGCGCAGGTTGCCGAAGAGCTCGTCGACCTCCTGGGGCACCAGGACCGCGGTGGGCTCGTCGAGGATGACGACCTTCGCCCCGCGGTAGAGGACCTTGAGGATCTCCACGCGCTGCCGGGCACCGACGCCGAGGTCCTCGACGAGGCGGTCGGGCTCGATGCCCAGGCCGTAGGCGTCGGAGATGCGCGTGATCTCGGCACGGGCTGCTGCACCGATGCCGTGCAGCTTCTCCGCGCCCAGGACGACGTTCTCGAGGACGGTGAAGTTGTCGGCCAGCTGGAAGTGCTGGAAGACCATGCCGACGCCGTGGCGGATCGCGTCCGCGGGCGAGGACAGGGAGACCTGCTCCCCGGCGATCTCGATGGTGCCCGAGTCGGGCGCCTGGACGCCGTACAAGATCTTCATCAGCGTCGACTTGCCGGCGCCGTTCTCACCGACGATCGCGTGGATCGTCCCGCGAGCGACGTCGATGTTGATGTCGTCGTTCGCGATGACGCCCGGGAACCGTTTGCCGATCCCCCGCAGGCGCACCGCAGGTGCGACGTCTGGCACGAGAGCCCCTTCCGGTCCCCGAGGACGAGTGAGTGGCGCGGACCCTCTCCGCACCGACGAGCACGCTATCCGACACCCCTGTCGGGGTGGGAAGCCGCAGGCCACGTCCGCTGCGTGCGGACGTGGCCTGCGGGCCGTGCGAGGTGACGCTGCGTCACCGACGGGGGGTCACGGAGCGGTGGGCACCGTGATCTCGCCGTCGATGATCTGCTGCTTGAACTCGTCGAGCTGGTCCACGATGTCGTCGACGAAGCCGCCGCTCGTGGAGTAGCCGACACCGTCGACCGCGAGGTCGTAGGTGGTGACGCCCGAGGGGACGTCGCCGGCCTCGACGTCGGAGAGGTACTCGTAGACCGCGACGTTCACGTTCTTGAGCATCGAGGTCAGGATGACGTCCTGCACCGACGGGTCGGCGGTGTTGTACTGGTCGGAGTCGACACCGATGGCGAGGTTGTCGGACTCCGAGGCGGCCTCGAAGACACCGCCACCGGAGCCACCGGCAGCGTGGTAGACGATGTCGGCGCCGTTGTCGAACATGCCCTGGGCGGCGGTCTTGCCCTTGGCCGGGTCGGCGAAGCCGGAGAAGTCCGGGACCTGGGTCAGGTAGGTGACGTCGACCTCGATGTCGGGGTTGACGGCCTCGGCGCCGGCGACGTAGCCGGCCTCGAACTTCTGGATGAGCGGGGTCTCGACGCCGCCGACGAAGCCGATCTGGTCGGTCTCGGTCTTGAGCGCGGCGGCCGCGCCGACCAGGAACGAGCCCTGCTCCTCGGCGAAGACCAGGCTGGCGACGTTGTCGGCCTCGACGCTGGAGTCGTCGATGATGGCGAAGTTGACGTCCGGGTACTCCTCGGAGACCTTCGCGATCGAGGCGGCGTAGGCGAAGCCCACCGCGATGATCGGGTCGTAGCCGGCGTCGGCGAAGGTGCGCAGGCGCTCCTCGCGGGCGGACTCGGCCTCACCGTCCTCGGCCTCGGACTCCTGGGCCTCCATGCCGAACTCCTCGACCGCCTGGTCGAGACCGGCGGCGGCGGAGTCGTTGAAGGACTGGTCGCCGCGGCCACCCACGTCGTAGGCCATGCCGACCTTGACGTCGCTGGTGGCGGCGGGAGCGTCCCCGTTGTCGGTGCCCTCGTCGGCGCCGTCGTCGGAACCGCACGCGGACAGGGTGAGGGCGGCGGCCATGGCCACCGCTGCAAATCGAGCCGTCTTCCTCACGGCAACCCTCCTGGTGAGATCGTCTGCACCCCGGGGCGCGGGGCACACGGCGTCACCCTAGGGCCGCGCGGGCGGGGCGGTAGGGGCGCGGGCCGAAATAGTCACGGTTGTTATGCGTCGGTGACCTGGACCGGGGTGGGAGCCCGGTGCGGGGTCAGGCGCGCAGCGCCCGCCAGGCGGCCTCGGCCATCAGTCGGGCGCCGACGGCGATCGCCCGCTCGTCGACGTGCAGGTTGCCCTGGTGCAGGTCGTACGTCGGCCCACCGGGCGTGCGGGTGCCGAGGCGCATCATCGCGCCGGGCACCTGGTCGAGGTACCACCCGAAGTCCTCCCCGCCCAGGCTCTGCGGGGCCACGACCTGGCCGTCGGGACCCAGCACCTCGGTGACCGCCTCGGCGAGGATCCGGTTGGAGAGCGACTCGTTGACCACGGGGGGGACGCCGCGCTGGTAGTCCAGGTGCGCGGTGATGCCGTAGGGCCGGACGATCTCGGGGACCAGCTCCCGCACGAGCTTCTCGCAGTCGGCCCAGGCGACCGCGTCGAGGATCCTGACCGTGCCCGAGAGGAAGCCCCGGTCGGGGATGACGTTGGGCGCCGAGCCTGCCTGGATGTGCCCCCACACCACCGAGACGCCCGAGCGCGGGTCGAGTCGGCGCGAGAGGATCGCGGGCAGCTCGGTGGTGACCTTGGCCAGGGCGAAGGTGAGGTCGCCGGTCAGGTGCGGACGCGAGGTGTGGCCGCCCGAGCCCTCCAGCCGGACCTCCAGCCGGTCGGCGGCGCTGGTGAGGGGTCCCAGCCGCAGGCCGACCTGGCCGACGTCCACGCCGGGGTCGCAGTGCAGCGCGAAGACCCGCTCGACGTCGTCGAGCAGGCCCAGGCCCATGAGGTGCACGGCCCCGCCAGGCATGACCTCCTCGGCCGGCTGGAAGAACAGCCGGACCCGACCGCCCAGCTCGCCGCACGCGTGCAGGCGGGCCAGCGCGTGGGCGGCCCCGACCAGGGCGGTGGTGTGCACGTCGTGGCCGCAGGCGTGCGCGACCCCGGGGACCGTGGAGCGCCACGGGTCCTCCGACAGCTCCTCCACGGGCAGGGCGTCCAGGTCCGCCCGCAGGCCGACGGTGCGCCCGTGGGTGCCGATCTCGGCGACCAGCCCGCTGCGCGGGAGCCGCTCGATCCGCCAGCCCGCGACCTGCAGCCGGCGAGCCACCTCCTCGGTGGTGCGCGACTCCTCCCACGACAGCTCGGGGTGGGCGTGCAGGTCGCGCCGCAGCGCGACCAGCTCGTGCTCGTGCGACGCCACGGCCTGGGCGACCAGGTCGGAGGGTGTCAGGGGGGCGGAGGTCATGTCCCGCCCAGGGTAGTGGGCAGGACGGGCGCGACCGGGTGGGTGGGCCGGGCGGTCAGTCGCCGTCGTACGCCGCGAGGATCCGGTCGGCGGCGACCGTGGCGGGCAGCTCGCCGGCCAGCACCTGGGTGCTGATCTCCTCGCGCACCGCGCGCACGCCCGGCGACGTGCGCAGCCGCTGGTCGAGCTCGTCGCGGACCATCGCCCAGGTGAACTCCAGCTGCTGCTCGGCGCGCTTGCGGGCCAGCCCGTCGGCACCGAGGTGCTCGCGGTGGGCCAGCACCCGCGCCCAGACGTCGTCGACGTCGAGGTCGTGCAGGCCGGAGCAGGTGACGACCGGCGGGGCCCACTCCCCCTTGCCCCGCACCAGCCGCAGCGCGCCGGCGAGGTCGCGGGCGGCCGCGCGGGCCTCCTGCGCCCGGTCGCCGTCGGCCTTGTTGACGGCGATGACGTCGGCGATCTCGAGGATGCCCTTCTTGATGCCTTGCAGCTGGTCGCCGGTGCGGGCGAGGGTGAGGAAGAGGAAGGTGTCGACCATGCCGGCGACGGTGACCTCGGACTGACCGACCCCGACCGTCTCGACCAGGATGACGTCGTACGCCGCCGCCTCGAGCACCGCCATGGCCTGCACCGTCGCGCGGGCGACCCCGCCGAGGGTGCCGGCCGACGGGGAGGGGCGGATGAACGCCTCGGGAGCGACCGACAGCCGGCCCATCCGGGTCTTGTCGCCCAGCACCGAGCCGCCGGTGCGCACGCTGGACGGGTCTACCGCCAGCACCCCCACCTTGTGGCCCTCGGCGACCAGCCGGGTGCCGAGGGACTCGATGAAGGTCGACTTCCCGACGCCCGGCACACCCGAGATGCCCACGCGCACGACGTCGCGGCCCCCGGAGTCCTCGGCGAGCGCCGTGAGCAGCTCCCGCGCCTGGGCGCGGTGCTGCGGCCGCGAGGACTCCACCAGGGTGATCGCCTGCGAGACCGCGGCGCGCCGCTGCGCGCGGACGCCCTCGACCAGGCGGGACACCTTGTCGTCCGGCTGCTCCTCGGTTCCCGAGACCTCCGACATCAGTGGCTGAGCTGGTCGCGCAGCTTGGCCAGCAGCGACAGCGCCGACTGGGCGATGACCGTGCCGGGCAGGAACACCTCGGCAGCACCCATCTCCAGCAGCGTGGGCACGTCGTCGGGCGGGATCACGCCACCGATGACGACCATGATGTCGTCCCGGCCCTGCTCGGCCAGCGCTGCGCGCAGCGCCGGGAGCAGGGTGAGGTGGCCCGCGGCGAGCGAGCTGACACCGACGATGTGCACGTCGTTGTCCACCGCCTGCTGCGCGACCTCCTCCGGCGTGGAGAACAGCGGCCCCACGTCGACGTCGAAGCCCATGTCGGCGAAGGCCGAGACGATGACCTTCTGGCCGCGGTCGTGGCCGTCCTGGCCCATCTTGGCGACGAGGATGCGCGGACGGCGGCCCTCGGCCTCCTCGAACTCCGCGGTCTCGGCGAGCACCTGCTTGACGTGCTGGGCACCCTCGCCGTCGCCGGACTCGTCGCGGAACACGCCGCTGATCGTACGGATGACGGCCTGGTGGCGACCGTAGACCTTCTCCAGCGCCTCGGAGATCTCACCGACGGTCGCCTTGTTGCGGGCCGCGTCGACGGCCAGCGCGAGCAGGTTGCCGTCCATGCCAGAGGCACCGGACTCGGCCGAGTGCGTGAGCGCGTCCAGCGAGCGGCGTACGGCGTCGTCGTCGCGCTCCGCGCGCAGCCGCTCGAGCTTGGCGAGCTGGCGGCGGTAGACGTCGTCGTTGTCGACCCGCAGGACGTCGAGCTTGTCCTCGGCGGCGAGCCGGTAGGTGTTGACGCCGATGACCTTCTGCGCGCCCGAGTCGATGCGCGCCTGGGTGCGGGCGGCCGCCTCCTCGATGCGCATCTTGGGGATGCCCTGCTCGATCGCCTTGGCCATGCCGCCGGCGGCCTCGGCCTCCTGGATGTGCGCCCAGGCGCGCTCCGCGAGGTCGTGGGTGAGGCGCTCGACGTAGTAGGAGCCGGCCCAGGGGTCGATGGTGCCGGTGGTGCCGGACTCCTGCTGCAGCAGCAGCTGGGTGTTGCGGGCGATGCGGGCCGAGAAGTCGGTCGGCAGCGCGATCGCCTCGTCGAGGGCGTTGGTGTGCAGCGACTGGGTGTGGCCCTGGGTCGCCGCCATCGCCTCGATGCAGGTGCGGCCGACGTTGTTGAAGACGTCCTGGGCGGTCAGCGACCAGCCGGAGGTCTGCGAGTGGGTGCGCAGGGACAGCGACTTGGGGTTCTTCGGATCGAACTCACGCACCAGGCGCGACCAGAGCGCGCGGGCGGCGCGCATCTTCGCGACCTCCATGAAGAAGTTCATCCCGATGGCCCAGAAGAAGCTCAACCGCGGCGCGAACGCGTCGATGTCCAGGCCCGCCTCGAGGCCGGCGCGGATGTACTCGACGCCGTCGGCGAGGGTGTAGGCCAGCTCGAGGTCGTTGGTCGCCCCGGCCTCCTGCATGTGGTAGCCGGAGATCGAGATCGAGTTGAACCGCGGCATCCGCTCGGCGGTGAAGGCGAAGATGTCGGAGATGATCCGCATCGACGGCGCCGGCGGGTAGATGTAGGTGTTGCGGACCATGAACTCCTTGAGGATGTCGTTCTGGATGGTCCCGGCGAGCTGCTCGGGCTTGACGCCCTGCTCCTCGGCCGCGGCGATGTAGAGAGCCATGACCGGCAGCACGGCGCCGTTCATGGTCATCGAGACCGACATCTGGTCGAGCGGGATGCCCTCGAAGAGGGTGCGGGCGTCGTAGATCGAGTCGATCGCCACGCCCGCCATGCCGACGTCGCCGCGCACGCGCGGGTGGTCGGAGTCGTAGCCGCGGTGGGTCGCGAGGTCGAAGGCGACCGAGAGGCCCTTCTGGCCGGCCGCGAGGTTGCGGCGGTAGAAGGCGTTGGACTCCTCGGCGGTGGAGAAGCCGGCGTACTGGCGCACCGTCCAGGGCTGGGTGGTGTACATCGTCGGGTAGGGACCGCGCAGGAACGGGCTCAGGCCCGGGTAGGTGTCCAGGGCGTCGAGGCCGGCGAGGTCCTCGGGCCCGTAGGACGTCTTGATCGCGATGCCCTCCGGCGCCGTCCACAGGTCGTGGGCCGGCGTGCCGGTCGACGGGGCCGCGCCCTCACCGACCAGCGGCAGTCCGCTGAAGCTGCTGGGCACGCTCATGCCAGGGCCTCCCTCGTGCGGGTCAGGAACGCGAGGGCGTCGACACCCATCGCGCAGTCGTCGTCGGCGCTCTGCTCGTCTCCGAGGGCGGTGGGCTTGCCCGCGATGATGACCCGGGTCGCCCCGGCCTCGCGGAGGGCGGCCGCGGCGGCCGCACCCCACTCCTCGTACGTCGGGTCGGAGCCGGCCAGGCAGACCACCGACTGGCCGGAGTACGCCGCCACCAGCTCCTCGGGGCCGGCGGTCGGCCCGGCGACGTCCACGGCGATGCCGCCGGCCGCCAGCAGGTTGGAGGCGAAGGTCGCCCGGGCGGTGTGCTGGGCGACCGGCCCGAGGGTGGCCAGGAAGACCCGGGCCGCGGGCGGTGCGGAGCGCATCGCCTCGAACGCCTGCCCGTAGGCGCGCACGCCCTGCCACCCGTCGTACGGCTCGCGGGCGGGGAGCTCCTCGGCGAGGTTCGGGAACTCGGTCAGCCCTGTGATCGGGCGCTTTCGGGTGGCGACCTCACGGTCGCGCTGCTCGACGGTGGCGGCGACGAGCCCGTCGAGCGCCGCGGCGTCGGGCCCGTCGGGGGTGTCGAGGCGGCCGAGGACCTCCCACCCGGCGCGGGCCAGGCGGTCGGTGAGCTCCTCGACGGCGTACGCGCCACCGGCCGGGTCGGCCACGTGCGCGACGTGCGACTCGTCGATGAGCAGGTGGTGGGTGTTGCGGGCGATGCGGCGGCCGAGCGCCTCGGGGCGACCCAGCGGCGCGTCGAACGGGACCACGGTGACGCTGTCGGCGCCGCCGACGCCGGCCGCGAAGGCGGCGACGGTCGTGCGGAGCATGTTGTTGTAGGGGTCGTAGGCACTCATCATCGGGCGGCTGGTCACGGCGTGGACCCGCGCCTCGACACCTCGCACGTCCGAGAGCTCCAGCACCCGGGCCCAGAGGCGCCGCACGGCACGGAGCTTGGCGATGGAGGAGAACTGGTCGTCGGTGACCGCGAGCCGCAGCTCCACGAGGCCGGCGGCGTCGGCCGCGGGGATGCCCGCCTCCTCCAGCACCCGGAGCACCCGGACGCCGGCGGCCAGGACCCAGCCGAGCTCGGTGGCGTCGGAGGCGCCGCGGTCGTGGACCCGGGTGCCGTCGACGACGACCCCGAGGACCGAGCGCTCGCGGGCGAGGCGGGCGACGGTGGCGAGGGTCTCGGCGTCGGCCGTGGCGGGCGCACCGAGGTTGGTGCCCGCGGCGAGGTCGGTATCGCCGGCGTGCGCCAGGAACGCCTCTGCCACCTCGCGGGCGGCGGTGCCGGCGTCGAGGACGACCGGGGCCAGGTCGAGCAGCACGCCCTCGAGCAGGACGGCGAGGTCGGTGCCACCGCCGGCCTGCACCCACAGCGAGGTGACGCCGCCCTCGAGGTCGACCAGGGCCGCCTCGTTGAGCTGCTTCTCCGGGCCGGCCTCCACCAGCGCGCGCACGTCCCAGTCGCCCGCGCGCGCGGGGCGGCCAGCGGTCTCCAGGCCCTCCAGCGAGGCCGGGGTGCCGAGCGGGGTGATCTCGATGCCGTCGAGCGTGCGGCGGGTCAGCTTCTCCCACACCAGGGAGTCGGGGTCGTCCTCGCGCAGCCGGCGCGACTTGCGCAGCACGGCCGCGGTGGCCTTCTCCCAGTCGGCCCGGGTCCAGGCGTCGTCGGCGTGCGCGAGCTCCAGCGCACCCTCGGGTCCAGTCATGGTGCGAACCATAGGGACGCGGCGTGACGGCGGCTACAGAGTGTGACGTGTTCGATCCCGCCGCCACGTCCCCGACCCGGACCAACGGGTAAGGGTACCCTCACCTGCGCCACGGCTGCGGTCCTAGGGGGATTTGTCACACACCCGGGGATCCTGAGACTTCGCTGAGCGCGCTACCGTGACTCCTCGTGGCAACCCCGACTCTCGTCAGAGGAGCGCGCGCTTCGCGCTCGACGATCACGCTCAAGCTCGTCATGGCCGTCAGCGGCCTCGTCTTCATCGGCTTCGTGCTGTCGCACATGTACGGCAACCTCAAGGCGTTCAGCGGTGAGCTGGCGTTCAACGAGTACGCCGAGCACCTGCGCACGCTCGGCGAGCCGCTGCTGCCCTACAGCGGGCTGCTGTGGATCATCCGGGTCGGGCTGATCGTCTCGCTGGTCGTGCACGTCGGCTCCGCCGTGGTCCTGGCCCGCCGCGCGCACGCGGCCCGCCCGGTCAAGTACGCGAACCGGAAGTACAAGAACTCCTCCTTCTCCTCGCGCACCATGCGCTGGGGCGGCCTGACGATCCTGGTCTTCCTCACCTGGCACCTGCTGAACTTCACGATCGTCAAGATCAACCCGGCCGGCGGGGAGACCAACAACCCCTACCGCCTCATGGTCGACACCTTCGACCTGTGGTGGATGACGCTGATCTACCTCGCGGCCATGGCCGCGCTGGCGCTGCACCTGCACCACGGCACCTTCAGCGCCCTGCAGACCCTCGGCCTCACCAACACCGCCGCGGCCCGCTCCCGGGCCCGCGCCGCCGGTTGGGTGCTCGCCGTCGTGGTCGCCGGCGGCTTCTCGCTGGTCCCGATCTTCACCCTCCTCGGCGTCATCAGCTGACGGCCCGACCGACCCGACACCTGGAGACCACATGGCATCGAACGTCGACGTCAGCGGCAACACCGTGCTGACCTCACCCCCGGTCCAGCAGTCCGACGACGCGCACGGCTACTACACCCCCGGTGAGCCGATCCGCGACACGAAGGCGCCCTCCGGCCCGATCAAGGACCGCTGGACCACGCACAAGATGAACAACCGGCTGGTGAACCCGGCCAACCGCCGCAAGCTCGACATCATCATCGTCGGCACCGGCCTGGCCGGTGGCGCGGCGGCCGCCACGCTCGGCGAGGCCGGCTACAACGTCAAGTCCTTCTGCTACCAGGACTCCCCGCGCCGGGCGCACTCGATCGCCGCGCAGGGCGGCATCAACGCGGCCAAGAACTACAAGGAGGACGGCGACTCGGTCTACCGCCTCTTCTACGACACCGTGAAGGGCGGCGACTACCGCTCGCGCGAGTCGAACGTCTACCGCCTCGCCGAGGTCTCGACGAACATCATCGACCAGTGCGTCGCGCAGGGCGTCCCCTTCGCGCGTGAGTACGGCGGCCTGCTCGACAACCGCTCCTTCGGCGGCGTCCAGGTCTCGCGCACCTTCTACGCCCGGGGCCAGACCGGTCAGCAGCTGCTGATCGGCGCCTACCAGGCCATGGAGCGCCAGGTCGCGGCCGGCACGGTCACCCAGTACACCCGCCACGAGATGCTCGAGCTGATCGTCGCCGACGGCAAGGCCCGTGGCATCGTGGCGCGCGACCTGGTCACCGGCGAGATCGAGACCCACCTCGCGGACGTCGTCGTGCTGGCCTCCGGCGGCTACGGCAACGTCTTCTACCTCTCCACCAACGCGATGGGCTCCAACGTCACCGCCGCGTGGCGTGCGCACCGCAAGGGCGCCTACATGGCCAACCCCTGCTACACGCAGATCCACCCGACCTGCATCCCGGTCTCCGGCGACCACCAGTCGAAGCTGACCCTGATGTCGGAGTCGCTGCGCAACGACGGCCGCATCTGGGTGCCGAAGAACCGCGAGGACTGCGACAAGGACCCGCGCGACATCCCCGAGGAGGACCGCGACTACTACCTGGAGCGGATCTACCCCTCCTTCGGCAACCTGGTCCCCCGCGACATCGCCTCCCGCCAGGCCAAGAACGTCTGCGACGAGGGTCGCGGCGTGGGCCCGATGGTCGGCGACTTCCGCCGCGGCGTCTACCTCGACTTCGCCGACGCGATCAACCGCCTCGGTGAGGACGCGGTGCGCGAGAAGTACGGCAACCTCTTCGACATGTACGAGCGGATCACGGGTGAGAACCCCTACCAGGTCCCGATGCGGATCTACCCCGCCGTGCACTACGTCATGGGTGGCCTGTGGGTCGACTACGACCTGCAGTCCAACATCGAGGGCCTCTTCGTGACCGGCGAGGCCAACTTCTCCGACCACGGCGCCAACCGCCTCGGTGCCTCGGCGCTGATGCAGGGCCTGGCCGACGGCTACTTCGTGCTGCCGAACACCATCCGCGAGTACCTCGCCGACGGTCCGTTCGCCCCGATCGACGAGTCGCACCCCGACGTCGTCGCGGCCCGCACGTCCGTCGAGGACCGGATCCAGAAGTTCCTCTCCATCAACGGCAACCGCACGGTGGACAGCTACCACAAGGAGCTGGGCAACATCATGTGGGAGTACTGCGGCATGGAGCGCTCCGAGGACGGCCTGCGCAAGGCGATCGACATGATCCGTGAGCTCAAGGCCGACTTCTGGAGCAACGTCAAGGTGCTCGGCACCGCCGACTCGCTCAACCAGAGCCTGGAGAAGGCGGGCCGCGTGGCCGACTTCCTCGAGCTCGGTGAGCTCATGTGCATCGACGCCCTCAACCGCCGCGAGTCCTGCGGCGGCCACTTCCGCGCCGAGTCCCAGACCGAGGACGGCGAGGCGCTGCGCCACGACGAGGAGTTCGCCTACGTCGCGGCCTGGGAGTTCGGCGGCGAGGGCGGCCAGCCCGTGCTGCACAAGGAAGACCTCGTCTACACCGCCATCGAGATGAAGCAGCGGAGCTACAAGTGAGACTGACCCTGAAG
The DNA here is from genome assembly GCA_009701885.1 of Actinomycetota bacterium. GTDB lineage: Bacteria > Actinomycetota > Actinomycetes > Propionibacteriales > Nocardioidaceae > Nocardioides. The sequence continues at coordinate 19,426 of WLJH01000004.1, forward strand.
ATCTGGCGCCAGCAGAACGCTTCCGCGCCGGGTGCGATGAAGACCTACGACCTCGACGGCGTCTCGACGGACATGAGCTTCCTGGAGATGCTCGACGTCCTCAACGAGCAGCTGCAGTCCCAGGGCGAGGAGCCGGTGGCCTTCGACCACGACTGCCGCGAGGGCATCTGCGGCTCGTGCTCGCTGATGATCAACGGCCAGGCGCACGGCCCCGAGGTCACCACGACCTGCCAGCTGCACATGCGCTCGTTCAAGGACGGCGACACCATCACCGTCGAGCCGTGGCGCGCCGCAGGCTTCCCGGTGGTCAAGGACCTGGTCGTGGACCGGTCGGCCTTCGACCGGATCATCCAGGCTGGTGGCTTCATCTCCGCCAACACGGGCTCGGCCCCCGAGGCGAACTCGGTGCCCGCGCCGCGTGACAAGGCCATGCGCGCCTTCGACGTCGCGACCTGCATCGGCTGCGGCGCCTGCGTGGCCTCCTGCCCCAACGGTTCGGCCTCGCTGTTCATGGGCGCCAAGATCACCCACCTCGGCGAGCTCCCCCAGGGTCAGCCCGAGCGCTACTCGCGTGTCGTCGACATGGTCGCCCAGCACGACGCCGAGGGCTTCGGCGGCTGCACCAACATCGGTGAGTGCGCCGCCGCCTGCCCCAAGGGGATCCCGCTCGACGTGATCTCCCAACTCAACCGCGACCTGCGCGACGCGCTGCGCCAGGGACGTTGAGCCAGGGTCGCTGACCCGCACCTGATCGACCGGCCGAGCCGGGTCCGCCCTCCGGGGTGGGCCCGGCTCGCTGCGTCGGGGGGCGTCAGCCGCGCGACGTGCCGCGCAGGGTGCGCCAGGCGTAGCGGGCGAAGAAGGCGGTGAGGACCAGGTTGACGACGATCAGCACGGTGTGGGCGACCCAGTAGCCCGTGGGGCGGTCCTCGCCGGCGGCGTACGCGGCCCCGAGGTTGCGGGCGAACATCGTCCAGGAGAAGACGCCCCACACGGTCACGGCGGCGAAGAACCAGCCGTCACGTCGCTCCAGCCTCACGTCTCGTCCTTCCTGCGGCGGCTCGCCGCGACCACGCCCAGCGCCGCTGCGGCCCCGGCGGCGAAGGGCTTGACCTTCGAGGTCCTGTCCCCGGCGTCGTCCTCGGCGGCTGCGTCGCCGACGGCCGTGAAGGCCACCGCGTCCTCGCCGCTGGGCAGCGCCGGGCCCTGCACCGGGGCGACCGGCTCGAGGGCCGCCTCACGGGCGCGCGCCTCCCGGGCCTCGGGCGAGGTCCACGACCAGCACGCGGCGTACAGGACGAGGCGGGAGAAGTAGCTGATCCACACCAGCATGACCAGGGCGATGCCGAAGGCCTGGAAGGCGGGCTGGCCCTGGGTCTGGGCGATGATCAGGCCGGCCGCCCGCTTGAGCACCTCGAAGACCACGGCCCCGAGGACAGCGCCGGAGACCAGCGAGCCGCGCGGCACGTGCTCGCCGCCGAGCAGGCGGAACATCGTGAAGAACAGCACGGCGTTGGCGGCCAGGCCCAGCGCGACGGTGAGCAGCTGGACCAGCCACGAGAGCTCCTGGTCCAGCCCCGCCCAGCCGAGCAGGTCGGCGGAGAAGCCGGAGACCAGGCCGCTCACGCCCACGGCGACCAGCAGGGTCAGCCCGATGCTGGTGAGCGCGACGAGGTCACGGAGCTTGCCCGCGACGAACCCGGGTTGCTCGTCCTCGGGCACCTCGAAGACGGTCGTCAGGGCCTGGCGCAGCGCCGAGATCCAGCCCAGGCCGGAGTACAGCACGCCGGCGAGTCCCACCAGACCGGCGAGACCGCTGAAGTTCCGGAAGTCCCGCAGCTGGAGCTGGCCCTGCTCCGGACCGATCATCTCGGGGAAGAGCGAGGTGATCGCCGTGCGCAGGGCATCGTCCGCGCCGTCGAGGACGGAGGACAGGAGCCCGACCGTGAAGAACGCGAGGGCCAGGACGGGGAAGAAGGAGAGGAACGCGAAGTACGTGATCGCCCCGGCCTGCTGCCCGGCGTGGGATGCGCCGTAGTGCTGCTGCATCCGCACGACGTGGTCGACCCAGCCGTGTCGCTCGCGCAGGGCCCCGAGCCGGTCCCCCACCGAGGCCATGTCAGCCGGCTCCCTCGAGGGCGTAGTCGCGGTAGGGACGCCAGCCGGTGGCCGCCTCGTGGACGTAGAGGTGGAACTGCTCGACCTCGAAGGTGCACTCGAAGCCCGCCAGCTCGGTGAAGGCCCGGTCCAGGCAGCGGGCCTCGACGTCGTGCGCGACGGTCACGTGCGGGTGGTAGGGGTAGTCGAGGTCCACGTCGAGCGGGCCCTGACGGAGGGCGTCGGCCAGCTGCTCGCAGTCGGCGATGCCCTCGGCCAGCGAGACGAAGACGACCGGCGAGACGGGGCGGAAGGTGCCGGTGCCCCGCAGGTGGACCCGGAAGGGCAGGCGCCGGCCGGCCACGCTCGCCAGGTGCTGCTCGACGACCTCCAGCTCGCCCTCGGCCAGCTCGGTGGGCGGGACGAGCGTGATGTGCGTCGGGATGAGCGAGGCCGAGGCGTCGCCGACGGACTCCCGGTAGTCCTGGAGCTGCTTGCCCCAGGGCTCCGGGATCGCGACGGCGACTCCGATCGTGGGCACCCCGCGACCCTAGCCCTCGGTGCGGGCCACGAAGCCCACCCGCTGGTAGACGTCCCTCAGGGTCCCCTCGGCGACCGAGCGGGCCTGCTCGGCGCCCTGCTTGAGCACCTCGCTGAGGTAGCGCTGGTCGTCGAGCAGCTCCAGGGTGCGCTCGCGGAAGGGCGTCACGAAGCCGACCACCACCTCGGCGAGGTCGCCCTTGAGGTCGCCGTACCCCTTGCCGGAGTACTCCTCGGCGAGGTCGCCGACCGACCGGGCCGTGAGTGCCGAGAAGATCGTCAGCAGGTTGGAGACGCCGGGCTTGGCCTCGGGGTCGAAGCGGACCTCGGAGTCGGAGTCGGTCACCGCGGAGCGGATCTTCTTGGCGCTGCGCGACGGCTCGTCGAGCATCTCGATGATGCCGGCCGGTGAGGACGCCGACTTTGACATCTTCGAGGTCGGGTCCTGCAGGTCCCCGATCTTCGCGGTCGCCTTGAGGATGTAGGGCTCGGGCAGCCGGAAGGTCTTCTTGTAGCGGTGGTTGAAGCGCTGGGCGAGGTCGCGGGTGAGCTCGAGGTGCTGGCGCTGGTCCTCGCCGACCGGGACGTAGTGCGGGCGGTAGAGCAAGATGTCGGCGGCCTGCAGGATCGGGTAGGTGAAGAGGCCGACGCTCGCGGCACCCTCCCCCTGCTTGGCCGACTTGTCCTTGAACTGCGTCATCCGTCGCGCCTCGCCGAAGCCGGTCAGGCACTGCAGCACCCACGCCAGCTGGGCGTGCTCGGGCACCTGGGACTGGACGAAGATCGCGCTGCGCGTGGGGTCGACGCCCATCGCGAGCAGCTGCGCGGCCGCGCGCAGGGTGCGCTCGCGCAGCACCTTCGGGTCCTGCTCGACCGTGATCGCGTGCTGGTCGGCGATGAAGAAGAACGGTTGGTGGTCGCGCTGGAGGTCCACCCACTGGCGCAGGGCGCCGAGGTAGTTGCCGAAGTGGAACGAGTCGGCCGTCGGCTGGATGCCCGAGAGGACACGCGGACGGGCGCCACCGGTGGGAGCGCTGGGCACCGCCACCTCGGGCTCGGTCGTCGCTGACATGCGCGTCATTCTCCCTGACGCGCGCTCCGGGCCGCTCGCCGGGCCAGCACCAGCACCAGCAGCCCCGCGAGGCTGAGCCCGACACCCACGACCAGCGGGGCGCGGAAGCCCCAGCCGGCGGCGATGACGGCGCCGCCGAGGAAGGCACCGAAGCTGTTGCCGATGTTGAGGCTGGCGTGGCTCAGTGCAGCGCCGAGGGTCTGGGCGTGCTCCGCGGCGTCGATCAGCCGCACCTGGAAGCCCAGGGCGAGCACGGAGCCGAGGACCGTGGTGAGGAACCCGGCCACGAGGGCTGCCCAGCCGTACGGCGCCAGCACCCAGTAGAGCGCGAGGGCCGCCGCGAGCCCGACCGAGCCGATCCGCAGGCTGCGCTCGATCGACCAGTCGACCAGGCGGCCGGCCACGAGGTTGCCGACGACCATGCCCAGGCCGATGACGAGCAGGAAGACCGCGACGGCCGACTCCCCCAGCCCGCCCACCTCGGTGGTGAGCGGCGCGATGTAGGAGACGAGCGCGAAGAGGCCGCCGAAGCCGATGCCCGAGGCGCCCACGGCGTACCAGAGCTGGGGGTGGCGCAGGGCGCTGAGCTCGCGCCGGCTCGAGGCGGTGGGGTCGCCGGGCGTGCTGGGGACGAAGGCCAGGATCAGCACGACGGTCAGGGCGCTGACCAGGCCGACGGCCACGAAGGCGGCGCGCCAGCCCAGCTGCTGGCCCAGGATCGTTGCGGCCGGCACGCCGAGCAGGTTGGCGACGGGGATGCCCATCATCACCAGCGCCAGGGCCCGCCCTCGGCGGTGCGCGGGGACCATGCTCGCGGCGGTGAGGGCGGCGAGGCCGAAGTAGGCGCCGTGGGGCAGCCCGTCGAGGAACCGGACGAAGGCCAGCAGGCCGTAGTGCGAGACCGCGGCGGAGAGCAGGTTGAGCAGCCCGAACGCGGTGATGAGGGTGACCAGCAGTGCGCGTCGGGGCAGCCGGGCGCCGAGCGCGGCCAGCAGCGGGGCGCCCACCACGACGCCGAGCGCGTACGCCGAGATGAGGTGCCCGGCCTGCGGGATGCTGACGTCCACGCCCTCGGCGATCTGCGGCAGCAGCCCCATCGTCACGAACTCCGTCGTCCCGATGGCGAAGCCGCCGGTCGCCAGCGCGGTGACCGCGGCCGCGAAGCGCAGCCGGGACACCGGGTGCTGGGCGAGGATGGCCGCCTCGGGGACGGGCTCGGCGAGGCTGGTCATCGAACTCCTGGGCGCTTGTCGTGGTTTACCGGTACATCATGCTGGTCCGGGGCCAGAACGACACAACCCGGGGAGATGTTCCCCGGGTCGTGTCGGTGCTGGTCCGGCCGGCGGTGCGGCCGCTGCGTCAGAAGGCGGCGAGCGCCTCGTTGAGCGTCGCCGACGGGCGCATCACGGCGTCCGCCTTCTCGTCGACCGGGCGGTAGTAGCCACCCACGTCGGCGGGGTGGCCCTGGACGCCGTTGAGCTCGGCCACGATCGTGTCCTCGGCCGCGGCCAGCTTCTCGGCCAGCGGCGCGAAGACCTCGGCCAGCGCCGGGTCGGCGGTCTGCTTGGCCAGCTCCTGGGCCCAGTACATCGCCAGGTAGAAGTGCGAGCCGCGGTTGTCGATCCCGCCGATCTTGCGCGTCGGGGACTTGTCCTCCTCCAGGAACGTCGCGGTCGCGGCGTCGAGGGTGTCGGCCAGCACCTGGGCGCCGCGGTTGTCGGCGTACCCCGCGAGGTGCTCGAAGGAGGCCGCCAGGGCGAAGAACTCACCCAGGGAGTCCCAGCGCAGGTAGTTCTCCTCCAGCAGCTGCTGGACGTGCTTGGGGGCCGAGCCGCCGGCGCCGGTCTCGAAGAGGCCGCCACCGTTCATGAGCGGGACGATGGAGAGCATCTTCGCCGACGTGCCGACCTCGAGGATCGGGAAGAGGTCGGTGTTGTAGTCGCGCAGCACGTTGCCGGTGACCGAGATGGTGTCCTCGCCCTTGCGGATGCGCTCCACGGAGAACGCGCACGCCTCGGCCGGGGCCATGATCTCGATGGTCAGGCCCTCGGTGTCGTGCTCCGGGAGGTAGGCCTTGACCTTCTCGATCAGGTTGGCGTCGTGGGCGCGGGTCTCGTCGAGCCAGAAGACGGCCGGGGTCGAGGAGGCGCGGGCGCGGGTCACGGCCAGCTTGACCCAGTCGCGGATCGGCTCGTCCTTGGTCTGGCAGGCGCGCCAGATGTCGCCCTCCGAGACCTGGTGGGAGGTGAGCACCTCGCCCGCCGCGTTGCGGATCTCGACGGTCCCGGCGGTCGGGATCTCGAACGTCTTGTCGTGCGAGCCGTACTCCTCGGCCTTGCGGGCCATGAGGCCGACGTTGGGCACCGAGCCCATGGTCGCCGGGTCGTAGGCGCCGTTCTTCTTGCAGTCCTCGATGACCGCGGAGTAGACGCCGGCGTAGGAGGAGTCGGGGATGACGGCGAGGCAGTCGGCCTCCTTGCCGTCGGGACCCCACATGTGGCCGCCGATGCGGATCATCGCCGGCATCGAGGCGTCGATGATGACGTCGGACGGGACGTGCAGGTTGGTGATGCCCTTGCGGTCGTCGACCATCGCCATGCGCGGGCCCTCGGCCAGGCCCTGCTTGACCGCGGCCTCGATGGCCTCGCCCTCGGGGAGGTCCTTGACCGCAGAGAGCAGGCCACCGAGGCCGTCGTTGGGCGAGACGCCCGCGGCGGCCAGCTGCTCGCCGTACTGCTCGAAGAGCGCGGGGAAGAACGCCTGGACGGCGTGGCCGAAGATGATCGGGTCGGAGACCTTCATCATCGTGGCCTTCATGTGCAGGGAGAACAACACGTCGTCGGCCTTGGCGCGGGCGATCTGCTCGGTGAGGAAGCGGCGCAGCGCGGCGACGTCCATGAAGGTGGCGTCGACGACCTCACCGGCCTCGACGGCCAGGCCGTCCTTGAGGACGGTCTCGGTGCCGTCGGCGGCCTTCAGGACGATGGTGAGGGTGTCGGCCTCCGGGATGACGACCGACTGCTCGTTGGCGCGGAAGTCGTCCTTGCCCATGGTGGCGACCGAGGTCTTGGAGTCGCTGCTCCACGCGCCCATGCGGTGGGGGTACTTCTTGGCGTAGCCCTTGACCGCGGCGGGCGCGCGGCGGTCGGAGTTGCCCTCGCGCAGGACCGGGTTGACCGCGGAGCCCTTCACCTTGTCGTAGCGGGCGCGGACGTCGCGCTCCTCGTCGGTGGTGGGGTTCTCGGGGTAGTCCGGGAGCGCGTGGCCCTTCTCCTGCAGCTCCTTGATCGCGGCCTTGAGCTGCGGCACGGAGGCGGAGATGTTGGGCAGCTTGATGATGTTGGCCTCGGGCCGGGTGGCCAGGTCGCCGAGCTCGGCGAGGGCGTCGTCGGCGAGGTCGAAGGCGGCGAGGATGCGGCCCGACAGCGAGATGTCGCGGGTCTCGACCTCGACACCGGCCTTGGCGGCGTACGCCTGGATGATCGGCAGGAAGGAGTACGTCGCGAGCAGCGGCGCCTCGTCGGTGTGGGTGTAGATGATGGTGGCCATGGTTTCCGGCGGCTCCTGGCGATCGTCGTCTGAGTTCCTGGGTTTTCTTGACGTCAAGATACCTGACGCGGGACCGGCCCAGCCTGACAGGACCCACGCACCCGCTGCTAGCGTCGCCGGGGGTCCGCTCCTGTCCCGGGCCCGCCTCGACCCTCTCTCAAGGAGACCCGCGTGACCACCACCCCGCTGAAGGTGGCCGTGACCGGCGCCGCCGGTCAGATCGGCTACAGCCTGCTCTTCCGCCTCGCCAGCGGCGCGCTCACCGCCGACCGGCCCATCGAGCTGCGCCTGCTCGAGATCACCCCCGCGCTGAAGGCGCTCGAGGGCGTGGTCATGGAGCTCGACGACTGCGCCTTCCCCGGCCTCGCGGGCGTGGAGATCGGCGACGACGCCGAGAAGATCTTCGACGGCGTCAACCTCGCGCTGCTCGTCGGCGCCCGCCCCCGCGGCCCGGGCATGGAGCGCGGCGACCTGCTCTCGGCCAACGGCGCGATCTTCACCGCCCAGGGCAAGGCCCTCAACAAGGTCGCGGCCGACGACGTGCGCATCGGCGTCACCGGCAACCCGGCCAACACCAACGCGCTCATCGCGATGAAGAACGCCCCGGACATCCCGGCCGAGCGCTTCTCCGCGCTGACCCGCCTCGACCACAACCGTGCGATCTCGCAGCTGGCCGCCAAGACCGGCTCCCCGGTCACCGACATCACCAAGATGACGATCTGGGGCAACCACTCCGCCACGCAGTACCCCGACCTGTTCCACGCCGAGGTCGGCGGCCGCAACGCCGCCGAGGTCGTGGGCGACCAGGACTGGCTGGAGAACACCTTCATCCCGACCGTCGCCAAGCGCGGCGCGGCGATCATCGACGCCCGGGGCTCCTCCTCGGCCGCCTCGGCCGCCTCGGCCACCATCGACGCCGCGCGCGACTGGCTCTACGGCTCGGCCGAGGGCGACTGGGTCTCGATGGCCGTGGTCTCGAAGGGCGAGTACGGCGTGCCCGAGGGCCTCATCTCCTCCTTCCCCGTCACCACGAAGGACGGCGACTGGAGCATCGTCGAGGGTCTGGAGATCGACGACTTCTCCCGCGCCAAGATCGACGCCTCGACCGCCGAGCTCGCCGACGAGCGCGCAGCGGTCACCGAGCTCGGCCTGATCTGAGGGACCGCCGAACCGTCAGTTCCGAACCCTCGAGCGGTCGCTCCTGACCCGTTCGGCCCCCACTGCGTCGCCCCCTCCCCTGTTCTCCACAGGCCGGGGGCGACGCCGTTCCAGACGGACGCCGCAGCGAGCACCCTGGCTGCGGTGCGCCATCCGGGACCGCCGGCGCTCGCCTGCTATGACGTACGCCCGCGGGGTCAACGCCGGAGTGCACCTGCGTCGACGAGGTGGCTGCTCCTGACGGCTCGGCGGTTCAGGACTGACGGTTCGGCGGTGGGTGTCAGAGGCCGGGCTGGTTGGGGATCGTGCGGGCCAGGAAGAGGAGCGTCCCGCCCAGGGCTCCGAGCAGGAGCACGTCGACGATGCGGTGGCGCACCGCGAGCATCCCGGCGTCGCGGCGCGGCAGGACCAGGCGCAGCCCGGCAGCCGCGAGCAGGGCCCCGGCGATCCAGGTGACCCCGAGGCGCCAGTCGTCCCCGAGCCAGGCCCAGGCCACCCCCAGGGCGGCCGCGGCCAGCACCCAGAGGTAGAAGAAGCCGCCGATCGTCGAGGGGTAGCGACGCCCCTCCTCCTCGGCGATCTCCTCGGCGATCTCGGAGACCGTCGGGACCGGGTCCTCGAGCTCCTCGGGCGGCTGCGCCGGCTCCTCCTGGCTCACCCGGGCCACGCTACCGGGCAGCGCGCTCGGCCATGTCGACGATGTTGCTCAGCAGCATCGCGCGCGTCATCGGGCCCACGCCGCCGGGGTTGGGAGAGACCCAGCCGGCCACGTCCCACACGTCCGGCGCGACGTCGCCGGCGATCTTGCCGTCGACCCGCGAGACCCCCACGTCGAGCACGGCCGCGCCGGGCTTGACCATGTCGGCGGTGATGATGCCGGGCACGCCGGCAGCCGCCACGACGACGTCGGCCTCGCGCACGTGCTTGGCGAGGTCGCGGGTGCCGGTGTGGCACAGGGTCGCGGTCGCGTTCTCGGTACGCCGGGTCAGCAGCAGCCCCATCGGACGACCGACCGTGAGGCCGCGACCGACCACGACCACCTCGGCCCCGGCCAGCTCGATGCCGTGACGGCGCAGCAGCTCGATGCAGCCGACGGGCGTGCACGGCAGGGACCCGGGCACCCCGAGGGCCAGCCGGCCCAGGGAGACCGGGTGCAGTCCGTCGACGTCCTTGTCGGGGTCGACCCGCGACAGCAGGGCGTACTCGTCCAGGCCGGTCGGCTGCTGGATGAGGAAGCCGGTGCAGCCGGGGTCGGCGTTGAGCCGGTCGATCTCGGCCTCGACCTCGGCCTGGGTGGCGGTCGCGGGCAGGTCGACGCGGATCGACTCGATGCCGATCTCGGCGCAGTCCTTGTGCTTGGCACCGACGTACCAGTGGCTGCCCGGGTCGTCGCCGACCAGGACGGTGCCCAGGCCCGGGACGATGCCCTGCTCCTTGAGCGCGGCCACCCGGACCTTCAGCTCCTCCTTGATGGCCTTGAGCGTGGCGGTGCCGTCGAGCTTCTGTGCGGTCATCTGCGTGTCTCCTCGACGGTGCTCAGTGGAAGAAGTGCCGGGTGCCGGTGAAGTACATCGTCACGCCCGCGGCCTTGCAGGCCTCGATGGTGAGCTCGTCGCGCACCGAGCCGCCGGGCTGGACGATCGCGGTCACGCCGGCGTCGATCAGCACCTGCGGGCCGTCCTCGAACGGGAAGAACGCGTCCGAGGCCGCGACCGCTCCACGAGAGCGCTCCTCCCCCTCGGCGAGGGTGTTGGCGCGCTCGACGGCGAGCTTGCAGGAGTCGACCCGGTTGACCTGGCCCATGCCGATGCCGACCGAGGCGCCGTCCTTGGCGAGCAGGATCGCGTTGGACTTGGCCGAGCGGCAGGCGCGCCAGGCGAAGGCGAGGTCGGCGAGCACCTCGTCGGAGGCGGCCTCGCCGGTGGCGAGCGTCCAGCCCGACGGGTCGTCGCCCTCGCCCTGGAAGGAGTCGCGCTCCTGCATGAGCAGCCCGCCGGAGATCGGCCGGGTCTCGACGCCGCCGCGCTCGAGGTCCTCGCAGACCAGGATGCGGATGTTCTTCTTGCCCTGGAGGACCTCGACGGCGCCGTCCTCGTAGCCCGGGGCCACGATGACCTCGGTGAACACCTCGGCGACCTGCTCGGCCATCTCCTTGGTGACCGGCCGGTTCGCTGCGATCACACCGCCGAACGCGGAGACCGGGTCGCAGGCGTGGGCGCGGCGGTGCGCCTCGGCGACGTCGGCACCGACGGCCACGCCGCACGGGTTCGCGTGCTTGATGATCGCCACGGCCGGCTGGTCGAAGTCGTACGCCGCGCGCCGGGCCGCGTCGGTGTCGACGTAGTTGTTGTAGGACATCTCCTTGCCGTGCAGCTGCTGCGCACCGGCCAGGCCCGCGGGCCCGTGGCCGGAGCGGTAGAGCGCCGCGGACTGGTGCGGGTTCTCGCCGTAGCGCAGGACCGCGGAGCGCTCCCAGGTGGCACCGGCCCACGCGGGGTAGCCGGCGCCGTCGCTGGTGTCGGTGAGGACGTTGCCCATCCACGAGGCCACCGCCATGTCGTACGACGCGGTGTGCACGAACGCCTCCGCCGCGAGCCGCGTGCGCTGCTCGAGGGTGAAGCCGCCCTCGGCGACGGCGGCCAGCACGTCGGCGTAGCGCTCGGGAGAGGTCACGATGGCGACCGAGGGGTGGTTCTTGGCGGCCGCGCGGACCATCGACGGCCCGCCGATGTCGATCTGCTCGACGCACTCGTCGGGCGAGGCGCCGGAGGCGACCGTCCGGGTGAACGGGTAGAGGTTGGAGACGACCAGGTCGAAGGGCTCGACCTCGAGGTCGGCCAGCTGCTGGACGTGGGAGTCCAGGCGGCGGTCGGCGAGGATGCCGGCGTGCACGCGGGGGTGCAGGGTCTTGACCCGGCCGTCGAGGCACTCGGGGAAGCCGGTGAGGTCCTCGACCTTGGTGACCGGCAGGCCGAGGCCCTCGATCAGCTTCGCGGAGCCACCGGTGGACACCAGGGTGACGCCCGCGTCGTGGAGGCCGCGGACGAGGTCCTCGAGGCCGGACTTGTCGTAGACGGAGACCAGGGCTCGCCTGATCGGGACGCGGTTCTCGCTCATGACACTCCTGCAGGGCTCTGCGTCGGACGAGGGGCACCCAGGCGGACGATGCCCCGACTTGTCACTCCCCGGTGGTCACCCACCCGCGCCAGTCGTGTGGTGCGCAGACTACCGGCCCGGGGCGCCGAGGAGGCCACGGCGTCCCTCGACCCGGAAGCCCTCGCGGGCCATCCGGCCGACGGTGTCGACGAGCATCGCGCGCTCGGCCACCTTGATCCGCTCGTGGAGGCTCTCGACGTCGTCGTCGTCCTGCACCGGCACGACGGACTGGGCCAGGATCACGCCGGTGTCCACGCCCTCGTCGACGACGAAGAGCGTGCAGCCGGTGACCTTCACGCCGTACTCCAGGGCGTCTCGGGGGCCGTGCATCCCGGGGAAGGACGGCGACAGCGCGGGGTGCGTGTTGACGGCGCGTCCGCCGAAGGCACCCAGGAACCCCGGGCCGACCAGCTTCATGAAGCCCGCGAGCACGACCAGGTCCGGCTCGAAGGCCCCGACCTTGTCGGCCAGCGCCCGGTCCCAGTGGTCGCGGGAGGAGAAGTCCCCGACCCGGGCGACGAAGGTCGGCACCCCCGCGCGCTCGGCGCGCGCCAGGCCCTCGATGTCGTCGCGGTCGGCGCCGACGGCGACCACGGAGGCGCCGTACGCCGGGTCGGCGCACGCGTCCAGGAGGGCCTGGAGGTTGGTCCCGGAGCCGGAGACGAGGACGACGAGCCGTGCGGTCACGCGCCGCAGACTAGGGCCCGCGCGAGGATGTGACTGCTCGAGGGTTCGAAAGTGACCGGTCGGCGGTGCAGAACTGACGGCTCGGCGGTGCTCAGCGGGCGGCGCGGCGCTGCCACGCGGTCATGGCGAGCGCGCCGACCAGCCCTCCGAGGGCGAAGGTGGTCAGCGACTGCACCAGGACGTCGCCGACCAGCGGGGAGACGTCGCGCATCCGACCCGGACCGACCGCTCCCCCGGCCAGCGCGGTGAGGAGGGCGAAGGCGACCGCGGCCAGCGCGCCGCCGACGCAGCCGCGCAGGGCGGCCTCGTCCCAGCGAGGGGTCGGCGCAGCGCGCTGGGCCAGCGCGACGGCGACCGCCGCGACCAGCGGCGGCACGGCCACGAGCGCCGCGGTCCAGCCCGGAGGGTCGCCGGCGTCCGGCAGGGCCGCGAGCACCGGGAAGACAGGGAGCGGGCCGAGCAGGACCGCCGAGGGGCTGACCAGGGTGCCGGCGCCGACCGTGAACCCCGGACCGGCGAGGTAGGCACCGGAGAACGCGACGGTGTTGGGCAGCAGCACCAGCGCGACCAGCAGGACCAGGACGGCGTCGCCGGCGCCTGAGTGCAGCTGGGACATCACGTTGAGCGCGGTGCCGAGGTCGACGAGGAAGGCACCGAGGAGCAGGAGCAGGGAGACCACCAGCCACAGCCGCAGCACCAGCCGCGCCGTGCGCAGGGTGTCCAGCAGCATCGGCGGCACGCCGGCGGCCCAGATCGCGGCGCGGCCCGAGCCGGTGGCCACGGCAGCGCCGCCGACCAGGGCGCAGAGCACCAGCGACCAGCCGAGCACCGGTGCGGAGTCCGGCGCGCTCGCGCGCGTGGCGGCCAGGGAGTGCGTGACGACCCCGACGACGGCGTACCCCGCGGCGAGCAGGGCGACGGCGAGCGGCACGGTCCAGTCGCGCTCGCCGTCCTCGATGCCGTCGGCGTCCGGGCCGTGCCCGGAGACCAGGTCGCCGACCCGCAGGCCCGCCCGCCAGGTGCTCCAGGCGGCGAGCAGCGTCAGCCCGAGGGGTACGACGGTGAGCCGGACCCCCTCGACGGCCACCCCGGACCCGTGCGCGACCAGCCAGGCCGTGGCACCCACGCGCATCCCGTCGCTGGGCGAGCCGTGGGAGCCGGCGTCGGCCAGGAACCAGCCGACCACGCCGAGGGCCAGGCACACCAGCAGCGGGCCGAGCGCCGCCAGGACGCCCCCGGTGAACGCGACGGGCGCCAGCGGCAGCCGCCCGCGGGAGGGCCGGGGGCGGGACGGTCCGGTGGGGCGGGTCAGGAGGGAGGTCATGACCCGCCCATCATCACCGCCCGTGGCCGCTCACGTAGGTTGGACTCGCCATGAGCAGCGAAGAGGAGTTCGACGCGTTCTACCGGGACGCGCGTGACCGCCTGCTCGTGCAGACCTTCGCGCTGACCGGCGACGTGCGCGTGGCCCGCAGCGCCGTCCGCGACGCCTTCGTCGAGGCCTGGCACCACTGGCGCAAGGTGTCGCGGCACGCCGACCCCGAGGACTGGGTGCGGCCGCACGCCTGGCAGCACGCGCACCGTCGCCACGTCGCCCGCCCCTGGCACCGCGAGAAGGGCCTGGACCCCGAGGTCGCGGCCACCCTCGAGGCGCTCGCCAAGATCACCCACACCCAGCGTCGCGTGCTGCTGCTGACCCACCTGGCGAGCGTGCGGCTGGAGGACATGGCCCACGAGGTCGGGCTGACCGTCGAGGACACCACCCGCGAGCTGCAGACCGCCACGTCGCAGCTGGCCGTGCACCGCGGCAGCCCCACCACCGCGGTCCCGCTGCTGCTGCGCAGCCTGCTCGAGACCCCGCCCGAGGTCCGCTGGCCCCGCGTCTCGATCATCCGCCGCTCCGGCGCCACCCGGCGGCGTACCCACACCACGATCGGGGCGGTGGCCGCGGTCGCAGCCGTGGCGCTCACGGGCGCCCTGGTCTCCGAGCCGGGCGGCGCGCGGCCCACGCTCGACCGGGCCGCGGTCGGCAGCGTCTCGGCGCCCCGCCCGTCGAGCACGCCCGCACCCGAGGACGCCCAGGTGCTCCCCACCAGCGCGATGGTCGCGGTGGACCGGGTCGCCGAGCTGCTGCCCGGCCGTGGCTGGGAGGAGACCCGCACCCACGACAACACCCACGGGGACGGCCTGGTCATGCCGTGCCAGCAGGCGAGGTACGCCGACCCGCGGCTCGTCGACGCGCTCGTCCGCGAGATCCGCACGCCCCGCGGCGCGGAGCCCCGGCGCAGCGTCGTCGCGACCACCGAGGCCTCCCGCAGCACCGCGGCCGCCCGCGCCGCGATGGCCCGGCTCGGCGACTGGTTCGCCCGGTGCGCCGACGGCGGACGCACGCAGCTCCTCGACACCAGCACCGTCCAGGGGCTCGGGGCCGACGCCGTGCAGCTCGTCCTGCGCGACTGGGACGACCCGGTGACCACCACCGTCGTCGGCATGGCCCGCTCCGGGCGGTTCGTCGTCACGACGGCATCCTCGGTGCGCAGCGCCCGCGTCGAGCTCCCCCGGCTGCAGGCCCAGCTCCTGGCGACGGCCGTGGCCGGCGTGTGCGACCTCGACGGCGGCGGCCGCTGCCCCGACGACTCCCGGGCACCCGAGCTGCGCCCCCGTGACCCGCTGCCGGCCGGCGACCCGGCGACGATGATCGTGGAGACCGACCTGCCCCCGGTCTCCGGCGTGGACGCGCCCTGGGTCGGCACCGACCCCGAGCCGGTCGGCGGCGACAACGTCGCCGCCACACGCTGCGACCGCACCTCCTTCGCCGGGCGCGTGGGCGGCCAGCCCTTCCGCCGCGCGACCACCCGCACCTTCCTCATCCCCGAGGCACGGCTCCCGGTGGAGTTCGGTCTGACCGAGACCGTCGGGCTGCTGCCCGCCCCGCAGGCCCGCACCTTCGTCTCCGACATCCGCCGCAAGATGAGCACCTGCTCCGACCGCGACCTCGGCACCGAGGTCCTCACCGCCGCCTCGCGCACCGGCGCGGCCGAGGAGCTCGCGGTCTGGCACGTCACCGTCGAGGTCTCCGAGACCCGCTCGGTGAAGTACTACATGGCCGTGGCGCGCTCCGGCGGCCAGGTGCTCCAGCTGGGCTTCATCCCCGCGCCCGGCGTGGAGATGGACCGTGGGGCCTTCCTCGCCCTGGCCGAGCGCGGCCTGCAGCGGCTCCGCTCCGGCGCCTGAGCCGGCCGTCCGGGCGGACGCACCCCCTCGCCGAAGAAAGTCCGCGGCGGGGCGCAACCGACCCGCCTGCTCCGGCGTACACACTGCGAGGACGGCGACGACAGCCGTCCCGGAGACGAGAGCAGGACGATGGACGAGGTCGAGTTCGACGACTTCTACACGAGCTCCTACGCCCGCGTCGTCGGTCAGGTGCACGCCATGATCGGCAGTCGCGACGAGGCCGAGGAGTGCGTGCAGGAGGCGTTCGTGCGGGCGTGGGCCCACCGGCGGTCTTTGGACCGTGCGGGCCACCCCGAGGCATGGGTGCGCACCACGGCGTACCGGTTGGCGGTCAGCCGCTGGCGGCGCGTCGTCAAGGGCCGGCGACCGGGCGACCGCGCCCTCGCTGCCGCCACCACCAGCGCGCCACCCAGCGAGGCCCACGTGGCACTGGTGGCCGCGCTCAAGGAGCTGCCCGAGGCCCAGCGGCGCGCGCTGGTGCTCCACCACCTCGCCGACCTACCGGTCCACGAGGTGGCCAGGGAGACCGGCGTGCCCGAGGGCACCGTCAAGGCGCGGCTCTCCCGCGGCCGCGCCGCCCTCGCCGCCCTGCTCACCGACCCCACGACCGACACCCTCCCGGGAGGAGCGACCAGTGTCTGACCACGATCCCTTCGAGACCTTCAAGGCCACCATGTCCACCGACCTGCACCCCCTCCCCGCCCACGAGGTACGCCGTCGCGGTGACCGGCTGCGCCGCCGCAACACCGCCTTGGCGGTCGCCGGCGGCACGGTCGCGGCGCTGGTCGCCGTCGGCGTCCCGGTCGCGCTGACCCAGACCGGCGGCACCACCGACGGCGACTCCGGGCTGCTCGCGACCGACGGCACCGAGGCCGTCACCTGGCGCACCGAGATCCCGGCGGACTTCCCGCTGACGGCCGGGATGCCCGAGACCAACGGCCACGACGGCTCCCCCGTGGTGGCGCGCGAGGGCTACGAGCCGCAGGCCGTCGGGCCGTGCAGCGGCCCCGCGTGGGACGTCTCCGACGCGATCGACTCGCTCTCGGCCGTCTACACCGGCGAGACACAGGGCGGCCAGGACCGCGTCCTCTCGGTCTTCGAGGACGAGGCTGCCGCCCGGGCCCGCGTGGACGCCCTCGCCGCCGAGGCGGCCTCGTGCACCACCGACCGCGTCGAGGTCCTGGGCTATCAGCGAGTGGTCGAGGACGGAGCCGACGTGGTGCGCTTCGTCAACGGCTACGACACCGGCGAGGGAGTGCTGCACCAGGCGAGCCGGGTGGGCAACGCAGTGCTCTACGAGACGACGTACTTCAACGGGGCCCGCGACGACACCGCCGTCACCTCGACCCTCGAGAACGCGGCGGAGGACCGGGCGAGGGTGCTCGACGCGATGTGCGTCTTCGCCGCCGACCCCTGCTGAGCCGCCGAAGAAGCACGACGCCCCCGGCCGCTGGCCGGGGGCGTCGTGCTGATCCGAGGATCAGAGGTTCTTCATGATCTCCCGCATGAGCTCGGCGGTCTCGGACGGCGTCTTGCCGACCTTGACCCCGGCGGCCTCGAGGGCCTCCTTCTTCGCCTGCGCGGTGCCCGAGGAGCCGGAGACGATGGCGCCGGCGTGGCCCATGGTCTTGCCCTCCGGGGCGGTGAAGCCGGCGACGTACCCGACGACGGGCTTGGTCACGTGCTCCTTGATGTAGGCCGCGGCCCGCTCCTCGGCGTCGCCGCCGATCTCGCCGATCATCACGATCGCCTTGGTCTCGGGGTCGGCCTCGAACGCCTCGAGGGCGTCGATGTGCGTGGTGCCGATGATCGGGTCACCGCCGATGCCGATGGCGGTGGTGAAGCCGAAGTCCCGCAGCTCGTACATCATCTGGTAGGTCAGCGTGCCGGACTTCGAGACCAGGCCGATGGGGCCCTTGCCCGCGATGGTGTGCGGGGTGATGCCGGCCAGCGACTCCTCCGGGCTGATGATGCCCGGGCAGTTGGGACCGATCATCCGGGTCTTCTTGCCCTGCAGGTAGGCGAACACCTCGGCGGTGTCCTGCACCGGGACGCCCTCGGTGATGACCACCAGGAGCGGGATCTCGGCGTCGATGGCCTCGATGCAGGCGTCCTTCGTGAACGCCGGCGGCACGAAGGCGACCGAGACGTTGGCACCAGTCTCCTTCATCGCCTCCTCGACGGTGCCGAAGACCGGGAGCTCCTTGCCGTTGAGCTCGACGGTGGTGCCGGCCTTGCGGGCGTTGACACCGCCCACGATGTCGGCGTCGGCCTGGAGCATGAGGGTGGTGTGCTTGGAGCCCATCCCACCGGTGATGCCCTGGACGATGATCTTGGAGTCCTTGTTCAGGTAGATCGTCATGTCTGGTTCTCCTCGTCTCAGGCGTTCGCCAGCTCGGCGGCCTTGTCGGCCGCGCCGTCCATGGTGTCGACCACGGTCACGAGCGGGTGCGCCAGCTCGGCCAGGATCGCGCGGCCCTGCTCGACGTTGTTGCCGTCGAGGCGGACCACCAGGGGCTTGGTCGCGTTGTCGCCGAGGATCTCCAGGGCGCCCTTGATGCCGTTGGCGACCTCGTCACAGGCGGTGATGCCGCCGAAGACGTTGACGAACACGCTCTTGACCTGCTCGTCGTTGAGGATCACGTCGAGGCCGTTGGCCATGACGGTGGCGTTGGCGCCGCCGCCGATGTCCAGGAAGTTCGCCGGCTTCACGCCGCCGTGCTTCTCACCGGCGTACGCGACGACGTCGAGGGTGCTCATCACGAGGCCCGCGCCGTTGCCGATGATGCCGACCTCGCCGTCGAGCTTGACGTAGTTGAGGCCGAGGTCCTTGGCCTTCGCCTCGAGCGGGTCGGCCTCCTCGCGGATCTCGAACTGCTCGTGGTCGGGGTGGCGCACCTCGGAGGCGTTCTCGTCGAGGGAGACCTTGCCGTCGAGCGCCTCGAGCTTGTCGCCCTCGAGGCGGGCCAGCGGGTTGACCTCGACGAGGGTCGCGTCCTCCTCGGTGTAGACCTTCCAGAGCTTCTGGACCATCTCGATGGCCTGGTCGCGCAGCTCGGCGGGGAACTTCGCCTCGTCGACGATCGCGGCGGCCTTCTCCGGGGTCACGCCCTCGAGGGCGTCGATGCGGATCTGGCGCACGGCCTCGGGGTTGGTCTTGGCGACCTCCTCGATCTCCACGCCACCCTCGACCGAGGCGATGCAGAGGTGGCCGCGGTTGGCGCGGTCGAGCAGGAACGAGAAGTAGTACTCCTCGACCGGCGGGGTCGCCGGGGTGACGAGCACCCGGTTGACGGTGAGCCCCTTGATCTCCATCCCGAGGATGTTGCTCGCGTGCTCGAAGGCCTCGTCAGCGGTCTTGGCCAGCTTGACGCCGCCGGCCTTGCCGCGACCGCCCGCCTTGACCTGCGCCTTGACGACCGTGACGCCGCCGAGCTCCTCGGCGGCGGCCTTGGCGGCCTCGGGGGTCTCGACGACGACGCCGAGCGTCGTGGCCACACCGTGCTTGGCGAAGAGCTCCTTCGCCTGGTACTCCATCAGGTCCACTGGTCCACCAGTTCCTCTGTGTCGGATCTCGGGTTGAGCGCCGGCGTCCTGGGCGCGCGTCATCGAGGCGCGCGCGACGCCCCGGGCACACTAGTCCTGCACGGGCGTCCACGACGAGGCCCCGGGTGGGCGACGTGACCGACGTCATGTGACCGGCTGGTCACTTCCAACCCGCCGGAGCCGCCCGCCACCTACCCTCGAAGCGGTCCAGACCAGCGGCGGCGACCACTCCAGGCGGCATAACGGTTCGGCAACGAGACCCGTTGGTCCACCCCGAGGGGCGGTTTAGACCTCGGCTGCCCGGTCCGTTACAGTCCCTTTCTCGCCCGTCCCACCCCCTGGGGTGAACGCCAGCAAACCGTTCGGAGAGCGCACTTCATGGGTCCCACCCGAGACGACAGCCAGGCCCCCGGCCCCAGCACCTCGGACGAAGTGACCCCTCAGACCCCGTACGTCGGTCGCCGCCGCGCCGCGGTCAGCGCACCCGAGCCGCGCACCGCCGAGACCACGCCGTACGTCGGTCGCCGCCGCGCCGCGGCCACCACGCTCGAGCGCCCGGCTCCCGCCGCGCAGCAGGTCGCCCAGGAGGTCGCCGAGGTCGAGCGACAGGTGGCGGCGTACGTCGGTCGCCGCCGCGCCGCGGCGCCGGACTCCTCCTCCACGACCCCCGCTGCCGCTCCGTCCGCCGACGGGCCCGACACCGCGACGATCGCCCGCGTGCTGGCCGACCTCGAGCCGGCCGACGCCTCGACCTCTTTCGCCGGCGAGGACACCGTCGTGCTCCCGCTGTCGCTCACCCGCGAGGCCGTCGCCGGCCGCCGCCGGGCCGAGCGCCGGGCCACCCGCACCGCCCTCCTGCGCCGGGTGCCCTCGGTGCCCGTGCTGGTCGGTGTCGCTGCGATGGCCGTCTCCGTCGGCGGCGTCCTCACCACCACCTCCCCGGACCTCGCCTCCGCCGGTCAGGCCCGGATCGGCTCGGTCGGCGCGCTGAGCGGCTCCGACGGCATCGGTGCGGTGCGCCCTGGCGTCCTGAGCCGTGACAGCGACCGTGACGCCCTGTCCGACGCGGCCGGCATGGAGCTCGAGGCCCAGGTCGAGGCGCAGGCCGAGCAGCGCAACGCCGCCCTGGACCAGCTGGCCAAGAAGGCCGAGCAGCGTGCCGGCGTCCTGGCCGACAACCGCTGGGGGCTGCCGCTCTCCGGCTACCGCCTGACCGCGACCTTCGGCGAGTACGGCCTGTGGTCGAGCTACCACACGGGCCTGGACATGGCGGCCCCGGCGGGAACGCCGCTCGTCGCGATGGCGCGTGCGGTCGTGACCTCCGCCGGCTACGACGGCGCCTACGGCAACAAGACCGTCTTCACCCTCGAGGACGGAACCGAGTTGTGGTACGCCCACCAGACCTCGATTGCCGTGTCCGTCGGCGACGTCGTGGCACCGGGGGACGTGGTCGGCACCGTCGGCTCGACCGGCAACGTCACCGGCCCGCACCTGCACCTCGAGGTGCGCCCCGGTGGCGGCGACCCGGTCGACCCGCGGGCTGCGCTCATCGCCAACGGGGTCACTCCCTGACGGTGGTCGCCCTCGGTGACCGCGTCACCGGGTCTCGACACGCGAGTCGCGACTTCGTTCCTCAGTCGCGCCGCTCGCTCGACCACCGTCGACGAGTCCGCTGACGCGTCCTCGTCAGAGCTTCTCGACGGGGGCGTAGCGCAACAGCAGCCGCTTGACCCCGTCGCTGCCGAAGTCGATGGAGGCGACGGCCCGCTCGGCCTCCCCCTCGACCGAGACGACGGTGCCGAGCCCGAAGGAGTCGTGGGTGACCCGGTCACCCGGGGCCAGCGACGGCACGGCCCGGTCGGCCCGCTTGGACTTCGCGGCCGCGTCGGCCCGCGCCGCGGCGGCCGAGAAGTTGCGGCGACCCGACGCCGTGGGCGCCCCCGAGCCCCAGGACCCGGACGGCCCGGAGGAGCCGGACAGGTCCGGGCGCGACCAGCTGGTCTGCGCGGCCTCGGTGCGGCGCCAGTCGACGAGGTCGACCGGCATCTCGTCGAGGAAGCGGGAGGCCGGGTTGTGCGACGGCGCTCCCCAGGCCGAGCGCACGACGGCGCGGGAGAGGTAGAGCCGCTCGCGGGCCCGGGTGACACCGACGTACGCCAGGCGCCGCTCCTCCTCCAGCTCGGTCTGGTCGCCGAGGGCACGGGAGTGCGGGAAGACGCCGTCCTCGAGACCGGTCAGGAAGACCGTGGGGAACTCCAGCCCCTTGGCGGTGTGCAGGGTCATCAGCGTGACGACCCCGACGTCCTCGCCCTCCGGGTCGTCGGGGATCTGGTCGGTGTCGGCCACCAGGGCGACCCGCTCGAGGAAGTCGGTCAGTCCCGGCTGCACGAGACCGGCGTCGACGTCGGCGGGGTCGGCCGACGGCCCGGCCTGGGGGTCCTCGGCGAACTCCCTTGCCACCGCCACGAGCTCGGCGAGGTTCTCCAGCCGGGTGGCGTCCTGCGGGTCGTCGGACTCCTCCAGCGCCGCGAGGTAGCCCGAGCGCTCCAGGGTCGTCTCGAGCACGACGTCGGCGCGCTCGCCCGCCTCCACCATGGACTGCAGCTCCTGGACCAGGCCGACGAAGCCCTGGATGCAGGTGAGCGAGCGGGTGGCCAGGCCGGGGGCGTGCTCGGCCCGCTGCAGGGCGGCCCAGAAGGAGATCCGCTCGCGCTCGGCGTACGCCGTCACGCAGGCCACCGCGCGGTCGCCGATGCCGCGCTTGGGGGTGTTGAGGATGCGTCGCAGCGACACCTGGTCCTCGGGGTTGGCCAGCATCCGCAGGTAGGCGAGCGCGTCGCGCACCTCGCGCCGCTCGTAGAACCGCACGCCGCCGACCACCTTGTAGGGCTGGCCGGTGCGGATGAAGACCTCCTCGAAGACCCGCGACTGGGCGTTGGTGCGGTAGAACACCGCGACGTCACCGGGCCGGGCCCCGCCGTCGACCAGGGTGTCGATCTCCCCCGAGACGAAGCGCGCCTCGTCGCGCTCGTCGTCCGCGACGTACCCCACGATCCGGGCACCGTCACCCGCGTCGGACCACAGGCGCTTGGGCTTGCGGCCCTTGTTGTGCCCGATGACCGCGTTGGCCGCGGTGAGGATGGTCTGGGTCGAGCGGTAGTTCTGCTCCAGCAGGATCGTCTGCGCGTCGGGGAAGTCCTGCTCGAAGTCGAGGATGTTGCGGATGTTGGCGCCGCGGAAGGCGTAGATCGACTGGTCGGCGTCACCGACGACCATCAGCTCCGCGGGCGGCACCCGCTCGGCCGGCGGACCGTCCAGGGACGAGGTGTCCTCGAGCGGGTCGGCGCACAGGGCGTGGATCAGGGCGTACTGCGCGTGGTTGGTGTCCTGGTACTCGTCGACGAGCACGTGGCGGAAGCGCCGGCGGTAGGTCTCCTTGATCTCCGGGAAGGCCTCGAAGAGGTGGACCGTGGTCATGATCAGGTCGTCGAAGTCCAGGGCGTTGGCCTCGCGCAGCCGCCGCTGGTAGAGCGAGTACGCCGCCGCGTAGGTCTCCTCGAGCTTGTTCCTGGCGTCCGCGGTGGCCTGCTCGTGGTCGCGCAGCTCGTTCTTCTGGTTGCTCACCCAGTGCAGCAGCGCGCCCGGCTGGAACTTCTTCGTGTCCAGGTCGAGGTCCTGGGCCACCAGCGTCATCAGCCGCTTCTGGTCCTGGGCGTCGTAGATGGAGAAGTTGGACTTCCAGGTGCCGCCCTCGCGCTCCAGCGCGGTGATCTCCTTGCGCAGGATGCGCACGCAGGCGGAGTGGAACGTGGAGACCCACATGATCCGGGCGCGCCGGCCCACGAGATCCTCGACCCGCTCCTTCATCTCGGCCGCGGCCTTGTTGGTGAAGGTGATCGCCAGGATCGAGCCCGGGTGCGCGCCGCGCTCGGAGATGGTCCACGCGATGCGCCGGGTCAGGACGCGGGTCTTGCCGGAGCCGGCTCCGGCGACCACCAGCAGCGGGGCACCCTCGTGCACCACCGCCGCCCGCTGGGGGTCGTTCAGCCCCTCGAGCAGCACCTCCCGGGAGGGTCCTCCGCGGGCCGCTCGAACGGGCAGGTCGAGGTCGGGGAGGTCCAGGGTCGCGGGGGCGTCATCCATGCTGTCGCCAGCCTACGTCCGCCCGTCGACAGCGCCTGCCGCGGGCCGGACCACCCGGGCGTCAGACCCAGGCGTGCGCCGGGGACCAGAACACCGCGAGCGCCACGTTGAGCACCGACAGCGCGAGGATCCCGGCCCACAGACCCTGCGGGATGCTGGGCTTGCGCAGGTTCGCCATGACCAGGACAAGGACCACGAGCGCCACGACCAGCTTGACCGCGATCTTGGTGTTGTTCGGCTCCTGGTCCCCGGCCGACAGGATGCCGACCAGCGCGAGACCGGTGAGGAAGGCCGTGCCGGCACCGTCGCGCATGGCGGAGTTGACCCGCTTCTCCCCGGTGCCGGCCTGGGCCAGCAGGCCACCGATGAGCGCGGCGAAGCCGAGCACGTGCAGGAAGAGCAGGATCAGGCGCAAGGTCTCCACGCGCTGATCGTAGCCAGCGCGACCGCGCCGGGTGCGGCAGCATGGCCGCGTGCGCGCCGTGACCTGCCAGGCAGGGGACTTGTCCGTCGTCGACCTCCCGGATCCCGAGCCCGGTCCGGGCCAGGTGGTGCTGCGGGTGCGCCGCACCGGCATCTGCGGCTCCGACCTGCACGCGCGGCACCACGCCGACGAGCTGGCCGCGGTGATGTCGGAGCTGGACTACCACCACAGCATCAGCTCGGCGACAGCCACGGTGCTGGGCCACGAGCTGTGCGGCGAGGTGCTGGCCCCCGGCCGCGGCACCGCCCGCGCCTTCCCCGAGGACACCCGTGTCGCGGTCTTCCCGCTGCTGCGCACCTCCTCGGGCGTGCACCCCCTGGGCCTCTCCCCCGAGGCGCCGGGAGGGTACGCCGAGCAGGTGCTCGTCGAGGCCTCGATGCTGCACCGGGTGCCGGACGGTCTCGACGACGACCTGGCCGCCCTCACCGAGCCGATGGCGGTGGCCCACCACGCGGTCCGTCGCTCCGGGGCGCGTCGTCGTGACACCGCGATCGTGCTCGGCTGCGGCCCGGTCGGGCTCGCGGTCGTGCTGCTGCTCAAGGCGCGCGGGGTGCGCACCGTCGTGGCCAGCGACCTCTCCCCCGCCCGGCGCGACCTCGCGCGGGCGTGCGGCGCCGACGTCGTGGTGGACCCCCGCGAGCAGTCGCCCTGGACCGCCGCCCCGGGCCGCGGGTGGCGCAGCACCGCACCGGAGCTGCTGGACTTCGCGGTCTCGACCATGGAGCAGCTGCGCCGCGTCCCCGGCTGGCATCACGTCAACCGCGCGGCCGAGCTCGTCGGGGCCGCCGACCAGCCCGCTCCCGTGGTCTTCGAGTGCGTCGGCGTACCCGGGATGCTGGACCAGGTCATGGCGCAGGCGCCGCTGGCCAGTCGCGTCGTGGTCGTCGGGGTCTGCATGAGCGAGGACCGGGTGCGGCCCTCCCTCGCGATCAACAAGGAGCTCGACCTGCGCTTCGTCCTGGGCTACACGCCGCTGGAGTTCCGCGACACCCTGCACCTGCTGGCCTCAGGGCGCGTGGATCCCTCGCCGCTGCTCACCGGCACCGTCGGGCTCGAGGGCGTCGAGGCAGCCTTCGAGGCGCTGGGCTCCCCCGAGGAGCACGCCAAGATCCTCATCGACCCGACGCTCCCGGGCGCGGGGATCACCCCGCGCTGATCAGGCGTCGGTGAGCGGGCGGTCGCGGGTGCCGGTCAGCTGCTCGATGACGAAGAGCACCAGACCCACGGCGACCAGGCCTGCGCACCACAGCAGCGAGGTCGGGTCGTCGTAGATCGTCCACACGAGGATCGCGGCATTGCCGACGAGGCCGGCCACCAGCAGCGCCGTGTTGGCGCGGAAGGTGCGGTGGTCCTCGTCCTGGCCGCGCAGCCTCAGCGCGGAGACGATGACCAGGGCGTAGATGAAGAGCAAGAAGAGCACCGTCACGGTCGCCAGCCGGCCGACCAGGTCGAGCCCGGCGCCCGACTCGGTCACGAGCGTGCCGATGACCAGCAGGGCGACGACGACGACGGCGCTGAAGACCAGTCCGACCCAGGGGCTGCGGCGCGAGGAGTGCAGGCGGCCGAAGGCGTCGGGGACGATGTCCTCGCGGGCCATGCCGTAGAGGATGCGCGGCTGGGTGACCACCG
Organism: Actinomycetota bacterium; assembly: GCA_009701885.1. Classification (GTDB taxonomy): domain Bacteria; phylum Actinomycetota; class Actinomycetes; order Propionibacteriales; family Nocardioidaceae; genus Nocardioides. Next base: position 44,721 of record WLJH01000004.1, read on the forward strand.
CGACCAGGGTCGTGTTGAAGATGGCCACCATCGCGATGACCGAGAAGACCGTGCCGAGCAGACCCGTGTCGACGGGCAGGATGCCGGACTTCACGACCTCGAGCAGGGCCGCGTCGGAGTTCGCGAGGTCGCCGGTGGACACGGTGAGCGCCGCGGCGATGGAGACCAGGACGTAGACGACCCCGGCCACCGCCATGCCGCCGATGAGCGAGCGGGGGAACGACCGGTGCGGGTCGAGGGTCTCCTCGGCCACGTTGGCGGTGTTCTCGAAGCCGGTCATCGCGAAGAACGACAGCGCCACGCCGGCCAGGATCGCCAGCGCCGGGCTGCCCTCGGCGCTGAAGTCCACCAGGCGCCCGAAGTCGGCGTCGCCCGAGGCGACGTGCCAGACGCCGATCAGCATGATGATCAACAGGCCGGTCACCTCGACGAAGGTCATCAGCATGTTGACCACGACCGACTCGGTGATCCCGATGAAGTTGATGACCGTCAGCACCAGCACGAAGCCGATGGTCACCAGCAGCGCCGGCGGCGCGGACCAGATCTCGGCGAAGTACTGCGCGAAGCCGGTCGCCAGGGAGCCCGCGGCGGCGAAGCTGGCGGAGAGGAAGGAGACGGTGACGAGGAAGGTCAGCGCACGGCTGCCGAAGGCCTTGTTGACGTAGAGCGCGGCACCGGCGGCCCGGGGGTACTTCGTGACGAGCTCGGCGTACGCCGACCCGGTGATCGCCGCGATCGTCACGCCCACCGCGAAGGCGATCCAGAACGCCCCGCCGACGGCCGCGGCCACCAGGCCGATGAGCACGTAGATGCCCGAGCCCAGCACGTCGCCCAGGGTGTAGAAGAACAGCTGCTTGCCGGTGATCGACCGGGTCAGCTCGTGGTCCGTTGCGTCGGCCTGCGTGGTGACCGGACCCTCGGCCATGGCGTCGGTGCTCATGAGGGGCCGCGTACCCGGCGTACGTCGGTGCTCAACCACCCCCGGGGGTGGGCCCCGTCACGTGCCCGGGTGGCGGTGCGTCGGTGCCGGGGCTCAGAGCAGCCGGCGGTCCGAGGCCCAGCGGGTGAGCTCGTGGCGCGAGGAGAGCTGCAGCTTGCGCAGCACCGACGACATGTGGGTCTCGACGGTCTTGATCGAGATGAACAGCTCCTTGGCGACCTCCTTGTAGGCGTAGCCGCGGGCGATCAGGCGCATCACCTCCCGCTCGCGCTCGGTGAGGCGGTCCAGGTCCTCGTCGACCGCAGCCACCTCGATGGAGCCGGCGAAGGCGTCCAGGACGAAGCCGGCCAGCCGCGGGCTGAAGACCGCGTCCCCGTCGGCCACCCGCCGGATCGCCGAGACCAGCTCGGGGCCGGTGATGGTCTTGGTGACGTAGCCCCGGGCCCCGCCGCGGATGGCGCCGATGACGTCCTCGGCGGCGTCGCTGACGCTGAGCGCGAGGTAGCGCGGTGACCCAGGCGCAGCGGCACCGGCCGAGGCGGACGTCCTCCGCATCACCTCGACGCCACCGCCGCCGGGCAGGTGCACGTCGAGGAGGACGACGTCGGGGGCGTGCTGGGCGATCGCGGCGACCGCGCTGTCGACGTCGGCGGCCTCGGCCAGCACCTCGACCTCCGCAGCCCCCGCGGCGACCAGCTCGGCACGCACCCCCGCACGGAACATGGCGTGGTCGTCGACGACCACGACGCGGACGGGCCTGGGGTGCTCGGTCACGGGCTCTCCTCGGGTGAGGTCTGCTCGGGCGTGCGGGGCAGGTGCAGGCGCACCTCGGTGCCCTCGCCCGGGGCGGTGCGGATCTCGGCGCGGCCGCCGTGGCGGAGCATCCGGTCGATGATGCTGCCACGGACCCCGAGCCGGTCCGCGGGCACCGCGCCCAGGTCGAACCCGGTGCCGCGGTCGCGGACGAAGACCTCGACCGCGGCGGGCCCGACCTCGGCGTACACGTCCACGCGGCCGGTGCCCGCGTGCTTGGCGGCGTTGGTGAGGGCCTCGCGGGTGGCCGCGACGAGAGGTCGCAGCGGCTCCTCGAGGGGGCAGTCCCCCACCGCGACGACGTCGATGCCGACCCCGTGGGCGTCCTCGACCTCGGCGGCGGCCGCCCGCAGCGCACCGGCGAGGCTGGTGGCGCCGGCTGCCTCGCCCTCGAAGAGCCACGAGCGCAGGTCGCGCTCCTGGGCGCGGGCGAGCCGCGCCACCGTGGGCGCGTCGTCGGCGGCCTTCTGGATCAGGGCGAGGGTCTGCAGCACGGAGTCGTGCAGGTGGGCGGCGACGTCGGCCCGTTCCTGGGAGCGGATGCGGGCCTCGCGCTCCGCGCTCAGCTCGCCGGCCAGGCGGTAGACCCACGGACCCACCACGACGGCCAGGGCGGCGATGCCCAGCAGCGCCGCCACCAGGACGCCCTGTGCCTGGCCGTCCCCGCCGGAGTCGAAGCCGACGATGAAGACCGCGGAGACGAGCAGCGCGGCCCCCGCGGCGACCCGGAGGTACGCCGCCCAGCCGCCCGGACCCATCAGCACCCGCAGCGGGTCGACCCGGCCGGTGGAGTCCAGCCAGCGCTCGCGCTGGGCCTCGTCCGCCTGCCGCCACAGCAGGGCCACCCCCGCCAGGCCGATGGCCATGGGCCAGAAGACCGCGCCGCGACCGAGGGTCGCCTCGAGCAGCAGCACCGCCCCCAGGCCCAGCGCCGCGAGGGCGACGACCGGGCCGAGGTCCTGGAGGCGGCGGGTGCGGCCGGGGCGGCGCCCGCCGCGGGTGGCGCTGGCCAGGCCGGGCGCCTCCTCGTGCGGGCGCGGGTCGGCCGGCAGGACCAGCCAGAGCCCGGCGTACATCGCCACGCCCATGCCGCCGAGCAGCGCCGCGACGAGGAACGCCACGCGCACCCACAGGACCGGCACGGCCAGGTGGGTCGCGAGTCCGGCGCAGACCCCGCCGAGCACGGGCTCACGGGTGTCGCGGTAGGCCTTGCGGGGCACTCGGCTGGGCATCGGGCTGGTCTGGGTCATGGCTCCCTCGTCGTCCGGCTCATCGTCACACAGCGCGGGCGCGCTGCGGGGCCGTGCGACCCCTGGCTCGACCCCGGTCGGACCCCGGCGTACCCCGAGCCAGGACCAGGGTCGACCCCGATGGTGCGCGGCCCGGCGGAGGTCCAGGCTGGTGCCATGACCGAGACACCCCTGCCCCCGGCGCCCGGCGCCGAGGGTCCCCGATCCGACGGCCCGCGCACCACGGCCGAGGAGGCCCGCGACCTGGGCCGCATCCGCCGCTCCACCACCGACCGCAAGGTCGCCGGCGTCGCCGGCGGGTTGGGTCGCCACCTCGATGTCGACCCACTGCTGCTGCGCGTCGCCTTCGTGGTGCTGACGTTCTTCGGCGGTGCCGGCCTCATCGTGTACGCCGCGGGCTGGCTGCTCGTGCCCGAGGACGACGGCAGCGAGGCGGCGGTCCGGCTCGAGGACCGCACCCGCGGGGTGGTGCTGGCCGTGGTCGGCGTCATCGCCGGCGTCTCGATCGTCGCCGAGCTCGCCGGCAACGCGTGGGGCCCGTGGTTCCCGTGGCAGCTCGTGGTCGTGGCCGTGGTCGCAGCGGTGCTGCTGAGCCGCCGGGACGGGGGCTACCCCGCACCGACGCCGCCGGTCGGCGGACCGGCTGCTCCGGCGGGCGCCCCGATGGGCGGCCCTGCGAGCGCGGCCGGCCCGGCCTGGGCACCGCCGCCGGCGCCCGTGCCGGTGGTGCGCGACCCGCGCCGCCGCGGCCCGCTGCTGCTGTGGACGACGCTGGCGCTGGTCGCGATCGCGGAGGGCATCCTGATGTCCGTCGACCTCTCGGGGGTGGCCATCGCTGACGGCGCCTACCCGGCCCTGGCGCTCGGCATCATCGGCGCCGCCCTGGTGCTCGGCGCCTTCTTCGGGCGCGGCGGCGGCCTCGTGCTGGTGGGGCTGCTCGTGGTGCCGGTGCTGCTCATCAGCACCCTCGAGGACCGGATCGGCGGCGACCCGCTGCGCGAGACACCCGACACCGCGGCGTCGGTGGACCCGGAGTACCGCATGGGGGTGGGCGAGCTGGTCCTGGACGTCACCGAGGTCGCGGACCTCGAGGAGCTGGACGGCCGGGTCCTCGACATCGCCGTGCAGGTGGGGCGGATCGAGGTGGTGGTCCCGGAGGAGGGGCTCACCGTCGAGGCCTCGGCCCGGATCGGCGGGCCCGGCGAGATCACGGTCTTCGGCGAGGAGCGCGGCGGGATCGAGACCCTCGTGCGCGAGGACCACGACGGGGGCCCCGGCAGCCCGGTGCTGGTGCTCGACGCCGAGACCAACCTGGGCGAGATCGTGGTGAGGACGCAGTGAGCGGACCGACCGACCACCCGACGTACGACGGTACGACCCGCGGCGAGGAGCAGACGGTGACGGAGCAGACGGTGACGGAGCAGCAGCGCGACGGACGGCCCGGCCTGTGGGCCGCGGGCCGCCACCCGGTCAACACCGGGCACCTCGTGATGGGGCTGGCCTTCCTCGGGATGGTCGGCGTCTGGGCCCTGGTGGCCAGCGGGGTCGCGGACGCCGAGGACCTGCGGTGGCTCAGCCCGCTGCCGTGGCTGCTGGCCGGGGCCGGCGGGCTCGTGGCCGCCACCGTGTCCAGCGCAGCCCGGCGCGACCGCTGGCGCGACTGACCCGCCGAGCCGCCCCGTCCTTCCGGAAAGGTGGGGCGGCTCGACCGCTCAGCCTCGATCCACCGATGGTCGCCGTCGCGAGCGGCACCAGACGGGTGCGCTGGCAAGGCGGAGCGCCCAAGGCGGGCCCCCAGGCCCGTCGAGGCGTGACAACGCCGCCAGGGCGCCCGGATGGTGACGCGTAGCAGGCGAGAATCGGTGGATCGAGGCTCAGGCGGGGGCGGGGAGGTCGGCGGGCCGGTCGTCCCGGGCGGCCCGGCAGACCTCGGGGTGGTCGGTGATGAGCCCGTCGACGCCCAGGTCGAGGAGCAGCGCGGCGTAGCCGCGCAGGTCGCCGTGGCCGGTGCGGTCGTGGCCGCGGTACGGGCGCGGGAGGAAGCGGTCCTCCGCGCGGAGCGTCCAGGTCCGCACCTGCAGCCCGTGGCGGTGGGCCCGGTCCAGGAGTCCCGTGGGCACGACCCGGTCGCCGAGGTCGCGGGCGAGCAGGGAGTGCCGCGGGCCCAGACCGGTCGCGTAGGAGGCGACGGCCGCCAGTCCGCTCGGGGAGACCAGGTCGGCGAAGGTGCGGGGGTCGCCGGCGGCGGCCAGGTCGGCGGGGCGGGCGCGCAGGTCGTCGACCAGCTGCACCAGCGGCACCCGCGTCCGGCCCGCGAGCGAGACCAGGCCGGTCGGCTCGAAGCCCATCACGGTCGCCGGGGAGCCGGGGCGGTCCAGGTCGTGACGACGCAGGTCGTCCAGGAGCGGCTCCGTGGGATCCAGGCCCCGCGCGGCCGACAGCGCCACGTCCTTGAGCTCGACGAGCACCCCCACCTCACGCCCGTGCGAGCGCGCGCTCTCCGCGACCAGCCCGAGGACCTCGTCCAGGGTCGGGACCGCCAGCAGACCGTCGTACGCACCCGAGGCGGGGCGCTGGAGCGGCCACCGCTCCCGCGCCCGGAGCAGCCGGACCTGCTCGAGCGTCAGGTCCTCGACGAACCAGCCCTGGACCCGCCGCCCGGCGACCACGCGCTCGCTGCGGAGGTGCGCCAGCTCGGCGCGCCGCGCGACGTCGGTGGTGGCCGACAGCTCGCTCTCGTGCCGGGCGACGAGGACGCCGTCGGCGGTGCTGACGACGTCGACCTCGATCGCGTCGGCTCCGAGCGCGAGGGCGTGGCGGTAGGCCTCGAGCGTGTGCTCCGGCCGGTGGCCGCTGGCACCGCGGTGCGCCGCCACGGAGGCGGCGAGGACGGAGGAGGTGGTGGTCGGTCGGGCGTGCGGCACGAGCGTCACGACCACCACGTTCCTCCGCACGGGTGTCCCAGCGGTGCACGGCGGAGCGACACGCGGGTGAACGTCCCGTGAGGACCGGGTGGACCAGTCCGGCGGAGGATGCCTCCGTGGACGAGGACGGGCGGCGGGAGACCGAGGACCAGAGGTCGGACCGGAAGTGGGGCGACCTGCTCCAGGAGATGCGGGTCATGCAGACCGGGACCCAGCTCATCGCCGGGTTCCTGCTGACGCTGCCCTTCCAGGGCCGCTTCGAGGAGCTCGACGGCTACCAGCGCGGGCTCTACCTGGCGGTGGTGCTGGTCGCGCTGGTCACCACGGCCCTGGTCATCTCACCCATCGCGGTGCACCGGCGACTGTCGGGCCACCACGCCAAGCACCGCCTGGTGGCGCTGGCCGACGTCGCCGTGCGCGGCGTGCTGGCCGGGATCGGGCTGCTCATCGTGGGCATCACCGTGCTGGTCGTCGACGTCGTGGTGGGCCGCGCCACCGGCCTGCTGGCAGGCGGCACACTCCTCGCGATCGTCGTGGTCCTGCTCGTGCTGCTGCCCGAGTGGGCGTTGCGGCACGTGCGGCCGCGCGTCAGTGCGCGTCGAGACCGGTGATCCGTACGCCCGCGTGCGTCTTGTACTTGCGGTTGATGGAGATGAGGACCGCGGTGAACGGCTCCAGCTGACGGGCCAGGCGGAGCTTGCCGCCGTCGATGCCGCGGCGACCGGTCACCGAGGCGGCGAGGTCCATCGCGACCTCCTTGGCCTCCAGCACGTCGCCGACGACGAGCACGTCCTCGTCGAGGAACTCGTCCTCGCCCCAGAGCAGCACCGCCGAGACGTTGTGGAACGCGCCGACCACGGTCGCCTCGGGCTGCAGGCGCTGGGCCTCCTCGGCGGCCGAGCCCTCGCCGCCGTCGACGACGCGGCCGTGGGCGCCGCGCTTGTCGAAGGCCAGCGGGTTGACGCAGGAGATGACGGTCTTGCCCGCGAGCGGCAGCGAGGCGACGAGCTCGTCGTGACCGTCGTAGGGCACGGCCAGCAGCACGACGTCGGCCTGCTCGCAGGCCTCGGCGTTGCTCGCGCCCGTGACCGCACCGGCACCGCTGACGTCGGCGAGACGGGCGGTGACCTCCTCGGCCACCGGGACGGCCTTCTCGGCCGCACGCGAGCCCAGGACCACCGTGTGCCCGGCCTTGGCGAAGCGGTAGCCCAGGCCCTTGCCCTGGGGGCCGGTGCCCCCGATGACGGCGACGCGGTAGGAGGTCGGGGCCTCGCTCACGGGGTGGTCCTCTCGAGGGGGCGGGTGCCGAGGTCGAGACGGATCCTCCCACCCGCGGTCAACAGCGGTCCGGGACCCTCGCCTGTTGGTACCGTCGGGCCGTGGCGAGCGGTTTCCGTGGGGACGTCCAGGGGCTGCGCGCCGTCGCGGTCCTGGTCGTCATCGCCGCGCACGCCGGTGTCCCCCTCCTCCCCGGCGGCTTCGTCGGGGTCGACGTCTTCTTCGTCATCTCCGGCTTCCTGATCTCCGGGCTGCTCTACGCCGAGCTCCGCGAGGGCGGCACGGTGTCGCTGGTCGACTTCTGGAGCCGACGGGCCCGGCGCATCCTGCCGGCCGCCACGCTGGTGCTGGTCGTGACGGTGGTGATGTCGCTGTTCTGGACGACGCTCATCGACGCCCGCGACCTGCTGGACGAGGCGGTGTGGTCGGCGCTGTTCCTTGCCAACGTCCACGCAGCCCAGCAGGGCGTCTACTACTTCGCCGCCGAGACCGGGCCCTCCCCGCTCCAGCACTACTGGTCGCTGGCGGTGGAGGAGCAGTTCTACCTCGTCTGGCCGTTGCTCCTGCTCGCGCTCGTCGCGGCCACCCGGGTCGTCACCCGGCGGGGCAAGCAGCAGCGGCTCCCCCGCCGCACCGTGCTGGTCGCGCTGGTCGTCGTCGCGGGCGCGTCCTTCGCGTGGTCGGTCCACACCACCGCGACCTCGCCGGCCGCGGCGTACTTCTCCACACCGGCGCGGGTGTGGGAGCTGGCCGTCGGCGCGATCACGGCACTGGTGGCGCCGCTCGTCGCGCCGCGACTGCCCCGGGCGGTGGGCTGGGTCCTCTCGGTCGGCGGCCTCGTCGCCGTCGCGGCGGCGGTCGTGGTGATCGACGAGGCCACGCCCTTCCCCGGGTACGCCGCAGCGCTGCCGGTCCTGGGCACCGCGGCCGTCCTGCTCGCCGGCTCCGGCACGGGCCTGCTCGCCGCACCCGTGCGGTGGCTCCTGGAGAACCCGGTCATGCGCCGCGTGGGCGACTGGTCCTACTCCCTCTACCTCTGGCACTGGCCGGCCCTCGTGCTGACCGAGCGCAACGCCGGTCGACCGCTCACCGCCGTTGAGACCGCCGTCGTCGTGCTGGTCGTCGTCAACCTGGCGGCCCTGACCTACCGGTTCGTCGAGCAGCCCTTCCGCACCGGTGCCCCGGCCCGCCGCCTGCGCTCGCGCCGCCGCCTGTCCCTGGCGCTCTACCCCGCCAGCCTGGCCGTGGTGGCCCTGGCGTGCGCGGGCAGCTGGTGGTGGACCGGCGTGCAGGGCGGCGAGCGCGGCGACAACCCCGCGATCGCGGCGGCCGCCGACGTCGCCGTCCTCGACGACCACGAGCGCACCGTGGCCCTGGTGCGGGCCTCCGTGGAGGCCGCCCGCAACCAGGTCGACGTCCCCAGCGACCTCACCCCGAACCTGCTCGACCTGCGCAGCTCGATCGCCGACGTCGGTGCCTGCGACTACGAGGACGACGACGTGCGGGCGCTCTGCCCGCGGGGCGACGTCGACGGCGACCGCACCCTGGTGCTGCTGGGCGACTCGCACGCCCGGGCCTGGATCCCCGCGCTGGACCGGATCGCCACCGACAACGGCTGGCGCGCCTACTACCTCGTCAAGCCCCAGTGCCCGGCCGCGCACGTGGTCGTCGCCCCGGTGCGCGAGGACGTCGTGTTCACCGCGTGCGAGGAGTTCCGTGCGTGGAGCACCGCGACGGTCGCGGGCCTCCGGCCGGACCTGGCGATCGTCGCCTCCTCCCCGCCGGTCAACGGAGTGTGGGTTGACGGCGAGCACCGCGAGTCCCTCGACGACGTCGCCGACGTGCTGGAGGAGGGCTACGACGCGCTCTTCGACGACCTGCAGGACTCCGCCGACCGCACCGTCCTCATTCGCGACGTCCCCAAGGCCGGACACGACCCGGGCGACTGCCTGACCAGCTCGCGACCCAGCCTGCTGGACTGCATGTTCACCCCGGTCGAGCGCTCGACCCTGCTGGGCGACGTGGCGGTGAAGTCGGCCCTGCTGCACTCCGCCGACGTCGTCGACCCGACTCCCTGGCTCTGTTGGCAGGACCTCTGCCCCGTCGTCATCGGCGGGACGCTGTCCTACCGCGACACCGACCACCTCACCACCGAGTACGCCGCCGCCCTGGCCGGCGCCCTGGGTCGGGCCATCGGGCTGGACGAGGGCTCCTGAGCCGCGTCGCACCCCTCCCCAGCGAACTGTGACACTGCTACTGTCACGGTCGATCCCGCACCGTCCACCACCTGCACGGAGGTCCACCCGATGAAGCTGTCGATGCCCCTGGTCTACGCCGGCAACCCGCGCGAGACCGCCGACCAGGTCGCGGGCCTGGAGAAGGCCGGCCTGGACATGATCTGGGTCGCCGAGCCCTACGGCTTCGACGCACCGACCCTCATGGGCTACCTCGCGGCCAAGACCGAGACCGTGCAGATCGCGGCCGGCATCCTCAACGTCTACTCCCGCACCCCGGGCGCCCTGCTGCAGACCGCGGCGGGCCTGGACAACGTCTCCGGCGGCCGCGCGGTGCTCGGCCTCGGCGCCTCCGGCCCGCAGGTGATCGAGGGCTTCCACGGCATGGCCTACGACCGCCCGCTCACCCGCACCCGCGAGGTCATCGAGGTGCTGCGGATGGGGCTGCGCGGCGAGAAGCTGGACTTCCAGGGCAAGACCTTCTCCGTGCCGCTCCCCGAGGGCCAGGGACTGGGCCTGGGCAAGCCGCTGAAGCTGCTGAACAAGCCCGAGCGCGCCGATGTCCCGATCTGGGTCGCGGCCCTCGGCGACAAGAACGTCGCGATGACCGCCGAGGTGGCCGACGGCTGGCTGCCGTTCCTCTACTACCCGGAGAAGGCCCAGGAGATCTGGGGCGAGCCGCTGGCTCGCGGTGCCGCCAAGCGCTCCGCCGACCTCGCGCCCCTGGAGATCTGCGCCGGCGGCATGGTCGCCATCGGCGAGGGCCCGGAGACCAAGGCCCTGCTGGACTTCATCCGCCCGATGTATGCGCTGTACGTCGGTGGCATGGGCGCGCGCGACAAGAACTTCTACAACCAGCTCGCCTGCGAGTACGGCTTCGAGAAGGAGGCCAAGGAGATCCAGGACCTCTACCTCTCGGGCAAGAAGAAGGAGGCCGAGGCGCTGGTGCCGATGGAGTGGCTCGAGGCCGGCAACCTGGTGGGCCCCGCCTCCTACGTCAAGGAGCGGATCGCGGCCTTCCGCGAGTCGGGCGTGACCAACCTGTCCGTGACCCCGGCCAGCGACGACCCGGCCGCCACGATCGCCCAGGTCAAGGAGTGGGTCAGCTGACCCGCTGCGGGGCCGTCGCCTCCGCGCGGGGCGACGGCATCCGCATCTGGGAGTGGACCGCCGGCGCGACCGCCTGCTCGGCCTGCAGCTCGGGCTGCGGCTCGGCCGGCTGCTCGACCGGTTCCTGCTCCGGCGTACGACGCCCGGGCAGCGCCGCGCGTGCCCGCTGCACCAGCGACCAGAGACCGCTGAGCAGCACCAGCCACGCCGCGATCCCGAGCAGGTAGGCCGGGACCACCAGCAGCGGGTGCACGCTCCAGGCCCAGACCAGGCCGACAGGGATGGGTCCGAGCACCACGAGAGCGGCGAGCAGGATCAGGACGGCTCGGCGCAGGCGCGCCCCGCGCCCCTGACGCTGTGCGGTGTCGGTCATCTTCTGGCCCCATGTGTTCGTGTCCCGCTGCCGGGAGAGGTGCTCACGGTGCCAAACGAACGCGCGAAGGTAAAGACACGGTCCCGCTGTCCGGTACGGACCTCCAGACCAGAGTGGACAGCGGCTCCCCGGAGTGGTCCACCGCCGACGCGGCCCCGCGCGGGGTTGAGCAGGTGTCTTGGTCGCCGGGCGGTGCGCCTGGTGCTGTGGTTGCGTCGTTAGCCTGTGCCGATGGACGCGCAGCCCACCCCGCACCAGGTACGCCGGGCCCTGGCCCGGGCCGAGCGGGGCGCCCGGCTCGACGAGGCCGAGGCCACGGCGCTGCTCGCCGCCACCGGCCCCGACCTCGACCGCCTCTGCGCGGCCGCGGCCCGCGTCCGCGACGCCGGCCTGGTCGCGGCCGGTCGCCCCGCGACGGTGACCTACTCCCCCAAGGTCTTCATCCCCGTGACCCGGCTGTGCCGGGACCGGTGCCACTACTGCACCTTCGTCGAGACCCCCGCGCAGGCCGCCCGGGAGGGCCGCGCCCCCTACCTCTCCCCCGACGAGATCCTGGCCATCGCCTCCCAGGGCGCGGCCATGGGCTGCCTCGAGGCGCTCTTCACCCTCGGCGACCGGCCCGAGGACCGCTGGCCCGAGGCCCAGGCCTGGCTCGACGAGCAGGGCTACGACTCGACCCTGGCCTACGTCCGGGCGATGGCCGTGCGGGTGCTGGAGGAGACCGGGCTGCTGCCGCACCTCAACCCCGGCGTCATGTCGTGGGAGGAGATGAACCGGCTCAAGCCCGTCTCCCCCTCCATGGGGATGATGCTCGAGACGACCTCACGCCGGCTCTTCGAGGAGAAGGGGCAGCCTCACTTCGGCTCCCCCGACAAGGACCCGGAGGTCCGGCTGCGGGTGCTCGAGGACGCCGGTCGACTCTCCATCCCCTTCACCACCGGTCTGCTCGTCGGCATCGGGGAGACCCTGGCCGAGCGCGCCGAGACGATCTTCGCGCTGCGCGCGACCCTGACCGCCTACGGCGCCGTCCAGGAGGTCATCGTCCAGAACTTCCGCGCCAAGCCCGACACCGCGATGCGCCACACCGACGACCTCGAGCTCGAGGAGTACCGCGCCGCGATCGCCGTCACGCGGCTCGTCCTGGGTCCCCGGGCCCGCGTGCAGGCGCCGCCCAACCTGGTCGACCTCGAGGAGTGCCGCACCCTGCTCGAGGCCGGCGTCGACGACTGGGGCGGGGTGTCGCCGCTGACCCCCGACCACGTCAACCCCGAGCGACCGTGGCCCTCGCTGGAGCGGCTGCGCGCAGTGACCGCCGAGTGCGGCTTCGAGCTGGCCGCGCGGCTCACGGTCCACCCCGAGCACGTCCGGGCCTCGCTGGCCGGCGACGCCGCCTGGATCGACCCGCGCGTGCGCGGCCACGTCGCGGCGCTGGCCACGCCCGAGGGGCTCGCGCGCCCCGGCGTACGGCCCGTGGGGCTGCCGTGGCAGGAGCCCGACGGCGGCCAGGAGTCGGCAGGTCGCACCGACCTGTTCGCCGCGGTCGACACCGAGGGGCGCTCGGCCGACCGACGCTCGGACTTCGCCGAGGTGTACGGCGACTGGGAGACCGTCGGCGCGGCCGCTGCGCGCACGGGTGCTCCCGCGGTGCTGCACAGCGAGGGACGAGACGCGCTCGCTGCGGCCGAGGCCGACCCCGGGGGGCTCTCGGACGAGCACGCGCTGACCCTCATGACCGCCGAGGGTCCGCTGCTGGAGCAGGTCTGCCGGCTGGCCGACGACCTGCGCCGCGAGGTCGTCGGCGACGACGTCACCTACGTCGTCAACCGGAACATCAACTTCACCAACGTCTGCTACGTCGGCTGCCGCTTCTGCGCCTTCGCGCAGCGCAAGACCGACGCCGACGCCTACTCCCTGTCGGTCGACGAGGTCGCCGACCGGGCCGCGGAGGCCTGGGACCTGGGTGCGACCGAGGTCTGCATGCAGGGCGGCATCGACCCGGACCTCCCGGCGTCGGCGTACTTCGACCTGGCCGCGGCGGTGAAGCGGCGGGTGCCCGACATGCACGTGCACGCCTTCTCCCCGATGGAGGTCGTGAACGGCACCGCCCGCACCGGGCTCTCGGTCGAGGACTTCCTCATCAAGGCCCGTGAGTCCGGGCTCGGGTCGCTGCCCGGCACCGCCGCCGAGATCCTCGACGACGAGGTGCGCTGGGTGCTGACCAAGGGCAAGCTGCCGGCGCGCACCTGGATCGACATCGTCTCCACCGCGCACCGGGTCGGGCTGCCGACCACCTCGACGATGATGTTCGGCCACGTCGACAACCCGCGGCACTGGGTCGGGCACCTGCGGGTCCTCTCCCGGATGCAGGACCAGGCCCTCGAGCACGGGGCCGCCCGGTTCACCGAGTTCGTGCCGCTGCCCTTCGTGCACACCTCGGCGCCGATCTACCTCGCCGGTGTCGCCCGCCCCGGCCCGACGCTGCGCGACAACCTGGCGGTGCACGCGATGGCACGGATCCTGCTGCACGGGCGGATCGACAACATCCAGACCTCGTGGGTCAAGCTCGGCGTCGAGGGCACCCGCGCGATGCTGCGCGCCGGGGCCAACGACCTCGGGGGCACGCTGATGGAGGAGACCATCTCCCGGATGGCCGGCTCCGAGCACGGCTCGGCCAAGACCGTCGAGGAGCTGGTCGAGATCGGTGCCGGCATCGGCCGCCCGGTCCGCGAGCGCACCACGTTGTACGGCGCTCGCTGACCCCGCCGACCAGTCAGGTCCTCGGGGCCGACCAGTCAGGTCCTCGGGGCCGACCAGTCAGGTCCTCGGGGCGCCGGTTGCGGACGCGCTCGAGGCGCCAGTCCGACGAGCGGACTGACGCCTCGAGCCCGAGAAACGTGACCGGTCGGCTGCAAGGAGCTGACCGGTCGGCGGTCGCTAGCCCCGCCCGGAGGACGACCTCGCCTTGCGCGACACCGAGTCGATGGCCACCGCGAGCAGCAGCACGAGGCCGGTGACGATGAAGCGGACCGAGGAGTCCACGTTCATCAGGTTCAGCCCGGACTGGATCGACTGCAGGACCACGATGCCCAGCAGGGCCGCCCACGCCGAGCCCCGGCCGCCGAAGAGGCTGGTGCCGCCGATGACGGCTGCCGCGATGGCGGTGAGGTTGGTGTCGGTGGTGCCCGAGCTCTGCGAGACCGAGGTCAGCTGGCCGGCGATGAGGATGCCGCCCAGGGCTGCGAAGGTCGAGCAGAGCGCGAAGACCGAGACGTAGATGCCGCGCACGTTGATGCCCGAGCGGCGCGCCGCCTCCTCGTTGCCGCCGACGGCGAAGACGTGCCGTCCCCAGCGCGTGCGGCGCAGCGCCAGGTCCATCACGACGACGAGCGCGGCGAAGAGGACGAAGAGGTAGCCCCAGCCCCGGTCGATGCCGAGGTAGTAGGTCAACCAGCCCAGCCCGACCAGCAGCAGCCCGGCCTTGACCAGGACCACGGTGAGCGACGGCGGGGTCAGCCCCGCGGCCCGCCGGCGGCGGGTCGTGAGCAGGTTGACCGCGACGTACGCCGCCACGACCAGCGCGAGCAGCGCGTAGGCCCCGGTGCGCCGCAGCGCGCACGGCGGTCGCGCGAGCCTCCTCGGGGCGCTGCTGCTGGCCGCCGAGTCCACCGACCTGCTCGCCCAGCACTGACCCACACCGAGAGACGTCTCACCCGGCAGCCCCCCTGACAGGGTGGGTCGAGCCGTCCCGCCCTCTGCCTACGGTGGCGCCATGAGCCAGAGCGAGCCCAGCGACCTCGACCCCACGACCGCCGCGGAGTCCTACCACGACTACAGCGTCGACGACGAGGACCAGCCCGTCGGCCTCGACAATCTCACCGACGTCGAGGGCGACGTGGAGGACGAGCTGGACCGCGGGTACTCCCCGCCGGAGAAGTACTCCCCCGCCCAGGGCTTCGGCAACACGCCGTACGAGGAGGCCGTCGGGGAGTCCCTGGACCAGCGGATCGCCCAGGAGGAGCCCGAGCCGGACCCCTACGTCGAGGCGGCCCAGCGCGAGGCGGCCGAGGCCCTCGACGACGGCGAGGTCGGCGCCGAGCGTGCCGGTTGCCTGGTCGATCCCGACATGGGCTCGGGCGAGGACCTGGAGAAGGACCTCGTGGGCACCGACGTCGGCATCGACGGCGCCGCCGCGTCCGCCGAGGAGGCGGCCGTGCACGTGGTCTCCGACGACCCGGACCCGAGCCCTCTCGACTGATCCCCTCCCCCGCCGCACGACCTCCCGCGCGCCCCTAGAACGCGTTCTAGGGGCGCGCGTAGTCTGCGCCCGTGCGCTTCTCGATCAGCACCGCCTACCTGCCCCTGACCGAGCTCCCCGCCCTCGCGGCGGCTGCCGACCGGCTGGGGTACGACGCCATGGCCGTCCCCGACCACGTGGTGGACCTCGAGACACTCCAGACGCCGTACCCCTACACCCGTGACGGCGCCCGGCGCTGGGACCACGACGCCGCCTGGCCGGATCCCTGGGTGCTGGTCGGGGCGCTCGCAGCCGTGACGACCCGGCTGCGCTTCTTCACCTCGGTCTACGTGCCGGCGCTGCGCAACCCCTTCCAGGTGGCGAAGTCCGTCGGGACCGCGGCGGTGCTCTCGGGCAACCGGGTGGCCCTGGGCATCGGCATCGGCTGGTGCCGCGAGGAGTTCGAGCTCCTGGGGCAGGACTTCTCCACCCGCGGCAAGCGGACCGACGAGGCCCTGGCGCTGATGGAGCAGCTGTGGCAGCCCGGTTGGACGGAGTTCGAGGGCACCCACTACGCGGCGCCGCGGCTGGTCATGGAGCCGACCCCCACCGCACGCATCCCGGTGTACGTCGGCGGGCTGAGCGAGGTCGCGATGCGCCGCGCCGCGCGGCACGACGGCTGGGTCGGGGACCTCTACACGGTCGAGGAGGCCGCCGGGCACGCCGCGACCCTGGCCCGGATGCGCGAGGAGGCCGGCAACGAGCGCGACTTCTCCTTCATCACCGCGCTCACCGACGCCTTCCTGCCCGAGCAGTTCGCGGCCGCGGAGGAGCGCGGGGTGACCGACGTGATGACCATGCCGTGGGCCTACTACCACGGCCTCGACGTGGGCCTGGAGCAGAAGCTCGACGGGATGGAGCGCTTCGCCGCCGACGTGCTGCGCCCGCTGGGCATCGCGCCCGGCACGACGACCCCGGAAATGTAGAGAACCGCTGGGGTCTCGGGTCCCCAGCGGTTCGAGGTCAACAGTAGGCGCCTGCCGGGCACCTGTCAGCAGAAACGTCGCGATCGCCCACCATCCGGGCGAACTGGTCCAGGCCACCGCGGCGCTACATTCACCCGGTGAGCACCCCGCACGAGCCCGTCACCGACCCGCAGGCCGGCCACTCCCCGGAGTCGACCGGCGCGACCCCCGAGCCGTCCGCCACCAGCCCGGCGCGGGGCGACGACCCGCTGCGCGGCTCGCGCACCAGCGGCGTCTGGGTGGCCACCGTCGGCCTCGGGCTGCTGCTCGTGCTGCTCGTCGTCTTCATCGCGCAGAACACCGACACGACCACCGTGCGCTTCCTGGCGCTCGAGGGTGAGGCACCGGTCGCAGTCGCCCTCCTCATCGCCACCGCGGCGGGCATCCTGATCACCGCCAGTGCCGGCACGCTGCGGATCCTCCAGCTGCGCCGCCGGACCCGCCGGGACCTCAAGCGCCGCTGACCCGGCGCGGTCCGGGCTTGGGCCTGGGCCTGGGCCTCAGCCCAGCGTCAGGTCGACCATCAGCTCGTCGGCGAGCTGCTCCAGCGCGCTGCGCAGCGACTCGAGGTCGCCGTCGACCGGCGCGACCAGCTCGGCGGTGACCTCGAAGAGCAGGCCCCCGGCCATCGGCGCCTCGCGCAGCCCGGTGGTCAGCGACTCGATGCCCACCCCGTGCGCGGCGATCGTGCGGGAGATCTCCGCGACGATGCCGGGGCGGTCGGTGCCGAGCAGGTGCAGCCCCACGGCAGCCACCTGCTGATCGGCCGGTTCGTCGGTGCGGCGCACCTCGACCCGCAGGCCGTCCGCCTCGAGGGCCGCCAGGTCACGCTCGAGACCCTCGACCTCGCCGGTCGGGACGCTCACCAGCACGATGCCGGCGAACTCGCCCGCCAGGCGGGCCATCTGGCTGTGCTGCCAGCTGCCGCCGCGCGCCTCCACCGGCGCGGAGACGGCCGAGACCAGACCCGGCCGGTCGCGGCCGATGACGGTGAGCACCAGGGTCGAGTGGGTCATGGCCCGGAGCGTACCGACGCGTGCTGGGGCGCCGCCGCCAGCGGCATGAGCGGCCGCACCGGGGCCGTCACGGCGCGGGGCAGCACGTCGACGGCGAGCAGGGCCACGAAGCCGGAGATGGTCTTGTCGGCCAGCGAGGTCAGGATGTTGGCCGACGCCACGGCCACCCACAGGGACTGCACCGTCTCCTGGATCGCTGCGATCACGTCGTCGGCACCGTTGCCGGTCTCCCCACCGAGGGCGAGGATGATCGGGACCGCCAGGCTCGTGCAGACGATGGCGGTCAGGCAGTTGAGGGCGAAGAAGCGCGGCAGCGTGAGACCCATCCGCCACCGTCGTACGCCGTAGCCCCAGATCAGGGCGCCGGCGACGTTGACGATCGCGAACGGGATCGAGTCGCCGCCGGACACGGCCACGCCGAGCAGGTTCGTGCTCAGGCCGACACCGGCACCCCACCAGGGCCCCAGGATCACCGCGGCCACGGCCGTGCCGACCATGTCGAGGTAGAGCGGGATCTCCGGGATCACCACCACCAGGATCCGCCCGACCAGGTTGACCGCGACGCAGCCCAGGGCCACCAGCAGGCCGGCCCCGGCCGTCACGGGCGGCGGCGGCTCGGCGGGCACCGGCGGCGCCGAGGGTGTCGGGGGCGGTGGGGACCCGGGGTCGGCGTCGTCGACGGCACGCGACGGGGTGACGTCGGCCAGCCGTGCCGCGCGGCACCGCTCGGCCCAGTCCGCGACCTCCTCCTCGTCGGCGCCCAGCGCGCGCACGATGTCGAGGACCAGCGCGGTGTCCATCCGCCTGCGGCCGGTGCGGAACGCGTCGTACACCGTGGTGCGGGCGGGGCGCGCGGTGGCGTCGGCGCCCCCGCGCTCCTCGCGCAACCGGCCGATCCGGAGGGCGATCTCGGCGTACGACGGACTTCCGGCCTCGGCGCGTCGGACCTGCAGGTCCTCCGCTATCCGGTCGAACGCTGTCATGCCCCGATCACGAGAGGAAGCCTAAAGGTGACAGGCGACTGAAACGAGGCTTTACCTGAACCAGGGGTCAGGAGCATCTCCGATCGAACCCGGACAAGTCCGACAGCACGCGTCCCCAGGTCACTCCCACTCGATGGTGCCCGGTGGCTTGCTCGTGACGTCGAGCGTGACCCGGTTGACCTCGGGGACCTCGTTGGTGATCCGGGTCGAGATCCGCTCGAGGACGTCGAAGGGCAGGCGGGCCCAGTCCGCGGTCATGGCGTCCTCGGAGGTGACCGGGCGCAGGACGACCGGGTGGCCGTAGGTGCGGCCGTCGCCCTGGACGCCGACGGAGCGGACGTCGGCGAGCAGGACGACGGGCATCTGCCAGATGTCGCGGTCCAGGCCGGCTCGGGTCATCTCCTCGCGGGCGATGGTGTCGGCCTCGCGCAGGATGTCGAGCCGCTCGCGGGTGACCTCGCCGATGATCCGGATGCCGAGGCCGGGGCCGGGGAAGGGCTGGCGGTGGACGATCTCGGCGGGCAGGCCGAGCTGCTCGCCGACCGCGCGCACCTCGTCCTTGAACAGGGTGCGCAGGGGCTCGACCAGCTCGAACTCCAGGTCCTCGGGAAGGCCGCCGACGTTGTGGTGGCTCTTGATCGTCGAGGCGCCGGCTCCCCCACCGGACTCCACGACGTCGGGGTAGAGCGTGCCCTGCACCAGGAAGGCGACCTTGTCGCCGTCGTCGCCGCTGACGGCGTCGGCGAGGATCTCGCGCTCGGCGGCCTCGAAGGTGCGGATGAACTCGCGGCCGATGATCTTGCGCTTCTCCTCGGGGTCGCTGACCCCGGCGAGCGCGTCGAGGAACTGCTTCTCGGCGTCCACGACCCGCAGGTCGACGCCGGTCGCGGCCACGAAGTCCCGCTCGACCTGCTCGGTCTCGCCCTTGCGCATCAGGCCGTGGTCGACGTAGACGCACGTCAGCCGGTCGCCGATCGCGCGCTGCACGATCGCCGCCGCCACCGCGGAGTCCACACCGCCGGACAGACCGCAGATGGCCTGGCCGCGGTCGCCGATCTGGGTGCGGATCTTCTCGATCTGCTCCTCGACGATGTTGACCATCGTCCAGGTCGGGCGGCAGCCGGCGATGTCCCACAGGAAGTGCTCGAGCACCTTCTGGCCGTGCTCGGAGTGCAGCACCTCGGGGTGCCACTGCACGCCGGCCAGGCCGCGGTCGACGTCCTCGAAGGCAGCCACCGGGGTGACGTCGGTGCTCGCCAGGACCGTGAAGCCGGCCGGCGCGGCCGAGACCGAGTCGCCGTGGGACATCCACACCTTGTGCTCGGCGGGTACGTCGGCGAGCAGCGTGCCCGGCTCGCTGACCCGGACCGGGGTGCGGCCGTACTCCCGCGCGCCGGTCGCGGCCACGGTGCCGCCCAGGCCGCGGGCCATCAGCTGGAAGCCGTAGCACATGCCGAAGACCGGGGTCCCCGAGGTGAAGACCGCCTCGTCGATGCCGGGCGCGTCCTCGGCGTACACCGAGGAGGGCCCGCCGGAGAGGATGATCGCCTTCGGGCCACGGGCCAGCATCTCCGCGACCGGCATGTGGTGCGGCACGATCTCGGAGTAGACCCGCGCCTCGCGGACGCGCCGGGCGATCAGCTGCGCGTACTGCGCCCCGAAGTCGACGACGAGGACCAGGTCGTGCTCAGGGGCGTCGCTCATGGGCCGCATCGTATCGGCGTGGGCGGGCGGTCTGGCGGCCGCGTCCGTCGGCGCCCGACCTGGACGAGGCTCGGAAAATGGCACCAGGGCCCGGCCGGGGAGGGAGGGTGGCCGGGCCCTGATCGTCCACGCTCTGCTGGACAGCGCCTGGACCGCGACCCGGCCTTGTGGGAGGGAGCATGACTGCCGGGTCTGACCACCTCAACGACGGCCCGGGGCCGGGGTTACGTCCGGGTCACGCCCCTCGTGGGAAAACTTTCCCGGTCTAGACGTCGACCCCTCCCGGCCGGGGCCGGGAGGGGTCGACGGAGATGTCCAGCGGTGCCGCGGGGAGTCAGGAGACCCCGACGATCGGCAGCCGCAGCGCGCCCGGGGCAGCCTCGGGCACCGCCGGGGAGGCCGGCGGCACGGGGGCGATGCGCTGGTAGTCGGCGCCGAGCGGCGGCCGCGCGTCGGCCTCGCCCTTGTTGGGCCACATCGCCATCATCCGCTCCGCCTGGGCGGTGATGGTCAGCGAGGGGTTCACGCCCAGGTTGGCGCTGATCGCAGAGCCGTCGGCGATGTGCAGGCCCGGGTAGCCGTAGACGCGCTGGTAGGCGTCGATCACTCCGGTCTCCGGCGAGTCGCCGATCGCACAGCCGCCGATGAAGTGCGCGGTCAGCGGCATGTTGAACGGCTCGCCGATGTTGCCGCCCGGGGTGCCGCCCAGGACGCCGGCGATGCGGCGCACGGCGTCGTTGGCGACCGGGATCCAGGTCGGGTTCGGGGCGCCGTGGCCCTGGCGGGAGGTCATCCGCCAGCCCAGCAGGCCCTTCTTGCCGTACGTCGTGATCGAGTTGTCCAGCGACTGCATGACCAGCGCGATCACCGTGCGCTCGGACCAGTGCTTGAGGTCGTAGAGCTCCTTGATGTTCGAGCGCTGCGTCCACAGCTCCTTCAGCCAGGCGCGCCAACGCGGGCCGTCGCCGTCACCGTCGGTGAGGACGGTCTGCATCATCGCCATGGTGTTGAAGCCCTTGCCGTAGCGGCACGGCTCGATGTGCGTGTCCTCGTCGGGGTGGAAGCTCGAGGTGATCGCGACGCCGTAGGAGTAGTCCGTGGTGTCGCTGGACGGCGCGATGGCCCCGAGGATCGACTCGGAGTTGGTGCGCGAGAGGTAGCCGAGCCGGTCGGAGAGCTTCGGCAGGACGCCCTCGTCCTTGAGCCGGTGCAGCAGCTTCTGGGTGCCGAGCGAGGCCGCGGCGAAGATGACGTGCTCGGCGGTGAGCGTGCGCGTGGTCCGCGGCGTGGCGCGCTTGGCCTTGGTGAACTTCACCGCGACGTCGTACCCGCCGCCGTCGCGGGGGCTGACCTGGGTGACCGTGGTCAGCGGCATCACCTTCGCGGCGTTCTGCTCCGCGAGGTAGAGGTAGTTCTTGACCAGGGTGTTCTTGGCGTTGTGGCGGCAGCCCGACATGCACTCGCCGCAGTTGCGGCAGGGGTTGCGGTCGGGGCCCGCGCCACCGAAGTAGGGGTCGGCCACGACCTGGTCGGGGTCGGCGCCGGGACCGCCGAAGAAGACGCCCACGGGGGTCGGGTGGAAGGTGTCGCCGACACCCATGTCCGAGGCGACCTTCTCCATGACGTCGTCGGCCGGGGTGCGGACGGGGTTCTCCACGACGCCGAGCATCCGCTTGGCCTGGTCGTAGTAGGGCGCGAGCTCCTCGCGCCAGTCGGTGATGTGGCTCCACTGGGCGTCCTTGTAGAACGCCGGGAGGGGCTCGTAGAGGGTGTTGGCGTAGACCAGCGAGCCGCCGCCCACGCCGGCACCGGCGACGATCAGGGTGTCACGCACCGCGTCGATGCGCTGGATGCCGTAGCAGCCCAGGGCCGGGGCCCAGAGGTACTTGGTGATGTCGAGGGTGCCCTTGGAGAAGTCCTTGTCCTCGAAGCGGGGGCCCGCCTCGATGACGCCGACCTTGTAGCCCTTCTCAGTCAGCCGCAGCGCGGAGACCGAGCCGCCGAAGCCGGAGCCGATGACGAGGACGTCGTAGTCGAACCGGCGCGTGGTGTCGCTCATGTGTGTCAGGCCCTTCCCAGCTTCTTCATCAGGCGCAGGTTCGCCGTCATGACGGCGGCGTACTGCTCGTCGGACATGCCCAGCATCGGGGCGAAGCGCACCAGGCGCTGCGTGCCCACCGACTGGGACTCGGTGTAGCGGTGGATGCCCTCGCTGCCCTGGCGGCGGCCCATGCCGGACTCGCGCATGCCGCCCATCGGGGAGTCGATGCTCGCGAAGGTGGCGCCGAAGGCCTCGTTGATGTTGACCGTGCCGCACGTGACCTGTCGGGCCATGGCCCGGGCACGGGCCCCGTCACGGCTGTAGATGGAGGCGTTGAGGCCGTACTCACCGTCGTTGGCACGGGCCACGGCCTCGGCCTCGTCGTGGAAGCGGTAGATCGAGATGACCGGGCCGAAGGTCTCCTCGCCGAAGCAGGTCATGTCGGGGGTGACGCCCTCGAGGATCGTGGGCTCGAAGAAGAACGGCCCGAGGTCGGGCCGCGCCCTGCCACCGGCCAGCACCCGCGCACCCTTGGCGACGGCGTCCTCGACGTGGCGGGTCACGGTGTCCAGCTGGTCCTGGGAGATGAGCGAGCCCATGTCGGTGCCCCACTCCAGCGTGGCACCCAGGGTCATCGCCTGGATGCGGGCCACGAACCGCTCCACGAACCGGTCGTAGACCTGGTCGGCGACGAAGAGCCGCTCGGTGGACACGCAGAGCTGGCCGGCGTTGGAGAACGAGGCACGCACGGCCCCCTCGGCGGCGCGCTCGACGTCGGCGTCGCGCAGCACGAGCATCGGGTTCTTGCCACCGAGCTCCAGCGAGCAGCCGATCAGCCGCTCGGCACAGCCCGCAGCGACCCGCTTGCCGGTCGCGGTCGAGCCGGTGAAGCAGATGTAGTCGGCCTTCGCGATGACCGAGGTGCCCACGCGGGAGCCGGGACCCGCCAGGACCTGCCACAGGTCCTTCGGGAAGCCGGCCTCCTCGAGCAGCTGCGCGCCGTAGAGCGCGGTCAGCATGGTCTGGGCGTCGGGCTTGGTGACCACGGCGTTGCCGGCGAGCAGGGCCGGGAGGCCGTCGCACAGCGCCATGGTGAAGGGGTAGTTCCAGGGGGAGATGATGCCGACGACGCCCTTGGGCACGCGGTTGACCTCGACCCGGGTCAGCCCGGGCACCACCCCGAGCTTGCGCTGGGTGCCGAGGTGCTGCTGGGCGGTGCGCGCGTAGTAGCGCGCGGTCAGCGCGATGTGCAGCGGCTCGTCGAACGCGTGCTTGCGGGCCTTGCCCGACTCCCACACGATCAGGTCGAGGATCTCCTCCTGGCGCTCGAGCACGAGGTCGTGCAGGCGCATGAGGATCGCCGAGCGGTGCTCCAGGCTTGTCCGGGCCCAGGACTCCTGCGCGCGCCGGGCGCGGGCGAAGGCCTCGACCACGTCCTCCTCGCTCGACTGCGGGATGTGCGCCAGCGGCGCGCCGTTCAGCGGCGTGCGCACCTCCTTGGTCTCCCCCGAGGTCGCCAGGATCCGGCGCGTCAGCGCCTCGACGTACTCAGGCTCCAGGGCGTACGCCGCGGTCGGGTCGTGCTCGGGGTCGTGCGGCCCGTCGACGAGCGGGCTGCCTGCGGGGTCGGGGCTCGAGGCGCTCATGTACCGAGAGTATGTGACCGGGGTCTCCGTCACTACCCTTCGGTAGACAAGTGAGGTGCTTGACACATTCCTCTGCTCTGTCAAGCGCTCTGTGCAGGGGCCCGGGGCACTCAGCCGGCAGGCGGCGGGGTGTAGATCGACTTCAGCTCGGTGTACTGGCCGAGCCCCTCCGGGCCGAACTCCCGCCCGAGCCCGGAGGCCTTGAAGCCGCCGAACGGCGCAGCGAAGTCCATCGTGTAGGTGTTGATGCCGTAGGTGCCGGTGCGGACCCCCCGCGCCACCTCGAGCCCGGCCTCCACGTCGGCGGTCCACACGGTGCCGGCGAGGCCGTAGTCGGAGTCGTTGGCGATCCGCACGGCGTCCTCGACGCCGTCGTAGGCGATGACCGACACGACGGGGCCGAAGATCTCCTCCTGGGCGATCCGCATCCGGTTGTCGACGTCGGCGAAGACGGTGGGCCGGACGTACCAGCCGCGGTCGAGTCCGTCGGGCATCCCGACGCCGCCCGCGACGAGGCGGGCGCCCTCCTCCTGCCCGAGCGCGATGTACTTCTGCACCCGCTCCTGCTGGCGCTGGGCCACCATCGGGCCGATCTCGGTGGCAGGGTCCATCGGGTCGCCCACGCGCATCCCGCCGATCCCCTCGGCGATGGCGTCGACCAGCTCGGCCTGGCGCGAGCGCGGCACCAGGACGCGGGTCTGCGCGACGCAGGCCTGCCCGGAGTTCATCACCGACAGGAACTTCAGCCCCTCGACGGTGGTGGTGAGGTCGGCGTCCTCGAGCACGATCGCGGCCGACTTGCCGCCCAGCTCGAGGGAGACGCGCTTGAGCTGCTCGCCGCACACGGCGCCGATCGCGCGGCCGGCGGCGGTGGAGCCGGTGAAGGCGACCTTGTCCACGCCGGGGTGCGCCACCAGGTGCTGGCCGACCTCGCGACCGCCGGCGACGATGTTGACCACGCCGGCCGGGACGCCGGCCTCCTGGAGCAGCTCGGCCATGAGGTAGCAGTCCAGCGGCGACTCGGGCGCGGGCTTGACCACCACGGTGCAGCCGCTCAGCAGGGCCGGGACGACCTTGGACAGCACGGTGAACTGCGGGACGTTCCACGGCGGGATGGCCGCGACCACGCCGACCGGCTCGTGCCGCACGACCACGTCGGAGCCCAGGGCGCCGGGGCGCGAGGCCTCCCACGGGAACTCCCGGGCGATCGCCAGGAACGCCTCGATCTGCATCCACGGTGCGGGAGCCTGGGCCAGCTGGGAGAAGGAGGTCGGCGAGCCCATCTCGAGGGTGATCAGCTCGGCCATCTCGGTGAGCTTGCCGGCGTACAGCATCGAGAACGCCTCGATCACCGCGATCCGCTCCTGCGGCGACATCCGAGGCCACGGGCCGTGGTCGAAGGCATGCCGGGCGGCGGCCACGGCCGCGTCGACGTCGGCGTACGACGCCTCGGGGACGGTGGCGATGACCTGCTCGGAGTGCGGGGAGACGACCTCGATGGTCGCGGTGGTCTCGGGGGCGCGCCAGCCGCCGTCGATGTAGAAGGCGTCGCGGTCGAGGGTCATGTCGGCTCCAGCCAGGGTGGGGTCAGGGGGCGGTCGAGAAGAAGTCGGTGAAGCCGGACGGCTCGTGCTTGCCGACGCAGAAGTGCTCGAAGAGGCCGAAGCCCTCGGTGGTCCCGCTACCCCGCGAGGGCTCGGTGACGACGGCGCGGCCGACGTGGTCGACGCAGCCGAACATCAGCATGCTCCGCACGGCGTCGCTGGTGAGATCGTAGGTACGGCGCTCGACGAACTCCTCGCCGTGCCACTGCCCGTGCAGCCAGTCCTGGTCACCGCCGTACCCGCCGCCGAAGTGCAGCGGGGCGGCCAGCCGGGACTCGACCTCGAGGTGCAGCGGGCCCTGGCGGGTCTGGCACTCGATGCTCGCGCCGGTGGGCATGCGGCCGCCGGGGGTGTAGTGGATGGTGACCTGGGGCCAGCCGAGCTGCTCGACCCGGCCGTCCTCCCAGACGCGGGTGCAGTCGTTGAGGGTGCGGGTGCCCTCGCCGTCCTCCTGGATGATCAGGCAGATCATGTAGTCGTCGAACCGCAGGGGGACGTAGAGCCACCACATGCCGTCGAAGTCGGCCGGGCGCCCGGCGGGCTCGGCCTCCCCCACCGGGCGGATGCCCCAGGAGCGGTCGCGCGAGCCGACCCAGGTGTCGGGGCTGACGGCGATCTCGGTGCCGTCGACCGACAGCGAGCCCGACCAGGTGCCGACCTGGGCGAAGCGTTGGGCGTCGAGCACGACGCGGGTGCCCTGGCGCATGATGTGCCGCTGCTCCTGCACGACCTCGAAGGAGCCCTCCCAGGTCAGGTCGCAGGCGAGGCCCTCGGTCTCCTCGAGCACCATCCGGATCTTGTGCAGCGGCTCGATGACCTCGAGGCGGTACCCGCCGACCCGCTGGTCCAAGCGGTCGTCGTCGATCGCGCCGCCCAGGTGGACGGCGGTCTGCTCGGTGCCGCGCGTGACGAGGAAGTAGGCGTCCTTGGTGCGCAGGTTGGGGTAGTAGCCCATCCCGCTGATCACGAAGATGTCGCCGGTGCGGTCGTGGGCGTTGAAGTAGCAGCGGTCGTAGAAGTGCCGGTCGCTCGGTCCGGGCCAGCCGATCGGCTGCGGGACCTGGTGGATCGGGTACTCGTCGAGGGGCCCCAGCGCCCCGCGCGCGGACGCGGCCATCAGGCGCCCACCCGCTCGAGGATCGAGAGCAGCAGCGGCTTGCAGTGGAAGAGCGACTCGATGTCCTCCGGCATCTCGATCTCGCCGAAGTGCACCTGCCGCGCGCCGGTGCGCATGAAGACGATGCACCACATGAGCCCGTTGTAGACGTGGTACCAGTCGAGGTCACCGAGCTGGACGCCGGTCTTCTCGGCGTACGTCGTCACGACGTCCTCCTCGCGGAGGAAGTGCGGCATGCCGGGCAGCTCGAGCATGCCGACGATGGACTCGAAGACCTGGTGGGCGAAGAGCAACCAGCTGACGTCGAGGGCACGCGGACCGAGGGTGACCATCTCCCAGTCGAGGACGGCGACGGGCTCGAAGTCGCGGTAGATGACGTTGCCGATGCGGGCGTCGCCCCAGCACAGCACCGGCTCGCCCTGCTCGGCCTCGGACGGGATGTGCGCCGCGAGCCAGGCCAGCGCCCGCTCGGCGGTCGGCGAGGGCGCGAGGTCGCGGACGGCGAAGTCGTACCAGGCCCGGACCTTGGCCAGGTTGCGGTGCAGCAGGGTCTCGCCGACCTGCTCGGGGGCGAGGCAGCCGAACCGGTCCAGCGGGTCCGGGATCGCGTGCAGCCGGGCGAGGACGTCGACGGTGGCGTCCTGGAGGCGCCGCTGGTCGGCACGGTCGGCGTCGTAGAGCCAGTTGTCGCCGAAGGGGTAGGGCAGCACGTCGGGCGGGACGACGCCCTCGACCCGGTCCATGAGGAAGGAGGGGGTGCCGAGGACCTCGCCGGCCTCGTCGAGCCAGCGCACGCCCGGGACCGGCACGTCGGTCAGCTCGCCGACCTGGCGGATCACCTCGAACTGGTGACCGAGGTCGTAGCGCGGGAAGACCGGGAAGTCCTGGGCCGCGGGTGCCACGCGCGCCACCATCGGGTGCGTCGTGCGCGCGCCCGCCTCGCTCCAGGTGGCGTCGAGCACCAGCGTCTCGGAGGACATCCCGTTGCTGTCGATGCCGCTGTGCAGCACGACCTCCGGCTCGGCGCCGGCGGGGAGCAGCGTGGACAGCCACTGCTCCAGCGCCGCGGGCACCAGCGCGGCGTCCCGGCTGCTGCGCTGCATCTTCAGGTCGGCGGGGGGCGCCTCGGGAGGTGTTGCCTGGGTCACACGGGACAGACTGCTAGAACGTGTTCTACGTGTCAACGAATCCATTGACACGTGTCAGTCCTGCGCCTCGGGTCGAGCAGATCGATCGGGAGAGACCAACGGCGGACCTCAGACCAGGTCGGTGACCTGCACCCTCGCCTCGTCGGCCTCCTGGTCGGTGAGCTTGAGCTGCGACTGCCGCTCCGCCTCGACCCGGCGCAGGTAGTGGTCGACCTCCTGGGCGACCCGGGCCTCGTCCCAGCCGAGGACCTCGGCCATCAGCCGGGCGGCGTGCGGGGCGGCCCCGACGCCGCGGTCGAAGGTCTCGATCGAGATCCGGGTCCGGCGGGTCAGCACGTCGTCGAGGTGCAGCGCCCCCTCGTGGGTCACCGCGTAGACGACCTCGGCCGCGAGGTGGTCCTCGGCACCCTCGAGCGGCAGCGCGAGCTGGCGCCGGGAGGCGATGAGGGCCAGCAGGTCGTCGACCTGCCCGCCGTACCGGCCGAGCAGGTGGTCGATCCGCGCGACGTGCAGCCCCGAGCGGCGGGCGAGCAGCACGCGCTGGTTGCTGCGGGTCTCGTAGGACTCGGCGCCGTCGAGCGGGACCCGGTCGGTGATCGACTCGCGCACCGTGCCGGTGCCGGTCGAGCGCAGGCTGTGGGCGGCGGCGTCGATGGCGTCGCGCGCCATGACGCGGTACGTCGTGTACTTCCCGCCCGCGATCATCACCAGCCCCGGGACCGGAGTCACCACCGTGTGCTCGCGCGAGATCCGCGAGGTCGGCTCGGACTCCCCCGACA
This sequence comes from Actinomycetota bacterium, assembly GCA_009701885.1. Taxonomy (GTDB): domain Bacteria; phylum Actinomycetota; class Actinomycetes; order Propionibacteriales; family Nocardioidaceae; genus Nocardioides. Next base: position 72,940 of record WLJH01000004.1, read on the forward strand.
GCAGCGGCCGGAGCCCGGCGTACACGCCCTCGACGTCCTCGTGGTCCAGCGGCTCGCGGAGGATCCGGTTGACGTGCTCGAGGATGTAGTCGATGTCCTTGCGGCTGGCCGCGGGGTGGGCCTTGTCGAGGTCCCACGGGGTGTCGGTGGTGCCGATGATCCAGTGCCGGCCCCACGGGATGACGAAGAGCACCGAGGTCTCGGTGCGCACGATGAACCCGGTCTCGGAGCGGATCCGGTCGCGCGGGACGACGATGTGCACGCCCTTCGAGGCCTGGACGTTGAGGGAGCCGCGGCCGCCGACCATCTGCTGGATCTCGTCGGTCCAGACGCCGGCCGCATTGACGACGACCCGGGCCCGGACCTCGAGGTCCCGGCCGTGCTCGAGGTCGCGCGCGGTCACACCGACCACGCGCTCCCCCTCGCGCAGGAAGCCGGTGACCTTGACCCGAGTCGCGACGTGGGCGCCGTGCCGGGCGGCGGTGCGGGCGACCGCGACGACCAGCCGCGCGTCGTCGACCTGGCAGTCGTAGTAGCGGATCGCGCCGGTGATGGTGTCGGTGCGGAAGTCCGGAGCCATCCGGGCCACCTGGCGACGGGTGAGGTGGCGGTGCAGCGGCACGCCCATGTCGTACTTCCCGGCCTTGGCCATGCCGTCGTAGAGCGCCAGGCCGGCGCCGACGTAGGCGCGCTCCCACACGGGCTTGGTCAGCGGGTAGAGGAACGGCACCGGGCGCACGAGGTGCGGCGCGAGGCGGGTGAGCAGCAGACCGCGCTCCTGCAGGGCCTCGCGGACCAGGCCGAAGTCCATCATCTCCAGGTAGCGCAGCCCGCCGTGGATGAGCTTGCTGCTGCGGCTGGAGGTGCCGCTGCCGAGGTCGCGCTGCTCGAGCAGACCGGTGCTCAGCCCGCGGGTCACCGCATCGAGGGCGACGCCGGTGCCGGTGATGCCGCCACCGACGACCAGCACGTCCAGCTCGGGCTCACCCGCCCGTCCGGTCATCGCGGCCAGGGCGGCGTCTCGAGCGGCGGGTCCGAGGGCTCCGGGCGTGGGAGTCATGGCTCCACTGTGCCAGGTCCCTCGACGACCTCAGCCGCCGAACCGCGGCGGCCGGTAGTCGGTGCACTCCTCGGTCGCCGTCGGGTAGCGGTCTCGCACCGCGCAGGCCCGCCGCATCTGGTCCCGGGCGTCGGCGGGCAGCAGCCAGCCCCGCCGCACGGCCCGGTCGGTGGCCCGGGCCAGCCGCTGCTCGTAGTCGGCGTACGTCGGGTAGCGCTGCTGCAGGGTCAGCGGGTCGAACGGGACGGTGATGCCGCCGAGCTCGCAGTCCGTGGAGCGGTACGTCGCCACCGGGACCTCCACGGGCGGCAGCCGCATCCCGCCGAGCACGTTGCCGTCGGCGTCGCGGGCCGGGGTCACGCCGTCGGCGGCGTACTCGAACCGGGGTGCGGGCCGCGGCCGCTCGCCGGTGCGGATCCACTCCTCGAGCTCACGCAGCGCCGTGTTGACGGCGTACCTCATGGGGAAGGAGGCGCCGGCCACGATGCAGCCGGCGTAGAGCGGGTTGAGCGCGGACTGGCCGTAGTCGCCGGCGGCCTCGATGGCGTCGCGGTAGCCCTGCTCGTCGACCTGGGGCAGCCCGACCACGCGCTGGCCGGAGCCGAAGACCTGCTGGTAGCCGATGAAGAGGCCGGCGTGCGCGGAGCCGGCGACCTCCCAGAGCCGGTAGAGCGGGTCGTCGTCGGCGGTGCCGGTCGACTCGGCCCAGTCGCTGTTGAGTTGGAGCACCGGCACGCGCAGCCGCGGCTCGTACTCCAGCCCGGCCAGGCCGCCGTGGACCAGGAACCCGTCGATCACGCCCGCCCCGTCGGGGAAGGCTCGCACGATCCCGGCCAGCCGACCTGCGGACTGCGACTGTCCGGCGGCCACGACCCGCTCGACCCTCAGCCCGCCCATCGGCCGCACGTCGCCGACCCGGCGGGCGCGGAGGGCTCGGGCGACCTGGAGGAACATGTCGTCGGCGTACGCGTCCCCGGGGTGGTCGATCGCGGCGTACCGCACCGGGTCCCACACCTGCGGGGTCAGCGGGGTGCAGCACAGGCCGGCGGCCTGGGCGCTGACGTGGACGAACGCCCAGCCGCTGCGCAGCAGCTCCTCGCGACCCTCGAGGCTGTCGACGGCATTCTCGAACTGGGCGGTGACGTTGACCCACTCCAGCATCACCGCGCCGTTGAAGTCGCGCTGGCGCTGGGGCCGGGTGATGACCACGCGGGTGGTGTAGGGCGCGGTGCTGCCGTCGGCGGCGCGGGCCGTGCCGGAGACGAAGAGCTCCTGCTCGGTGTAGCCGAACGGCTCGAGCTGGTGCCAGGAGTCCCACATCGGCCGGCCCTGGATGCCCGCGGGAGGCAGGCTCAGGGTGGGGAGCGGGACCCCCGCCGCACGCCCGACACGCTCCGCTGCCCCGCCCGCCCCCGGTCCGGCGACGGTCGGCGCCGCGGCCGCACCTGCGAGCAGGACGAGGGGCAGCAGGACGACGAGCAGTCTGCGGAGCACGCCGCCTCAACGAGCCACGTGTGATGGCGGTTACGTGCCCGAGCGCTCGGGCGTGACCGCGTCTAGCCCGCCGCGACGACGAACCGGACCGTGCTCGGTTCGTCGCGATCGTCGCCGAGGACGGTGATCTCCACCAGGCCAGCCCCGACACCGGCCGACTCGAGCTCACGGTTGTAGACGTCGCTCATTGACAGCAGGCCCTCGGACTCCAGGCTGAACCGTCCGAGCTCGACCAGGCCTGACAAGCCACCGGGTCCGGCGGCGAACCCGACGTCGGTCGGATCGTCCTGCGGGGTGGTCACGCCGACGGCCAGGCAGTCGTGGGTCGCGACGCAGGTCCCCCCGGCGAACGACCGAGGCGGCGTGAAGTCCTCGCGCCCGACCAGCAGGAGCACCGAGCTCGGGACCTCCACGACGGGACTCATGACCCGAGTCTCCCGCACCCGAGGGAACTCGCGCCGCACGTGCCCCTCAGGAGCGCCCGTGACGGTTCCTGCCGTCGCCGACCGAGCGGGCGGTCATCGAGCCGAAGTCGCTGTTGATGGTCTTCTCGCCGCGCACCCGGAAGTGGTCCAGGTCGTCGCGCCCCTTCCCGCCCCGGAGCCGGGCACGCTGGCGCCGGGAGTCCCACAGGTCCACGACGAGGTAGCCCACCACCCCGACCACGACCAGTCCGACGAAGATGATCCAGCCGACCGACATCACGCACCTCCTGGCGGGCCCGGTGCCCGGGGACCAGTCTGCCCCCGCCGTGGACACCCGTCCGTCGCCACCTGCCGTCGTGGGTGGGCCGTCAGGATCGGCCGTGCCGAGTCCGGTTCAGCCGAGCCGCGCGCGGCCCGCGTCGAGCGCCGCCCGGCACCCCTCCCACATCTCCCGTACGACGTCGGCGACCGGGCGCACGGAGTCGATCCGGCCCGCGACCTGGCCGGTGTTGGCCAGGCTGGCGTCCAGGTCGCCGTCGAAGTAGAGCTCCTGCACGCGGTCCATCAGCTTGTCCGCGGGCGGGTCGGCCGCCCACGCGTGGGCGCGCTCGGTGGCGATGACGCGCATGGTCGGGTTGCCGGGGACGCTGACCAGCATCGTGCCGGTCTCGGCGGCCGCGACGATGGCGTCGGTGAAGGCGGGGTGCACGCCGGACTCGTGGGTGGCCAGCATCCGGGTGCCCATCTGCACGCCCTCGGCGCCCAGCACCATCGCGGCGGCCATCGAGGTGGCGTCGCAGATGCCGCCGGCGGCAATGAGCGGCAGCGAGGTGCGCGAGGCCACCAGGGGCAGCAGCACCATCGTGGAGGCGCCGGTGGCGCCCTTGAACCCGCCGCCCTCGACGCCCTCGACCACCAGGCCGTCGACGCCCGCGGCCTCGGCCTTGAGCGCGGCGCGCAGCGTGCCGACGACGTGGAAGACGGTGATGCCGGCGTCCTTGAGCCGGGCGGTGAACAGCCCGGGGTCGCCGGCCGAGGTGGCGACGTACGAGACGCCGGACTCGACGAGGGTGTCGACGATGGAGTGGTCGTGCTTCCAGCCGCCCACGAGGAGGTTGGCGCCGACCGGCTTGTCAGTCAGCTCCTTGACCCGCAGCAGGTCCGCGCGACCCTCAGGTGTGAGGGTCTCGATGATGCCCATGCCGCCGGCCTCGGAGACGGCCGCCGCCAACCGGGCCCGGGCGATGAAGGTCATCGGGGCCTGGACGATGGGGATGTCGACGCCGAGGAGCTGCTGCACGCGGTTCACGCCGGAACCGTAGCCCAGGGACCGAGCGATCGCTCGGCGTCAGCCCTCGTAGTGATAGCGACAAGCGGCGATCCGCACCTCCGCGTCGACCACCTTGTAGACGAGCCGGTGCTCGTCGGTGATGCGTCGCGACCAGTAGCCCTGGAACCCGTGCTTCAACGGCTCCGGCTTGCCGATGCCCTCGTTGCCGTTGCGCCCGATGTCCCGGATGAGCAGGTTGATCCGCTTCACCAGCTTGCGGTCCTGCTGCTGCCACCAGAGGTAGTCGTCCCAGCCCCGAGCGCTGAAGACGACGATCACTCGATGAGCTCCCGCTCCACCCCTCGTCCGGACTCCAGCTCCTCGATCGAGGCGAGGAGTCGTCGCGCGTTGGCAGGACTGCGCAACAGGTAGGCCGTCTCCTTCAAGGACTCGTAGTCGTCCAACGACACGATCACCGCGGGCTCACGACCCGCTCGCGTGATGACGACCTCCTCGCGGTCGTCGACGACCGAGTCGAGCACCTCGGCATACCTCGCCCGGGACTCGGTGTAGCTCATGGTCCGCATGGTCCACCTCCGTACAGAAAACTGTACGTCGCTCTGCTCCGTGCGGCAACGAGGGAGTGCTTCAGGAGGCCGCGGCCGCCTGGACAGCCTCGTTGAGCCCCCTGGCGGCCAGCCGGTCGGCGCGCTCGTTGCCCTCGTCGCCGTTGTGGCCCTTCACCCAATGCCAGGTCACGTCGTGCAGCTGGCAGGCGGCGTCGAGCTCCTTCCAGAGGTCGACGTTCTTGACCGGCTGCTTGGCCGAGGTCAGCCAGCCGTTGCGCTTCCACCCCGCCACCCACGAGGTGATGCCCGAGCGGACGTAGGTGGAGTCGGTGTAGAGCTCGACCCGGACCCGCCGGGTCAGGACCTCCAACGCCTTGATGGGGGCGGTGAGCTCCATCCGGTTGTTGGTGGTCTGCCCGGCCTCCCCGCCGCACAGCTCGAGCTCGTGGGAGCCGATCCGCAGCAGCGCGCCCCAGCCGCCGGGGCCGGGGTTGGGCACGCACGCACCGTCGGTGTGGATGGTGACGGTCTCGGGCTCGCTCACTCGGACATCCTCACCCGCGCCGGTCGGCGTGCATCGTCTGGCGCGCCCGAACCTCCGCGAGCAGGTCGAGGTCCACCTCGGCGACCGCCAGACCGGGCTCGGTGCCGAGCGCGGCGAGCTCGCGACCCTCCGGGTCGAGCACGCAGGAGCCCCCGGTGATCGGTCGGTCTCCGCAGCGCCCCAAGGCCGCGCCCGCCACGACGTACATCCCGTTGTCGAGCGCCCGAGCGGGCAGCGAGACCTCGCGGCCCCGGGTCGAGCCCTCGAGGTAGGCCGTCGACACGGCGTACACCTCGGCGCCGGCGCCGGCGGCGGCCGCCGCGGCCGCGTGCTCGGGGAAGCGGCTGTCGTAGCAGATGGCCAGGCCGACCCGGACGCCCTCGACGTCGAGCACGCACGGCCGGTGCGGGCCGGGGGTGAACCAGCCGGTCTCGAGCCGGTCGACGTGCTGCTTGTCGTACGCCGCCTCGACCGATCCGTCGGGGCGCACCACCAGCGTGCTCAGCCGCATCCGGTCACCGCGCAGCAGCGGCGTCGACACCAGCACGGTGCACGACGCCTCGGCGGCGGCCCGGCCGAGCGGGGCCAGTAGCTCGTCGAGGGCCTCGACCCGGGGTCGGCCGGTCGCGCGCACCTGGTCGAAGGCGTCCCAGTCGTAGCCGGTGAGGAACGCCTCGGGCAGCACCAGCAGCCACACGCCCTGCTCCCCGGCGTCACGGGTGAGGCTCGCGGCGAGCGCCACGTTGGCCGCGAGGTCGCCGTTGACCGGGACGCCCTGCCCGGCGGCGACCCTCAGCACCGCCGACCAGTCACGTCCTCGGCCTCGACCGGTCAGCCGCTGCGGGACGTGGCAAGGAAGTGACTGCTCGGGGGCGAAGAACTGACTGCTCGGCCATCGCTACTCGACGACGACCTCGACGCGCTGGAACTCCTTGCAGTCGGTGTAGCCGGTGGTGGCCATCGACCGCTTGAGCGCACCGATGAGGTTCATCGTTCCGTCGGCGACGCGGGAGGGGCCGAAGAGGATCTCCTCGATCGTGCCGACGGTGTCGAACTGCACCCGCTGGCCGCGCGGCAGCTCGGGGTGGTGGGCCTCGGTGCCCCAGTGGAAGCCGCGGCCGGGTGCGTCGGTGGCGCGGGCGAAGGGCGAGCCGACCATGACCGCGTCGGCGCCGCAGGCGATCGCCTTGGCGATGTCGCCGGAGGTGCCGATGGAGCCGTCGGCGATGACGTGGACGTAGCGGCCGCCGGACTCGTCGAGGTAGTCGCGGCGGGCGGCGGCGACGTCGGCCACCGCGGAGGCCATGGGTACGGCGACGCCGAGCACGGTTCGCGTGGTGTGGGCCGCTCCCCCGCCGAACCCGACGAGCACGCCCGCGGCACCGGTGCGCATGAGGTGCAGCGCCGCGGTGTGGGTGGCGCAGCCGCCCACGATCACCGGGACGTCGAGCTCGTAGATGAACTCCTTGAGGTTCAGCGGCTCGGCCTGGCTCGAGACGTGCTCGGCCGAGACGGTGGTGCCACGGATGACGAACATGTCCACGCCCGCGTCCACGACGGCCTTGGCGAACTCCTTGGTGCGCTGCGGGGACAGCGAGCCGGCGACCGTGACGCCCGCGGCGCGCATCTCGCGCAGCCGCTCGGTGATCAGGTCGGGCTTGATCACCTCGGTGTAGATCTCCTGCATGCGGCGTACGGCGTCGGTGCCGGTGAGCGCGGCGACCTCCTCCAGCAGCGGCTCGGGGTCCTCGTAGCGGGTCCAGAGGCCCTCGAGGTTGAGCACGCCGAGGCCGCCGAAGCGACCCATCGCGATGGCGGTGGTCGGCGACATCACCGAGTCCATCGGCGCGGCGATCACCGGCAGGTCGAAGCGGTAGGCGTCGATCTGCCAGTGCGTGCTGACCTCCTCGGGGTCGCGGGTGCGCCGGGAGGGCACGATCGCGATGTCGTCGAAGGAGTAGGCACGCCGGGCGCGCTTGGCCTGGCCGATCTGGATCTCGGTCACCGGAGCAGGTTATCGGCAGCTCGCCGGCGGTGGCGGGCGCCCGCATGGATCTCGGGCAGGAGGGTAGAAGCGGCCCATGGCCTCCCCCCGCCCACGATCCCTCCCGGTCATGGCCGGCACCGTCGTCGCGGGAGTCACCCTCCTGGTCGGCGCGCTGGTTGCAGCGGCCTGGTGGTCGGCACGCGACGACATCGCGTGGTCCAGCACGCTCCCGGGCGGCGCCTACCGCGTGCTGGACTGGGACGACTCCCGGGTGCTCCTCGCCTCCCCCAGTCGTGTGGCCCTGCTCGATCGTGGCGACGGCAGCGTGATGAGACAGCTGAGGATCGACGTCGCCGACCAGGCGTGGTTACGCCCCGAGGGTGGCTTCATCACGCTGAGCCGGGACGACGGCACGCTGCAGGCGTGGGAGGACGAGGACCCGGCAGGCGAGGACGTGCTGAGCTCGGACATGGAGCCCGTCTGGCAGGCGACAGGAGCGCGCGAGGACCCCCTACGGCTGTTGGCCACCTCCGAGCAGCTGATGGTCGTCCAGGACGGCGGTGCCGGAGAGCTCAGGGGCCTGAGGCTGGAGGACGGCTCCACCGCCTGGACCACCCGGGTGCAGCGGATCCTGCCGACGTACAGCTCAGGACAGATGCTCGATGAGATCGGTGTGGTCGGTGCGTTCCTGCCCGGGGACCGCTCCGCCTCCCTGCTCTCGGTCGACGACGGCGACCCCGTGGCCGAGCTGCCGGTGGTCGACGACGTCGAGTCCTTCAACGTGTGGGGCGACCGCGCGCTGGTCGACGCCGGCGATCGTCTGTGGGTGGTCTCACCCGACGAGACCGTCGAGCTCGCCGTCCCGTGGGAGCGCGCCCTGCTCGCCGGCGCGTCGCAGGCCGGTGGTGTCGTGACCGCCACGGACGGCGAGGCGAGCTGGGGCATCGACCTCGAGCGGGCCACCATCAGCGCGCTGCCGGCGGTGGACGAGCCGGGCGGCTACGAGAGCGCCTACCAGCCGCACCAGGTCGACGACCGACTCACCGCGGTGTACGTCGACGGGATGCTCACGGGGGTCGACCGGGCCACGGGCGAGCAGCTCTTCACCCTGGACGGGGTCGGCGTGACCCTGGCCCAGGGTGCTGAGACCGTCCTGGTCCAGCGCGAGCCGGCCGGGGCCGACGCCTGGTTGGAGCGCATGGCCACCTGGCGAGCCGATGCCGGGGTCGAGCTCCAGGTCGTCGACACCGACGCGACGACGTACGGCTCGGTCGTGACCGACGGCGACGAGGTCGGCGACCGCGCCACTCTTGACGACCACGAGGCCGTGGTCGTGCTGCAGGGTGAGGACTTCGCGATCGAGGAGTCCCGGGTGGTGCTGCTCGGGCGCTGAGCCGCGAGCCCTGGTCAGCGACCGGTGTAGTTGGGCGCCTCGACGGTCATCTGCACGCCGTGCGGGTGCGACTCGGTGAGCGAGGCCTGGGTGATGCGGACGAACCGACCCTTCTCCTGCAGCTCGGCCACGGTGCGGGCGCCGACGTAGAACATCGTCTGGTTGAGCCCGCCGATGAGCTGGTGGGCGACGGCGGCCAGCGGGCCGCGGTAGGCCACCTGGCCCTCGATGCCCTCGGGGACGATCTGGTCGTCGGAGGTGACCTCGGCCTGGAAGTAGCGGTCCTTGGAGTAGGACTTCTTGCCCCGCGACGACATCGCGCCGAGCGAGCCCATGCCGCGGTAGGCCTTGAACTGCTTGCCGTTGACGAAGACCAGGTCGCCCGGCGACTCCTCGCACCCGGCCAGCAGCGAGCCGAGCATCACGCAGTCGGCACCGGCCACGATCGCCTTGCCGATCTCGCCGGAGTGCTTCATGCCGCCGTCGGCGATGAGCGGGACGCCGGCGGGCTTGGTGGCCAGCGAGGCCTCGTAGACCGCGGTCACCTGCGGCACGCCCACACCGGTCACGACGCGGGTGGTGCAGATCGAGCCGGGGCCCACGCCCACCTTCACGGCGTCGGCGCCGGCGTCGACGAAGGCCTGGGCGCCCTCGCGGGTCGCGACGTTGCCACCGATGACCTGCACGTGCTTGGTGGCCGGGTCGGTCTTGAGTCGCTGGACCATCTCGAGCAGCATCCGCACGTTGCCGTGGGCGGTGTCGGCCACCAGCACGTCGACACCGGCCTCGACCAGGGTCGTGGCGCGCTCCCACGCGTCGCCGAAGTACCCGATGGCCGCGCCGACCAGGAGCCGGCCGTCGGCGTCGTACGTCGCCTTGGGGAACTGCTCGCCCTTGACGAAGTCCTTGACGGTGATCAGCCCGACCAGGCGGTCGTCGTCGTCGATGAGCGGGAGCCGCTCGCGCTTGTGCTTGCGCAGCAGCAGCGTCGCCTCCTCGCGGGAGATCCCGGCGTGGCCGGTGATCAGCGGCATCGGCGTCATCATCTCGTCGACCTTGGTGGTCGCCCACTCCGCGACCGGGGTGAAGCGCAGGTCGCGGTTGGTGATGATGCCGAGCAGCCGGTTGTCGGGGTCGACGACGGGCAGGCCGGAGACGCGGTACTCACCGCAGATGCGGTCGAGCTCCTCCAGCGTCGCGTCGGGGCCGATGGTGACGGGGTTGGAGATGATCCCGGTCTGGGTCCGCTTCACCAGGTCGACCTGGTAGGCCTGGTCCTGGATCGACAGGTTGCGGTGCAGCACGCCGATGCCGCCTTGGCGGGCCATCGCGATCGCCATCCGCGACTCGGTCACGGTGTCCATCGCCGCGCTGAGCAGCGGCACGTTGAGGGTGATCTCGCGGGTCAGCCGGGACGAGGTGTCGATGTCGGCCGGCGCCAGGTCGGAATGACCAGGCAGGAGCAGGACGTCGTCGTAGGTGAGACCGAGGGCGGCGAACTTCTCCGGGAGCTCCACTCCCCCATCCTACGGTCGGGCGAGCGGCCTCAGGTCACGGACCGGCACCCGCACGGTCAGCCGGTCCCCGGCCATCCGGATCCGGCCCCGCATGCCGGCCGAGAGCACCATCGGCAGCACCGCCTGGTTGTCGGCCCGGGTCTCCAGCACGACGTCGGTGGCGCCGATCGTGTGCGCCAACCGGCACACGTCGCCGAGCAGCCGGGTCCCGATGCCGCGGCGCTGCCAGGCCGCGTCCACCCGCAGCGTGACCGGCCGCACGACCGCGCCCTCGTCGTCGGGACCGGGCGGCACCGGGGCGTGCACGGTCGCGAGCCCCACGACGGCCCCGTCCACCACGGCGCGGACCACGTCCCCGTCCACGACGTACGACGGCACCGACCCGACGCCGAGCCGCCGGTTGCCCGCCGGGGCGACCGGCGGTGGCGCCGGGGTCGCGCTGCGGCGCAGCACGTCGCTGACCAGATCGGCGAGAGCCGCGCCACGCACCCGCTCCACGTCGGTGAACGGCACCGCCCGGCGTACCTGCACCTGCACGTCGCCGACGGTCACCTCCAGGGCGTCGAGCGCCTGCTCCTCCGCCGCGCCCGGCAGCACGGGCTCGGACACGGCGTCGAAGAGCTGGGCGACCACCTCAGGGAACGCCTGCGGTCGCGCCAGGATCCTGCGCGCGGCCGCGACGTAGCGCGCCGGCTGGTCGGTGAGGGCCTCGGGCGTGCACGGGAGGGCCGCGAGGTGCCGCCACCCGGCGGACTCCACCAGCAGCGCGACCTCCGCCGCGCCCCAGCCCTCGGGGGTCTCGACGACCAGCTCGTCGGTGACGGCGTCGACCCCGGGGAACACCTGCACCGCACGGATGTCCACGCCCCGCTCCGCGCACTCGCGTGCGAGGTCGGCGAGGCCCCCGGGCCGGTCGGGCAGGCTGGCACGCACTCTCCACAACATGCTGCCCATGGCAGCAGGCTCCTGTTTCGCGGTTGTTGCACCGAGGTGACCGGGGCGACCGCTCCCCCCGCCCGGTGGCCCCGACCCGAGGGGCGGAGGTGGCACGCTGAGCGCCGTGCGGAGCAGCGGGTCCTGGCGGGGGCGGGTAAGCAGGGCGGTCGAGGACCGTCGGGCGCCGCTGGTGCTGGCCCTCGTGGCGGTGCTGCTGCGCCTGGCGACCCTGGGCCGACCGCCCGGGCCCGACGAGGCGGGCCTGCTCCTGGTCGCCCGGTCGTGGGCCCCCTCCGCCGAGGAGCTCTACGGCCCGTTCTTCGTCGACCGCCCGCCCCTGCTGCTGGCCCTCTTCCGGCTGGGCGACGCCCTGGGCGGCCTCGCCGGCACCCGGGTGCTGACCGCGCTGGCCTGCGGGCTCGCCGTCCTCCTGGCGTCGTACGCCGGCAGGCTGGTCGCCGGCGAGCGGGCTGCCGGCTGGGCGGCCCTCGCGGCCGCGGCGACCTGCACGAACCCGCTCATCGCCGTCGGCACGGCGATGCCCGAGCTGCTCGGCCTTCCGCTGGTGCTGGGGTCGGTGGCGCTGGCCCTGCGCTCGGTGCGGCAGGCACACCGGTGGCGCGCCGTGGCCCTGGCGGGCGCGGCGGGGCTCAGCGGGGCCAGTGCCGTGTGCGTCAAGCAGAGCCTGGGCGGTGGTCTCGTCTTCACCGGGGTGCTGCTGGTCGCAGCGACCGTGCTGGGCCGGCTGGGACCGCGGCGGCTGGTGGCGACCCTCCTGGCCGCCGGGGCCGGCGCGGCCGTGCCGGCGCTCGCCTGCCTGGGGTGGGCGGTCGCGGCCGGGGTCGAGCCGGGGACGCTGTGGTACGCCGTGGCCACCTTCCGCGAGGACGCCTCCGTCGTGCTGGCCACCCAGCCCGCGGGCGCGCCGCTGGGCCGCGCCGGCGTGCTGGTGCTGGCCGCGGTGGCGACCGGGCTCGTGCTGGTCGTCGGGGGCTTCGTCGTGCACGCCCAGGGTGAGTGGAGCGACGACCCGACGCTCACCTCCGCGGTCGCCGCGATGCTGGCCGCCGACCTCGCCGCGCTCGTGGTGAGCGGCAGCTACTGGCGCGACTACCTCTTCGCGCTGGTGCCGTCCACGGCCCTCGCGGCCGCCCTCCTGGCCCGGCGCCGGCCCTCCCGCCGCGGTACGGCCATGCGCGGGGCCGTGGCGTTCACCGCGCTCTCGACCGCCGTCGGGCTGGTCGGGTGGGCGCTGCTCCAGGTCAGCGGGGCGCAGGCCTACCCCGAGCGCGACACCGCCCGTGCCCTGCGGGAGGCGGCCGCACCCGGCGACACCCTGACGGTCTTCGGGGGTCGGGCGCACCTGCAGCTGGGCAGCGGGCTGGGCTCGCCCTACCCGCACCTGTGGTCGCTGCCCATGCGCACCCTGGACCCCGACCTGGCGCAGCTGCGCCGCCTGGTGGACGGGGACGAGCGCCCGACGTGGCTCGTGGAGTGGGTCGACTTCACGACCTGGACGCCGGCCGCCGGGACGCTGCTCGCGGACGCCGTCGCCGAGCACTACGAGCGGGCCGGGACCACCTGCGAGGGGCACCCGGTGTGGCTCGCGCGCGGGACCGACCGGCCCGCCGTCGTACCCGACTGCCAAGGGTGGGCGGGCCTCGGATGAGGACGACCCCCGCCGGACCAGGTCCGACGGGGGTCGTCTCGTGGAGCAGGAGCGCTCAGTGGCCGTGGCCGTGGCCCGCGGCGGCGGGCTCCTCGTCCTCGGGCTTGTCGACGATCAGCGTCTCGGTCGTCAGCAGCATGGCCGCGATCGAGGTGGCGTTGACCAGCGCGGAGCGGGTGACCTTGACCGGGTCCAGGACGCCCTGGGCGACCAGGTCGCCGTACTCGCCCGTGGCGGCGTTGTAGCCGTTGCCCACGCCGAGCTCGCGCACCTTGGTGGTGATGACGTAGCCGTTCTCGCCACCGTTCTCGGCGATCCAGCGCAGCGGCTCGTCGGCGGACTTGCGCACGATGCGGACACCGAGCGCCTCGTCGCCCTCGAGACCGAGGTTGTCCTCGAGCACCGAGACGGCGTGGACCAGCGCGGAGCCACCGCCGGGGACGATGCCCTCCTCGATGGCCGCACGGGTCGCGGAGACGGCGTCCTCGATGCGGTGCTTCTTCTCCTTCAGCTCCACCTCGGTGGCGGCGCCGACCTTGATCACGCACACGCCGCCGGCCAGCTTCGCGAGGCGCTCCTGGAGCTTCTCGCGGTCCCAGTCGGAGTCGGTGGCCTCGATCTCGGCCTTGATCTGGGAGACCCGGCCCTCGACGGCGGAGGAGTCGCCCGCGCCCTCGACGATCGTGGTGTTGTCCTTCGTGACGACGACCCGGCGCGCCTGGCCGAGCACCTCGAGGCCCACCTGGTCGAGCTTGAGGCCGACCTCGGGGGCGACGACCTGGCCGCCGGTGAGGATCGCGATGTCCTGCATCATCGCCTTGCGGCGGTCACCGAAGGCGGGGCTCTTCACCGCGACGGCGTTGAAGGTGCCGCGGATCTTGTTGACCACCAGGGTCGAGAGCGCCTCGCCCTCGACGTCCTCGGCGAGGATGAACAGCGGCTTGCCGGCGGCGATGACCTTCTCCAGCAGCGGGAGCAGCTCGGCGACCGAGGAGATCTTGCCCTGGTGCAGGAGGATGTACGGGTCCTCGAGGACGGCCTCCATGCGCTCTGGGTCGGTCACGAAGTACTGCGACAGGTAGCCCTTGTCGAACTGCATGCCCTCGGTGAAGTCGAGCTCGGTGCCCATCGTGGAGGACTCCTCCACGGTGATGACACCGTCCTTGCCGACCTTGTCGAAGGCCTGGCTGAGCAGGTCGCCGATGTGCTTGTCGCGGCTCGAGATCGTGGCGACCGAGGCCATGTCCTCGACCGACTCGACCTCGCGGGCGGCGGCCTTGAGGGCCTCGCCGACGGCCTCGGCGGCCTTGTCCATGCCGCGCTTGAGACCCATGGGGTTCGCGCCGGCGGCCACGGCGCGCAGGCCCTCGTGGACCATCGCCTGGGCGAGCACGGTCGCGGTGGTGGTGCCGTCACCGGCGACGTCGTTGGTCTTGGTGGCGACCTCCTTGCACAGCTGGGCGCCGAGGTTCTCGAAGGGGTCGTCGAGCTCGATCTCACGCGCGACGGTCACGCCGTCGTTGGTGATGGTCGGCGCGCCCCACTTCTTGTCCAGCACGACGTAGCGGCCCTTGGGGCCGAGGGTCACCTTGACGGTGTTGGCGAGCGCGTCGACACCGCGCTCGAGGGCGCGGCGGGCGTTCTCGTCGAACTCCAGGATCTTGGGCACTACTACTCCTTGTCCAGGGGCCTGGTCGGAGACTCAGGCGGGGAAACAGATCGGGTCGTGCGCCGGCGCCCGCGAGGACACAGGCGCACGACCCGGGGTTCAGCCGAAGGCTGGATCAGCCGACGATCGCGAGCACGTCGCGGGCCGAGAGGATGAGGAACTCGTCCCCGCCGTACTTGACCTCGGTGCCGCCGTACTTGCTGTAGATGACCTTGTCGCCCACGGAGACGTCCATGGGGATGCGCTCGTCGCCGTCCTCGTTGAAGCGGCCCGGGCCCACGGCCACGACCTCGCCCTCCTGGGGCTTCTCCTTGGCGGTGTCCGGGATGACCAGGCCGGAGGCGGTGGTCTGCTCGGCGTCGAGCGGCTTGACGACGATCCGGTCCTCGAGGGGCTTGATGTTGACCGACACTGTTGTCGACCTCCACTTTCTGCACGGTGGGTTCACGAACGTGGGTGCCGCCTGCGGGGTGCGCCGTCGCGGGGGCCGCACCGGTGCAAGCGCTGGCACACTCGGGTCGAGAGTGCCAAGGCAGAAACTAGCACTCACCCCTAGGGAGTGCCAGGGGAGGTCAGTACAGCCGGGTCCGCCAGGTCAGCTCCTGCGACCCGGGACAGCCGGGTCGCTCGACCCCGCCCGTCCCGGTGGCGGTGACCTCCAGCTCGTACGAGCCCTGCGCGCCGTCCACGGCGAAGACGACCTCCTCGCCGGACCCGGGCTCGTCCTCCCCGGGCAGCGGGGTCACCGAGACCGGCTCCTCGCCGTCGAGCACGTAGGTCACCGCACGGGTGTCGTACACCCCGCAGGACGTGCGGTCTTCCCCGCTGCCGACCTCGAAGGAGCCGACGTTGACGCGGGGTCGCAGGACCAGCCAGGACTGCTCAGGGGTCTCGACCCACCCGGTGGTGGCCAGCCAGGGCACCCGGGCGACCTCGACCCGGCAACCCGCGGTGCGGGGTACGACCGGCTCGCCGTCGACGGTCGGGGTGCCGCACGAGACGGTGGCAGGCGCCAGCTGCTCCGCCTGCGTGTACAGCGGTGCCGCGAGGCCGGCGCCGCCGAGGCTCGCGACGCTCGTGCCGTCCAGCTCCGCGCGCTGTACGACGCCGTCGAACTCCACCTCGATCGCGAGGTCCTCGGCGGAGGGGACGCCCACCCAGAGGTCGGCCCGCGTCGGCAGCTCGTCCTCGAAGGCGTCCAGCGGGTAGGTCTCCCCGTCGGCGACGAGAGACACCCGTGGGAGGACCGGCTCGCTGCCGGGGACCTGCCGCATGCCGTCGAAGCTCGTGCCGATGTCGAGCCGGAAGGCGATGCCCACCAGCTCGCCGTCGTCGGGCGCGCCGATGCTCTGCGCGGGGTCGCGCTCGTAGGCAGTCGCCTCGGTCGCGGGTCCCACGACGAAGGTCATCCGGCCGGCCGGGGTCACCAGCGTCACCGCACGACCCGGGGGCGACCCGAGCGCGACCACGACCTCGCCGTCCGCCAGGCGTCGGTCCGGGCCGGTGAGGCCCCCGTCGGAGCAGCCCGTGGCCACGACCAGCGGCAGGGCGGCGAGGAGGGTCGGGAGCGCGCGCACGTCGCGGAGTCTCCCTCCGCCCGGCCGGTCCAAACCGGCTGGCAGGATCGGCGCGTGGACCTCGAGGCCTTCCGGTGGCTGCTGACCGACGACGGGCAGGCGCTGCTCGCCGAGGCGGAGGGGTACGCCGACCTCGACCCGCTGGCGGCGCAGACCCGGCTGCGGCGTACCGCCTCGGCCGAGCACGCGGCCGCGGCCCTCACCCAGGTCAGCCTGCGTCGGCGGGCCGAGCCGAAGTTCGGCGACCTGGCCGCCCGGATGTACTTCACCCCCGACGGGCTGGAGCAGGCCACCCGTCCGGCCGTCGCCCGGCACCGCGCGGCCCGGCTGCAGGCCTTCGAGGCCCGCAGCCTGGTCGACCTGGGGTGCGGCATCGGCGGCGACCTGCTCGCGGCCGCCGAGGTCGGGATCGTGTGCGCGGGGGTCGACCTGGACCCGGTGCGGGTCGCCGTGGCCGAGGCCAACCTGGCCGCGCTCGGGCTCCCCGGTGCGGTGCTGGTGGCCGACGCCACCGAGGTCGACACCACGCCGTTCGACGTCGCCTTCGCCGACCCGGCCCGCCGCTCGGCCCGCGGGCGCACCTTCTCGGTCGACGACTGGACCCCGCCCTGGTCGTTCGTGGAGGGGCTGCTGCGCCGGGACTCCTGCGTCAAGGTGGCCCCCGGCATCCCGCACGACCTGGTGCCCGACGGCGTCGAGGCCGAGTGGGTCAGCGACCACGGCGAGGTCAAGGAGGCGGCGCTGTGGGCCGGCTCGTTGGCCACCTGCGCGCGGCGCGCGACCGTCATCGGTCGGGGCGGCCTGGCCACCCTCACCGAGGAGGACGACCCCGGCGCGACCGCCGTCGGCACCGGACCGGTCGGCGCCTACCTCTACGAGCCCGACGGGGCGGTCATCCGCGCCGGCCTGGTCACGGCGGTCGCCGCGGGGGTCGGCGGGTGGCTCCCGGACGAGCACCTGGCCTACGTCAGCAGCGACGCGGCGTACCGCTCCCCCTTCGCGCGGGGCTACCGCGTGCGCGAGGAGCTGCCGTACCGCGAGAAGCAGCTCAAGGCGGCGCTGCGCGAGCGCGGGATCGGCCGGCTGACGATCAAGAAGCGCGGCGTCGACGTGGTGCCCGAGGAGCTGCGCAAGCGGCTGGCGCTGTCCGGCGACGGCGAGGCCACCCTGGTCATGACCAGGGTGGCCGGTGCCGGCACGGCGCTGCTCGTCGACCCGCTCTGATCTGGGCCTCTCAGCCCAGCGCGGACTTCTCGGCGCCGATGGTGGTGTCGTCGCCGTGGCCGGTGTGCACGACGGTCTCGTCGGGCAGCTGCCACAGGCTGGCGCGGATCGAGGCCTCGAGGGTCGGTCGGTCGCTGAAGGAGCGGCCGGTCGCGCCCGGGCCGCCCTGGAAGAGCGTGTCCCCGGTGAAGACGACCCCGAGCGCGGGTGCGTGGAAGCAGACCGCTCCCGGGGCATGGCCCGGGGTGTGGATGGCGCGCAGCGTGGTGCCGCCGACTTGCACCTCGAAGCCGTCGGCGAGGTCGACGTCCCACAGGTGGTCGGTGTGAGTCAGCTCCCACAGCGGCTTCTCCGCCGGGTGCAGCATGATCGGCGCGCCCTGCCCACCGTTGGCGCGCTCGCGCAGCGCCGGCGCGACGCGGCAGTGGTCGTCGTGGGCGTGGGTCAGCAGGATCGCCCGGACGCTGCGCTCCCCCACCACGGCCATGATCGCGTCCACGTCGTGCGGGGCGTCGATGACCACGCACTCGTGGTCGTCACCGACGACCCAGATGTTGTTGTCCACCTCGTGGGTCTCCCCGTCGAGGGAGAAGGTGCCGGAGACGACCGCGTGGTCGATGCGTGCCGTCATCAGAGGACCACGACCGAGCGCAGCACGTCGCCGTGGTGCATCGTCTCGAAGGCCGCCTCGACGGCGTCCAGGCCGATCTCCTCGGTGACGAAGGCGTCGAGGTCGAGCCGGCCCTGGCGGTAGAGGTCGACGAGCATCGGGAAGTCCCGGGAGGGCAGGCAGTCGCCGTACCAGCTGGACTTCAGCGAGCCGCCGCGGCCGAAGACGTCGATGAGCGGGATCTCGGGGATCGTCATGTCCGGGGTCGGGACGCCGACCAGGACGACGGTGCCGGCGAGGTCGCGGGCGTAGAACGCCTGCTTCCAGGTCTCGGGACGACCGACCGCCTCGACCACGACGTCGGCGCCGTCGGCACCGTCGTAGTACTGCGCGCAAATCTCCTTGACCGCCTCGACCGGGTCGGTGGTGCTGGAGTCGACGGTGTGGGTCGCGCCGAGCTCCTTGGCCTTCTCCAGCTTCTTGGCGTCGATGTCGATCGCGATGATCGGGCTGGAGCCGGCGAGCGCGGCACCGGCGACCGCCGCGACGCCCACGCCGCCGCAGCCGATGACGGCCACGCTGCGGCCGCGGGTCGCGCCGCCGGTGTTGATGGCGGCACCGAGACCGGCCATCACGCCGCAGCCGAGCAAGCCGACCGCGGCCGGGCGGGCCTCGGGGTCGACCTTGGTGCACTGACCGGCGGCGACCAGGGTCTTCTCGGCGAAGGCGCCGATGCCCAGCGCCGGCGACAGCTCGGTCCCGTCCTCCAGGGTCATCTTCTGGGTGGCGTTGTGGGTGGCGAAGCAGTACTGGGCCTCGCCCCGCTTGCACGCGCGGCACTGGCCGCAGACCGCGCGCCAGTTGAGCACCACGAAGTCGCCGGGGGCCACGTCGGTGACGCCCTCGCCGACGGCCTCCACGACACCCGCGGCCTCGTGGCCCAGCAGGAAGGGGAACTCGTCGTTGATCCCGCCCTCGCGGTAGTGCAGGTCGGTGTGGCAGACCCCGCAGGACTGCACCTGCACGACCGCCTCGCCCGGACCGGGGTCCGGGACGTTGATGGTGACGACCTCGACGGGGGCACCCTTGCTCATGGCCACGACGGCCTTCACCTGTTGCATGGGACACATGCAACCGGATCGGTGGTGAGGTTCCAACCATCCCTCCGGGCCGCGCGTCCCACGGTCATGGACATGCGAGCACCACGATGAGGACTGCGACGGAGGTGGAGCACGTGGGCACGCGCGGGACCGAGCAGGAGCGGGTGGACGCCGAGTTCACGGCGTACCTCCACGCCCGCCCGGGCGCGCTGCTGCGCACCGCCTACCTGCTGACCGGCGACCGGCACCAGGCCGAGGACGTGCTGCAGACCGCGCTGGCCAAGCTCTACCTGTCGTGGGACAAGGTGCGCGAGCGCGAGGCGACCGACGGCTACGTGCGACGGATCCTGGTCAACGAGACCACCTCGCTGTGGCGCCGCCCCTTCAAGCGGCGCGAGCGCGCGACCGACGTGCTGCCCGAGGGCGGTGTCGAGCCGACGTACGACGAGGGGCAGCGGGCGGCCGTGTGGGCGGTCGTCTCCACGTTGCCGCC
Source organism: Actinomycetota bacterium (assembly GCA_009701885.1). Taxonomy (GTDB): domain Bacteria; phylum Actinomycetota; class Actinomycetes; order Propionibacteriales; family Nocardioidaceae; genus Nocardioides. Next base: position 92,477 of record WLJH01000004.1, read on the forward strand.
CAAGGCGCGCGCCGTCGTCGTGCTGCGCTACTACGAGGGACTCACCGAGTCCGAGACAGCCGACGTCCTCGGGGTCAGCGTCGGCACCGTGAAGTCCCAGGGCAGCCGGGCGATGGCCCTGCTGCGCGACCGCACCCCGGGCCACCTGGCCCCCGGCTCCCGGGAGGAGGAGCGATGAGCACGCACGACGAGCAGGCCTTCACCGAGGCCCTGCGCATCCAGGCGGTCGGAGCCGGTACGCCGACGCTGACCCTCGACGACGTCCGCGGCCGCGCCCGGGGCATCCGCCGGCGCCGCGCTGCGGTCGTCGCCGGCGGCGCCGCGGCGCTCGTCGCCGCGGCCGTGCTGCCGGTCGCGCTGCTGGTCGGCGGGGACTCCTCGCCCGACTCGCTGCCACCGGCGGGCGACCCGACCGTGAGCGACACCGCGAACCCCGAGGTCGAGGTCTCCTACCCGCCGGGGTGGGTCGTCGACGGCGAGGTCCGCTCCAGCGACGGCACGGCGTTCACGCCGGACGTCAGAGGAGGCATCTCCTCGCTGCTGCGCATCGGCGCGGACCGCTGGCTGGTCGGCGGGTACCCGGGCAGGGGCGAGTTCCAGGTGTCCCTTCTCGACGCGACGGGCACGACCCTGGCCACGTACGACGCGGCCGACTCCGGCCTCGTCGGCGACGGGCGAGGGACCGCGGCCATGTGGCTGGGCGACGACGGCCGCCGGCGGCTGCTGCTCGCCGGCGCCGAGGAGCCCGCGACCTTGCCCACCCTGGTGCCTGAGGGCAGCCAGTTGCTGGCGGTGTTGTCCGGATGCAGCATCGAGTCCTGCACCAACCTCCTGGAGGTCGACGGGGTGGCACCCGGGGAGGACTCGGCCCTGCTGCGCGTGGAGTCCAACGGGGACGTGACACGGTTGCGCATCCCCGGACTGGTCTCCGTCACCGAGGTCTCCCCCGACGGCGCTCTGGCGACCGGATACTCCGTTGTCGACGAGGACGCGTTCGAGTTCTGCAGCGCGGTCGTCGACGTCGCGACTGGACAGCAGCTGTGGGAGACCTGCGACGCCTCGTCGATGAGATTCTCCCCTGATGGCACCAAGGTGCTGGCCATCGATGCCTACCTCGACGGCTTCGCCCAGTCGTTCGTCGAGGTGCGCTCGACCGAGGACGGAAAGGTCCTGCACAGCCTCGAGGGCTACTCGGTCCTCGACCAGCGCTGGGAGACGGCGGAGACCTACCTCGTGTCGGCGCAGGACGACCGCGGCGAGAACCTGCTGCTCCGGCTCCACGTGGACGGCGGGGAGCCCGAGGTCGTGGAGAGGCGACAGGGCTCCCTCGGCGACCCGTCATCCATCCGGCTGGGCGGCTGACCGCTAGACGGCTAGGACCTCGGTGACCGGGAGGCTGGAGTCGGCGGGGAGGTCGAGCGAGGACGGCGTACGTCCCCGCGCGACCATCTCCGCGCCCAGCGCGGCAACCATGGCGCCGTTGTCGGTGCACAGGCCGGGGCGTGGCACCCGGACCCGGATGCCCAGCTTCGACGCCCGTTCCTCGGCGAGGTGGCGCAGTCGGGAGTTGGCCGCCACGCCGCCGCCGATGAGGAGGTCCTCGATCCCCTCGCTGGCGGCGGCGTCGAGCGCCTTGCGCACCAGCACGTCGCAGACGGCCTCCTGGAAGGAGGCGGCGACGTCGTTGACCGGGACCGGCTCGCCGGCCCGCTCCTTGGCCTCGACCCAGCGGGCGACCGCGGTCTTGAGACCGGAGAAGGAGAAGTCGAAGCGGTGCCGCTCGAGGTCGCGTCGGCTGGTGAGGCCGCGCGGGAAGTCGATCGCCACCGTGTCGCCCTCGCGGGCGGCGCGGTCGATGTGCGGACCGCCGGGGAACGGCAGGCCGAGCAGGCGGGCGACCTTGTCGAACGCCTCCCCGGCGGCGTCGTCGATGGTCTGGCCCATCGGGTCGACGCCACCGTCCTGGCCGGTCACGTCGGTGACGCGCAGCAGGCTGGAGTGGCCGCCGGAGACGAGCATCGCGATGCAGGGCTCGGGCAGCGGGCCGTGCTCGAGCTGGTCGACGGCCACGTGGGAGGCGAGGTGGTTGACCCCGTAGATCGGCTTACCGAGCCCCAGGGCGAGCGCCTTCGCGGCGGCCACCCCGACGAGCAGCGCGCCCGCCAGGCCGGGGCCGTTCGTCACCGCGATCGCGTCGACGTCGTGCAGCCGGATGCCGGCGGTCTCGCAGGCCCGCTCGATCGTCGGGACCATCGCCTCGAGGTGGGCGCGGCTGGCGACCTCGGGCACGACCCCGCCGAAGCGCGCGTGCTCGTCGACGCTGCTGGCCACCGCGTCCGCGAGCAGCGTGTGGCCGCGGACGATCCCGACGCCGGTCTCGTCGCAGGAGGTCTCGATGCCGAGGACGAGGGGCTCGTTCACGGAGGACATCGTGCCACCGGTGAGGATGGGGGCGTGGAGGGCCTGCGCGAGATCGATCCCCACGAGCTGGTCGCCACCTCGGCGCACCCGTTCGTGCGGCACCAGGTGGATCCCGACGACACCATGCTCGTGCTGGCCCTCGGCGAGGCGCTCGTCATCGACGGCAACCGCAACCGCACCGGCCCCTCCGACGGGCGGCCCTCGCTGTGGTGCCTGGGCCCGCCCGCCGACCTCGCGCGCCTCGCCCACCTCGCGGTCGACCGCGTGGACCCGCCTGGTCGCGTGAGCACCGAGGCGGCGTCGTACGACGCGCTGCCGGAGGCGTGGCGCTTCCCGACGCAGGGCCACTGGCACTGGATGCTCACCCACGACCAGCCGCCGGCGCACCCGCTGGAGCCGTCGGTGGTCGAGGTCGACGACGCGGGCGCGATCGACGCGCTGCTCGACCTCGCCAACCCGGGCTCGTTCGCGCGGCCCGGCTCGCGCGGGGTCGAGTGCTGGCTGGGCGTCCCGGGTCCGGACGGGCTGCTCGCCGTCGGTGCCCTCTACCGCGACCCGTCGGGCGCAGGGCACCTGCGCTCGGTCACCACCCGTCCCGACGCCGCCGGCCGCGGCCTCGGCACGGCGGTCTCCGCCGCACTGACCCGGCGGGCGCTGGGACGCTCGGGCACCGCGACCCTGGGGGTGTACGTCGACAACGCCCCCGCGCTCGCCGTCTACGACCGGCTGGGGTACCGCACGGTCGTCACGTTCCGCTCGGGTCGCTCGGGTCGAGGATGATCGAGGCCCGCTCGCGCGGGCGCTCCTCGGCGACGTAGGTCCGGCAGGCCGCCTGGTAGCGGGCGTCGTACGCCGCCGCGGCCGCCTCCGGTCCGCCCAGTGCCTCGGCATCGCGGGCGATGCCGCGCGCGGTCGCGGTCGGCTCGTCGGTGTCCACCCACACGACCTCGTCCCACAGGTCGCGCAGCGCCCCGCGCTGGACGAAGGTGGCGGCGAAGACCACCACGGCGTCGGCGGGAACGCTCGTCGTGCGGTCGGTCAGCACGGCATCGGTCGCGAGGTCGTGCACCGCCGTGGCGATGACACGGTCGCCGCCCGGGCCGAGCGGTCGCAGCACCCGCTCGGCCAGCGCCTCGAGGTCGTAGGCGTCGTCGTAGTAGCCGTGGGCCGAGTCACGGCCCTGCCGGTAGCGACGTTCCCTGACGTGGTGGAAGCCGTCGGAGTCGACGTGCAGCGCCGGCCGCCCGGCCCGCCCGAGCTCCTCCACCAACCAGCGCGCCAGGGTGGTCTTCCCGGCCCCGCAGTACCCGTCGATCCCCACCCGCACCGGCCGTCCCAGGTCGAGGTCGCGCAGGTGGACCAGGAGCTCGTCGCGGCTGCTCACGACAGTCCCTGGGCGAGGTACAGCGCGCCGACCGCAGCGGCCAGCACCCCGAGGAGCAGGCGCAGCCCACGCTCCGGCAGGTGCGGCTGCAGCCGCGCCCCGAGGTAGCCGCCGACCAGGCCCCCGAGACCGCACGCGATGCCGACCGGCCAGTCGGGTGCGACCGGCCCCGGGGCCACCATCGCGAGGACGGTGAAGGCGGCTGCCCCGACCAGCGAGGTCAAGAACGTGGAGGCCAGCGCGGCCGGCGCGACGGCGGCCAGCGTCATGCCGGAGCCGACGAGGACCGGGCTGAGCAGCGAGCCGCCCCCGATGCCGTAGACCCCGCCGACCAGGCCGACGCCCAGCGCCAGGACGACGATCGCGCGCGGTCCGAGCGGGCGCAGGGCACGGGGCGGACGCAGCGTCCGCCCCACCAGCCACCCGCCGAGGGCGAGCAGCACCAGCCCGGCCACGACCCGGAAGGTGTCGGGACCGGGCAGCAGGTAGACCCGCACGAGCGCGCCGAGGACGACGCCGGGGAGGGTCCCTGCGACGAGGAGTCGGGTGAGCGGGGTGAGGAGGAGGCCTTCGCGGCGGTAGCGCAGGAGGGCGCCCGGCGTGGCGATGACGTTGTAGAGCAGGTTGGTGGAGGTGACGGCCGGGTTGGGGACCCCGAGCACGCTGAGCTGGACGGGCAGCACGAAGACCGCTCCGGACACGCCGACCGGCGCGGTGAGGGTGGCGATGAGCAGACCCGCGGCGAAGCCGACGAGCAGGTCCGCGAGCACCCCCGGACCCTACCGGCGCCGGCGACGCACGGGCGGGAGGGCTCAGCCGCCGCAGCGCGGACCGACGCCCAGGCGCATCACGACGGCGGTCGCGCCGTCGCGGTAGTAGCGCGGGCGCCGGTCGACCTCGGTGAAGCCGCGGTCGGCGTAGAAGGCCAACGCGCCGGCGTTGTCCTCGCGGACCTCGAGCAGCAGCCGGTTCGCCCCTCCCGCGCGGGCGGCACCGACGCACGCGTCCAGCAGCACCGAGGCGACACCGCTGCGGCGGTGGTCGGCGTCGACGGCGATCCGCTGGAGCTCGGCGACGTCGACGACCACGGAGACGACCGCGTGGCCGGCGATCTCCCCACCCACCTCTGCCACGAGGTACGACGCGTGCGGCACGCGGCCGGCGACGCCCTCGGCCAGCAGCCCGGCCGACCAGGCGTCGGCGCCGAGGTTGGCCTGCTCGGACGCGACGACCGCGTCGAGGTCGGCCTCGGCGGCTGCCCGGACCTGCACCGGGCGGGCCGTCACGAGACCTGCTTGCGCTCGCCGGGCGCGACGGCGTCGGGGCGCCGGAGGTACATCGGCTCGGGGTCGAGCAGCTCGGCGCGCTCGTCGGTGACGACCTGCGCCAGCCAGCCGGCGCTCGGCCGCGTCGGGCCGACGGACGTCGGGAAGTGCTCGGGGTAGAGCAGCGCCCCCTCCCCCACGACCGGGAGCCCGGAGGCCGCTGCGGCCGGCTTCACGACGACCGGGTCGTCCAGCCGCACCCCGTTGCCGTCGTACGACGCCAGGTAGACCTCCTTGCGCCGCGCGTCCGTGGCCACGAGGAACTCCTCGGTGCCGGCGGGCAGCGTGCCGGTGTCGGCGGCCTCCACGGCGAGCACGTCGAGCGAGCAGACGCCGTAGACGGGCACCTCGAGGACGTAGCCGAGGGTGCGTGCGGTCACCAGACCCACCCGCAGGCCGGTGAAGGGACCGGGGCCGACGCCCACCCCGATCGCGGTGAGGTCCTGGCGGACGATGCCGACCTGCGCCATGGCGGCCTCGATGAGTGGGGCCAGCTGCTCGCCGTGCTTCATCGGGCGGTCGGCGACCAGCTCGGCCACGACGTCGGTCCCGTCGTGGAGGGCAACCGTGACGAGCGGGGTGGCGGAGTCGAGCGTGAGCAGCACGGCGACGAGGCTACTGCGCGGCTGCGGGGCGGCTACTGCCCGGCGCGCTCGGCGTAGGTCGTGGCGGCGGCGTGCACGGCCTCGACGTACTCCCGGCTGCGGTTGTAGCTCAGGACCGCGTCGGTCCAGGCCTCACCGGAGGTGAGGTCGCGACCGGAGGCGCAGAGGTAGCGCGCCGCGGTGGCGGCCGCGTCGTCGAGGTCGTGGGGGTCAATGACGCCGTCGTCGTCGCCGTCGGCGGCCCACGGCTCCCAGGAGGAGCGGAGGAACTGCATCGGACCGACCGCGCGCTCCCAGACCTCGTCACCGTGCCAGGCGGCCGACGTCGGGGTGGAGCGGATGGCCGCCACGGGGCCCTCCCCGTTCAACGGCACCCCGATGATCGGCGGTTCCGAGCGGCCGTCGAGGGTCAGGACCCGGTCGTCGATGGTGCCGTGGTGCGACTCGACCCAGCCGATGCCGGCCAGCGTGGTCCAGCCCAGCTCGCAGCCACCGACCCCGGAGAGCTGCGCGTCGGCGTACGCCCGGAGCGCGGGGAGCGGGATGCCGGTGCGACGGGAGGTCTGCTCCAACCAGCGCTGGTCGACCAGCTGCCCGCCCACCGGTGCCGCTGCGGGCGCGTCGGCCGTGACCGGGACGGGGGCGGCGAGGTAGGCCGCGGGCGGGGTCAGGTCCAGCGCCCGCGGCGTGGCGTAGAGCCTCGACAGCCCGAACGCCGCAGCCGTCACGACGACCAGCAGCGTCGCGAAGAGCGCGATCGAGCGCGGGCCGGAGATCACGTCCGCGATTGTGCGACAGCTCACGCGACAGCGGAAATCAGCCGAAGCGTCCGTGGACGTAGTCGGCGGTGCGCTCGTCCTGCGGGCTCTCGAACATGGCCCGGGTGTCACCGTGCTCGACGATCACCCCCGGCGTGCCGTGGGCGGCGAGGAAGAAGGCGCACTGCGAGGAGACGCGCGCGGCCTGCTGCATGTTGTGCGTGACGATGACGATCGTGACCTCTCGGGCCAGCTCGAGCATCGTCTCCTCGATCACCCGCGTCGAGGTCGGGTCCAGTGCCGAGCAGGGCTCGTCCATGAGCAGCACCCGCGGCTTGACCGCGAGGGAGCGGGCGATGCACAACCGCTGCTGCTGACCACCGGAGAGCCCACCGCCGGGGGCGTCGAGCCTGTCCTTGACCTCGTTCCAGAGGCCGCCCTTGACCAGGCAGGCCTCCACGAGCTCGTCCTTCTCCGAGCGGGACGCCTTGGTGCCGGTGAGCTTCAGCCCGGCCAGGACGTTCTCGCGGATGGACATGGCCGGGAACGGGTTGGGCTTCTGGAAGACCATGCCGATGGCCCGGCGGGCGTCGATGAGCTTCTTGGCCGGGTCGTAGATGTCCTCACCGTCCAGCCACACCTCTCCGGCGAGCTGGGCGGAGGGCACCAGCTCGTGCATGCGGTTGAGGATGCGCAGGAACGTGGACTTGCCACAGCCCGAGGGACCGATGAGGGCGGTGATCGCGCCGGCGGACATGGTGAGCGAGACCCGGTCCAGGACCTTGCGCTCACCGAACCACGCGGTGATCTCGCGAGCGTCGAGCTCCGCGAGTCGCTCCCCTCCAGCCGGCCCGTCCTGGACGGGGCTGCCAGGCACGGGGGCGCCGGGGACGGCCGGGAGGACGGTGGTCGCGTCGGTGCTGCTCATCAGGGTCTCTCTCGTCACGGTCGTGCGGGGTGCATACGGCTGGGACCGGGTGCGGGCGGCCCTCCCACGAGGGCCGCCCGCACCGGCGCTGCGGTGGGCTACTTCTTGACCTTCACCAGGACGGTGACGGTCTGGTCGCCGAAGGCGACCGTGTACCGGGTGTTCTTCTTGACCTTCTTGGCGAGCAGGGTGGCCTGACCGCCGGACAGGGTGGCGGAGTCGATCTCCTTGGCGCCCTTGAGCAGGGTGACGGTGCCGCTCGCGCCGGCAATCGTGACCTGGACCTTCGCGGTCTTGCCCGGGGCCACCGGCTTGGCCTTGGCCACGATGTCGACCCGGTCGGACACGGTGACGGTGACGTCGTCGGAGGAGGCCAGGAAGCCGTCCCCGGGCTCGAGGGTCGCGGTGTAGGTGCGGCTGCCGGCAGCGACGCCGGTCAGGGTCGCGGTGGCGCGGCCCTGGACGATCGGCACGTCGGCGGCGACGACGGTCGCGCCCTCGGTGAACGTGACCGTGCCGGTGGGGGTGCCCGCCGCCGACGACACGGTCGCGACCAGCTCGACCCGACCAGCGGACGGGCTGGTGGCGGTCAGGGCGGTGGTGGTCTCGGCCACCTCGTTCACGGCGAAGTTGCTGGTCGAGGACTGCGTGGGGACGCCGCAGGCACCGCCGTTCGCCTCGCGCGCCAGCTGGAAGAAGCCGGCAGCCTCGATCAGCGGCGCGGCCGCGTCGGAGCAGAGGAAGCCGTCGGGTCCGAAAGCGGCCAGCAGGTCGGCGCGGCCCACGTCGGCCCCGCGCACGACGTTGTAGAGGGCACGGTTCGCGGAGAACCCCCCGGTGAGCTTGATGACCGGGCCGGCGGCACCGGCGCGGCCGGTGGAGAAGGGCGCGACGGCGTTGGGGTCGGACTGCACGGGAGCGGGGTCGTGCTCCTGGACCTCCTGCACCGAGGCGGCGAGCGCCACGGCGACACCACCGTTGGCGGCCTGCAGCTGGGAGACGAAGAACGAGCGGGTGCCCGAGCCCGCCTGCGGGATGAGCGGCTTGATGACGCCGGGCTGGCCGCCGATCTCGCTCCAGTTGGTCACGGAGCCGTCGTAGATCCTGACCATGTCGGCGGCGGAGATGCTCGCCGGGGCGTTGGACGCCACGGTGTTCGACACCGCGAGCTTGAGACCGTCGACCGCGAAGGGGAAGTTCTGGAGGCCAGCGGCGCGCTCGGCGTCGTTGAGGCCGGAGGAGGACCGAGCGAAGTCGATCTCAGGCAGGTTGTTGGCGCCGTACAGGCGACCCTTGCCGGCTCCCGAACCGTTGGGCCGGGTGATGGTGGTCCCGCCCGGGATCGTGATCTCCCCGCCCCCTCCTGCCTGGAAGGAGGCGATCCGGCCGGTGGTGCGGCCCTCGTTGAAACCAGGCGTGCCCTCGAAGCCCTCGGCGAGGTAGTGCATCGAGATCTCGGTGGTGTCCGAGCCGACGCCCACCAGGTCCGCGGAGGCGGGGGTGAAGGTGGGGTCGAAGGGCAGCGCGGCCGAGGCGGTCGGGGCGCTGAGGGCGATCGCCGACGCGGCGAGGGCCGCGGTGACGAGCCCGCTGAGGGTCTTGCTCGACTTCATGGATTCGCTCTCTCTGGTGGGGGTGCTGCACGGGTGGAGCCGGGTGGGACTGGCCGCCGGTCCCGAGACCCGGCGGGGGCGTGGTGATCCTCAGCGGCTCGACGACGAGTCGTCAGCGGCTTCGGACGGGGTTCGGCGACGGTTCACAGCCGCGTCACATCACGTTGGGGAGGAGTCGGACCAGCACTTCGGTCGTGGCCCAGGCCAGGGCGGCCACGACCGGCGCGGCGAGCAGCCACACCTGGACCGTCGACCACCGCTGGCGCGCGGAGATGATGGTCAAGGTGGCGAGCACGAGCGCCGTCAGGCAGGTCGCGAGCAGCGGCAGCACGGCGGTCTCCCCGGCGAGCACCTGCTCGGCGGCCGGCACGGCGCCCGGTCGTCCGGGCGGCGCGGGGAAGGCCTCCTGGGCCTCTGCGTCGACGTAGACCGCCTCCCCCGGGGTCAGACCGCCCAGGCGCCCCTCGCCCTCGGCGCTGGCGAGGACCAGCCGGGCCACGCCTGCGGTGCGCGGCTGGGGCAGCGGGTCACCGGTCCGGCGCACGCCCAGCACCCGGAACTCGCGGGTCCCCTGGGCGATCACGACCTCGATGACGTCACCGGGCTGCAGCTCGGTGATCCGCGAGAAGGGTCCGCCGTACGTCGCAGCGCGACCCATCACGACCGCGGTGCCGTCCTGGCCCGGGAGCACGGTGTTGCGCTGGTGACCGGGTCCCGCCCTCAGGTCCCCGGACGCGGTGCCCTCGACGACCACCTGCTCCAGGTCGATGGCCGGGACGCGCAGGAGGGCGACCGGCTCGCCGACGGGGACCACCGGGCCGACAGGGGCCGTCGCGGAGGCGACGTCGGTGCGGAACTGGTCGTAGAGCAGGTCCTGGGACCGCTCGTGCTTGAGGTCTCCGAGGAGCAGCAGCTGGACGAAGACCCAGAGGCAGACGACGGCCAGCATGAACGCGGCCGACTGCGTGGCTGCCTGCGCACCGGTGGGGAGCGGCCTCGGTGGCCGGGGACCGGTCCGGTCCCGGCGCAGCGACACCCGGCGCAGGGACACCCGGCGGGGCGGCTTCGTCAGGCGGCGGGCGGCTCGGGTCGGCCCGGGCGCGGCGACCGGCGCGGCACCAGTCACCGGGCCGGCGGGCGCGGCCGGCCCGGGCGACGCGCTCGCCGGCTCCGTCATCGTCATCGACCGAGTCCTGCCCGGGGAGGTCGCACGAAGAAGCGGCCCGTGGCCACCACGAGCGTGCCGAGCAGTCCCCCGAGGAAGAGCAGCGGGAGCAGCATCCCAGCGACCCGGGAGGAGATCGGTGTGGTCGCCGGCATCGCCACCGGCTCGGTGCCCGCCTCCACGGGGTCGGTCACGGGCGCGGACGCAGGCTCGTCGGCCTCCCCGGGGAGCTCCGCGGCCGGCACGTCGAGCGGGCCCGCCGGGCCGCTCGCGCCCCCCGACGTACCCCCGCCCGCGGGGTCGGGTCCCTCGCTGCCTTCCTCTTCGGGCGTGCTGCCGGCGGGAGGAGTCTGGGCCGCGACGGCGTCCGCGGTCTGCCGCGCGGCGGCGAGCAGCGGTGCCGTCGGGCCGGAGCTGCGCAGGGGCAGGAACCCCGCGGGGAGCTCACCGTTGCCGGGCCCCTGGCGCTGCCCATCGGACGTGGCGATCCGGATGAACTGCGCCACCGTCGCGGCGTCGGCCTTCGACAGGTTGCGCATCCGCGCGGCCGTGTAGACGACCATCGTGCCCGGATACGCCTGGGTGCTGCGACGCACGGCCTGCTGGTCCAGGACGAACGGCTGCGTCGGGCCCTGCGGCTCCATCAGCTGGACGGCGGCGGCCAGGGACGCCGCGTCCGGGGAGACGAAGCTGCCGGGTTCGGCCTGCAGTGCCGCCGTGCGCAGGCCGAACCGCGCGGCGTCACCGAGGCTGACCACCCCGAGCATGAAGCGGGCACCGAAGGACTGCCGAGGGACACGCCCGATCCGGAACAAGCCGGTGTCCGGCTCGAACTCGCAACGCGTCTGGACGTTCGGGTGCGCGTCGAGGATCGCCTCGCTGACCTTGCGCAGGGCGGTGACCGGTGCGGCCAGCTGGTTGAAGTAGACCGCCGGGTTCTGCTGGCGGCAGGTGTTGCCGGTCTCGGGGACGTAGTCGTCGAGCAGCGGTATGGAGGTCGCGGGCAGCTGCAGGTCGCGGTAGTTCGGGTTGACGACCATGCCCCACGGGTCGGCCTCGCCGGCGATGAAGTCGCGGGCGTCCTTGTCGGCCACGACCCACTCGGTCAGCTGGTGGATCACGTCGGACTCGTTGGACAGCGACAGCAGCGTCGCCCCCGCTTCCTGGTTGATCTGCGGCAGTCCGGGGTTCAGCTCGACGAACTCGGGGTCCTGGATGATCGAGAGCGGGTTGTCCCCGATGCCGGGGTGCCCCCGCCCCAGGTCGGACCCGAGGTAGGACTGGGTCAGCAGCTTGGCGACCAGCCTCGGGGTGAGGCGCAGCGTGCTCACCTCGCCCGCGTTGTCCGGCTTGTCGGCGACGTACGCCACGGCGAAGCCGGTCACGGCTGTCGGCGCGTAGCCGACCGGGTCGGGCCCGGTCTGCTCGTGACCCGAGCTGACCAGGGCCGCGGGGCCGCCGCCACTCTCCATCAGGGCGAAGCCGGCCTCGTCGGACATCTGGTTGTGCTGGAACTTGAACCGGTCCTTGCGCAGGCAGTAAGCCGGCGCCCACTGCAGGGCGGCCTGCGCGAGCAGCTCGGTGCCGTAGAAACCGGTGGGCGGGCGTGGGTCGAGGACGTCGCACGTGTCGGGTGGCAGACCGAAGCTGATCGGGATCGAGAAGCGGTGCCTCCAGTTCGAGGGCGACCACCACAGGCCGGGCGAGACCGCCTGGTCCACGCCGTTCCCGGCGAAGTTGCCGCTCCCGGGGGTGAAGCGACCGGTACGACGACAGGCCTGGTCACCGGTGGACGGGGGGCTGGACGGCGCGTCGCAGGAGAGCCCGACGATCGGGATGACCACGACCGAGCACGCGACCTCGTGGTTGCAGCCGAGCGACTCGTTCTCGACGTCCGAGCGCACCTCGAACTGCACCTCCCCGTTGCCCTCGAGGTCGGTGAACGCGGCGAGCTCCGCAGGCGGGAACGCCGCGCCGACCGCGGCCTCCGGCGGCATCTGGTCGGACTGGCAGGCCGGGAACGTCCGTCCCGAGGCTGCGACGAACGGGGTCAGGCGCGTGCTGAAGTCGCCGAGGTCGGCCGACGGGCACACCTCTGCCGAGGGCAACGGGTCGAGGCCGGAGACCCGCACCTTGTCCGCCTCGTCGGCGTCGAGGTCGTGCCGCCAGGTGGACTCGGCGTTGCCGCGGGTGATCTGCGAGCGCTGGGCGACCGAGGCGGTCCAGCACGTCTCCGGGCGCAGCTGCTCCTCGCCCGGCCCGGGATCGTCGACCCCGCGGCACTGCATGATCACGACCGGGTACTCCTGCGCGAGCCCGCTCTCGCCGTACGGGTTGCTGGCGCGACCACCGCTGGGCTGGGCGCCGCTCCACGTGATCCGGATGCGCTGACGCCCCCGGAGCTCGGTGGTCTGGTCGGCGGTGACGGTGACGTCGTACGCCGGGAACTCCTGACGGCTGCCGTCGGGGCGCACGAACACCCTCTGCAGCGTCCTCGTCTCCGCGTAGGCCGGCTTCGCGCGCGCCGCGGGCTCCTCAACGCCTCCGGCCGGCGCCGGCCCGAGGGCGAGACCGCCGATGCCGAGGGTGCCGGCGCCGAGGACCGCGGCCACCACGGTGGCGACCGCGCGCCTCACGAGCGTGCTCCCGTGGGGCGGCGCCGCAGCACGGCGACGTAGAGGCCCGGGAGGACCACCAGGACCACGAGCAGCAGGCCCGAGAGCCACGCGAAGGCGCGGGTGTCGCCCGCCCGGTCCGAGACCAGGATCGTGCTGGGGTCGGCGTACACCGCCCCCGCCTCGGCGACCCCTCCGGCCGCGCCCCCCACGACCTCTCCGGTCACGGGATCGATCGACGTCGGGGCCGCGCCCGCGCCGCCCCCGCCGCCCGCGCCACCGACGTCGACCCCCGTCTCACCACCGGCGGCACCTCCCGCACCACCCGCGGACCCGGCACCAGCGCCGTCGTCGGTGGAGGGTTCGCCGGTGCCCGTGGCCGTGCCGCAAGGACCCGCGCCGACCTTGTCGCAGGAGGCCGGCTGCGGGGCGATCTGCGCCAGCTTGTTGTTGCTGAGGTTCTTGCCGTCGAAGGTGGGGTTGTTGCAGGAGCGGACGTCCCGGTTGCTCAGGTCGACGTCCTTGTCGGCCTCCCCGAGCTTGGCGATCTGCTCGAAGCCGGCCTGCACGAGGTTGAGCGGGAGCGGGGAGTACCCGTAGGGCCCCGCCTTCGTCTGACCGGCGCACAACGAGTAGTACATGAAGTCGGCCAGTGTCTGCCGCTTCGCCGTGGTCATCCGCGGGTCGTCCGCGGCGGTGGGGATGATCATGTAGGAGTACGAGGAGATCGGGTACGCCCGCGGGTCCGGGTTCCGGTAGACGTCGTCGAGGATCTGGGTGAGGTAGGTGCTCGGGTCGTTGGGGTTCGAGGTGTTGATCCGGGCCCTGGTCAGCGCGACCGCCACGTTGAACTGGGTGGGCTCGACGTAGTAACCACCCTGGTTCAACACCTTCACCACCGGGAAGTTCTTGTCGACCGGGTAGGAGTACTCGACGTACCCGATGAAGCCGTTGCCCGTGCTGGAGGCGATCGCGTTCATGACCTGGTCGGAGCCGGCCTGGCTGACGGTCCTGGAGCCCGACTTCTTCGGGTAGTACGAGGTCAGGCCGGCCTTGCCGAAGTAGGGCCGCCAGATGCTGGGGTGCTCCTTGTCCATCCAGCTGGTGAACTGGGCCGTGGTCCCCGACCCGTCTGCCCGGACGACCGGGGTGATCGGCACGCTGGGGAACGCGCGGCCGTTGTTGTCCTTCGTGATCGCCGGGTCGTTCCAGTTGGTGATCTGGTTGGTGAAGATCTTCGCGATCGTCTCCCCCGACAGCCGCAGGTTGCGGACCAGCTCGTTGCCGATCTTCAGCTGGTAGGTGAAGGCGGTGCCACCCGCGACGATCGGGAGGTAGGCGAAGTCGCGGCCGTTGGAGGTGTCGGCGTTGCCCTGCTCGTCGGTGCCCTGGTAGGGGATCTCGGAGATGGCGAAGTCGTTGGTGTCCTGGGAGAAGTCCTTGCGGCCCTTCGTGGAGCCGCCACCGGTGTAGACGACCTTCATGCCCGAGGCGTCCACGTCGGCGATCCACTGCTGGACGATGATCTCCGACCAGGTCGAACCGGTCCCCTCGATCTGGGCGTACGTCGCCGCCTGGGCCGCCGACGGCATCCCGGCGACGCCGGCGACGGCGAGCACGAGCGCGGCGGCGCAGCGGGCGAGGACGGAGAAGGGGCGGTTCACCGGGGCTCCTGGGGCGGGGTGGGACGGTCGTCCGGACTGGTGGGGAAGGCGGGATCGGGCGGCGGTGGCACAGGGGTGGGGGCCGGGCTCACCGCGCCGGCCACCGAGGCGGGGTTGGCCCGGGCGAGGTCGAGACCCCGCTGCGCCCAGCCCCCGCGCGGGGTCAGCGAGAAGCGCCGGCGCTTCGTGGACCGGGGCGGACGGGCGAGCAGACGAGCGACGACGAAGAGCAGGAGTACGAGCACCAGCAGGACGCTCGCCGCCCCGAAGGCGCGCAGGATCGCGGTGTCCTCGCCACTGCGCACGTTGGAGTAGATGAAGAGCGGGAGCGAGTTCATGGCGCCGTCGGTCGGACCTACCACGAAGAACATCGCCGCACCCGACGTCAGGAGCACCGGGCTCGTCTCGCCCACGCCTCGCGCGGAGCCGAGGATCACTGCGGTCGCCAGGCCGGGACGGGCCGTGGGCAGCACGACGTGCCAGACCGTCTTCCAGCGCGAGGCGCCGAGGGCCAGGCTGGCCTCGCGCAGGCCGCCCGGCACGACCCGCAGCACCACGTCGGCCGCTCGGGCGATGATCGGCAGCATCATCACCGCGATCGCCAGGCCCGCGGCCAGGCCCGACCGGGGTTGACCGAGGGTCAGGATGAAGACGGTGTAGACGAACAGGCCCGCCACGATCGAGGGAAGCGCGGTCATCGCCTCCACGATGGTGCGGACCAGCCTGGCGAATCGTCCGCCCACCTCGGTCATGAAGACGGCCGTCCCGATACCGAGCGGCAGGGTGATGGCCAACCCGATGCCGAGCTGGATCAGCGACCCCAGCACCGCGTGGGCGATGCCGCCGCGCGTGAAGGGGTCGCGCGGGCCGACGCCGGCCATGTCGTCGGTGAAGAAGTTCAGGTGGAGGAGGGGCCCCCAGCCCTCCCAGAAGACGAAACCGACCGTCGAGACCAGGGCGACGCCGACCGTGACGGCCCCGCCGGTGATGACCGACGCGGCCAACCTGTCCCTCACCGCGATCGAGCCGCCCTGCATGCCGGCGAGCACGGCTGTCACGAGCAACCCCAGGGCGAACCAGGCGAGCACGAACCATGCGAGGCCCGGCAGCGGCAACAGCTGCTGGGTCAGCAGCCAGGCGAGGGCACCGGCGGACAGCCACGGGCCCCACCGGACCAGCTGCTCATCGGCGCTCGGCCGACCGATCGAGGTGCGCGGTACCGCCGGGGCTGCGTCTTCGTCGACCTGGGGCAGGTGCGTGGTGCCGGCCGGGAGGCCGAGGCCGGTGGCCGTGGGGCGGGTCTGCTGGATCGTCATCAGGCGTCCGTCCCCGTGCCGGAGCGGCTGCGGTTGACCACGACTGCCGCCAGGGTGTTGACCAGCAGCGTGATCAGGAAGAGCACGAACCCGGCAGCCAGGAGCGCCGAGAGCTGCGCCGGGCTCGCCTCGCCGAACTGCAGGGCGATGTGGGCGCTGACGGAGTTGCTCCCGATCTCCGTGAGATTCCACTTCACGTCGAAGGTCGGGCTGATGATGAGGACGACCGCGATGGTCTCGCCCAGGGCCCGACCGAGCCCGAGCATGGTCCCGCCGATGATGCCGCCGCGGCCGAAGGGCAGCACGACCGAGCGGATCATCCCCCACCGGGTGGCTCCCAGCGCGAGCGCGGCCTCCTTCTCCCCCTGCGGGGTCTGCGAGAAGACCTGTCTCATGACGGCGCACGCCATCGGGAGCACCATCATCGCCACGGCGATCCCAGCGGCGAAGGAGCTGTAGAGGTAGCGACTGGCGTCGGGGACGGCCGCGTCCGGGTCGGTGCCGCGGATGTCGAAGAACGGGATCCAGCCCAGGTTGGCGTGCAGCCACTGCGCGAGCTCGCCGGCCCGCGGCATGATCAGCAGGTAGCCCCACAGGCCGTAGACGATCGAGGGGACGGCGGCCATCAGGTCGACCATCGCGACGAGCGTGGACTTGATCCGCTCGGGGGCGTACTCACTGATGTAGAGCGCGGTCAGCAGCGCCAACGGGAAGGCGAAGGCCATCGCCACGAGCGCGATCGACACCGTGCCCGTGAGGACCGCCGCGATGCCGACGACGTCCTCCTCGGGCAGCCAGCGACTCTCGGTGAAGAAGTCCAGCCCGTAGCGGCTCAGCGTGGGGTACGCCTGCCAGCCGAGGAACAGGCCGACCCCGCCGGTGATGACCAGGACCGAGGCACCGATCGCGCGGGCCGAGTGCTCGAAGACCGCGTCGACGCCCCTGGCCTTGCGGGAGACACGACGCGGCACGACGTCGAACCCGGTCGCCTCGTCGTAGGACGGCAGCGTGGTCACAGGGCCTCCCCCCGGATGTGGTCGTGCTTCCGGCGGGCGCCGCAGCGAGAGCATCCTGAGGGTGCGAACCGGGCCGTCCGGGGTGTCCCTGGTGAACTGTCGGGGAACGCTCGGCCGGCCTTTCCCGAACGGGCTAGGCGTGGCTGCGAGCCGTAGTCCGAAAGGGCCAGGTCCTCGGGACCGGAGTAGCCCGGACGGGGTTGACGGCAGGTGAACGCCGTCCCAACCGTGCGATCAGGCGGTGGGCGGCCCGGTCAGCACCCCGTGCGCGGCGAGCAGCCGCTCGAGCGCCGCGTGCCCCTGGTCGAGGTGCCAGTGCTCGGCACGCAGGCCGACCGCCCGGGCGGCCTCGACGTTGGTCTCCATGTCGTCGACGAAGAGCACTTCAGCCGCCGGGGCACCGATCCGCTCGACGGCGATCTCGAAGTAGGTCGGCTCGGGCTTCTTGGTGCCCATCTCCCAGGAGTAGCAGGAGACGTCGAAGAGGTCGTCGTAGCCCAGCACGGTCGCCATGTGCTCACCACGCTGCCGGTGCTGGTTGGTGCCCAGGTGGACGCCGAGACCGGCCGCGCGGAGCCGCCGGACCAGGGCCAGGCTCTCCGGAGAGGGGGTGATGTCGTGCCAGAGCCGGCGGTAGACCTCGAGCGGGTCGACCTCGGCGTACGACGGCACGACGGCCTCCACGACGTGCAGGAAGTCGCCCTCGCCCCTCAGCGGTCCACGCTCGGCGGTCCACAGGGCGCGGCCGAGCTCCTCGGCCCGGTCGCCGGCCCACTCGACCAGCAGGCCGATCGGGTCCGGGGCGCTGCGCTGCAGCACCCCGTCGGCGTCGAGCAGGACGTGGCGGACCGGCACGGTGGGTGGGGCCGGCTCAGTCGGTGCCGTGCTCGGCGATGAAGGCGAGGATCTGCTCCGACAGTTCCGGACGGCAGACGATGAGATCGGGGAGGTAGACGTCGTCCTGGTTGTAGACCAGCTCGTCGCCGTTGACCCGCGAGGTGAACAGGCCGGCGGCGCGGGCGACTGCGACGGGGGCCGCGGAGTCCCACTCGTACTGCCCACCGGCGTGGACGTAGGCGTCGGCCACGTCGCGCACGACCGACATCATCTTGACCCCTGCCGAGCCCATGGGGACCAGCTCGGCGCCCATCTCCTCGGCGAGGGCCTGCACGAAGGCCGGCGGGCGGCTGCGGGAGACCGCGATGCGCGGTCGCTCCGAGGTGCTCGGCGGCACCACCGGCGGGTGACCGGTGTTGAACGTCTCGCCCAGCACGGGCTGCGCGACCGCGCCGGCGACCAGCGCGCCGCCCTGCCACAGCGCCACGTGCACGGCCCAGTCGTCGCGCGGGGGCTCGGAGAACTCGCGGGTGCCGTCGAGCGGGTCGATGATCCACACGCGCTCGGCGGAGAGCCGGGCCTTGTCGTCCTTGCCCTCCTCCGAGAGCACGGCGTCCGCGGGACGGTGCTCGGCGACCAGGCGCATCAGCAGCTCGTGAGCGGCGGCGTCGCCGGCGTCCTTGAGCTCCTTGCCCTCCAGACCCTCGGCCCGCACCTCGAGGAGGCGGCGGCCGGCCACCTCGGCCAGCCAGGTGGCGAGGACGTGGTCGTCGGCGTCGACGGGGGGCGTTCCGGGCTCAAAACCAGTGGAGGTCACGCCCTGCAGGCTATCGGCGCTCAGCTGTTGAAGCGCTGCTGGGTCTTCTCGAGCCCGTCGGAGACGAGCGACTCGACCGCGTCGGCGGCGGTGTCGACCACGAAGGGCAGCACCTTGCGCTCGGCCGAGGAGTAGTCCGACAGCACGAAGTCGGCGACCTCCTGGCGACCCGGGGGGCGGCCGATGCCGACCCGCACCCGGTGGAAGTCGCCGGTGCCGAAGGAGGAGCGCATCGACTTCAGGCCGTTGTGACCGTTGTCGCCGCCGCCGAGCTTGACCCGCATCGTGTCGAACGGGATGTCCAGCTCGTCGTGGATCGCCACGACCTGGGCGGGGGCGACCTTGTAGAAGGTCGCGAGGGCCTTCACCGGCCCGCCGACCTCGTTCATGTAGCAGCGCGGACGGGCCAGGACCACCCGCGGCCCGGGGACGCCGGGCGGGGTCAGCCGGCCCTCGACGACGTCGGCACGGCCGGACTTGTGGGCCCGGAAGCCCGAGCCCATCCGGCGGGCCAGCTCGTCGGTGACCATGTAGCCGATGTTGTGCCGGTGCCCGGCATAGCTCGGGCCCGGGTTCCCCAGCCCGACGACCAGCCACACGTCAGTGGTCGAGTCGTCGCTCATCTGGGGATCCCGGGCCCGTCTGCTCAGCGGTCGGTGACGGCGTACGTCACTCGGAGTCGGCGTCGCCCTCGGCCGCAGCCTCGGCCGGAGCGTCGCCGGAGGCGTCCTCGTCGGAGTCCTCGCGCTCGATGCCGGCCTCGGCCTCGGCCTCCTCCAGCTCGGCCTCGAGGGCCTCGGCGGAGACCTGCTGGGCGACGTTGACCACAAGGGTCTCGGGGTCGGTCAGCAGGGTGGTGCCCGAGGGCAGGGACAGGTCGGAGGCGTAGATCAGGGTGCCGGCCTCGGCGCCCTCGACGGAGACCTCGAAGGACTCGGGGATGTGGGTCGCCTCGGCCTCGACGGAGACGGAGGCGTTCTCGGTGACGACCAGGGTCTCCGGGCCGGCCTCGCCGACCACCACGACGGGGACGTCGACGGTGACCTTCTCGCCGCGCTTGACCGCGACGAAGTCCACGTGCTCGAGCACGCGGCGGATCGGGTCGACCTGGACCTGCTTGGTCAGCGCGAGCTGGGTCGTGCCGTCGATGTCGAGCTCGAGCAGCGCGTTGGGGCCGCCGTGCTTGAGGGCCATCATCGTGTCGTGGCCCGGCAGGGTCAGGTGCTGCGGCTCGCCGCCCTGCGAGTAGACGACGGCGGGGACCTTGTGCTCGCGACGGATGCGGCGGGCGGCGCCCTTGCCGAACTCGGTGCGGACCTCGGCGGTGATCTTCTCGGTGGACATGCGCTCTCCTCGTGCTGCGGTGCTGCTGACGTGTCGGGGGTGTGGTGCGGGCCGTACGTGGCGTGTGGGAGCCGGGCGGGCCAGGGGCGGGACGCAACAGCGCCGCGCTCCCGGTGGTGACGAGGCAGCGCGGCGCGATCTCCGCCCTGTCGATCACGGAGCCCCGCGACCCTGCCGGACCGCGCGCTCCCTCGCCGAGGCAACCGGGGAATGGTAGCCCCGAGGGCGCCCGAGTCGCGAATCGCGCTCGTGGTGGTGCTCGTCCTCGCCGTCATCGCGACGGCGCCCTTCGCGCTGATCGCGCTGGGGGTCGCACTGGCCGCCGCCATCCTGCTGCTCGACGCCGCCCTCCTGACTGTGGGTGAGGCCACCTGGGGGGACGTGGCGTGGGACCTCGCGGGGCTCGCCCTGTCCGCCGTCGGTGGTCGCGCCACCCTGGCCCTGACCCAGCGCCTGACCACGAGCATGAACGGGGCGATGGGCGCCATCATCACCGCGGTCCGCACCAACGCCAGTGCCAGCACCCCGACCCTGGTGCGCATGATGCAGGGCGTCCGGCTCCCCGGCTTCGGTTGGATCGGCCGCGCCGGGGACAGGGTCGCCCAGGCCCGTGTCGACGTCATCGCCAACCAGGCGGTACGCACGATCGACCTGGCCCGACCCAGCGCTCTGAGTCGCGTCCTCCACCTGGACGGCCAACCGGCCGGCAACGTGGCCCGCATCAACGCGATGCGGTCCTTCGACGTGCGGGCGGCCATGCCGATGCTGGACGACGCCCAGCAGGTGGCGGCGCAGATCCGCAACCTCAACGTGGTGATGGCCGCGAACGACGTCGACGGGGCGATCGACCGGGTGAGCCCCATCTCGATCAACTCCCTCGCCGGTGACGCCATCGACCACTCCATCAACGAGGCTCGCCAGCTGTCCTGGCGCCTCCAGCACGCCGGCTGAGAGGCTGACCCGGTGCTCAGACGTTCCCGCGGTCGTGGTCCCGGTGCCGACCGCGACGACCGGGGAGCGGGGTCGCCCACCCGGGAGCCCCGCATGTTCCCGTCCACCGGAACCGGTGCGGGGGTGCTCGCGGTGCGCCACCGACAGGTGCACGTCGACGACGACGGCAGCCTGGCTGTCGGGGACGGGTCGGGTCGGGAGGTGCTCGCACCGCCGGGCAGTCTCGTCCGGGCTGTCCTGGTCCCGGACCCGTCGTACCCCGAGCTCGGCCTCCTCGACCACGACGGCCCGCGCGTGCGTCTGCCCCTGTGGCGCTACACCGACGCCGTGAACGTCCTCGGGTCCGACGAGCTGCTGCTCCATGCCACGGGGGCCTCCGCGCTCACGCGGGCGCTCGGGCTGGGCATCGCCCCCGCGTCCGCCGCGGACCGTCAGGCGCTGCGCCGTGTCGCGGCACTGGACCCGCACCGTCCGGCACGCCATCGCGGCGACGTGGTCCTGCTGATGATCGCTCTGGTCCTGCTCGTGTTCCCGGCCGTCGCCGCGCTCGCGGTCGCACCCTGGGCGCTCGTCCCCGTCGTGCTCCTCGCCGCGGGGCTCGCAGCCGGTCCGACGCTGCGCCTGGTGCGCAGGAGGGCGACTCTCCTCGAGGCCGTCACCGGGCTCCCGGACCTGCCCGGCGCCTCGTCCGTGGCACCGACCCACCCCTCCGCGGTCCGCCAGCGCACGCTGGCGCGGACGCTGGTCTCCCCCCGTCGCGTCGTCGTGCACCACCACGGACGCGAGACCTGGTTGCCCGGTCCGGCCGCAGGCGGGGTGACGCGACTGCTGCGGACCCCGGACCTGCTGCTGTGGCAGGACCGGCGGGGCATCACGCTCGCCGCGTCTGCCGGCGGCTGGGCGGAGGACCCGACCGAGCTCGAGCGCGCCTGCCGCCGCGCCGGCATCGAGGTCGCCGTGGACGAGACGCCGTTCCCGGTCCACGCCGTGGGCAGCCCGGAGGCGTGGCCCGCGCACGAGGGCTTCGGACGGCCACCCGTCCGCGGCGCGGCGCCCGACTCCGACCTCTGGGTGCCCTCCCTGCTGGCCTTCGTGGTGCCGGCCCTCGTGGTGGAGGGTCTCCTGTGCGCTCTCGCGCACCCGGTCGCAGCCCTCTCCGCGGTGCCGGGTGCCGCCCTGGCCGTGGTGTGGGTCGGTTCCGGCCGACGCGTCCGCGCCTGGCAGCGGGGCGAAGCGGCACGGGGGGACCTCTCGTGAATCACGATCCCCACGCGTCCATCGGTGACCTCCAGGTCCACGGCCTGGCGCGCTGGCTACCCGTCCCCCTGGACGACGTGGATCGCGAGCGCTGCGCGCGCCGGATGCTCGACCTGCTGGACCGCGCCGACGCCTCGGCCGACCGGGACGCGGCAGAGCAGCTCGCCGACCTGGTCCTCTCCGTGGCCGAGCAGAGCGATCCCGAGGACGACGTCCTCCCCCTCCTCGCCTGGGCCTACCTCGCCGAGATCGGCCACTTCTCCCCCGTGGCCGTGGCATGGCTGCGCATCATCCGCACCGAGGTCGACGATCCCGTCCAGGTGGTCGCCTGGCTCAGCCAGGGCTCGGAGCTCCTCGAGCCTCCCACGGTGGACGAGCTGGACACCCCCATGGGACGGGCCACGGCGCTCCAGCTGCGCATAGCCAGCCCGGGCCTGGACCAGCCACGTCGGGTCCAGGATCTCTCGGCGGTCCTCTGGCTGCGACCCGACCCCGGCTTCGCGCTCCTGCTCATGGGCCACGTCGAGGACCTCGTGCACGCATCGGCCTTCTCGCACGCGCTGCGCGAGCTGGCCGAGGGGGTGAGCGGGCTGTGAGCGAGGTGACGACCGACGACACGGTGCTGCCGATCGCCGGAAAGCCGTGGGAGCTCATGCTTCCTCCCGGCTGGTGGACCATCCCGACTCGGGCCGAGGAGAGCCGGACCAGCATCGTCCGGTTGCTCGACCACACCTTCCGCGGGACCGCACGCGACGAGCTGGTGACTCGGCGCATCGAGATCGATCGCGAGCTCACGCAAGCCGTCGCCCGGGCGGGCCAGCAGGGCGCCACCCATGTACACACCCTGGTCCGACCGGTTCGCGGAGTCCCGGTCAGCGCCACGCTGGTGGTCACCCCGGTCACCATCGGCCCGGCCCAGGACGTCGCGGAGGCCTTCGCCCACGTGCTCGACTCCGGGGGCGGCGTGCTCGAGCACGGCAGCGTCAGCCTCGCAGGACGCCCCGCCCTGCGGCGCGTGCGGCGCACCCCCATGACCGTCGAGGTCGCCGGGAGCGAGGTCTCGAGGTGGCAGACGGGCGTCGACTACGTCGTCGACCTCGGCGGGGACTCCCTGCTGATGCCGGGGTTCACCACCCTCACCGACCAGGTGCGCGAGGACATGGTCGCTCTGTTCGACGCGATGGCCGGCACCCTTCGTCAGCGCACCTCCTGACTCCTGTCGAGCCGACGACCCGCCCACCTAGGGTCGGGGCATGTCTCTCACGCTGGCCGAGGCCCGGGACCGCGCGGCCGCCGTCACGGTCGAGTCCTACGCGATCGACCTCGACCTCACGGGCTGGGACCGAGGGCACTTCGCGTGCCGCACCCGGGTGCGCTTCAAGACCAGTACCGAGCGGACCTTCCTCGAGCTCACGGCGGCGCGAGACGTGTCGGTCGACTGCGACGCCAGCCCCCTCACCTGGACATACGACGGCCGCCGCATCGCCCTGGACGGCCTGCCGGTCGGGGAGCCGGTCGAGGTGGTCGTCCGGGCCGAGGTGCCCTACGTCAGCGACGGCGACGGCATGCACCTCATGACCGACCCCGAGGACGGCGAGACCTACGTCTCGGCGTACCTCTCCCTCGACGTGGCGCAGCGCGTCTTCCCCTGCTTCGACCAGCCCGACCTGAAGGCGACCTTCGACCTGGCGGTGACTGCCGACCCGCGATGGACCGTGCTCGCCAACGGCCGGGTCCGCGAGCACGACGAGGCGGCCGGGCGCTGGCGGTTCGCGACCACGCCCCGCATCTGTCCCAGCCTCTTCGTGGTCTGCGCGGGGCCGTGGCACTCGGTGACCTGGGAGCACGCCGGGCTGCCCTTCGGCTGGCACGCGCGCGCCTCGCTCGCCGCCGAGCTCGACCGCGACGCCGAGGAGCTGCGCCGCACGACGACCGACTGCTTCGACCACTACGCGACGCTCTTCGACCAGCCCTACCCCTTCGACTCCTACGACCAGCTCTTCGGCCCCGGCCACAACTGGGGTGCGATGGAGACGCCGGGATGCGTCACCTACCGGGACGAGTACCTCCCGCGCGGACGCGTCACCGACCACCAGCGCGCAGCGCGGGCGACCGTGATCGCCCACGAGATGGCGCACATGTGGTTCGGCAACCTCGTGACGATGCGCTGGTGGGAGGACACCTGGCTCAACGAGTCCTTCGCCGACTACATGGGCTACCGCGTCGCCGATGACGGAGCGGGCTTCGCCGGCGCCCTCGTCGCGCACGAGTCCTCGCGCAAGCCCGGCGCCTACACCGCCGACGAGCGCCGCTCCACCCACCCGGTGGCGCCCGCGCCCGAGGACGTCCCCGACGTCGACGCCGCCTTCGCCAACTTCGACGCCATCTCCTACTCCAAGGGCAACTCCTGCCTGCGCCAGCTCGTCACCTGGCTCGGCGACGAGGACTTCCTCGCCGGGGTCAACGCGCACCTGACCCGGCACGCCTTCGGCAACGCCACGCTCGACGACCTCGTCACGGCCCTCGACGAGGCCTCCCCGCGCGACGTCCGCGCGTGGGCCGAGGCCTGGCTGCGGCGGCCGGGCTTCGACACCGTCGCGGTCGAGCGGGACGCCGACGGCACCCCGGTGCTGGTGCGGGAGGGCTCGCGCCCCCACCGCTTCTCGGTCACGGCGTACGCCGCGGACGGCTCCGTCGCCGGCGAGCGGCTCGTCGACCTGGCCGACGCAGCGCTCCCCCTGCCGGACTGGGCCGGTCTCGCCGTCGTTCCCAACAGCCGCGGCGAGTCCTTCGTCCGGCTGCGCCTGGACGACCACTCCGCAACCTTCGTCCGGCAGCGCCTCTCCGACGTCACCGACGAGCTGCAGCGCGCCGTGCTGTGGGCGCACTGCTTCGACGAGGTCCGCACCGGTGCCCTGCCCGTGCCGGCGTACGCCGACCTGGTGGCCGCCCACCTGCCCCGCGAGCCGCACGCAGCGCTTGTGGCCGCCGTGCTCGACCGCACCCTCGGACCGGTCCGCACCAGGGTCGCCACCGCCGACGCCGTGCCGGCCCTCGCCGACGCCGTGGCCGCCGCCTGCGCCGCCGGTCTCTCGGGTGGCCCCGGCGCCGAGGACGAGCAGGTGGCCATCGCCCTGGTCCGCGGTCTGGTGTCCACGACCCGCGACCCCTCGCTGCTGGAGCGCTGGCTCGCCGCCGGCCGCACGGACACCGGTCCGGTCGGCGGGGTCGACCTCGACCCGTCCCTGCGCTGGTCGACCCTGGCCCGCCTGGCCGCGCTGGGCGCGATCGACGCCGATCGGATCGAGGCCGCCCGGGTCGCCGACGGCTCCTTCGCCGGCGACCTCGGGGCGGCGCGGGCCCTCGCGGCCCGCCCCACCGCCGAGGCCAAAGCCGAGGCGTGGGCGGCGATGACCGAGCCCGACGTCTCCAACCGGCTCTTCGAGTCGCTGGCCCTCGGCCTCTGGGACGCCGAGCGCCCCGACCTGTGCGCGCCGTACGTCGAGGCCTACCTCGACGCCGGCCCCGACATCGCCCGCCGGCGTGGCCAGGGCTTCAGCCTCGTCCTGGGCCGCAACGCCTTCCCCGCCCTGGCCCTCAGCGCCGACCAGCGGTCACGACTGGCGGAGGTGCTGGCCGCTGACGTGCCCACCGTCCTGGCGCGTCAGTGGAACGACGCGCTGGACGACCTGGGCTGAGCCTCGATCTACCGATGGTCGCCGTCGCGAGCGGCACCAGACGGGTGCGCTGGCAAGGCGGAGCGCCGAAGGCGGGCCCCCAGGCCCGTCGAGGCGTGACAACGCCGCCAGGGCGCCCGGATGGTGTCGCGGAGCAGGCGAGAATCGGTGGATCGAGGCTGAGCCTGGATCCACCGATGGTCGCCGTCGCGAGCGGCACCAGATGGGTGGCCTGGCAAGGCGCCCGACGCGAAGGCCTGCTGGGTGCCCGTCGAGCGTCGGCAACGCAGCCAGGGCGCCCAGATGGTGTCGCGCAGCAGGCGAGAATCGGTGGATCCAGGCTGAGGGTCCGGCGGGGCTCGGTTCAGACCAGCGCCTCCTCGACCGCCTGGCGCAGGTCGGTGGCCGGGCGGCCGAGCAGCGTCTCGAGGTCGGTCGTCGGGACCAGCAGCTCGCCGTCAGCGATGCCCCTGTCGACATCGGCGAGCACGGCATCCATCGGGGCGGGCACGCCGGCACCGGCGAGGATCTGCTGGAGC
This sequence comes from Actinomycetota bacterium, assembly GCA_009701885.1. GTDB lineage: Bacteria > Actinomycetota > Actinomycetes > Propionibacteriales > Nocardioidaceae > Nocardioides. The sequence continues at coordinate 118,709 of WLJH01000004.1, forward strand.
TGCTCGACCGGCACGTCGGTGTAGGTGATCTCCTGGCCGATGGTCTCGCCGATGACCGCGGCGACCTCGGCCAGCGTGCGGGCCTCGCCGCCGAGTTCGTAGACCTTCCCCAGGTGGCCGTCGGTGGTGAGCACCACGGCCGCCGCCTCGGCGTACTCGCGGCGCGGGGCGAGGGAGACCCGCCCCTCGCCGGCGGCTCCGACCATCCCGTGAGCCCGGTAGGTCTCGACCTGGGCGGTGTAGTTCTCGACGTACCACGCGTTGCGCAGCACGGTGTGCGGCACGCCTGAGGTCTCGAGCAGCTCCTCGGTGGTGGCGTGGTCGGCCAGCAGCTGCACCGACGAGCCCCGCGCGTGCGGGCCCGAGGTGTAGACGAGCTGCTCGACACCGGCCTCGCGTGCGGCCTCGACGACCCTGCGGTGCTGCTCGACGCGGCCGGGCTCGGTCCCGGACACCAGCAGCACGGCGGCGGCGCCGCGCACGGCGTCGGCGACGGCTGCCTCGTCGTCGCGGTCGACTCCGAGGACCTGCACGCCACGATCGGCGAGGTCGGCGAGCCGCTCCGTGGCGCGCCCGGTGGCGCGGATGTCGGAGGGGGCGACGCCGCGCTCGAGGAGCGCCTCGACCGCGAGGCGTCCGAGGTGGCCGGTGGCTCCGATGACGGTGATGGTGCGGGACATGGGTGGTTCCTCTCGTGGGTGACGCTGACACCCCCACCAACCGGACCCAGCAGCCCCTACTTCCCTTTCGGAAGTAGGCACCTTGAAGTGCCGCGGTTACCTGAGGGATAGTGAGGACGTGAGCACGGCACCGATCGCGGACCCCTACGCCGCCGCCTGCCCGACGCGCACGGTCCTGGACCGGATCGGCGACCGCTGGACGGTACTGGTCCTCCTGCTGCTCGCCGAGCGCACCTGCCGGTTCACCGAGCTGCAGCGCCGGATCGAGGGCGTGAGCCCGAAGGTGCTGACCCAGGTGCTGCGCGCGCTCGAGCGCGACGGCCTGGTCACCCGCGAGGTGCACGCGGAGGTGCCCCCGCGGGTGGAGTACAGCCTCACGTCGCTCGGCGGCACGCTGGTGCAGGCCGTCGCCGGGCTCGACGCGTGGGCGCGCGCCCACATCGACGAGGTGGAGCGGTCGCGGGCGGCGTACGACGCTCGCGCCTGACGTCCGGGCGCGCAGGCGCCGGGGGCAGCCTCAGGCGTGGCCGTCGAACATGCTCGTGACCGAGCCGTCCTCGAAGACCTCGCGGATGGCCCGGGCCACGAGCGGGGAGATCGAGAGGATCGTGAGCTTGTCGAAACGCCGGTCCTCGGGGATCGGCAGCGTGTTGGTCACGATGACCTCGACGGCCGAACAGTTCTTGAGGCGGTCGACGGCCGGGTCGGAGAGGATCGCGTGGGTCGCGGCGATGATGACGCCCGCGGCGCCGTCGGCGACCAGGGCCTCGGCGGCCTTCACGATCGTGCCGCCGGTGTCGATCATGTCGTCGGTCAGCACGCAGATCTTGCCGGTGACCTCACCGACGACGCGGTTGGCGACGGTCTCGTTGGGCCGGTCGGTGCGGCGGGTCTTGTGGATGAAGGCCAGCGGGGCGCCGCCGAGCTTGGCCGACCAGCGCTCGGCGACCTTGATCCGTCCGGCGTCCGGGGAGACGACGCACAGCGGCTGGTGGCCGTACTTCTCCATGACGTAGTCGGTGAGGATCGGCAGCGCCATCAGGTGGTCGACGGGGCCGTCGAAGTAGCCCTGGATCTGGTCGGCGTGCAGGTCGATGGCGATCAGGCGGTCGGCACCGGCGGTCTTGAAGAGGTCGGCCATCAGCCGGGCCGAGATCGGCTCGCGGCCGCGGTGCTTCTTGTCCTGGCGGGCGTAGCCGTAGAACGGCATGACCACGGTGATCCGCTTGGCCGAGGCCCGCTTGAGGGCGTCGACCATGATCAGGTGCTCCATGATCCACTCGTTGATCGGAGCGGTGTGGCTCTGGATCACGAAGGCGTCGCAGCCGCGCACCGACTCCTCGTAGCGGACGTAGATCTCGGAGTTCGCGAACTCGTACGCCGAGGTCGGCACCAGGTCGGTGCCGAGCAGGTCCGCGACCTCCTCGGCCAGCTCGGGGTGGGCCCGTCCGCTGAAGACCATCAGGTTCTTCTCGGTGGTCTTCTTGTATCCGGTCACGTCGAGGTGCTCCTAGATGCCGGGAGAGGCGCCGCGGGGGTGGTGGGCGCCGCTGATTCTGCCCCTCTCGGGAGCCTCAGCCCAACTCACCGGCCGAGGCTTGGGACGAGTCGTCGGTCACCTCTGGACCACCTGCTGTTTCCCTGCCCGCCGCCTCCGCGGCCTCGGCCTGCGCGGTGCCGGCCCGGCGCTCCTGCGCCCAGCCCTCGATCACGCGCATGGGGCCGGCGCTGACCGCGAGCGCGCCCGCCGGCACCTCGCCGCGCACCACGGTCCCGCCGCCGGTGCTGGCGCCGTCGCCGATGACCACGGGGGCCACGAAGGTGTTGTTGGAGCCGGTGCGCGCGTGCCGACCGACGACGGTGCGGTGCTTGGCGACCCCGTCGTAGTTGGCCACGATCGTCCCGGCGCCGATGTTGGCGCCCTCCCCGATCTCGGCGTCCCCGACGTAGGAGAGGTGCGGGACCTTCGCGCCGTCGCCGATCACGGCGTTCTTGGTCTCCACGAAGCCGCCGATCTTGCCGCCGGCGCCGAGGCGGGTGCCCGGGCGGAGGTAGGAGAAGGGGCCGACCTGCGCGTCGTCGCCGACCACGGCCAGCTCGGCGTGGGTGCGCACCACGCGTGCGCCCGCACCGACCTCGCAGTCCTTGAGCGTGGTGTCGGGTCCGACCACGGCGTCCTCGCCGATCGTCGTGGCCCCGAGCAGCTGCGTGCCGGGCAGGATCGTGACGTCGCGGCCCAGGTCGACGTGCACGTCGATCCACGTGGTCGCAGGGTCGACGACGGTGACGCCCTCGCGCATCCAGTGGTCCACGACCCGGTCGTTGAGGAGCCGGCCGAGCGCGGCGAGCTGGGCGCGGTCGTTGGCGCCCTCGGTCTGCACGACGTCCGCGAGCACGTGGGCGCCGACCATCAGCCCGGCCTCGCGGGCCAGGCCGACGAGGTCGGTCAGGTAGTACTCGCCCTTGGCGTTGTCGTTGCCCAGCCGCGGCAGCGCGTCGAGCAGGAACCCGGCCTCGAAGGCCATGATCCCGGAGTTGATCTCGGTGATCTCCAGCTGCTCGGCGGTGGCGTCCTTGTGCTCGACGATCGCCAGCACCTCGCCGTCGGCGTCGCGCACCACGCGGCCGTAGCCGGCCGGCTCGGCGACGTCACCGGAGAGCAGGCTGACCGCGCGCTGGGCCGCCTCGTGCTCGGCCACGAAGTCACGCAGGCTCTGCCCGGTGAGCAGGGGGGTGTCGCCGTACGCCACGAGGACGGTGCCCGAGGTGGTGCCGGCGGCCTCGACGGCGACCCGCACCGCGTGGCCGGTGCCCTTCTGCTCCTCCTGGACCGCGAGCAGGCAGTCCGGCAGCAGGGCGGAGACGTGCGGGGCGACGAGCTCGCGCTGGTGGCCCACGACGGCCACGACGGAGCGCGGGCTGGTCTCCGCCACCGCGGCGAGCACGTGGCCGACCAGGCTGCGCCCGCCGATCTCGTGCAGCACCTTCGGGGTCTTCGACCGCATCCGCGTGCCCCCGCCCGCAGCGAGGACGACGACGGTCAGGTCCTTGAGCACGGGCTCGGCCACGGGTCTCCCTCGCCGTCGGTCCGGGTCGACCCCGGCTGACCGCCACACTCTAGAGGTCCCGCTGCGACACGCCAGACCCGGCGGAAACATGCTTCCCTTGAAGGGCTGGCACGAGCATCCTCGGAGCCATGCCCCGTGCGTTGCTCCAGATGCTGGCCCTGCTGCTCCTCCTCGCCGGCACGTCGGCCGCGGTTGCCGCCGCGGCGCGCGAGCCGTCCCGGCAGCGCGCGGAGGGCGCGTCGATCACGTCCGACGGGCCCCTGACCGAGATCACGGTGAGCCCCACGCTGGGCACCACCATGTTCCGGACCGGCGAGCAGCACGACTCCTGCTGGATCCAGGACTGCCTGACCGTCGTGGCGGTGCGCGGCGAGCTCTACGGACCCGCGTTCGTGCCGAGCTGGCAGCAGGGGCGCAAGCCCACGCCGTACACCCCGATCAGCCAGCGCACCTCGGGCCGCGGGACCATCGACGCGCCGTTCCGCATCCACACCGAGGTGGCCCTCGGGGACACCGGCCTACGGGTCACGCAGGTCGACTCCTACGTCGTCGGCGACGAGGACCTCACCAGCCGGGTCTACCTGCACAACGACACCGCGACCGCGGTGACCGACGCGGTCGTCTACCGGGCCGGGTTCTGCTACCAGGGAGTGCCGTCGAACTCCTGGACCGGCTTGGTGGGCCCCGATCGGGTCGGCTGCGTCTCCCCGGAGGGCCGCCTACACCAGTGGACCTCGGAGTGGCCCGGCGCCACCCGGCTGGTCGCGGACTTCGTGGACGTGTGGAGGTACGTCAGCGACACCCGGGCGCCGTTCCCCGACGCCTGCGCCTGCGACACCACCGGCACGAACGGCCTCGTGGCGGGACTGTCGTGGCAGGTCGGCGTCCCGCCGGAGGACGAGACCTGGGTGCAGTCCCGCATGAGTGTGTCCGGGGAGGCCCTGGGAGACGCCGACGGCGACGGGCTCCCGGGGACGTGGGAGCAGAACGGCTACGACCGGGACGGCGACGGTGTCGTCGACGTGGACCTGCCCGCCATGGGCGCGGACCCGCGCCGCAAGGACGTCTTCGTCGAGGTCGACTGGATGCTCGGGCGGACCTGCGTGGCCAACAGCTTCTGCCTCGACGAGGACCGCTTCGAGCCCGATCCCGGTGCGATCGCGGACGTGGTGGCTGCCTTCGCCGCCGCCCCCGTCGCCAACCCCGACGGCAGCACGGGGATCACGCTGCACGTCGACCACGGCCCGGATTCGGTGATGGACCCGTCCGGCCGCACCTGGGGAGCCTTGTCCCGCTCGACCGACGTGCCCTACACCCGCGACATCCTGCCCGTGCGGCCCTGCATCCCCGGCCTCCCGAGCGGCTTCAACGACTCCGACGGCGTGTGCTGGCTCGAGCTGGCGGCCCTGCAGCAGGACTCACTCGAGCCCGCCCGCGCGGACGTCTTCCGCTGGGCGCTCTACGCCGACGTGTACGCCGGGTCCGACAGCAGCGGCATCGCCGCGGGGATCCCGAGCTCGCTGTTCGTGCTCACCGGCGGCGCCTTCAACGCGGGCACCGGCTTCACGGCGGCGCAGGAGGCCAGCACGTTCATGCACGAGCTGGGCCACACGCTGGCGCTCCAGCACGGCGGCGCCGACGGTGACAACCGCAAGCCGAACTACCGCAGCCAGATGAGCTACTCCTGGCAGAACAAGGCCGGGGTCCCCCTGGACTACTCGCGTGACCGGCTGCCGACGCTCGACGAGAACGACCTCACCGAGTCGATCGGGGTGCCGGGCGCCAACGGGATCGTCGCCTGGATGTGCGCCTCGCCCGCGGCCCGCTGGACCGCGACGATGCCCGGCGCGGCCGACTGGGACTGCGACGGGACAATCGACCCCGGGACCACCGCGGCCGATGTCAACGGGGACGGCCGACTCACCGTGCTGGCAGGCCACGACGACTGGGCGGCACTGCAGTACGCCGGTGGCGAGGTCGGCGCCTTCGGGGCCTCCGACCCCGACGACGACGCGATCGACCTGGACCGGGTCCCCGACCACTCCGAGCAGACGAGCCTGGACACCACGGTCGAGCCGGGAGCGGGCGTGATCCGCAGCAGCGGCGTGCTCAGCCTCGTCTCGGGAGTCGGCGGCCAGGAGCTCAGCGTGGACGTGCACAATCCCGGCGCGGCGGAAGCGGCGTACGTCGTCGGGACGGCGGGCCTCGCGGGAGTGCCGGAGCGGCTCGAGGTGGTGGTGCCCGCGGGCGCGACCACCACCGTGCCGGTGCCGGTCGACAGCGACCGGCTGCGACCGGGCGTCGCGACATGGGCGCTGACCCTGACCTCGCCCGACGGGAGCGTGCGCGACACCTCCAGCACCGGGGTGCGGGTCTTCGCACCCTCCGACCCGGTCGTCGCCGCTGCCCTCGAGGAGCTCCAGGACCCGGTCGCGGGCGTCGGTGAGGACGTGCGGGCCACGATGCTCGACGTGCTCGAGCAGGCCGTCGAGCTGGCGCCCGCCGTCGTCCTGGACCGCCGTCCCCGGCTCACCGGCCGGCCGATGGTCGGGTCGGTGCTGCGGGTGCGGCCCGCGGTCACCGTCCCGACCGGTGCCCGAGCGACGTACCGCTGGTCCCGCGGGACAAAGAAGCTGCGGGCCAGCGGGCCGCGCTACCGGGTGACGCCGCGCGACGCCGGAGCTGTGCTGGCAGTGCGGATCACGTGGTCCGCGCCCGGCCTCCAGCCGACGACGCTCACCCTGCGGAGCGCGAAGGTCCGCCGCTAGCCTGCGCGGGTGACCGATCGCACCGACCTGGCCGCCCGCCTCCTCGACGCCCAGGTGCAGTGGGTCGTCGACCGACTGGAGCACGACCTGCCCGAGATGGTCGCCCGCGACGTCGCCGACCTGGTGGACGCCGGCTCACGGGTCACCGTGGGCGCGGTCGCGGACCCCGAGGCGATCACCGCGACCATCGCCGAGGTCCTCGTCCGCGTGCCCCCGAGCACGGCCGCGAGCACGTTCACCGCCGTCCTCGCCGAGGTGCTGCACGACGGTCCGACCGGTGACCACACGCTGGGCCAGGTCGTGGCCCGCGAGCACGTCGAGGCCTTCGCCGACACCCTGCTCGGCAGCGGCGAGCGGCTGCGCGGCGCCCTGGACGACCTCACCCGCAGCCCCGCGGTCTCGGCGCTCGCCTCGCGCTTCATGGGCCGGGTCGTGGCCGAGGTGGTGCAGGCCAACCGCGCGGTCGCGGAGAAGCTGCCGGGCGTCGGCTCTCTGGTCTCGCTCTACGCCGGCGCGGCCGGCAAGGTCATGGGCGCCACCCAGCTTGACGCCCTCGTCGGCGCCGCGGCCGGCCAGGGCGCCGGCTTCGCGGTACGCCGGCTCAACGCGGTCGTCGTGGAGACACTGCGCGACCCCGGCACCCGCGCCGCGGTCCTCGAGGTCTACGACCTGTACGCCGACAAGCCGCTCTCCGGGGCCGGCACGGTCCCCCTGGAGCGGGTCCAGCACCTCGCCGGGATAGTCCAGGACGTCGTCATCGGCGCCGCGCCCTCCGAGCCGGTGCTGGCGATGGTCCGCGCCGTGGTCGACGGCTTCGTGGCGACGTACGCCGACCACCCGCTCTCCGAGCTGCTCACCGACCTGGGGCTGGACGCCGAGGTGCTCACCGAGCACCTGCTGCCGCCGCTGACCGCCCTGGTCACGGCCGCCCGGGAGTCCGGGGACCTCGAGCCGCTCGTGCGGGCGCGGCTGGCGCCGTTCTGGGACTCCCCCGCCGTCGCGGGGATCCTCGCCGAGGGCTGAGCCCGCGCCTGCAGGGTCCCGCCCGGCTCAGCCGGCCGTGCGGCCGGCGTCGACCACCTGGATGCTGCCGTTGACCGCGGCCGCGTCCTCGGAGGCGAGGAAGCAGATAGTCGCCGCGACGTCGTCGGCGGCCATCAGGCCCCGGGTGGCCGCGACCCGCATGATCAGGTCCCAGTCGGCGCCGTCGGGCACGCCGATCGTCTGCACCTGCGGGGTGTCCATCCCACCGGGGCACACGCAGTTCACCCGCAGCGGCTCCTTGAGGTACTCCACCGCCAGCGCCCGCGTCAGCCCCACGATGCCGTGCTTGGCCGAGGTGTACGCCGCGGAGTAGGCCTCCCCCATCACGCCGGCGACCGACGCGACGTTGACGATCGTGCCGCCACCGCCGGGCGCGACCAGCAGGTGCGGGATCGCGGCCTGCGCGACGAAGAACGGTCCGCTCAGGTTGAGCGCGATGTCGTGCGCCCACTCCTCCTCGCTCACCTCGGTGGTGCGGCGGAAGTCGTGGCGGCCGGCGTTGTTGACCAGCACGTCCAGCCGGCCGTACGCCGCCACCGCCTCGGCCACCATCGCGCGGCAGGACGCGGGGTCGGTCTGGTCGAGGTGCCCGAAGCGCACCTCGCCGGGGCCGTCGGAGCACTCCGCGGCGAGCTCGGCGAGCAGGTCCTGCGACCGCGCCGCGGCCCAGACCCGGGCCCCGCCGGCGGCGAGCCGGCGTACGGTCGCGGCGCCCAACCCGCTGGAGGCACCGGTGACGACCACGACCCGGTCGGTGAAGTCCTGGACCATGGCGAGAACCTAGCGGCGCGCCGTCCTACGGTGGCGCCATGACACCCGTCGGCGACCCCGGACCGTTCTCCGCCCACCTCGGGTTCCGCGTGGTGCGCGCCGACGCCGACGGCGCGGTCGTGGAGGCCGACCCGCAGCCCGAGCACCTCAACGGCGGCGGCATCCTGCACGGCGGCTACCTCAGCGCGCTGCTGGACAGCGCCACCGGCTGGGCCGTGCACGGCGCCGGGCCCGAGGGCATGGTCGCGCCGCACGTCACGCTCACCACGCAGTTCCTCAGGGCGGGCGTCGCCGGCCGCCCGCTCGTGGCGACCGCCACCTGCACGAGCCTGGGCCGGCGCATCTGCACCACGGAGGCCGAGGTGTCCCAGGGCGGCAAGGTCGTCGCCCGCGCCACCGGCTCCCACGCCGTCATCGTCAGCGGCGGCTGACCAGGCACTGGACCGGCTCATCCGCACGTGGTGGGGTGTGCCCGTGGACCTCACGTACCCCGTCATCGTCGCGGCCGCCAAGACCTGGTTCAAGGTCTCGGCGATGGACATCCACATGACCGGGACCGAGCACATCCCCACCGAGGGGGGCGCGCTCCTGGCGGTCAACCACCTGTCCTACGTCGACTACCTCATGGGCGGCTACCCGGCCGCGCAGCGAGGCCGCTACACGCGGTTCATGGCGAAGAAGGAGATCTTCGGCAACGCCTTCAGCGGCGCCTTTATGCGCAGCTTCGGGCACCTCGAGGTCGACCGCGAGGCCGGGGCCGCCTCGATGCGCACGGCCGTGGAGGCGCTGCGCGCCGGTGAGGTCGTGGGGATCTTCCCCGAGGCGACGATCTCGCAGAGCTTCCTGATCAAGGAGCTGAAGTCCGGTGCGGTACGCATCGCCGCCGACGCCGAGGTGCCGCTCATCCCGATCGTCGTGTGGGGCACCCAGCGGATCCTCGCCAAGGGCCGCAAGATCGACCTCTCGCGCCACCACCGCATCGACATCGAGGTCGGCGAGCCGATGCACCCCACCGGCGACGACCCGGCGGCGGAGACCGCCGAGCTCAAGCGCCGGATGGAGGAGATGCTCGAGCGCTGCATCCTCGCCAGCCCGCCCGAGGAGCGCCCCGCGGGCGCGTGGTGGCTCCCCCAGCAGTACGGCGGCTCGGCGCCCACCATCGAGAAGGCCGCCGCGGCGTACGCCGAGGAGCGGCGCCGCCGCGCCGAGGCCAAGGCCGCCAAGCGCAAGCGCTGAGGCGCGGGTGGCTCCCCGGGTAGGAGTCGAACCTACGTCGCTAGTCCTGATTCAAAGTCAGGCGGGCCCTGCCGGCAGACCAACCGGGGAACGTCCAGGTGGACGGCGGTAACCATAGAGGCCCCGCGGACGTCATACGAACCGGCTGGACGGACGTCCCGCCCGGATGACGTCCCGCGACCGCAGTAGCGCCTACTCCGCCTCGATCACGTCGATGAGGAACCACAGCGTGGAGTTGCCCGGGATGCTCGGCGGGCTGCCCTGCGTGCCGTACCCCAGCGCCGGCGGGATCTGCAGCAGCACGCGGCTGCCGACGGGCACGCCCTCGAGGCCGATCGACCAGCCGGGGATCAGCCCGGAGAGCGGGGACACCAGCGGCTCACCGCGGGAGTAGGACTCGTCGAAGGGGGCGTCGGCGTCGTACACCGCGCCGAGGTAGTCGACGGTGACGGTGTCCTGCGGGGTGACCTTGCGGCCGTCGCCCTCCTCGAGCACGAGGACCTGGACGGGCGTGTCGAGCTCGGGCTCCTCCACGCCGGAGAAGTCCAGACCGACCGGGTCCCCGCCCTCCTCCACGACCGTGGGCTGGGCCTCGGGGTCGGCCTCCTCGGCGTCCTGCGAGGACGGCTCGGGCGAGACCTCCTGCGGGGAGACCAGGTCGGCGACGACGACCACGGCGTCCTCGACCGGCAGGCCGAGCGGGTTCGACTCGGCGGCCCCGCCGAAGAGCTCGTCGACGGTGGTGACCGCGGCGACGCGCGAGCCGTAGGTCGCACCCTCCATCAGGTCGGTGAAGACCGGGCCGACCTGCGCCTCGTCGTAGGGCAGCGATTGCGGGGCGCCGTTGTCGTAGTCGTTGTAGACCTGCTCCTCGGTCGAGCCGTTGGCGACGTAGAGGTAGGTGGTGACGACGTCGCCCTCGGCGATCTCCTCACCCTCGCCCTCGACGAGGGTGGTGACCTCGGTGGCGTCGGTGTTCTCGACCCCGCCGTCCCACTCGACCTCGAGCGCCTCGCCGACCTCGCCGGAGAAGCTCACCCCCGAGATGGACTCCCCGGTGCCGGAGCCGGTGCCGGCCGGGTCGGAGGCGTCCTCGGAGTCGGAGCCGCAGGCCGCCAGGGGCAGCAGCAGCGCGGTCAGGGCCAGGGTGGTGCGGGTACGACGGAGCACGGGACGCAACCGTACGTGGTCGCGCCCCGTGCTCACGGTGTCGGGTCGGTCAGGAAGGTCAGCCGACGGTGCGCGCCGAGCGGGCCACGACCTTGCCGTCCCGCACCCAGCGGACCTCCACGCGGTGCGGGCCCGGGCCCACCGGAGCGGCCGAGGCCAGGCGGAAGGCGGCGGGCACGCCGCGGCTCACGACCGTGCGCTCGGCGGCCAAGCGGTCGTCGACCCACAGCTGCACGCGCTCGTCGGCCCGGGTCGGGCAACCGGTCACGCTCACCGATGCCTTCGTCGGGCACCGGTCCGCGGAGTCGAACAGGCCGTCGCCGTCACGGTCGGGGCAGCCCGCGCCGGTGCTGGGCCCGCGGTCGCGAGGGCAGGCGTCGGCGACGTCGGGGACGCCGTCACGGTCGCCGTCGTCGATGACCGTCGTGGAACGCGCGACCACCGTGAAGGTGGTCGGCTCGACGATCTGCTGCGGGTCGACGGTGACCGAGAGGTCGCGGCGCGCCCAGGGCACGGTGACCGTGACTCGGTTCTCGCCCTCCTCGACGACCTGGGACGAGCCACCGTTGACCGACAGGGCGAAGAAGTTCGCGCCGGTCCACTCGAGGGTCACCTCGACGGTGGACTGCTCTTCGACCGGGATCGTGAAGCGGTCCATCGTGTCGACGGCGCTGACCAGGCCGCCGAGGCCCAGCGTGCTGTCGGTCGGGAGCTTCGTCACCCCGCCCTCGGGCGTGAGGGTGGCGGTGGACCGGGTGACCTTCGAGGCGACCGGGGCGTCGCGCAGGTCGCGACGCGGCATCCGCGGCGCCGCGACCTGGACGCCCAGGGCGTCGGGCACGGAGTCGGCGGTGGCGACCCAGTCGTTGCTGCGCAGGTGGTAGCCGGTGACCGCGTTGACCGTGTAGGGCGCGACGATCTGCTGGTCCGCCAGGTAGTCGCGGCGGATCTTGAAGGTGACGGTGTTGTCGGCGTTCCACGTGGCGGTGCCGTCGGGAAGGTAGTAGCCGGTGCCGTTGTCCATCACCTTCACGACGCCCGACGGGTCGCCGGTGCCGATGAAGGAGTCGAAGCGGCGGCCGTCGACGAGCAGGCTGTAGGCGGTGACCGACCCCGGGACGGCGGTCGGGGCGACCTGGCCCACCGACATCGTCGCGCGGATGAACTTCTCGTCGGTCCGCACGCTCATCGAGGACAGGTCGGTGACGGGCGTGCCGCCGTCGCCGGTGGCGTCCTCGGCGGAGGCCGAGCGCCGGGTGGGGATCTTGCCCAGCGGCACGTTGGCGGCCTGGCCCGCGACCACGACCCGGTCGCCTTCGATGCTCATCCGCGAGGCGCGCAGCAGGGGCCGCGTGCTGGCGACGGGGTCAGGGGTGAAGTCGCCGACGGCCAGCGGGACGACGCCCTGGTCCGGCTGCGGACAGTCGGCGGGCGAGCCGGTCGCCGAGGCGTAGCGGTGGTCACGCGGGTGCTGCACCTGGAAGGAGCTGGTCCCGTCGCCAGCCACGTCGTTGGCGACGAGCCGGTCGCGGCGGGTCACCTCGCCGTCCCCGTCGCGGTCGATGTAGCGGCTCATGCGGAGGGCGAAGCCCTCCACGTCGAGCGTGGAGACGCACTTGGCCAGGCCCGGAGGGTCCGCGCTGTAGGCCATGATGTCGTTGGTGGTGGTCGGGCCCCACGGGCCGTCGGCGCCGTCGCCGACGTGGCCGACGGTCAGGCAGTGGCCGACCTCGTGGGCGACCAGCTCGTAGAGCGGGAAGAAGTCCGAGGCGCCCGGCACGGGGTCGACCGCGCCGTTGACGGCGAAGCAGACGTTGCCGCCGACGCCCCCGCAGTCGGCGACGTACGTGCCGCCGTTCTCCTGCCCGTGCTGGTCGAAGCCCTTCTTCCCCTGCCAGGACTCGAAGTTCAGCGGGTCGTCCTCGACGAAGCAGGGCGTGCCCTCGCCGTCGACGATGCCCAGCTCACCGGCGAAGGAGACCGGGTCGATGCCGATCCCGATGCCGCCGGCGGGGTTGCTCATGATGACCACGATCTCCGGGTCGACCAGGTCGATCGGGTCCACCAAAAGACCAGCGGGGTCGACCTTCAGCTCGTACGTCGTGATGTTGAAGTCCACACCGTCGGCGAGCCACTCCATGCCCATCTCGTCGGCGAGGTAGTCGATGCCCTCGCCCCACATCTGCACGGCCTGCTCCCCCACCCGCAGGTCCCGCTCGACACCCGGGGAGACGGGGGCCAGCACGGCCACGTCGATCTGCGGGTCGTCGAGGGCGTTGAGCCCGACCTTCATGTGGTAGCAGGTGTTGTCCGGGTTGAGGGGGTCCCGGTCCACCACGCAGCCGGCCGGCAGGTTGCCGTCGCCGAAGTAGGAGCGGGTGTAGTCGTCGCCGGGCGAGGCGACGGCGGGGACCCCGACGGACAGCAGGGCGGTGGCCGTCGCGGCGAGGAGCGCGACCGGACGCAGGATCTGACGGCTGTTCACGTCTGCGTCAACGAGCGAGGGGCCGCGAGGCTACCCCCGGGGCCCGGCCGCCCGACCGGCGCTGGCGCCCAGGCAGTGGCCCAGCTCGTCGCCGACCAGGCCGAAGGCCTCCATCGGGTCCACACCACCGGCCACGAAGGTCCCGTTGAGCGCCAGGCAGGCGTCGGCAGCGTCCGGGCCGGGCTCGCCGCAGTCCTGGTCGAAGGTCCCCTCCGGGAGGCTGTGGTGGCTGTCGAACCCGGCCCGGGCCCGCCAGCCGCCCAGCGCGAAGACGTCCTCGTAGCGCGCGCACTCACCACCGTCGCGGTCGACCACCCGCAGCACCGCTCCCCCTGCGGTGTCGGTGTCGTCGACGACCACGAAGACCACCTCGGGGTCCACGAGCTCGTGCTCGGCGTCGGAGGCCAGCCGCTCGGTGCGGACCACGAGGTCGCGCGGGTCCTCCTGCAGCCCCTCGAGCCCCCCGGCCCACATGCGGGTGGCGTCGGTGATGAGCCCGACGGCCCGGTCGACGTCGTCGGGGTCGCTGGCCTGGTCGACGAGCACGACCACCTCCACGACGTCCTCGCCTGCCACCGGCACGTCCACGGGCGGGCCCGGGTCGGAGCTGATCGTGTCGTCGTCGCCGCGGGTCAGCAGCAGCGCGACCCACACGAGGGCGAGCGCGACGACGCCGGCGAGCAGCAGCACCAGCCTGCGGCGCACGGTCCCCCCTCACGTCGAGCCGGATGTCGGCGTACGTCGTTAGGGTCGCAGACGTGGACCTGCCCGTCATGCCGCCGGTGCGACCGATGCTCGCGAAGTCCGTCAAGGGGGTCCCCGACCCTGCCAAGCACGGCGGTCTCTCCTTCGAGCCCAAGTGGGACGGCTTCCGCTGCCTGCTCTTCAAGGACGGCGACGAGGTCGAGCTGACCAGCCGCAACACCAAGCCCCTGACCCGCTACTTCCCCGAGCTCGTGGAGGCCGCCCGCGAGCAGCTGCCCGAGCGCTGCGTGCTCGACGGCGAGGTCTTCGTCGCCCTGCCGCGCGAGAGCGGGGGCCGGGAGCTGGAGTTCGAGGTGCTGCAGGAGCGCATCCACCCCGCCGCGTCCCGGGTCACGATGCTCAGCGAGACCACCCCGGCCGAGTACGTCGCCTTCGACCTGCTCGCCCTGGACGGTGAGTCGCTGGTCGACCGCCCGTTCGCCGAGCGGCGCGCGGCGCTGGAGCACGCGTGGGAGCAGGTGCCGCCCGGCCGCTGCCACCTCACGCGCACCACGACCGACCCCGTCGAGGCGGAGCGGTGGTTCGAGCAGTTCGAGGGCGCGGGGCTCGACGGTGTGATCGCGAAGCCGCTGGGGGCGGCGTACGAGCAGAACGCGCGGACGATGCTGAAGATCAAGCACGAGCGCACCGCCGACGTCGTCCTCGCCGGCTACCGCGAGCACAAGACCTCCACGCCGGAGCGCCCGCTGCTGGGCTCGATGCTGCTGGGGCTCTACTCCGGCGGCACGCTGCAGCACGTCGGCGTCAGCGCCAGCTTCACCGAGGCCCGACGGGCCGAGCTCTGGAGCGAGCTGCAGGAGCTGGTCTGCCCGATCGAGGAGCACCCGTGGGGTGCCTGGGCCGGCGAGGCCGGCTGGGCCATCGCCAACCCGGACAGGGTTCCCGGCACCCAGAGTCGCTGGAGCGCCGGCAAGGACCTCTCCTTCACCCCCCTGCGGCCCGAGCGGGTGCTGGAGGTGAAGTACGACAACATGGAGGGGCGGCGCTTCCGCCACACCGCGCACTTCAAGCGCTGGCGGCCTGACCGCGACCCCACCTCCTGCGGCTACGAGCAGCTCGACGAGGTCGCCCGCTACGACCTCGCCGACATCCTCACCGACGGCTGACGCGCGCACCGGCGAGGGACCGCGGATCGGGGCTAAGGTCGAGGCATGGCCGAGACCTACCCCGTCGTCCTCCTCGTCGAGCAGGCGCTCTCCCCCGCCGATGCCGTCCAGGTCCGCTCCCTGCACGAGGAGCTGGTCGCGGAGGGGCAGACGGTGAGCTACCACGTGCTGCTCCCGATCCAGGACGCCGCGGCACGGATCGAGGCGGCCATGGGCTCGCTGGCCGGCGGCGACCTGCTGACCAGCCCGGCGATCACCATGTCCGAGGTCGACCTGGAGTCGGTGCGCGAGGAGTGCCAGCAGGGCTCGGAGGAGGAGCTGCGGCTGACGCTGGCCCGGCTCGCCGACGCCGGCGCGATCGCGACCGGTCGGGTCATCCACGAGCCCCCGGTGGACGCGCTGGCCGCCGAGGTCGGGGCCATCGACGGGCGCGAGGCGATCATCCTGACCCGCCCCCACGTGGTGGCGGAGTTCTTCCACCTCGACTGGACCTCGCAGGCCCGCCGCAAGCTCGGCGTGCCGGTGCTGCACCTGCTCGAGCACGAGACGATCGAGGGCCAGTCCGCCGGGGGCGGCGAGGGGATCAGCGGCGCCTGAGCCTCAGAACTCGTACTTGAAGCGGCGAAGGTCCTTCTCGAAGACCTGGGCGACCTTGTCCCGCATCTCCGGCGTGTAGTGCTGTCGGTAGTCGGTCGAGGGGCCGGTGTTGACCTTGAGGGTCTCGCCGGGCCACTCCAGGCCGATCCGCTCCCAGACCTGTCGCAGGTCCTCGTCGAAGCGCTCCTGGCGCCCGATGAAGTCGGCCGGGCGGCCACGGGCACGCAGGTAGGTGATCTGGGCCCGGCGCAGCTCGCGCTGCTCGTCGGGGCCGCGCAGCACGAAGCTCTCGAAGTCGGGGTACGCCGGCAGCACGCGCTTCCACAGCCGGTTCTTGGCCAGCTGCTTGGCGGCCTTCTCGTTGCCCTCGGCGGCCTGGGTCTCGGCGCGGCGCATCATGGCGTACCAGGAGTACATCCGGGCCCAGGGGTTCCGGACGAAGCCGAAGATGAAGTAGTCCGACAGCTCGGGGTGGGCCTTGAGTGCCGGGCCGAGCCGGGCGTGGCGGCCGCCGCGCAGGCCCTGGAGGTACTGCACGTCCGGGATGTCCGCCTGGAGCATCCGGTCGATGGTCGAGCCACCGGTCTTCTGCACGTGCACGAAGAGCACGCGCTTCTCGTGGGAGACCATCATGCGGCGAAAACTACCAGTGGCCGACCGCCCGCCCCGACCCCCGCCGGCAGCCGTGCCGACCACCCCGGCGCCTGCTGTTACCGAACCCTGGCGATCTTGTGGATCGCACGTGGTGGCCTCGCGAGGCAGCACTGCCTAGCGTTGTCAGCACGAGGTCGCCGGGGGGCGGCCTCGTGACCTGGAGCAGTGATCACAGGTCCGCGTGGCTGGGGGGCTGCGTGGCTCCGATCCACCAGGCAAGGGCTCCGGGGGGAGCCCAGGACACGACGACGACCCGCCCGGAGCACGCTCCGGGCGGGTCTCGTCATTCCGCGATCCGGTTGCCCTCGTCGTCCCAGTGCGAGGCGACCTTCTTGCTGGGCTGCACGCGCGGCGGCTCCCCCGGCATCTTCGGGTAGTCCGGCGGGAAGTTGAGCTCCCCGCCCGGCAGCGTCTCCCACAGCTCGAGCAGCGGCTCGAGGGAGAACGCCTCGTCGTCGATCGTGGCCCAGGCGTCGCCCTGGTCGGCCAGCATCTGCGGGACGGTCACGAGGTTGAGGTCACGGGGGTCGCGCACCTCGGCCAGCGCCTCCCACGTCAGCGGTGTGCTCACGGGGGCACCCGGCTTCGGGCGCAGGGAATACGCCGAGGCGATGGTGCGGTCGCGGTTGTTCTGGTTGTAGTCGACGAAGATCCGCGCGCCCCGCTCCTCCTTCCACCACGCGGTCGTCACCTGCTCGTCACGCTGCTCCAGGGCGCGGCCGAAGCCGATCGCGGCGTGCCGGACGTCGGTGAACTCCCAGCGTGGCTGGATGCGCACGTAGACGTGGACGCCGCGGTTGCCCGAGGTCTTGGCGTAGCCGCGCAGGCCCAGCTCCTCCAGCAGCTCCCGCGCGACGCCGGCGACCCGGACCGCGTCGGCGAACGTCGTACCGGGCTGGGGGTCGAGGTCGATGCGCAGCTCGTCGGGGTGGTCGAGGCTGGCCGGGTCGTCGGTGCGCCGCACCGGCCACGGGTGGAAGGTGAGGGTGCCCATGTGGGCGCACCACACGGGGACCGCGATCTCGGTCGGGCAGATCTCGTCGGCGGTGCGGCCCGAGGGGAAGGTGATAGTGGCGGTCTCGAGGTAGTCGGGGGCTCCCTGGGGCACCCGCTTCTGGTAGAACGCGTCGGCCTTCGAGTCCTGCGGGCCGGTGGCCAGCCGCATCCCCTCGCGCACGCCCGAGGGCCAGCGCTCCAGGGCGGTCGGCCGGTCGCGCAGGGCCCGCATCAACCCGTCCTCCACGGACGCGACGTACTCCGCGACCATGAGCTTGGTGATCTCGGGCGTCCGGTCGGTCGCCTCGTAGACGACCCGGTCGGGGCTGCTCACGCGCACCGCCCGGCCGCCCGCCTGCACCTCCGCTGCCTTCGCCGCCATGCCCCGACCCTAGGGCGCAGCGACGACAGGCCGACCGCAAATCGCGTGGCCCCACCCCGACGAGCGCCCCTACGGTGGGTCGGTGAGCTCCCACGACGACCTGACCTTCGAGACCCTCGACATCCACGCGACCGAGGGTCCGATGGCGGCGAAGGTGGCGGCGTACGGGGACGCCTGGCACCGCGGCTTCCACGAGGGCTCCCTGAGCGAGAAGCAGCGGGAGTTCTGGCTCGAGCACAGCCGCGCCGACGGCGTGACCCTGCGGGCGGCGTACGCCGCGTCGTCGCTGGTCGCGGACCCACCGCCGGTCGGGACCTTCACCAGCTGGGGCGGGTCGATCAACGTCGGGGGCGGCACGCAGCTGCCGCTGCACATGATCACCGACGTCACCGTGGCCCCGACGCACCGCCGTCGCGGCATCCTCAGTCGACTGATGACCGACGACCTCGCCGACGCGAGGACGCGCGGTGTGCCGCTGGCGGCGCTGACGGTGTCGGAGGGTGGGATCTACGGCCGGTTCGGCTTCGGGGTGGCGACGCGGCAGCGGATGGTCGAGGTCGACACCGGCCACGGCCGGTTCCGGCTGCGGGACACCGCGGACGACGGCTCGCTGCAGCTGCTCGAGCTGCCGCAGGCGCGCCCGCACGTCGAGCGGGTCTTCGCCCGGCACCTGGCCACCACCCGGGGCGCGGTCTCGCGGCCGGCGTTCTACGGCCAGATCGAGGAGGGCCGGGACTGGGAGTCCGGCGACAAGGACACCAGGTCCAGGGTCGTGGTGCACCTGGACGCGGACGGCGAGGTCGACGGCTACGCCCGGTTCCAGCACAAGGACGAGGGCGAGGGTCCGCAGCGGGGCGTGGTGGAGCTGCGGGGCCTGCACGCGCTGACCGACGTCGCGTGGCGGCGGCTCTGGTCGTTCCTCGCCGACATCGACCTCGCGCAGGTGGTGAAGTCCCGCGTGCCCGTCGACACCCCGCTCCACCTGGCGGTGACCGACCCGCGGGTCGTGCGCAGCACCGCGCTGTTCGACTTCCTGTGGGTGCGGGTCCTGGACGTCATCGCCGCGCTCGAGGCGCGGCCCTGGCGTGAGGACGCGACGGTCGTGCTCGCGGTGCAGGACCGGATGGGGTTCGCCGACGGTCGGTTCCGGATCACCACTGAGAAGGGCCGGGCCACCGTCGTGGCGACCCAGGACGAGCCGGGCGTCACCCTCGACGCCGAGACGCTCGGCGCGCTCTACCTCGGCGACCAGCCGGTCACGGTCCACGCCGCCGCCGGCCGCGTGGACGGCCCGGACGTCGACACCTTCGCCGCCATGGCCGACCACGCCGGCCCGACGCCCTGGTGCTCCACGGGCTTCTGAGGGTGCGAGACGTGCGGGACGATGAGCACCTCAGCGAAGGGTGACGCGGAACGGACCGTCACCAAGAAGCTCGGGTGGCACCCAGGGCGACCACGCTCTTACCGAGATCAGGACCTGCTGCGGCGCGAACGCGCCACGACCCACCCAGCGGAACCCAGGGAGCAACCCGGGGGTAGAGCTGGGCGGGCGGCGTACGGCGGGCCGCAATGGTCTGGAACATCTCGCCCCGGCGCCGGAGCCTCCCTAGATTGCGGACCATGCCTCGTGCCCCCACGGACCCCCGACCCCTGACCCGCGTCGCCCTGGCGACCATGGCCGCACTCGCTCTCGCTCTCCCGCTCCTCGGCCAGGCGCCTGCGAGCGCCGGCCCGCTCGGCACCTGGACCCGGGTGAGCGGGGAGACGTCCGAGCAGATCGGCAACATCGCCCGGCCGTCGTCGGTCCGCACCGACGACGGCCTGCTGCACGTGGTCTACACGCGCCAGGACTCGATCTCGCACCAGTCCCTCCAGCACGTCGTGCTCGGCGACGACGGCGAGGTCGTGGCCCGCAGCACCGTGGTCGAGGAGTGGGACGCACTGACCCGCGACCCCGAGATCCTGCGATCGGGTTCCGGTCTGCGGGTGGTCTTCAGTGGGCTGCGCGACGTGGTGGCGACGGATCCGTTCAACAGCGGACGGATGTACCACGCCACGTCGGATGCCTCCGGCGCCGTCTGGAGCCTGCAGCCGACGTTCCTGTCCAAGAGCGGCAACGCCTACGCCTCCAACGGCACCGGCGCCGTCGACCGCCTCGACGGGTCGGCGATGGTGGCGTTCACCCCGAGCGGCTCCGACGTCCTCCTGCGCAGCGGCGAGGTGGGCGATCCGGAGGCGGCCGCCGACGACCAGCGCACCGGCGTGGACCAGTGCTGCGTCTACGACGCCGAGCTGGCCCGTGTGCCGGGCACCGACGAGGTGTGGGCGTCGTGGGTGGCCAACGGGCGCACCCCGACGAGCCTGGGGGTCTTCGTCCAGCGCGTCGCCCCCACCCTCGGCCCCGTCCTGCGCGCGCCCCGCTCGGTGGTTGACTACGAGGGCACCGAGTCGACGAGCACCCTCTCCGGCAGCGCTCCCCTGCTCGCCACCGCGGACGGCGTCTTCGTGGCGTACCCGGTCGGCTACCCGACCCGGGAGTACCTCGCGGTCTGGCGCGTGGGCGAAGCCGCGCCCTCACGGGTGCCGAACAGCCCGAACGCGAGGTACGCCGCGCTGTCGGCCGGTCCGGCGGGACGGGTCTGGGTCGCGTGGGTGTCCGACCACGACGTCCGTGCCGCCCGCTCCTCCGCCGGCGGCGGCAGCTGGGGCGCCGCGGTTGACCTGGGTTTCCGCACGGTCTCTGGCGAGCCGAGCAGCTGGGGCGTCGACATCGACGCCACCGGTGGCACCGCCGACGTCGTGCTCAACGACACCACGGCCCTGTGGCACCAGGAGGCACTGCCGGGGCTGTCGCTCGCGGCCGCGCCGGACCGCATCCGGGTCGACCGGCGCACCCGGGTGGGGTTCACGGTCACCGACGCTGGCGACCGGGTCGCGGGCGCCGAGGTGCTGCTGGCCGGCGAGCGCTGCACGACGGCCGCCGACGGGACCTGCTCGGTGCGGGTGCGGCCCGCGCGGGCGCGGCGTCTCGTGGCGACCGCGACGCTGGCCGACCACGCACCCGGCCGCGACACGGTGTCCGTGCGCCGCTGACCCGGTCTCAGCCCAGCAGCACGGACGGCTGGAACACCGGCCGCCGGTCGAGGTCCTCGGAGGTGGGCCGGACGAACTCGAAGGCGGCGGTCCGCACGACCCGCCACGAGGGCTCGACGGAAGCCAGCCCCTCGGCGCAGGACTCGTGCAGCGGTGGGGCGTGGAAGGCGTTGCGCGCGACCTCGAGGTCGTCGCCGACGAAGGCGATCGGTCGCCCGAGCGACTCCGCGCAGGCACCGCAGATGCGCGACAGCGCGCACTGGGTGACCCGGGTGCCGACCAGCTCGCGGCGACCGTCGGGCCCGGTCTCCCACGCGAAGGGCGCGGAGACCGGGTCGACGTCGCGGCTCAGGCCACGCAGCATCAGGCCGACCTCACGACGCCTGCTTGCCGCGCGACCACGCACCGAGCTCGCTGCGTCGCGGGGGTCGCTCGGCGTCGGACTTGCGACCCTTGTCGATCGGCGGGGCTTCGGGCGAGTCGGGCTTGGCCGGGGGCTGCGGCGGCTTGTCGTCGCTGGTCCAGCCGTTGGGCACCGACAGCTTGATGATCGTGCGCAGCGCCTGGCCGTACTGCTGGTGCAGCGGGCCGATCGTGTAGGGGATGTCGTACTTCGCGCACAGCTCCTTCACGCGCACCGAGATGTCGGCGTACCTGTTGCTCGGCAGGTCGGGGAACAGGTGGTGCTCGATCTGGAAGCCGAGGTTGCCCGAGAGGATGTGCAGCAGCGGGCCGCCCTCGAAGTTGGCGGCGCCGAGGATCTGCCGGAGGTACCACTCCGCGCGGGTCTCGTCCTCGATCTCCTCCTCGGTGAAGTGCATCGCCCCGTCGGGGAAGTGCCCGCAGAAGATGATCACGTAGGCCCAGATGTTGCGGGTGAAGTTCGCCGCGGCGTTGGCCTTCAGCGTCGTCCTCCACTGCGGCCCGGACAGCGCCGGGTAGACCACGTAGTCCTTGAGCGCCTGGTTGCGGCCCTTGCGCCAGATCTGGCGCAGCTGCCGCTTCATCTCCTTCGGGTCCTTCTCGCCCTTGCGGATCTTCTCCAGGTCGAGGTCGTGCAGCGCGACCCCCCACTGGAAGAGCCCGGCGAGCAACGCGTTGTAGACCGGCTGCCCGAGGTTGAAGACGTTCCACCGCTGCTCGCGGGCCATCCGCAGGATGCCGTAGCCGATGTCGTTGTCGTAGCCCAGCACGTTGGTGAACTGGTGGTGCACGTAGTTGTGCGAGTGCTTCCACTGCTCGGCCGGCTGCGCGGTGTCCCACTCCCAGTTGGAGGAGTGGATCTCGGGATCGTTCATCCAGTCCCACTGGCCGTGCATGACGTTGTGGCCGATCTCCATGTTCTCGAGGATCTTGTGGAGGGCCAGCATGCTCGTGCCCGCGAGGACCGCGGGGACGCGCGTCCGCCTGGACTGGGTGCCGAGCATCAGCGTCAGTCGTCCCGCGACGGCCAGGCCGCGCTGGATCTTGATCAACCGGTTGATGTACGCCGCGTCGGCGGCGCCCCGCGAGGCCTCGACCTCCTCGCGGATCGCGTCGAGCTCGCGACCGAGCTCCTCGACCTGCTCCTCGGTGAGGTGCATGTACTCCCGGACGTCCGAGATCGCCATGGGTGTCTCCGTTCCTCGGTGGTGCTCAGGTGTGGCTCGGGTGGTGCTCAGATGTCGAAGGTGCAGTCGCCGACGGCGGCGGTGACACAGGTCTGCACCTGCTCGTTGCGCTGGTCGAACTCGTCCCCGTTGCGCAGGTCGCGCACCTTGCCCTCGACGAGGGTCAGGGTGCAGGTGTGGCAGATGCCCATGCGGCAGCCGTAGGGCATGCCGACGCCGGCCGACTCCCCCGCCTCCAGGACCGTGGTCGCCCCGTCGGCGTCGATGCTCTTGCCGCTGTTGCGGAAGGTGATGGTGCCGCCCTCGCCCCCCTCGCCCCCGAGCTGGAGGGTGAAGCGCTCGAGGTGGAGCCTGTCCTCGAGGTCGTGGGACGCGAAGAACTCCGTGATGGCGTCCAGCATCGGCCCCGGCCCGCAGGCGTAGGTCTCACGCTCGCGCCAGTCGGGGCAGAAGGAGTCGATGCCGCCCTCGTCGTGGCCGAGGTCGAGCATGCCGTCGGTGTCGGTGTGCAGCCGGTGCAGGGCGAGCCCGTCGTGCTCCTCGGCCAGGCGCTGCAGCTCGTCGGCGAAGATCATCCGCTCCGGCGTGGGGCTGGAGTAGTGCATCACCACGTCGACGCCGCCCCCCTGGCCGTCGGCGCCGCGCAGCTGCCCGCGGCGCTCCATCGTGCGCAGCATCGCCATCACAGGGGTAACGCCGGAGCCGCCCACGAGGAAGAGCATCTTGGCCGGCGGCGGCTCGGGCAGCACGAAGTCGCCCTCCGGCGCGGCCAGGCGCACGATCGTGCCGGGCTCGAGGCCCTTGACCAGGTGGGTCGAGAGCAGGCCCTCGGGCATGGCCCGGACGGTGATCGTGATGGTGCGGCCGGAGCGCCGGGGGGCGGAGGAGATGGAGTAGGAGCGCCACTGGAACGTCCCGTCGACCGGGATACCGATCCCGACGTACTGACCCGGGCGGTGGTCGAAGCGCCAGCCCCACCCGGGACGGATCACCAGGGTGGCGGCGTCGTCGGTCTCGGGGATGACCTCCTCGATGCGGCCGCGCAGCTCGCGCTGGCTCCACAGCGGGTTGACCAGGCGCAGGTAGTCGTCGGGGTGCAGCGGAGTGGTCAGCTTCGAGCCCGCCCGGCGCACGCGCTCCCACGGGACCACCCGCGCCGCAGACCTGACCTTGGTTCCTGCACCTGCCATCCGGGGCCCCCGAGCGCTGTCGACCGATCTCCTTACCAGCCCGGTCAGTGAACGCCTGTGCACACCGGTGCGTCAACGACCCGGCAGGGTGAAGCATGGGCCCGCGGCAGGCTGGGTCACAGGCTGGGCGACGTTGCCCGCGCGGGCTAGGTTCGAGGCATGTCCTACGACGTGGCCAAGACCGACGCCGAGTGGCGCGAGCAGCTCTCCCCCCTGGAGTACGCCGTGCTCCGCGAGGCCGGCACCGAGCGCGCCTTCGTCGGCAAGCTCACCGACACCGAGACCGAGGGCGTCTACCGCTGCAAGGCCTGCGACGCCGAGCTCTTCCGCTCCGAGACCAAGTTCCACTCCGGCTGCGGCTGGCCGTCGTTCTACCAGTCGCTGCCCGACACCGTCGAGGAGCGCGAGGACAACAGCCACGGGATGCGCCGGGTCGAGGTGCTGTGCAAGAGCTGCGGCTCCCACCTGGGCCACGTCTTCCCCGACGGCTACGGCACGCCCACCGGCGACCGCTACTGCATCAACTCCGTCAGCCTCACCCTCGAGGACGCCCAGGGCAACCGCGTCGCCGGCTGACCCGCGGCCGGCGCCACGGCTAGGACGTGGCGGGGACCATCGCGGCCAGCAGCCGCACGACGCCCTCGCCGTACGTCGCGTCGGCCCACTCCTGGAGCGAGCCGTCGTCGTAGAACACGTCGGCCAGCACGTGGGTCTCGGCGGCGTAGGTGCCCTGGACGCCGGGGAGCACCTCCTGGAGCTCCTCGGCGATGCGCCGCAGCTCCCCGGCGGGGACCGGCGGGTCCGGGTCCGGCGGCGTGCTCGGCTCCTGCGCCATCACGTCGTAGAGCGCCGCCGGGATCGCGTCGGTGGCGGCGAGGGCCTTCCCGTCCCAGGACCCGGTGATGGCGAACGAGCCCCAGCGGGTCCGCCCCTGCCTCTCGTGCATCTCCTGTGCCGACCAGTCCCAGTCGAGCAGCGCGGGGCCGCTGCACTGGGGCGGCCACGACTCCGCGATCGGGCCGAGGCAGACCTCGGGCCCCTTCCCGGTGTCCATCACCATCGCCAGGTTGGCGGTGCGGACGTCGGCGGGCAGCACCAGGGCGGGCGGACCAGCCGGGTCCGCCGGGTCGGTGGAGCCGGGGTCGCGGGCGACGGTGTCGTCGCCTCCGCACGCGGTGAGGGCCAGCAGCAGCGGTGCGAGGACCAGGAGGCGCAGGCTCGCGAGGGTCGGGGTCATGCCGCTGCGACGTACGCAGCGGACGACCGGTTCCCGCGGTCGCCGGGAGGTGCTCAGGGCAGCCGGTCCACGAGGTCGGCGACCGGGGTCAGCGCGCCGGTGTAGAAGGGGATCTCCTCGCGCACGTGGCGCCGGGCCTCGGAGCCGCGTAGGTGCCGCATGAGGTCGACGATGCGGTAGAGCTCGTCGGCCTCGAAGGCCAGCAGCCACTCGTAGTCGCCGAGGGCGAAGGAGGCCACGGTGTTGGCGCGGACGTCCTTGTAGTCGCGCGCCATCTTGCCGTGCTCGGCGAGCATCGCGCGGCGCTCGGAGTCCTCGAGGAGGTACCACTCGTAGGAGCGGACGAAGGGGTAGACGCAGACGTGCTTCTTCGGCTCCTCGTCGTCGAGGAACGCCGGCACGTGGGACTTGTTGAACTCCGCCGGGCGGTGCAGCGCCATCTGCGACCACACCGGCTCGAAGCGGGCACCGAAGGCGGTGCGCCGGAAGCGGTGGTACGCCGACTGCAGCTCCTCGCTGGTGGCCGCGTGGGTCCAGAGCATGATGTCGGCGTCGGCGCGCAGGCCGCTGACGTCGTAGACGCCGCGGACCACGGTGTCGGCCTCGGCGAGCTCGGCGAAGAGCTTCTCGACCTCGGCGCCCTCGGCCGTGCGGTCGCTGTCGCCCAGGACGTCGCGGAGCCGGAAGACCGACCACATGGTGTAGCGGATCGAGGCGTTGATCTCCTTGACCCGGGCGGCGTTGGACTTCGTCTCGCTCATGCTCGCCATTGTGCCAACCCGGCCGTGACCGACCGAGCCGGAGGGACCAAGGTCACCCGAGCCGCGCGACCGCCCGCTCGGCCGAGCCGATGACGGCGGGGATGCCCACCCCGTCGTACGCCGCTCCGCAGACGGCGAGCCCGGGCACCCGCGCCAGCTCGGCGCGGATGCGCGCGACCCGGCCGAGGTGGCCCAGGGCGTACTGCGGGAGCCCCCCGCCCCACCGCTGCACGTGGGTGTCGACGGGCCGGGCGCGCAGCCCGACGGCCTCGGCGAGGTCGGCCAGGGAGGCCGCGACCAACGCCTCGTCGGGGACCTGGAGCGACGCCTCCTCCCCGTGCCGGCCCAGGGACGTGCGCAGGTGGAGGAGCCCCTCGGCGGCGCCGGCCGCACGGACCCAGCCCCACTTGGCGAAGGAGAAGGTCGCGGCCTTGATGGCGCGCTGCTCGACCGGCGGCACGAGGAAGCCCGAGGCATCGGTCCCGGCGAGGTCTCCGACGTCGCCCACCCGGAAGGCGAGCGTGACCACCGCGACCGATGCGGTGCCGATGCCCCCGACCAGCTCGCCGGCGACCGGGGCGAGGTCGACGAGCAGCCGGGCTGCTGCCGGCGGCGGGACCGCGAGGACCACGGCGTCGGCGGTGATCGTGCGTTCTGCGGTGGTCGGCCCGACGAGGAGGCGGAACCGGGCGTGCTCGCGGGTCAGCCGCCGCACCGTCTCCTGCGTGCGCACCTCGAGCCGCTCGGCGAGGGCCAGGGGCAGGCCACCCATGCCGCCGGCCAGGCCGGCGAAGACGGGCGCGGAGTAGGTCGCGGGCGCGGACAGCGACGGCGCCTGGTCGAGCAGCGAGCCCTTCTCGGCCAGCGCGACCAGCTGCGGGACCGCCGCGCGGGCGGAGATGGCGCGGGCGTGCCCGGCGTACACCCCGCCCAGCAGGGGCTCGACCAACCGGTCGGTGACGGCCGGTCCGAGCCGGTCGTCGACGAGTGCGCCGACGGTGACGTCCTCGCCGACGTCGGTGGGTGCGTGGCCGCGCTCGGCGCGCACGCGGTCGAGCTCGTCGGCGGTGAGGACACCGCTGGCCTCGAGGTCCTTCAAGTCGAGCGGCACGCCCATGAGCGAGCGCGGCAGCGGGCGCAGGGCGCCGCGGGTCCAGATCCGCGAGGACGCCTGCGCGGGGTGGCAGACCTCGAGCCCCAGCTCGGCGGCCAGCGCGACGCCCTCGGGGCGGCGGTTGAGCATCGCCTCGGCGCCGACGTCGACCCCGACCCCGGCGACGGTACGACGGCGCAGCACACCCCCGACCTCCGGCGAGCCCTCCAGCACCAGCACGTCGCGGCCCAGCCCGCTCAGCCGGTGCGCCGCGGCCAGGCCACCGATCCCGGCGCCGACGACCACCACGTCGCGATGCTCACCCGTCACGTCGCCAGCGTCCCACGGGCCCGGTGGCCGGCGCGGGAACCCCCTGCGGCCGCTTCGCGTCCCAGCGGCATGACCCGCACGCCCCGCGCCCTCGGCGCCTCCGTCCCGCCCCGGGCGGCAGCCCTGCTCGCCGCCCTCCTCCTCGGCCTCACCGCCTGCGCGAGCGACTCGGGGGGAGGCGACACCGCAGCCAGCGAGGAGGCGCTCGTCGACTCGGGTCTGGTCGAGGGCGAGGTCCCCGCGGCCGCTGACGGCCGCGGCCTGGCCTACGACGTCGAGGCGCAGGACTCCGACGCCGGCGGCTCGACCTCCGGCTCGACCGGGCGGACCGGCGTCCGGCAGGGCCAGGCATCCACGACGCTGCGCGAGCCGTCGGTCATCAGCACCGGCACCGTGAGCCTGCGCGCCGACGACGTGGCCGAGGCGCGCTTCGAGGTGCAGAAGGTCGTCGACCGGCTCGGTGGCCAGGTCACCGACTCCGAGACCAGCACCGACGAGGAGGGCGCCGTGCGCGACGCCCGCCTGGTGCTGCGGGTCCCGAGCGACGACTTCACCGAGGCCATGGACGAGCTCGAGGGCCTCGCCGACCTGGAGGCCTCCTCGACCTCCTCGGAGGACGTCACGACCCAGGTCGTCGACACCGAGGTGCGGATCCGGATCCAGCGCGAGTCGATCGCCCGGATCGAGGCGCTGCTCGCCCGGGCCGGCACCATCCAGGCCGTCGTCTCGGTCGAGCGCGAGCTGAGCCGCCGCGAGGCCGACCTCAACTCCCTGCTCCAGCAGCAGGCCTACCTCGCCGACCGCACCTCGCTGTCGACGATCACCGTCCACCTCCAGCGCCACGCCGAGGACGGCGGCCCCGACGAGGACGACGGCTCCGGCTTCCTCGCCGGGCTCGAGAAGGGCTGGGACGGCTTCACCGCCGTCGCGGTCGGCCTCGCCACCGTCACCGGCGCCGTGCTGCCCTTCGCCGCGGCGGCCCTGCTCGTCGGTGTCCCGGGCTGGCTGCTCCTGCGGGCCGCGGCCCGCCGCCGTCGTACGCCGGTGACGGCCGCGCCGGCGACGGCCGCGCCGGCCGGGCCCACCGAGGGCTGAGCCCACCCCGGCACCCGGTTCGGGCAGGATGGCGGGATGGCCGACTCCTCCGCCGTCCGGATGGCGGTCCTCATAGACGCCGACAACACCTCCGCCTCCCACGCGGGAGCCCTCCTCGAGGAGGTCGCGCGCTACGGCGTGCCGACCGTCAAGCGCGCCTACGGCGACTGGACCACCCAGCAGCTGGTGGGCTGGAAGAAGGCGCTCAACCAGCACGCCATCCAGCCGGTCCAGCAGTTCGCCTACACGCAGGGCAAGAACTCCACCGACTCCGCGCTGATCATCGACGCGATGGACCTGCTCTACTCCGGCAACCTGGAGGCCTTCGCGATCGTCTCCAGCGACTCCGACTTCACCCGCCTGGCCACGCGGCTGCGCGAGTCCGGCAAGACGGTCTACGGCCTGGGCCGGCGCCGCACCCCGCCGTCACTGGTCGCGGCGTGCGACAAGTTCATCTACCTCGAGGTGCTCGGCGACCACGGCGACGACGAGGAGGCCACGGGAGCCGAGCCGGCCGCCGAGGAGCAGGCGCCGCTGCCGGACCTGCAGAAGCTCCTGACCTCCGCGATCGACGCGACCTCCGACGACGACGGGTGGGCCCACCTGGGCTCGGTCGGCAGCTACCTCGGCAGCAGCCAGTCCTCCTTCGACCCGCGCAACTACGGCTTCGGCAAGCTCGTGACGCTGGCCCGCGCGCAGGACTACGTCGAGGTCGAGGAGCGCGACGACCACGTCATCCGCGTGCGCCTGGTCGCCCGGCCGTCGTCGCGGCGGCGCGGTGGGCAGGCCCGCAAGCGGACCACGGGAGGTCAGGCCAGCTCGTAGCCCTGGACGAACTCCGTCAGCCGCGCGAGCTGGTCGGGGTCGGTCGAGGGCAGCACGCCGTGGCCGAGGTTGAAGACGTGGCCCTTGGCCGCACGGCCGGCCTCGATGATCTCGGCGGCGCGCGCGGTCATCACCTCGGTCGGGGCGAACACCAGCGTGGGGTCGAGGTTCCCCTGGACGCCGCGGTCGCCGACCATCGGGATGGCCCGCTCCAACGGGGTGCGCCAGTCGACGCCGACCACGTCGGCACCGGCCTCGCCCATGAGGTCGAGCAGGTTGGAGGTGCCGACGCCGAAGTGGATGCGCGGCACGCCCAGGGTCCCGGCCCGCTCCAGCACGCGCGCGGAGTGCGGCTGCACATGGGCGGCGTAGTCCTGCGGGGTCAGCGCCCCGGCCCAGGAGTCGAAGAGCTGCACCGCGGAGGCCCCGGCGGCGACCTGGACCTCGAGGTAGGTCGCGGCGATCCCGGCGATCTTCTCCATCAGCGCCGCCCACACGTCGGGCGCGCCGAACATCATCGCCTTGGTCCTCGCGTGCTCCTTCGACGGCCCGCCCTCCACGAGGTACGACGCCACCGTGAACGGCGCGCCGGCGAAACCGATGAGCGGGGTGCTCCCGAGCTCGCCGACCAGGCCCTGCACGGCCTGGGTGATGAAGGGGACGTGCTCGGGCGTCAGGTCGGGGATCCGCGCGACGTCCTCGAGGGTGCGCACCGGTTCGGCCACGACCGGCCCGACGCCGGGCTTGATGTCGAGGTCGACCCCGACCGCCTTGAGCGGCAGCACGATGTCGGAGAAGAAGATGGCGGCGTCGACGCCGTAGCGGCGCACCGGCTGCATGGTGATCTCGACGACCAGCCCGGGGTCCATGCAGGACTCCAGCATCCCGACACCCTCGCGCACCTTGAGGTACTCCGGCAGCGAGCGGCCCGCCTGGCGCATGAACCACACCGGGGTGTGCGGCACCGGCTCGCCGCGCAGGGCCTTGAGGAACGCGCTGCCGGAGAGGTCCTGCGCGGGGCTGGCGGCAGGGCCGGGGGTGGGGCTGGAGGTGGGGCTCGTCACCGGGCCAGCCTCCCAGGGTCCCGGCGTGTTCGCACATCCCTTCACCCGAACCGGACCTACTGTGAAGCCATGGTCGTCCGCCAGGAGACGCACCCCGGAGCGGGTGCGTCCGCCGAGCCCCCCGCGTTCCGCGAGGCGGTGGCCGGCATGCGGCGGGCCAGGATGCGGCCCGAGGTGCTGTGCGAGCCGATGCCCGCACCGCAGCGGATCGCGCCGTACGCCGCCGCGATCTCCGCCGACGTCACCGTCGACGACGTCGACCTCGGCACCGGGCGGATCATCCTGCTGCACGACCCCGCGGGCAACGACGCGTGGGACGGCACCTTCCGCCTGGTCGCCTACGTCCGGGCCGAGATCGAGCTGGACCTGGTCACCGACCCGATGCTCTCCGCGGTCGGGTGGGACTGGCTGACCGAGGCGCTGGACGCCCACGGGGCGGCGTACACCGCCGCCTCGGGGACGGTCACCCGCGTGGCCACCGAGAGCTTCGGCGGCATGAGCGAGGAGGGCGGGACCGCCCAGATCGAGGTCCGCGCCTCGTGGACCCCGCTGGCCTCCCCCGAGCGGGCCGGCGACCCCGACGCGGCGCCCGACGTGACCCCGCACGTCGAGGCCTGGGGCGAGCTGCTGTGCACCGCTGCAGGGCTCCCGCCGGTCCCCGACGGCGTCGCGGTCATGCCGAGCCGACGCGGGCGCAGCAGATGAGCGACCCCCAGGAGCCTGCCGAGCCGGCTGCCGAGGACGTCCCGGAGGCGCCCGCCGAGCCGGAGGCACCGCCGGCCCCGCTCCTCACGCTGCGTGACGGTCTCTCCGCCGTGGTCGACACCCGCGCGCAGCTCGAGGCCACGTGCGAGGCGGTCGCCGGCGGCACCGGACCCGTCGCGATCGACGCCGAGCGCGCCTCGGGCTACCGCTACTCCAACCGCGCCTACCTCATCCAGCTGCGCCGCGAGGGCGCGGGCACGCACCTGGTCGACCCGGCCGCCTTCGACGGCCTGCCGTTGCTGCAGGAGGCCATCGGCGACGCGGAGTGGATCCTGCACGCCGCCACCCAGGACCTCCCCTGCCTGCGCGACGAGGGCCTGTCCCCCGCCGCGCTCTTCGACACCGAGCTCGCCGGCCGGCTGCTGGGCTATCCCCGCGTCGGCCTGGCCACCCTGGTCGAGACGCTGCTGGGCCAGCGGATGAAGAAGGAGCACTCGGCCGTCGACTGGTCGACCCGCCCGCTGCCGCGCCCCTGGCTGGAGTACGCCGCGCTCGACGTCGAGGTCCTCCTCGAGCTGCGCCACCTGCTGGCCGAGGAGCTCGAGGCGACCGGCAAGGCGGAGTGGGCGCGCCAGGAGTTCGACGCGCTGCGCAGCTTCGAGCCCACTCCCCGCGTCGATGCGTGGCGGCGTACGAGCGGGTTGCACAAGATCCGCGGACGCCGCTCCCTCGGCGCGGTCAAGGCGCTGTGGGAGCTGCGCGACGAGATCGCCGAGCAGCGCGACGTCACCCCGGGCCGGATCCTCCCCGACTCCGCGATCACCGTCGCCGCGACCGCGCTGCCCACCGACAAGGCGTCGCTGCTCGGGCTCAAGGGGTTCCACGGCCGGGGCGCCGAGCGCTACTCCAGCCGCTGGGTGGCCGCGCTGCAGCAGGTCGCCGAGATGCCCGAGGAGCACCTGCCCACCCGGCAGCCGCGCACCGACGGTCCGCCGCCGCCGCGGGCCTGGGCCGACCGCGACCCGGTCGCCGCGCGCCGCCTCCAGCACGCCCGCGACGCGATGGCCGCGCTCGCCGAGGAGCACGGCATGCCCGCCGAGCAGCTGCTGACCCCCGACTACCTCCGTCGCACCCTCTGGACACCGCCGCGCACCCGCGACGCCGAGGCGCTGGCCGAGGCCGTGGGCGAGCAGCTCACCGGATACGGCGCGCGACCGTGGCAGGTCGAGCTCGTGACGCCGTTGCTCGTGGCCGCGATCCTGCACGGTGACGAGCCGGTGCCGGACTCCGAGCCGGAGGACGTCCCCGCGGACTAGTCCTGCGGCTCCTCGACCGGCTCGCCGTCCTCGCCGACGACCGGATCCGGCGCCAGCACCAGCTGGGAGGCCAGGTCGATCTCGGCGGTGACGGTCTCGAGGTCGAGCACGCCCGGCGCGGTCACGAGGCTCGCGACCAGCTCGTCGACGGCCCGCTGCAGCGGACCCCAGGAGTCCAGCAGCGGCGGGATCACCATGTCGTCGACGGAGTCGGTGAAGACCGTCGCGGACTCCGGCAGGCGACCGGGCTGGAGGAAGTCCTCCGAGAGGGCCACCTGCTGGTTGGCGGGCACGAGGGAGCCGCTGCGGGTCAGCGGCCGCACCACGTCGTCGGAGATCAGGTGCACGAGCAGGTCGGCGGCACCCGACAGCGAGACCGGCCGGCGGGCCAGGCAGAAGCCGATCAGCTCACCGGTCGTGGCGGTCTCCTCGATCGTGGGGATCGGCATGACGTCGAACTCCAGGCCCTGGGTCACGCGCAACCCCGGCACCCAGGACCGGTCGCCGGTGATCATGGCCAGCTTGCCGCGGCGGAACCACTCCAGGGCGGAGGCCCGCTCCAGCTGGCTGTCGCTGAGGGTCAGCGGGCCGCTGCGCAGCAGCGCCAGGGTGCGCTCGAGGGCCTCGCGCGTGGACTCCTCGCTGAAGGCCAGCGACGTGGGCGGCTCGCCGTCGGCGAAGAGGTCGCCGCCCCCGGCGTACACGAACGGGGCGAGGCCGGCCAGCGACGGGTCGACGTGGACGCCCTTCGTGCCGCGGCGCGGGCGGGTCGCGAACTCCGCGGCCTCGCGGAACTGCTCGAAGCTCCAGCGGTTGGGACTCGTGGGCGCGTCGAGACCGCGCTCGCGCATCCGCTCGAAGTCGACCAGGTCCTTGTTGTAGTAGACGACCGTCGGGGAGACCTCGAAGGGCATGCACTGCAGGCGCTGGTCGGCGGAGAAGGCGAGCAGCGCGTCGCGGGCGTAGCCGTCGCCGAACTCGACGAAGCGCTCGTCGAGCAGCTCGTCGACCGGGATGGTGCGGCCGTCCTCGCGCAGGCGGCTGAGGTCGCGGCGGGAGGCCATGAAGACGTCGGGGCGGACCTCCCCGGCCTCGATGGCGTCCATCGCCTCCTCGCGGTCGGCGAACGCGACGACCTCGACCTCGGAGGTGTCCGAGCGTGCGGAGTACTCCGCCATGAGGCGCTCGTAGGTGGCGACCTCGATGGCACTCCCCCAGACCGCCAGGGTCAGCTGGTCCTCCGCGCGCGGAGCAGGGACGGGGTCCGGGCTGAGCGGCGGCTGGTCGTCCTCGGAGGTGCAGGCGGCCAGGGTCGCGAGCAGGGCGACGCACGTCGCGGCCACGCCTGCGCGCCGCAGGCGGGCCCGTCCCCTCGGACTGCCCGTCGCCACCGCCGTCACCCTCACCTCACGCCTCCCCGGTCCCGGGTCGCACGACCCGCGCCGCCACCCTACTCAGTACGCACCGGGTCGCTGAGCCGGCGCCGACGTGCCGATCCTCACGGCGCCGGCGGGAACTCTGGTCCACCCGGCAGTCGATGGCCGCGGCCCGCAGGCGGGTGGGCAGGCTCGGGCAAGCAGGCTCAGGCGAGGTCGTGGAAGGCGCGCGCCCCGGCGACCACCCGCTCGAAGGTCGGCCGGTCCAGGGCGGCCCCCTCGCGGCGTACGTCGGCGGGCGCGAGGGTCAGCAGGCGGTCCAGCCGCACCTCGCTGGGCCGCCGCTCGCGGTCCCACCCCCCGGCGCCGACGTCCATCCAGTGCCGGCCGTGCCGGGCCTCGTCGTCCCGGTCGCGGTCGTGGTCGACGCTGGAGAGCATCAACCCGTAGAGCCGCTGCCGGTCGCGGGCGAGCAGCAGCACGGGACGGTCCTTGCCCTGGCGCGGGTCGTCCTCGTAGGGCACCCACGCCCACACGACCTCGCCCGGGTCGGGCTTGCCGTCGGTGCGCGGGTTGTAGGTGACCCGCAGGCCGCGGGAGACCCGGAGGCGGGCCCGGCGCAGGGCCGTGCGCACGCGACGGGGGCGGGGGACGGTGGCCATGCCGCCGACCCTAGACCCGAGGTCGTGGGCGACCGCCAGGGTGAGCCCGGACAGGTCCGCCCGGGACGGGTGAGCCCCGGAGTAAGTGTTGTGCGCCGGACCGGGAGCGCCTCACGGCGCGTGGCCGCTCGTAGCGGCTGATGTTGGGACCCGGGGCTGCCGCGGCCCGGCGCACAAGTGACCAGTCTAGGTCCCTCTGTCGCTCACACAAGCCGTCCCACACACCTCCGCCCCGGGTCGAGCGTGGAGTGCCGAGCCGGCGCCTCAAGGGGGCGGCAGCGGGCGGCGTACCGTGGTCGGGTGAGCCGCCCCCACCACCGACCGACCCAGAAGACCTCGGCGTTCTTCGACGCGGTCGAAGGCGGAGCCGACCCGGCGCTGGTCACCGAGGCCGCGGACCGCGCGGCCACGCTGCTCGTGCGCGGGTCCCGGGCGTCCGACGACGAGGGGGTCGCCGAGCGGGTGCTGCACCTGGCCGACACCGAGGGGATCGAGGCGATCGCCGAGCTGTGGGCCGGCGCCCCCGCGGACTCGCTGGCCGGCTGCCTGTGGCGGCTCTTCCTGCTGCGCCAGTGGGTGCACGCGGAGCCGGCGCGGATCGCCAGGGCGTACGACGAGGGCCGCGCCCGCGCGCAGGTCGCCCGGGTCGTGGCCGGGGTCGCCGACCCGCCCGGGCCCGACCAGCTCAAGGCGATGGTCGACGAGGTGCTGCGTGGCATCGCGTCCGCGGACTTCGCCGACGTGCTGTTCCGTGCTTCGGCGTTCGCGCGGGTGGTCGCCGCCGGCAACGCCTCCACCCACGACGCCTCCGACGAGGACGTGGCCCGGCTGCTCACCCTCGCCGAACAGCTCGAGGCCGCCGGGCACGCCGAGCTCGCCGGCCGGCTGGCCTGAGGGGCCGCTCGCCTCACCGCCGAGCACTCGGACCGGCGCCGAGCCACGCTCGAACCGGCGCCGAGTCAGCCGGCGAGCACCTTGCGGATCCGCTGGTCGGAGACGGACTGGGCGGTGCCGAGCTGCTGGGCCCACAGCGAGATGCGGTACTCCTCCAGCAGCCAGCGGGCCTCGCGCAGCCGCTCCGGCAGCGGGCGGCCCTCGGGGAGGGCAGCGACCGCGTGCAGCCAGGAGTCCTGGAGGTCGCCGATGCGGTCCATCAGCTGTCGGTCGCGGCCGATCGAGCCGCCGCCCTCGAGCAGCTTCTCGCGCCGGTGGGCCAGGGCTGCGAGGTAGACGGTGAACCGCCGCAGCCGGGTCGGGCCGGCCTCCCCGATGAAGCCGCGGGCGACGAGCCGGCCGAGCTGGGCCCGCATGTCGGTGAGTGCCGGCAGCATCGCCATGTCCGCGCGACCCGAGAGGTCCTTCTCGACACCGCGCCAGGCCGACAGCACCCGCACGACGTCGGCCAGCACGGCGCGCACGCGCGGCTCGAGGTCGGCACGCACGGTGGCCAGCAGGGCGTCGTACGCCGCCTGCGACCGCACCGCGGGTCGGGCGTCGACCGCCTCGACGACCACCGCGGTGCGGCAGTCCTCGAGCAGCTCGGCGACCGAGGGGTAGGGCGAGCCGGCCAGCCCCAGCTTCTCGGTGTTGGTCAGGCCGTCCACGACCCGCTTCACGGTGTTGTCGCCGCCCGCGTCGAGCCCGAGCAGCACCAGCCGTACGACACCCAGCCGGTGCCGGGCGTCGCGCTCCTCCGCGGACCCGACGACCTCGAGGCCCACCGACGCGCCCTCGTCGACGAGCCCGGGGTAGGCGGTGACCTCGTGGCCGGCGCGGGTCTGGGTGATCGAGCCGGGCAGGTCGCCGAAGACCCACGTGGTCTCGCCGGTGCGGGCGAGCCCTGAGTCGGTGGCGACCTCGTCCATCGCCTGCTGGAACTGGCCGCGCAACGGGGCCTTGAGCGCCTCGAGGTCCTTGCCGCGGGCCTGCTCGCGGCCCTGCTCGTCGACGACGCGGTACGTCGGGCGCAGGTGCTCGGGGACCTTGGCCCAGTCCCAGGCCTCCCGCGGCACCACGACGCCCGCCGTCGAGCGGCACCACCGCTCCAGCGCGTCGAGCAGCGGCTCCTCGCCGACCGGCACCGAGCGCAGGAACTCCCGAGCCCGGTCGGGGGCCGGCACGAGGGAGACCCGCAGGTTCTTGGGCAGCGAGCGGATCAGCGCGGTGACCAGCTCCTCGCGCAGGCCGGGAACGTTCCAGGAGAAGTCGTCGGCGGCGACCCTGTTGAGGGTGGCGACCGGCACCTCGATGGTGAGGCCGTCGTCCTCGGCGCCGGGCTCGAAGTGGTAGGCGAGGTTGAAGGTCAGCCCCTCGTCCTGCCAGACCTGGGGGAAGTCGGCCTCGGTGACCTCCTCGGCGGTGTCGTGGGTGAGCATCGCGAGGTCGAAGTCGAGCAGGCCGGGCCGCTTCTGCCGCTCGCGCTTCCACCACTGCTCGAAGTGGGCGCCGGAGACGACGTCGGCGCCGACGCGGGCGTCGTAGAAGTCGAAGAGGATGTCCTCGGAGACGACGATGTCGCGGCGTCGGGAGCGGTGCTCGAGCTCGGCGGCCTCGTCGAGGAGCCGCTTGTTGTGCTCGTAGAACTTCTGCCGCCCCGACTCCAGGGCGGCCCACTCCCCCTGCACCAGGGCGTGCCGGATGAAGAGCTCGCGGGCCAGGGCGCGGTCGACCTTGCCGTAGTTGACCAGCCGGTCGGCGACCAGCGGCACGCCGTACAACGTGACCCGCTCGCGGGCCATCACGGCGGCGCGCTTGGTCGACCAGTGCGGCTCGGAGTACTGCCGCTTCACGAGGTCGCCGGCGAGCCGCTCGGCCCACTCGGGCTGGATGGCTGCCACCTGGCGGGCCCACAGGCGCGAGGTCTCCACCAGCTCCCCGGCCATGACGAAGGCCGGCTGCTTCCCCTTCAGGCCCGAGCCCGGGAAGATCGCGAACCGGGCGTTGCGGGCGCCGAGGTACTCCCGCGGTCCGGGCCGCTTGCCCTTGGCCCCCGGCGCCGGCTTCTCCTTCTCCTCCAGCGCACCGATGTGGGAGAGCAGTCCGGACAGCAGCGCCTGGTGGATGCCGTCGGCGTCCGGGGTGTCGGCGGGGACCCCGAGGTCGATGCCCATCTCCTTGCACACCTGCCGCAGCTGGGACTCGAAGTCCTGCCACTCGCGGATGCGCAGGTAGTTGAGGAACTCCCGCTTGCACATGCGGCGGAAGGCGCTGGAGGACAGCTCCTTCTGCTGGGCCCTCACGTAGCGCCACAGGTTGAGCCAGGTGAGGAAGTCCGAGCCCTCGGCCTTGAACCGGGCGTGCTGCTGGTCGGCCTGCGGGCGCTGCTCCGCCGGCCGCTCGCGGGGGTCCTGCAGCGAGAGCGCGGCGACGATGACGACCACCTCGCGGACGCACCCGAGCCGCTCGGCCTCCAGGATCATCCGGCCCAGCCGCGGGTCGATGGGGAGGCGGGCCAAGCGCCGTCCGGTTTCGGTGAGGGAGTCCTTGCCGTCGCCCTCGGGACGCAGCGCCCCGAGCTCCTCGAGGAGCTGGAGGCCGGAGGTGACGTTGCGGCGGTCGGGCGGCTCGACGAAGGGGAAGCGAGCGAGGTCGCCCAGCCCCAGCGAGCGCATCTGGAGGATGACGCTCGCGAGGTTGGTGCGCAGGATCTCGGGGTCGGTGAACTCGGGCCGGCCCAGGAAGTCCTCCTCGGAGTAGAGCCGGATCGCGATGCCCGGACCGAGGCGGCCGCAGCGGCCCGCGCGCTGGTTGGCCGAGGCCTGGCTGACGGCCTCCACCGGGAGCCGCTGGACCTTGGTGCGCAGGGAGTAGCGGCTGATCCGCGCGACGCCGCTGTCGACGACGTACCGGATGCCCGGCACCGTCAACGAGGTCTCGGCGACATTCGTCGCCAGCACCACGCGCCGGCCGGTGTGCGGCGCGAAGACCCGGTGCTGCTCGGCGGCGCTCAGGCGCGAGTAGAGCGGCACGACCTCGAGGCCGCCGCCGGCGCCCCGGAAGGACGACGACGCCTCCTCGAGCGCGTCCGCGGTGTCGCGGATCTCGCGCTCGCCGGGCAGGAAGACCAGCACGTCGCCGGGACCCTCGGCCGCCAGCTCGCGGACCGCCTCGACGACCGCCTCGGTCTGGTCGCGCTGGACGACCTCGCCGTCCTCGTCGTCCTCGGGCAGCTCCAGCAGCGGGCGGTAGCGGACCTCGACGGGGTAGGTGCGACCGCTGACCTCGATGACCGGCGCCGGGTTGCCGTCGCGGTCGGCGAAGTGCTCGGCGAAGCGCTGCACGTCGATGGTCGCGGAGGTGATGACCAGCTTGAGGTCGGGCCGGCGCGGCAGCAGCCGCTTGAGGTAGCCGAGGAGGAAGTCGATGTTGAGGGAGCGCTCGTGCGCCTCGTCGATGATGATCGTGTCGTAGCGCCACAGCATCCGGTCGCGCTGCAGCTCGGCCAGCATGATGCCGTCGGTCATCAGCTTGACCCGGGTGTCGGCGCTGGTGCGGTCGGTGAAGCGCACCTGGTAGCCGACGACGCCCTTCTCGCCCAGCGGCTGCTTCAGCTCCTCGGCGATCCGCTCGGCGACCGAGCGCGCGGCGATCCGGCGTGGCTGCGTGTGCCCGATCAGTCCCCCGCGAGGGCGGCGCTTGCCGTCGCGGCCCTTGCGGTACGTCGTCGTCCCACGGCCCAGCTCGAGGCAGATCTTCGGTAGCTGGGTCGTCTTCCCCGAGCCGGTCTCCCCCGCGACCACGACGACCTGGTGGTCGCGGATGGCCTCGGCGATGTCGTCACGTCGCTGGCTGACCGGGAGGTCGGCGGGGTAGGCGATCTCGAGCGCTGCCTGCTCCGCCGTGCCTGCTGGGTCCATGACCGCCCCATCCTCTCAAGGCCACCACCACCCGGACGAACCGATTCCCCCCGACCCCTTGATAGAACACGTTCCACCCGCGAGAGTCCGGGGCGTGAGCGAGCAGATCGAGCCGTACGACGTCGTGGTGGTCGGGTCCGGAGGGGGCGCCATGACCGGCGCCCTGCTGGCCCAGCGAGCCGGGCTGCGGACGGTCGTGCTGGAGAAGACCGACCTCGTCGGCGGCACCTCGGCCTACTCTGGCGGCGCCTGCTGGCTGCCCGGGTCCACCGTGCAGCAGAAGGCGGGGATCGCCGACTCGACCGAGGGCGCGCGCGACTACCTCGCGGCGGTCCTCGCGCCGGTCGACGGCTGGACCGCCGACCAGGGCAAGGTGGAGACCTTCCTGGCCCACGCCCCCGTGGTGGTGGGCGAGCTGGAGGCGGCAGGCATCGACTTCGAGTGGCTGCCCTTCCCGGAGTACTACGACGCCCCCGGCCGCTGCCCGATGGGTCGCTCGATCCAGCCCACGGCGGTCAAGCGCGCCGACCTGGCGCCCGAGGTCGCGGCGCTGGTGCGGCCGCCGGTCGAGCGCGACCGCGTCGGCGGCCCGGGGCGCGGCACCCTCAGCGGCGGCCAGGCGCTCATCGCGCGGCTGCTGGCGGCGTACGTCGAGGCGGGCGGGACGGTGCTGACCGGGCACTGCGTGCGCGACCTCATGACCGAGACCGACGCGACCCTCGGCGACCACGTCGTCGGGGTGTGGGCCACGACCGACGCGGGCCCGGTGGAGGTGCGCGCCCGACGCGGGGTGCTGCTGGCCAGCGGCGGCTTCGAGGGCAGCGCCTCGCGGCGGCAGTCGCACGGCACACCCGGTCGCGCCGAGTGGACGATGGCGCCCCGCGGCACCAACACCGGCGAGCCGATCGGAGCGGCGATCAACGCCGGGGCGGCGGTCGACTGGACCGGGCTCGGGTGGTTCTGCCCCGGTCTGGAGCACCCGGACGGCGCCGGCTCGTTCACGCTCGGCGTGCGCAGCGGCGTGATGGTCGACGCCCATGGGCAGCGGTACGCCAACGAGTCACTCCCCTACGACCGGTTCGGCCGCGAGATGGCCAAGGACCCCGCGCGGGTGCCGTCGTGGTTGGTGTTCGACTCCCGAGAGGGCGGACGGCTGCCCGCGATCGCGATGCCCGAGGGCGACCCGGCGGCCCACCTCGCCGCCGGGACCTGGGTGCAGGCCGACTCGGTCGCCGAGCTGGCCCAACGCATCGGCGTCCCTGCCGAGGCACTGACCGCGACCGTCGAGCGGTACAACGGCTTCTGCGCCACCGGCGTGGACGAGGACTTCGGCCGCGGCGCCGACGAGTACGACACCTTCTTCACCTACGGCGAGGGCCCCAACAAGGCCCTCACGCCGGTCGACACCGGGCCCTTCTACGCGGCCCGCTTCGTGCTCTCCGACCTCGGCACCAAGGGCGGCGTCGTCACCGACGCCCACGGCCGCGCCCTGCGGCCCGACGGCAGCGCGCTGCCCGGCCTGTACGCCGTCGGCAACACCGCGGCCCCGATGACCGGCCCCTACTACCCCGGGCCGGGCGCTCCGCTCGGCACGGCGACGGTCTTCGCGTCGCTGGCCGTGCGGGACCTGGTCGGCTGAGGCGATGGGCCCTGTGTGGCGTCCCGGTTCAAGCAGGTGGCTGTTGCAAATCGCCGGGCGAGATCGGCCCGTTTTTGCGGCTGGGGCGAAATACTTGGGCATGGCTCGTTCGTATCGCCCAGTCGTGCGGGATCAGGAGTTCCTGCTCCCGCCGAACATGGCCGACTGGCTA
>WLJH01000040.1 GCA_009701885.1 Actinomycetota bacterium
GAGGTACTGCTGGCCGTGGGGGCTGGTCCAGAGCCAGTGGCCTGGTGAGAGTCCGGTGACGGCCCAGGGTCTGCCTGCTGGTGAGGGGTGGGTCTTGGCGCGGTGGTCGTGGCGGCACAGCGGGGCGAGGTTGTCTGTGCTGGTTTGCCCGGGTGGTCCACCTTGGTCGGGTGGGACGTACTCGATGGTGTGGTCGAGGTCCGATGACTCGGCGGGCCTGCGGCAGTGCGGGAACGAGCAGGTGGTGCGGGTGAGCTTGATGCGGGTGGCGATGCGGTCGGGGACCTCGTAGGAGTCGACGGCGACCCTCTCGGCCAGGTCGATGACGGGCTTCACGATCACGTGGGTGCCGGGGGTCCCGCACCACTCGCGAATCGCGTCGGCAGTCAGGAGCTGGTGGCGGTTGTCGAGGCGGGCGAGGTTGAGGCCGAGCCGGCCGGTGACGGGGTCGATCTGGGGTGCGC
Source organism: Actinomycetota bacterium (assembly GCA_009701885.1). Classification (GTDB taxonomy): domain Bacteria; phylum Actinomycetota; class Actinomycetes; order Propionibacteriales; family Nocardioidaceae; genus Nocardioides. Next base: position 465 of record WLJH01000040.1, read on the forward strand.
CGGTCAGGGCGGCGTCGGAGAGGTGGACGGTGAGGACCACGACTCGGCGGGGAGCCGTGCGGGTGCCGGGGCCGGTGGGCGTGTCGGTTGCGGGCTCTCGACGACGCTCGCTGGCGCTCGCTGCTCGACCGTCCTGCGTCTCGCGACCGTCCTGCGCGACTCGCTGGTCCTGCGTCGCCTGATCGTCGCGGTTCGCCTCACCGTCCGCTTCGGGGAGGAGGTCTTGGCCGCGGGCGATGTAGCCGAGTGCTTTGGCGCGGCGCACGGCCAGGTCGTCGGTGGAGCCGTCGAGGAGCAGCTGGTGGGCGATCTGGCGGATGGCTGTTTCTAGGTCCTCGGCGTCGGCGCGGTCGAGGAGACCGTCGGCGGACACCGCGGAAGCCGCACCGACTGAGGTGGCGGGGGATGTGAGGTCGAGGTCGAAGTAGAGGTTGGCGCGGGTGTCGCACTCGGCGACCTCGGTGGATTCGGGGTCGAACCGGGCGGATGCTTCGAGGACCAGACGGTCGACGACGACGGGTCCGGCGGTGTGGATGACGTGGGCGACCTGGGCGTCGACGAACCCCGCTGCTTCGGCGGACAGCCCGCGCGTGGCCTGTGCCAAGCGGCGGACCCGCCACGCGGTGACCTGACCGGCAAGCAGTCGGGCCCACACGCGGGGGAGGCGGTGCTTGGCCTCGATGGCGTCACCCACGAGCAGGCGCCCGGACTCGCGCGTGCGGCCCAACGCGGTGGACAGCTCGGTGACCGCGAAGTCGGAGACCTCGGGAGCACCTGCGCCGGCCAGGTCGAGCATGGTGTCGGCACCCGGCATCCCGAACCGGGCCGTCCACGCAGCCTCGGCGGCGTCGTACGCCTCCTCGTCGGGGTGGCTGTAGGTGCCGTACAGGTCCGGCATCAACGCGCCCGTGGTGTGCGCATCAGCCCACTGCGCGACCCCGATCAGCAACTCCCGCGCGGCGTCGTCCTCGCGCGCCTTGGCGGCGCGGATCGCGTCGAGGAGGGAACTGGTGGGCATGGTGAAAGTGTAGTCGAACACACGTTCGAGCGATAGTGTTTCCCCAGGTCAGATCCACTTTTCGGGGACACTTCGGTGCCTTGCTCGAAGCCCGACCGAAGCGAGCACCCCAGCGGAGGACGACCGCCGATGCGGCCGCAACCAAGTAGCTTGAGTGGCACTGAGGGCGACCACGGCTTCAATGAATCCAGGACCTGCTGCGGCGCGAACGCGCCACGACTCACCGAGGGTGACCCAGGGAGCAACCCCGGGGATAGGGCGGAGCGACCGGCCCCGGGGATAGGGCGGAGCGACCGGCGTGCCGGGGTCTGGTGGCTCGTCGCTGATGCTCCTCGCACCTCGACCAGCAGTTGGCGCTATTGCGCCTGCTCGACCACCGGGAAGCGTCACTGGCGCGCCCCCTCGACCACCGCAGGGTCCGCCCCCGACGGGCCTTCGACCGAGGATGGACGGACCTACAGCCCCGCAGCCCGCCGGATGTCCGCACCGAGGGCGTCGAGCCGCGTGGCGGCGGAGATCCGAGCGGCCTCGACGGCGTCGACCTGGTCGGGGTTCTCCGAGGGCGGCTCCACCGGGACGACGACCTCGAGGTAGCACTTGATCTTCGGCTCGGTGCCGCTGGGCCGGACGACGACGCGGGCGCCGGAATCGAGGCGGAAGCGCAGGCCGTCGGTGGGCGGGAGGGAGTCCGAGCCGAGCGCGAGGTCGTCGACGCCCAGCACGGACAGGCCGCCGAGCGAGGTGGGCGGTGAGGTGCGCAGCCGCTGCATGGCGTCGCTGATGAGCGAGAGGTCCGAGACCCGCACGGAGACCTGGTCGGTGGCGTGCAGTCCGTGCTCCCGGGCAAGGTCGTCGAGCAGGTCGAGCAGGGTGCGGCCCTCGGCCTTGAGCGAGGCGGCGAGCTCGCAGAGCAGCAGCAGGGCGGAGACGCCATCCTTGTCCTTCACGTGCTCGGGGTCGCAGCAGTAGCCCAGGGCCTCCTCGTAGCCGAAGGCCAGCCCCTCGACCCGGCCGATCCACTTGAAGCCGGTGAGGGTCTCCTCATAGGGCTGTCCCGCGGCGGCCGCGATCTTCGACAGCAGGGAGGACGACACGATGGTGGTGGCCAGCACCCCGGTGCGGCCGCGGCGCAGCAGGTGGGTGGCGAGCAGGGCGCCCACCTCGTCGCCGCGCAGCATCCGCCACCCCGTGGGTGTGGGCACGGCGGCGGCGCACCGGTCGGCGTCGGGGTCGTTGGCCACGACCAGGTCGGCACCCCGCTCCTCGGCCAGCGCGAGCGCGAGGTCCATCGCACCCGGCTCCTCGGGGTTGGGGAAGGCGACGGTGGAGAAGTCCGGGTCGGGCTCCTCCTGCTGGGGCACGACCTGCGCTGGCTCGAAGCCGGCGGTCTCCAGCACCTGTGCGACGGCGGTGCCGCCGACGCCGTGCAGCGGGGTGTAGACCACGTCGAGGTCGCGCGGACCGTCCTCGGCCAGCCCGGCCACCGTGTCGAGGTAGCGGTCCAGCAGGTCCTCGCCGAGCACCTTCCACCCGGTGCCGCGCGGGACCGAGGCGAGGTCCCCGACCTCGGCGATCTTGGCGGCGATCTCCGCGTCGGCGGGCGAGACGATCTGGCTGCCGTCCCCGAGGTAGACCTTGTAGCCGTTGTCCTGGGGCGGGTTGTGGCTGGCGGTGACCATGACGCCGGCCACGCAGCCGAGCTCCCGGACAGCGTAGGCCAGGACCGGCGTCGGCAGCGGCCGTGGCAGCAGCCACACGTCGAGCCCGGCGCCGCTCATGACCGCCGCGGTGTCCTCGGCGAAGGTGTCGGACAGGTGGCGGGCGTCGTACCCGACGACCACCGCCCCACGGCTGGGGAGGTACGCCGCCAGGCCGGCCGCCGCGCGCAGCACGACGGCCCGGTTCATCCGGTTGGGGCCGGCACCGAGGGCGCCGCGCAGGCCTGCGGTGCCGAACTCCAGCGTGCCGTCGAAGCGGTCGGCGAGGTCGGTGGGGTCGCCCCCGGCCTCGACCTCGCGCACGATCGCCTCGAGCTCCGCGCGCGTCGTGGCGTCCGGGTCGGCAGCGGCCCACGCCCGGGCGCGGGAGAGGAGGTCGGCGATCTCGGGCGAGGCGGCGGTGCTCATGGCGCGACGGTAGCGGCCGGGGGCTCCTGACCGTGCGTCAGTGCGGCGTGGGGTCCTCGGTAGGGCCGTCGGCGAGCTCGTCGAGCAGGCCACGGGTGAGCTCGAAGGCGACGCGCGCCTCGTGGACCACGGTCTCGACGTCGCGCGGGGAGGTCGGGAGCCGGTCGATGCGCGAGTGGTACCAGTCCTTGTACGCCTTCGGCTTCTCCGACAGCTCGAAGGCGAAGAAGGCCAGGCCCGGTCCGGTCGCGCCCAGGTGTCGCTGCACGGCCCGGCGCACGACCCGCCCGCCCGTGAGGTCGCCGAGGTAGCGGGTGTGGTGGTGAGCGACGTACCGCGCGCCGGAGTCGGTGGTGGCCTCGATCCGGGAGACGTACGCCGCGGCAGCGGGGGAGTCCACGGCCACGGGTGCGCCCGGTGCCCAGTGGGCGAGGTCGGCGTCGATGGCGGCGAGCCGGTCCAGCGCCGGGTCGTGGACCGCGGCGACCCACCGGTCCTCCCGCATCGACCGGCCGACCGACTCGAGCGCGGCGTACACCGGTCGGAGTCGGCGCAGGTAGGCGGCGTACCCGCTCGCGTCGACCCCGCCACCGAGCAGGGCGACGAGGAAGGGGCTGCGCTCGGCCGCCTCGTGCTCGGCGCGGGTGCCCTCCTTGACCGCGACGGTCAGGCTCAAGGCAGGGGCGCGCGCAGCATGCCCGCGCACATCGAGACGAGGTTGCGCACGAAGGACTCGGTGTCCAGGGCCAGGCGCTGGGTCGAGCCGCGCTCCTCGGCCCGGGCCCGGTCGCCGATGGAGCGCAGGATGAAGGAGGTCAGCAGGGCCAGCCGCTCGGCGCGGACGTCGTCGGGCATCTGCGGCATCCGGGCGGAGATCAGCTCGTAGACCGGGACGCCGCCCGAGCGCTCCAGCGCCGCCTGCACGTCGGGGTCCTTGTCGTGCTGCTCGTCGGCGATCAGGTCGGCGACGATGACGAGGTAGCAGCGCCCGCTCCAGCCGGTCTCGGAGAGCTCGGTCGCGGGCCGCACCAGCGCCTCCAGCGCTGCGGCGAGGTCGTCGTCGGGTCGCCCCTGGGCGACCTCGAGCAGTCGGTGCTCCCGCTCGGAGAGGAAGGCGGCGTGCTGCTCGAGCACGGCGGCCAGCAGGCCCTCGCGGGAGCCGAAGTGGTAGTGCACGGCACCGCGGTTGCGCTGGCCGGCCTGGCGGGTGATGTCGAGCAGGGAGGCGTTCGTGACGCCGTGCTCGGCGAACGCGCGCGTCGCGGCGACCAGGAGCCGCTCGCGGGTCTCGGCGCCGCTGGCAGCCGTCCCGCCCGGACGGACGGGCTGGGCGGCGGGGGTCCGGTCCATCAGCGTGCCTCCTGCTGCTCCGTCAGATCCCCGGGACGACCCGGCTGAGCAGGTCCCCCATCCGGGACGCCGCTGCGCGGCCGGCCTCGAGGACCTCCGCGTGGTCGAGGGGCTGGTCGCTGATGCCGGCGGCCAGGTTGGTGACGAGGCTGATGCCGAGCACCTCCATCCCGGCCTCGCGGGCGGCGATCGCCTCCAGGGTGGTGCTCATGCCCACGAGGTGCCCGCCGAGGATGCCGGCCATCCGGACCTCCGCGGGGGTCTCGTAGTGGGGTCCGGGGAACTGGACGTAGACCCCCTCCTCCAGGGAGGGGTCGACGCTGCGGCACATCTCGCGCAGCCGGCTGGAGTAGAGGTCGGTGAGGTCGACGAAGCGCGCGCCGACGATGGGGGAGCGGCCCGTGAGGTTGAGGTGGTCGCTGATGAGCACCGGCGTGCCGGGCGTCCAGTGCGGCTTCAGCCCGCCGCAGCCGTTGGTGAGCACGATCGCGCGGCAGCCGGCCGCGGCGGCGGTGCGCACGCCGTGCACCACGGCCTCGACGCCCTTGCCCTCGTAGTAGTGGGTGCGGGAGAGGAAGACCAGCAGCTGGCGGTCGCCGGCGCGGACCGAGCGGATCTTCCCGCTGTGCCCGGCCACCGCTGCGGCCGAGAAGCCGGGCAGGTCGGTGGTGTCGATCTCGGCGGTCGCCTCGCCCAGCGCGTCTACGGCCGGAAGCCAGCCGGAGCCCAGCACGAGGGCGACGTCGTGGCGCTCGACGCCGGTCAGGTCGGCCAGGCGCGCGGCGGCGTCCTCGGCACGGGAGTAGGGGGTCGGCTCCTCGTTCACGAGCCGGACCTTACGGCGTCACAGTCCGGTCGAGCGACAGGGCCGACGACGCAGCGCGGCGACGTAGTCGTCGGGCGCCGAGGCCGCCTCGGCGGCGTCGGCGAGCACACCGAGGTACGACGCCGAGGGGATGCCCCCCTCGTAGGCGTCCAGGACGTAGGTCCAGGCCACCTGGCTGCCGGTCATCGTCGAGACCCGCACCTTGGTCTTCCGGTAGAGACCGCTGTCGGCCGACTCCCACTCGTCGAGCAGCCGCTCGTCCTCGCGGGTGACGTCGTAGACCGCCACGAAGACCCGCTCGAAGGTGTCCTGGACGATCGTGGACAGCGCTCCGTCCCAGCCGTGCTCCTCGCCGCCGAAGGTCAGTCGCCAGCCCTCGAGCCAGCCGGTGGTGCGCAGCGGGGAGTGCGGGCACCGCTCGCCCATCCGCGCGGGATCGAGGTTGGTCCCGTAGGCGGCGTACAGCGTCACAGGCCGAAGGTTAACCGTCCGCGGACCGGGACTAGGGTGGGACACGTGACGACGCACTTCGATGTCCTGGTCCTCGGCGCCGGCCCCGGCGGCTATGTCGCCGCCATCCGCGCGGCTCAGCTCGGCAAGTCGGTCGCCGTGGTGGAGGAGAAGTACTGGGGCGGTGTCTGCCTCAACGTCGGCTGCATCCCCTCCAAGGCGCTGCTCAAGAACGCCGAGCTGGCCCACGTGCTCACCCACGACAAGGCCAAGTACGGCATCGAGGGCGACGCCACGATGTCCTTCGGCCCGACCCACGCGCGCAGCCGCAAGGTCAGCGAGGGGATCGTCAAGGGCGTCCACTTCCTCATGAAGAAGAACAAGATCACCGAGATCGACGGCTGGGGCACCCTCACCGGTCCCACCTCCCTGGACGTCAAGGGCAAGGACGGCTCGACGACCTCCTACACCTGCGACGACCTGATCATCGCCACGGGCGCGAAGGTCCGGCTCCTGCCGGGCCTGGAGCTCTCGGAGAACGTCGTCACCTACGAGGAGCAGATCCTCGACGAGAACCTCCCGAGCTCGATCATCATCGGCGGCTCCGGCGCCATCGGCGTCGAGTTCGCCTACGTCATGAAGAACTTCGGCGTCGACGTGACGATCGTGGAGTTCCTGGACCGGATGGTCCCCACCGAGGACGCCGACGTGTCCAAGGAGCTGGCCAAGCACTACAAGAAGCTCGGCGTGAAGGTCATGACCTCCACCAAGGTCGAGAAGGTCGAGGACACCGGCTCCGGCGTCAAGGTGACCGTCAGCCCCGCGTCCGGGGGCGACAGCCAGGTGCTCGAGGCCGACAAGTTCCTCGCCGCCTTCGGCTTCGCCCCCCGCGTCGACGGCTACGGCCTCGAGGCCACCGGGGTGACCGTCTCCGACCGCGGCGCGATCGAGATCGACGACTACTGCCGCACCGGCGTCGACCACGTCTACGCCATCGGAGACGTCACCGGGAAGCTCATGCTCGCCCACGTCGCCGAGGCCATGGGGATCGTGGCCGCCGAGACCCTCGCCGGCGCCGAGACCATGCCCGTCGAGTACGACTTCGTCCCGCGCGCGACGTACTGCCAGCCGCAGATCGGCTCCTTCGGCTACTCCGAGGAGCAGGCCAAGGAGAAGGGGTACGACGTCAAGACCGCGACGTTCCCGTTCTCGGCCAACGGCAAGGCGCAGGGCCTCGGCGAGGCCGTCGGGTTCGTGAAGGTGATCGCCGACGCCGAGCACAACGAGATCCTCGGGGCGGCCATGATCGGCCCCGACGTCACCGAGCAGCTCCCGGTGCTGACCCTGGCCCAGAAGTGGGACCTGACCGCCGACGAGGTCGCCCGCAACGTCTTCGCCCACCCGACCCTGTCGGAGGCCGTGAAGGAAGCCGTCCACGGCATCTCCGGCCACATGATCAACTTCTGATCCCCGGATCGCCGGAGGGAGTGCCATGACCGACCGCGTCGTCATCGTCGGGGGAGGCCCCGGCGGCTACGAGGCCGCCCACGTGGCCGCCCAGCTCGGGGCCGAGGTGACCATCGTCGACACCGACGGCCTCGGTGGCTCGGCGGTGCTCACCGACTGCGTGCCGAGCAAGACGCTGATCGCGACCGCCGAGGTCATGACCGAGGTCGCCGAGGCCGGCGAGCTCGGCATCACCATGCGTGACAAGGAGGGTGACGCCGCCTCCGGCATCACCGTCGACCTCGCGCGGGTCAACGCCCGGGTCAAGCAACTGGCCGCCGACCAGTCCCGCGACATCGCCCGCCGGATCGACCGGGACGGCGTCCGGCTGGTGCACGGCCGCGGCCGGCTCGACGGCCCGAGCCGCGTGGTCGCGACCGGCGACGACGGCTCCGAGACGGTGCTGGACGCCGACGCGGTGCTCGTCGCCACCGGCGCCGCCCCGCGCACGCTGCCCAGGGCGCAGCCGGACGGGGAGCGGATCCTGACCTGGGAGCAGGTCTACGACCTCGACGAGCGGCCCGAGGAGCTGGTCGTCGTGGGCTCCGGCGTCACGGGCGCGGAGTTCGCGTCGGCGTACCAGGCCCTGGGCATCCCGGTGACGCTCGTGTCCTCCCGCGACCGGGTGCTGCCCGGCGAGGACGCGGACGCCTCCATGGTGCTGGAGGAGGTCTCCAAGCGCCGCGGCATGAACGTGCTGTCGAAGTCGCGGATGGAGTCGGTGACCCGCTCCGGCGACGTCGTGACCGTCGCGCTCACGGACGGCCGCGAGGTGCAGGCCTCGCACTGCATCCTCGCGCTGGGCTCGGTCCCCAACACCGCCGACCTCGGCCTCGAGGAGGCCGGCGTGCTGCTCAAGGACGGCGGCTTCGTCTACGTCGACCGGGTCTCGCGCACCTCCGCGCGGGGCGTGTACGCCGCCGGCGACTGCACCGGCGTCCTCATGCTCGCCTCCGTGGCGGCCATGCAGGGCCGGATCGCGATGTGGCACCTGCTCGGCGACACCGTGCACCCGCTGGACCTGAAGAAGGTCTCCTCCAACGTCTTCACCGCCCCGGAGATCGCCACCGTCGGCTGTTCCCAGGAGGCGGTGGACGCGGGCGAGATGCAGGCCGAGGTCGTCATGCTCCCGCTGTCGGGCAACCCGCGCGCGAAGATGCAGGGCGTCCGCGACGGCTTCGTGAAGCTCTTCATCCGTCCCGGCACCGGCATCGTCGTCGGCGGCGTGGTCGTCGGCCCGCGCGCCTCCGAGCTGATCCACCCGGTCTCGATCGCGGTGGCCGAGTCGCTCACGGCCGACCAGCTGGCCCAGGCCTTCACGGTCTACCCCTCGATGAGCGGCTCGATCGCCGAGGCCGCCCGGAGGCTGCACCGCATCTGAGCGGGGACCTATCCGGGTCGCGCCGACAGGTCAGTGCCGGGGGCGGCCGTCCGAGGGCGAGATCGAGCTGACGCCCTGGATCAGCGTGCTCAGCTCGGCCCGTGCGGCGCGGCCGAGGGGGCTGCCGCCCGCCCACTGGCGGAGCATGGCCGCCTCCGAGGTGGCCTCCTCGGCGGCGTACCAGGGCAGCCACCGGTCGCCCACGCGGACCTTGCGCGCCTCCGGCTCCTCGCCGCCCTCCAGCCGCAGCTGGTCGTTGCGGCACACGTCGATGCTGCGGGGCGTCCCGTGGGGCGGTGCCCACTGCACCTTCGCCACCGACGGGCCGTGCTGGGCGTTGAAGAAGCAGGGGCCGCGGCGCTCGGGGAGCGGTTCGCCGGAGGCGAGCGCGAGGACCGCGGCACGCTCCCAGCGGCCGTCCTCCAACACGGCCTCGACCGCCTCGACCTCGGCGAGGGAGTCGGCCGGCTCCAGGGCCGCCTTGGCCCGGTCGTAGGCCTCGAGGGCGAAGCGGTGGTGCTCGCGGACGTCGTGGGTCGCGTCGGGCGCGAGCTCGAGCGCGGCGACCTGCTCCCCGAACAGCGTCACGTCCTCGCGGGCCAGGCGCTTCGCGGCGCGGAACGCCTCACGCTCCAACAGGTGTGCCTCGCGGCGTTCTCGCCGGGCGCGCAGCGGGTTCCACATGACCCGATCCTGTCACACGACGGTCGATTCGAAACCGACCCGAGACCTCCTCGAAATCGATTGGCGCACGAGGGCGCGCGCGAGGATCATCCGACCCGATGATCGCCGCCCTGCTCCGTGCCGCCCGCCCGCCCTCGCCGCTGGCCGGACGGCTGTCCCGACAGTCGCTGCTCTTCGCCCTGGGCGACGGCACCTTCATGACCGGGTCGGCAGTCTTCTTCACCCAGATCGTCGGCCTCACCGCGGCCGAGGTCGGGCTCGGTCTCACGATCGCCGGAGTCGCGGCTTTCCTGGCGGCACTGCCCATGGGCAGGCTGGTCGACCGCTTCGGGCCGCGACGGATGTGGGCGGTCAGCGCCGTAGGACAAGCCGCGATGTTCGCGGTGTGGCCGTTCGTGGAGAGCTTCCCGGGCTACATCGGTCTCGCGGTCGGCATGGAGGTGATCGGCGCCCTCGGAGGTGCGGCCCACGGGGCGTACACGATCGACGTGCTGCCTCCCGAGGAGCGCGTGAGGTCGCGGGCCTACATGTACTCCGCGCTCAACGCCGGCTTCACCATGGGCGCCCTGCTGGGCGGCATCGCGCTGGCCTTCGACTCCAACGACGTGCTGCACGCGCTGCCGTGGTTCACCGCGGCGGTCTTCCTGGTCAACGCCGCAGCGATCAGCCGGCTGCCGAACGCCTCGCACGACTCCAAGACGCCCGAGGAGCGCAAGCAGAAGGTCCCCGGTCCCGGTCCGATGCGCAACCCCGGCTGGCTCCTCACGACCTTCCTGGGCGGCGTCTTCTGGACCAACCAGGTCCTGCTGCACCTGGTCATCCCGCTGTGGCTGGTCCAGCAGACCGACGCCCCGCGCGAGCTGCTGGCCTTCCTCTTCGGCACCAACACCGTCATGTGCATCTTCCTGCCGATGGTGGCCGCGCGCGGGGTCGAGGACCTGCCTACGGCTCTGAAGGCGATCCGGCTCAGCTCGGCCTTCTTCACGATCTCCTGCCTGATCACGATGGCCACGCACGAGACCGTGGGCTGGGTGACCATCGCGCTGGTCTGGCTGGGCCACGTCACCGTGACGGTCGCGGAGCTGAAGCTCTCCGCCGCCAGCTGGACGTTCGAGGCCGAGCTGATGGACCCGCGCCAGCGTGGGTCCTACCAGGGGGTCGCGGAGTTCACCGGCACCCTGGGCCGGGTCTGGGCGCCTGCGCTGTACACCTTCCTCGCGATCACCTGGAGCACGTGGGGCTGGCTGGTGATCGCCGGGATCATCCTGGTCGCCACGGTCGCGATCCATCCCGCCACCGCCCTGGCCCGCCGCTTCCTCGAGCAGCACGTCCCCGCCGACGTGCTCGCCGACGCCCGGGCCTCCGCCCCGGTGGCCGAGGAGGCCATCGAGGTGGGTCCGCCGTCCCTCATCGACACCGAGGTGCCGGTGATGGACGCCCGTCCCTGAGGCCGGGCGTCGGCTAGAGGGACGCGAGCAGCCGCTGCATCCGCACGACCTCGGCGGCCTGGCCGGCGTTGACGTCCTCGGCCAGCTCGACGATCCGCGGGTCGGTCGCGCCGGCCAGCGCGTCCCGGGCCATCTGCACGGCGCCCTCGTGGTGGCGCACCATGCAGCTGCCGACCTGCCACCCCGGGTTCGGCCCCACCCGCGGCGCCGACGGCATCTACGACATCGTCGACGGCTCCCTGGAGCTCCGCAGCTACTACAAGATCCCGCGCATCCAGGCGCTGACGGAGAACTGCGTGGCCCACAACGGCTCGCTCATCCCGGTCGAGGGCAAGGACGTCATGGTCCAGGCGTGGTACCAGGGCGGCTTCTCGGTCTTCGACTTCACCGACTCCGCCAACCCCACCGAGGTCGCCTTCTGGGACCGCGGGCCGATCTCCGCCACCGACCTCGTGCTCGGCGGAGCCTGGTCGGTCTACTGGTACAACGGCCACATCTACTCCAGCGACATCACCCGCGGGCTGGAGGTCTTCAGCATCGACGACCCGCTCGTCAACGAGGCGAAGAAGGTGCGGATGGGCACGTTCAACGCACAGTCGCAACCAAGCTACGACCGGTGATGTCCTAGGGGCATGACCTCTCGGACCAAGCTCCTCCTCTCGGCCTTCCTCGTCACGGCCCTCGGGCTGCTGCTGCCAACGGCGCCCGCCGGCGCCGCGGAGCCGCTCGAGCTCGAGGGCCGCGGCTTCGGCCACGGCATCGGCCTCTCGCAGCACGGCGCCCAACGTGCTGCCACGCAGGGGGTCGGCTGGCAACGGATCCTGCGCACCTACTACCCCGGGACCCGACTCGGGAGGGCGGGCGGGCAGGTGGCGGTCTGGATCTCCGGCGACGACGACGGTGACACCCGGGTGGAGGACCGTCCCGGGCTGCGCCTGGCCAAGGTCGGTACGGCGAGGAGCTGGTCGCTCGCGAAGCTGGACCCCCGGGCCGAGCAGTGGCGGGTCTCGGCCGACGGCCGCGGCCGCAGCGTGCTGGAGTCGCGCCGCGACGGGTCCTGGCGCCGGCAGCAGGTGTTCACCGGTGACGCCGAGTTCAGCGCCCCGGCCCCGATCACGCTGGTGACCCCCGAGGGCCGGACGGCCTACCGCGGGGTGCTCCGCTCGGCCGCGGCGTCCGCCGACGGTACCCGGCGCGACACCGTCAACCGGCTCTCCCTGGAGAACTACCTGCGCGGGGTCGTGCCCCAGGAGGTGCCGGCGCTCTGGGACCCCGACGCGGTCCGGGCACAGGCGGTCGCCGCCCGCACCTACGCCGCGTTCGAGCGCGCCGACCGGGCGGCGAGGCACTACCAGATCTGCGACACCTCGCAGTGCCAGGTCTACGGCGGTGCGAGCGCCGAGCACGAGGCGTCCGACGCCGCGATCCGGGCGACCCGCGGGCGTGCGGTGACCCGGGGCGGGGACCCGATCTTCGCCCAGTTCTCCGCGAGCAACGGCGGTTACAGCGTCCGTGGCTCCTTCGACTACCTCCCTGCACGCCGGGACTCGTGGGACCGCTACAAGTGGGAGCAGACCGTCTCGGTCGCCGACCTGGAGACCGCCTTCGACACCATCGGCGACTACGAGCGCGTCGAGGTGGTCGAGCGCGACGGCCGTGGCGCCTGGGGCGGCCGGGTCACGCGGGTCACCGTGGTCGGCAGCGAGGGCTCGAGCACCGTCAGCGGCGACACCTTCCGGATCCGCCTCGGGCTGCGCAGCACCCTCTTCCACGAGGTGTCCTGACCGGCTGGGACAGGCCTCCCAGAACTACAGATCTGTAGTTCTCCTGAGGCGATTGTTACCTCTTGTGACGCGTGGTGCCATAGGGACCATGTCCCCCCTCCGCGGTGCCGCGGGCCTGGCCGCGGTGCTCGCGCTGGGCCTCGGCGTGAGCCTGTCGTCGGCGCCCACCGTGGCCGCCGCGGGTGCCGACCGCGACCGCTGGGACGTCGCCGGGGAGCCGAGCATCCGCATCCTCGGGCGCGGCTTCGGACACGGCCGCGGCATGTCCCAGCACGGTGCGGAGGGAGCCGCGCGGGCCGGCCTGAGCGCCGAGGAGATCCTCGACTTCTACTACCCGCGCACCGACGACGGCCGCGCCGCCGGTCGGATCAGCGTGCTGATCAGCGCCGACACCACCGACGACCTCGTCGTCCGCGCCCGGCCCGGCCTGCGGGTGCGCGACCTGGCCAGTGGCACCGTGACCGCGCTGGAGGAGGAGGGCGCCGCCCTGTGGCGGGTCCGCCGCGACCACACCGGTCGCGACCGCGTCTCCTGGCTGCCCTCGGGCGCGGCCCAGGACGGCGGCTGGCGCAAGCACCTGGTGCTCCAGGGCGAGGGCGCCTTCGACGCCCGCAACGCCCCGGTCACCCTCGTGCTGCCCGGTGGCGCCGAGCGCAATTACCGCGGTCGTCTCCACGCCGCGGCGCCCACGCCGGGCAGCCCTGCGCGTGACACCGTCAACCGGGTCCGGCTGGAGGACTACCTGCGCGGGGTCGTCCCGCTGGAGATGCCGGCCCTGTGGAGCCCGGCGGCCGTCCAGGCCCAGTCGGTCGCCGCCCGCACCTACGCGGCGTACGAGCGGGCGCACCCCCGCGCGCAGCACTACCAGGTCTGCGACACGACCTCCTGCCAGGTCTACGGCGGCGCCGACGCCGAGCACCCGGCCTCCGACGCGGCCATCCGCGCCACCAAGGGGCAGGCCCGCATCGTCGACGGCGAGCCGGCCTTCACCCAGTTCTCCGCCAGCAGCGGCGGCTGGACCTCCCAGGGCTCCGTCGACTACCTCGTCGCCCAGGAGGACCCCTACGACGGGTACGACGGCAACACGGTCCACTCCTGGTCGGTCACCGTGACCGACGACCGGATCGAGTCGACCTGGCCGAAGGTCGGCGACCTGCGCTCGGTCGAGGTGCTCTCGCGCGACGGCAACGGCCAGTGGGGCGGGCGGATCCGCTCGCTGCGGCTCACCGGGTCCGGCGGCAGCGTCACGGTGACCGGCGACGCCTTCCGGTTCGGCCTCGGGCTGCGCTCCACCTGGGTCACGCTGCGCCTGCCCTGACCTCCCCGGTCCGCAGCACCCACCGCAGCACCAGCCCGGCGACGAGCGCCCAGAACGCCGCACCGATGCCGAGCACGGTGACGCCGGAGGCGGCCACGACCAGGCAGGCGGCGGCCGGCAACCGCTCGTGCTCCTCGGCGAGGGCGTCGCCGAGCGAGGCGGCGAGGGTGCCGAGCAGGGCCAGGCCCGCGGCCGACTGGACGACGCCGTCCGGCGCGGCCGCCACCAGGGTGGTCAGCGCACCGGCCGCGGCGGCCAGCAGGAGGTAGGTGAGCGAGGCGGCTACGGAGGCCTGCCACCGGCGGGCACGGTCGGCCCCGGCGGCCGGTCCGGCCATGAGCGCCGCGGTGATCGCGGCCAGGTTGACCGCGTGGCCGCCGAACGGTGCGGCGAGCAGGGTGCCCAGGCCGGTGACGCCGAGCGACTCCCGCCAGGGCACGCGGTAGCCGAAGGTCGCCATCACGGCCACGCCCGGGACGTTCTGCGACGCCATCGTGACGACGTACAGCGGGAGGGCGATGCCGAGGGCGGCCGAGGTGCTCCACGCCGGCAGCGTGAGGGACAGCGTCGGCAGGAGGTCCTGCGCGGCCACCGTGTCGCCGGCCTCCACGACCACGACGACCAGGGCGACGGCCAACGACGCCGGCACGGCCCAGCGGGGCGCCGGCCGGACCAGCAGCAGCCACGCCAGCACGACCGGTCCGACGAGCAGGGGGGAGTCGGCCAGGGCGAGCACCGGCTGCACGCACAGCGGGAGCAGCACCCCGGCGAGCATCGCCCGGGCCAGCGGCACGGGGATGGCGGCGACCAGGTCGCCGAGGCGGGGCACCAGGCCGGTGAGCACCACGAGCACTCCGGTGAGCGCGAACGCGCCGACCGCGGCGGGCCAGCCGCCCTGGACCGTCCCGGTGGTCACCAGGAGCGCGGCGCCCGGGGTCGACCAGGCCAGCGAGACCGGGGTGCGGTGGCGCAACGCGAGCCAGAGCATGCCGAGCGCCTGCGCGACGCAGAGCGCCACCAGGCCCGAGGCGGCCTGCGCCGGGGTGGCGCCGACGGCGACCAGGCCGGCCAGCACGACGACGAAGCTGCTGGAGAAGCCGACGACAGCGGCGACCACCCCGGCCAGCACGGCCTCGCTCGCCAGGCGTGACCGGGTCAGGACAGGACCACCACGAGGTCGCCTCCGGCGACGGCCTGGGCGTTGCGGAGCGCCACCCGCGCGACCGTGCCGGCGCGCGGGGCGGTGATGGTGGCCTCCATCTTCATGGCCTCGATCGTGGCCAGGACCTCGCCGGCCGCAACCTGCTGGCCCTCGCGGACCTGGATGCTCACGACGCCCTGGAACGGTGCGGTGACGTGCCCGGGGCGCATGCGCTCGGTCGACGTCAGCGGGGGCATGGCTGCAGAACCTACCGACCGTCGCGCACGAACGCAGCCAGCAGCCCAGGGCTGGACCCGGAAGCCAGGTCCAGGCCGGCGCCCTCGGGGACGTCGAGGACCGTCACGCGCTGCCGTCCGCCCGCAGTCGTCGCCTCGAGGGTCACCAGGCCCTGCCGGCGCTGGAACCAGGTGTCGCGCACGGTCCAGCCGATGACGTGACCGACCCCGAGCACCTCGCGACGGCGTACGAGGCTCCCCGAGCGCGCGACGACGTGGCCCTCGACGAGCGCGTGGCCCAACGAGCGGGACCGGTCGCGGGCCAGCGCCGCGGCGGGCAGCAGGAGCAGCGCGACCGGCACCAGCACGAGCGCCGGGACGTCGGCCAGCAGCACGCCCGCGGCCGCCACGACGAGCAGGACCAGCACGGGTGACAGCGCGCGCAGCCACCGGCGCCGGGTCGCCGCCGGCCCGTGCCCGTGCAGCGGGGCGTACGCCGGGGAGCGGGACCCGAGCACCTCGGTCGCGACGCCGGCGACGACCGCGGCGGGGGCGGGCGGCACGAGGGTGAGCGTGCCCTTCTGCTCGCCGCCGAGCCCGGTCACGACGGCTCCGAGCTCCGCGGCGCCGGCCAGGCGCAGCCCGAGCGGCTCGCGAACGACGACCCCCGCGAGCCGGGCGTCCTCCACGGTGGTCTCCCGGGTGGTGAGCAGGCCTCGGACCAGCCGCCACTGACGCGGGGTGCGGGTGAGCGTGAGGTCCCAGTGGGCCACGAGGTAGCCCGCGACGGCGAGCACGGCGCTGGCGACGGCAGCCGCGACCAGGCCGACGCCGAGCAGCACCACCCACCCGCCGCCCTCGGGGGTCAGGTCGGGCAGCCGGTCGAGCCGCCAGGCCGAGTCCGGGACGACCTGGGTCGCGACGCCGAGCAGGGCCGCAGCGGCCAGCACACCGGCACTGGTGAGGGGTGCGTAGCGCGCCCAGGAGGGATCCAGCCGGAGCACGACCCGGTCGGGCTCCGGGGGAGCGGCACCGTCCGCCGCTCCGGGATCCGCCCCTGGGTCGGTCAGCGGCGCACCCTCGAGGGCCGCGCGGTCCAGCAGCGCCACCCGCAGCCGCTGGGCGTCGTCACGGCCGAGCGAGTCGAGGTCGAGGTCCTGGTCGGCGCCGGCACCCGTGCCGATCCGCACGGTCGACAGCCCCAGGATGCGGTGCACGGGCCCGGAGGTCAGGTCCACGGTCCGCACGCGGTCCAGCTGGGCGGTGCGCAGCGTGCGCTGCAGCAGGCCGCGCCGCAGCTCCACGCGGCCGTCGTGGATGCGGTAGCGCGTGGTGAGGTACCGCGCGACGCCCAGGAGCACGGGCACCGCGACCGCCACCAGCTCCCAGCCCAGCCCGCCGCCGCGGGCGGTGCCACCGGCAAGGAAGGCCCCCACGAGCAGCGGGAGGAACCGGCGCAGCTCCTGCACCGGCTGCACGACCAGCATCCGGCGGTCGAGGCGGTGCCAGGTCGCGTCGTCGAGCGGCTCGTTCACGTGGCGTCCCCGGGGGCGGCGTCCGCGCGGACGGTCAGCTCGGCCACCAGCGACTCCGCCGTGGCCTGGTCCAGGCCCGCGATCGCGATCGCGCCGGCCGCCGAGGCGGTCGTGATCGTCACGTTGGCCAGCCCCAGCACCCGCTCGAGGGGCCCCTGGTCCCAGTCGACGGTCTGGATCCGGCTGATCGGGGCCAGTCGGCGCTCGCGGGCCCACCACCCGGTCTGCGTGTACGCCGCGTGCTCGGTGACCTCCCAGCGGTGCACCCGGTAGCGCCAGACCGGCACCAGGCCGACCCGCCCCACGGCGTACGTCGCGAGGAGGGCGGGCATCCACCAGCGCAGGTCGTAGAGGTCCAGCACCGGTGAGGTGACGACCAGCGCGGTGACCAGCACCACCACCTCGGTGGCCGCGCCGAGCTGCCACATGAGCCGGGCACGGGGATCGACGCGGTGGGCGGGCGGGCGCAGCGTCGTCACGCCCTCGACCCTACGGGCGCAGCAGTGCGCCCAGCAGGTCGGTGTCGAGCGAGCCGTAGCCGGTGCGGCTCCAGGCCCCGAGGTCGAGGCGGAAGTAGTGCGCGGGCCGGTCGCCCTCGACGAAGTCGAGCACGTCGCGCGGCTCCACGTCGCGCGCCACGGCGACCTCGCAGTCGCGGCAGGCGGGGACGTCGACCCACGTGTCCAGGTGGTCCCACCGCACCCGTGAGCGAGCCCCGCCGTGCAGCGGGTGGAAGTAGCACGAGGGCGTCGGTTGCCAGTCGCGGCCGCGCACGGCAGCGGTCAGGGCCTCCCGGCCGCGCCGCGCCAGGACGAGCGCCCCCACCACGTCGGCGGCGGAGTGCCGGCGGTGCAGGATCCGGCTGGCGACGTCGTAGTGGTCCAGCGCCGCCTGCCACGCAGCCAGCCCACCGGCGCGGCGGGGATCGAGGTCGGCTGCGTCGATGGCTTCGCCGAGCGCGAGCACGGCCTCCTCGGCCAGTGCCTCGTGCCGCCTGTCCTCGGCCTCCCGCACGGTCCGCACGACGGTGTCGGGGAGGACGAAGGCGGTGCCGCGCGCACGCGGGACGGGCCGTCGGCGCCGCAGCAGCAGGACGGCGGCCAGCAGGGCCAGCACGAGCCCGACGCCCGCCAGGACCACGCCGACGTCGGTACCGGACCCCGCGTCCTCCGCGGCGCCGGGCGCGGGCACGCCGGTCCCCGTGCCGTCGCCCGACCCGTCGGAGGCCTCCTGCTCGCGCAGCTCGTCGTAGAGGGTGTCGGCCTCTTCGGTGCGCAGCAGCTCCAGGGTCCGCAGCACCTGACCCGGGAGGTCCTGTGGCAGCTCGGCGGCGGCGACCGCGGGCGCCGGGTAGAGGTCGTACTCGTCGGGGAAGGCCTGGACCTGCAGCTCGTAGGTGCTCTGGTCGTAGCGGGGACCGAGCAGGAGGTAGGTGCCCTCCCGTCCGGTGTCGTCGCGCACGAGGAACGCGAGCTCCTCGGGCCGGCCCCCGGTGAGCGGGTCGTCGTAGGACAGCTCGACGAGCGCGACGTACGTCGGCGTCGGCTGGTCCGCCACCGCCTCCTCGATCCGGGCCTCGTCCCGCGCGGTGACCACCTCGCGCAGCGCGGGGGCGACCCACACGCCGTCGCGCCCCAGCTCGGCCTCGAGGTCGGCCAGGGTCGGCTCGTCGATCCTGCTCACCGCACGACCTTTCCGACCAGCCACACCACCGGCACCAGCGCGGCGTACCCGAGCCCGACGAAGAGGACGCCGGCGAGCAGGCCGCCCCCTGGGCCGCCCCAGTAGTCGGACCCCTCGCCGTCGTACGGCGGCTCGGGAGGCACCTGCGACAGCTCCTCGACCAGGCGCAGCAGCGCGTCGCCGGGTCGGCCCATGCCGTTGGCGTCGACGAAGGGGCTGCTGAGCCCGTTGGCCTCGACCAGCACGCCGCTGCCCCGACTCACGATGGCGTAGTACCCCTGCTCGCCGACGCCCACACGCAGCTGCGCCATGGCGGCGTAGTCGGTGCTGTAGCCGGCGTCGTAGGAGGGCTCCCACCAGACCACGAAGAGCGGCACGGGGGAGTCGGCGACCACCTGCTCGACGGGCGCGAGCTCGCTGGGGCCCAGCTCGCCCTCGAGCTCGGGTGCGACGTGCAGCCCGTCCTCGAGGACGCCCTCGATCGCGGCGCGCACCCGGTCACCGGGAGCGCTGGCCTCCGCCGCTGCCAGGCCGGCGGAGTCGTAGTCGGTGGGACGCTCGGCCCGGCCCGGGAGCAGCCCGGCGGCGAGGCCGGCGAGCACGCTCACCAGCAGGGCCAGTGCCGCCGAGCGGACGCCCAGGCGGTTCACCGGCGCCGGTCCAGGTCCGCGAGGACGTCGCCGGCGAAGGTGTCCAGGTCGGGGGAGAGGGTGCCGAAGCCGGTGCGGGCCCAGACCGAGTCCCCCTCGTAGTACGGCCGGGACCGGGGGACCACACCGCGCCCGGGCTCGAGCAGGGCGTCGGGCTCCAGCCCGGCGGCGACGTCGCGCGCGCAGATCCGGCAGGCGGTGAGGGTGAGGTCGGCGTCGCCGTACCTCTCCTCGACCTGCTGGTGCGGGCCCGGGTGCCGCGGGTCGAAGAAGCACGCGGCGAGGGGCGCACCCGGCCGGCGCCGCAGCACGCGCTGTCCCGCACGGGCCAGGACGAGCGCACCCACGAGGTCGACTGCGTCGTCGGAGGCCAGCAGCAGGTCCGCCGCGTCCCGGGCTCGTGCCGCCTGCTCGTGCCGGGGGTGGCCGGTCGAGGAGGGCAGCTGCCGGGAGAGGGCCGCGAGCGAGGACTCGGCCTCGGCGCGGGCGGTCGCCGGATCCGGTGGAGCGGGCCGGGCGGGCCCCGCCGTCGACGTGCGGCGGCGCCAGCCGGGCCAGCCGGCGAGGCTCTGCAGGAGCAGCACGAGGAGGCCGGCGCCGACCGTGGTGCCGGCCGCCCAGCGAGCACCGGCACCCCACGGATCGGGGCGGTCGTCGTAGTCGGGCAGCTCGAAGGGCTGCAGCTGGGCCTCGCGCTCGGCCAGGTCGCGCACCGTCCCGGGGGACAGGCTCGTGGACGTCGCCGACTCGCCCTCGCTGGTGGGGGTCGCCTCCACCGCCGTGCGCACCACCACCTCGGCCTGCACCCCGGGGGAGAGCACGTCCTCACCGCTCGCGGCCTCCACCGCGTCGAGGTCCTGGTAGCGCTGGAGGCTGAGCAGGGTCTCGTCCCACGGGGTGTCGACCGCCCTGATCGCGACCGGTGCGCCGTCGGCCACGACGACGTAGAGACCGGGCTCGCCGATGCGTCGTGCCAGGGCGCTGGCGAGGTACCGCGAGGCATCCGTGCCCGACTGGGCGTCCTCGGGCGTCCCGACGACGGCGACCCGGACGTCGAAGGGTGCCTGCGGGAGCAGCGCGGTGATGCGCTCGTCGGTGCCGGCGGCGTCGCCGGAGCCCCAGGTCTGCTGGACGAGCACGGGGTCGCGGCGCAGCAGGTCGGCGAGCTCGTCGACGGTGTCGGGGTAGGCGTCAGCCTGCGTCCCCGCTGCGGCGAGGAGCAGGCCGAGTCCCGAGAGGAGCGACGTGGGTCAGTCCTTCAGCTCGCAGATGACCTGGCCGTTCGTGACGGTGGCGCCGACCTCGGCGGACAGCCCGGTCACGGTGCCGGCCTTGTGCGCCTTGAGCGGCTGCTCCATCTTCATCGCCTCGATGACCACCACGGTGTCGCCCTCGGCGACGCTCGCGCCCTCCTCGACGACGACCTTCACCACGGTGCCCTGCATCGGGGAGGTGACCGCGTCGCCGGAGGCGGCCGCACCGGCCTTCTTGCCGCCGGCACGCTTCGGCTTCTTGGCGCCACCCGCAGCGGCCGCGCCGCCGCCGATGGAGGCCAGGCCCGCGGGAAGGACGACCTCGAGCCGCTTGCCGCCGACCTCGACGACGACCGACTGGCGCTCGCCGGCCTCCTCGGCCTCCGCGTTCTCGCCGGAGTAGGGCTGGATCTGGTTGTCGAACTCGGTCTCGATCCACTGCGTGTAGACGGTGAACTCGCCCTCGCCGGTGGGGTTCGAGGAGCCGACGTACGCCGGGTCGCGGAGCACGGCCTCGTGGAAGGGGATGACCGTGGGCATGCCGTCGACGACGAACTCGCTCAGCGCGCGGCGCGAGCGCTCGATCGCCTGGGTGCGGTCGCGACCGGTGACGATGAGCTTGGCGATGAGCGAGTCGAAGGAGCCGGGGACCGTCTGGCCGTTCTCGTAGCCGCCGTCGACGCGCACGCCGGGGCCCTGCGGCGGGGTCCAGGCCGAGAGCGTGCCGGGGGCCGGCATGAAGTTGCGGCCGCCGTCCTCGGCGTTGATGCGGAACTCGATGGAGTGGCCGCGGATCTCCGGGTCGTCGTAGCCGAGCTCCTCGCCGGCGGCGATGCGGAACATCTCGCGCACCAGGTCGATGCCGGTGACCTCCTCGGAGACGCAGTGCTCCACCTGGAGGCGGGTGTTGACCTCGAGGAAGGAGATGGTGCCGTCCTGGGCGACGAGGAACTCGCACGTGCCGGCGCCGTAGTAGCCGGCCTCCTTGAGGATCCGCTTGGAGGACTCGTAGAGCTCGCTCAGCTGGGCGTCGGTGAGGAACGGCGCGGGGGCCTCCTCGACCAGCTTCTGGTTGCGGCGCTGGAGCGAGCAGTCACGGGTGGAGACCACCACGACGTTGCCGTGCTGGTCGGCCAGGCACTGGGTCTCGACGTGGCGCGGCTTGTCGAGGAACTTCTCGACCAGGCACTCGCCGCGACCGAAGGCGGTGACCGCCTCGCGCACCGCGGACTCGTAGGCGTCGGGGATCTCCTCGAGCGTGCGGGCGACCTTGAGGCCGCGGCCGCCACCGCCGAAGACCGCCTTGATGGCGACCGGAAGACCGTTGGCCTTGGCGAACTCCACGACCTCGTCGGCGTCGGCGACGGGGTCCTTGGTGCCGGGGGCCAGCGGGGCGTTCGCGCGGTCGGCGATGTGCTTGGCCTTGGCCTTGTCGCCCAGCGCCTCGATGGCGGCCGGCGGGGGGCCGATCCAGGTCAGCCCGGCGTCCATGACGGCCTGGGCGAAGTCGGCGTTCTCGGCGAGGAAGCCGTAGCCGGGGTGCACCGAGTCGGCACCGGACTTCTGCGCCACCGCGATGATCTTCTCGATGTCGAGGTAGGAGTCGGCCGGCGTCGCGCCACCCAGGGAGTGGGCCTCGTCGGCCATCCGCACGAAGATCGCGTCCCGGTCGGGCTCGGCGTACACGGCCACCGACCCGATGCCGGCGTCCTTGCAGGCCCGGATGACGCGGACCGCGATCTCACCGCGGTTGGCGATGAGGACCTTCTGCAGTGGCTTGATCTCCGGCACGCTGACTCCTGCCTGGCGGGGTGTGCGAGGGGCTGTGGGGCCGACGGGCGCCGGTCCGCGACGCAGGGTATCGCCAGTGGGGTACCCGATCGGTCGGGGTACGCGCTGCGGACACCGGCACGTCCGTGGTCCAGACTCCGGATGCCCACGCGTGACCTCGGCACGCCGCGGGCGTTGAGGAGGACATGGACGCGACCGAGCACCCGTGGGCCGAGGCCTGGCAGGCACTGAGCCCGCTGCGCAGGACGGTCCTGCACTCGCGGATCGTGGAGCGCGAGCCCCTCGCCACGCTCGCCGACCGGCTGGGGCGCTCGGAGTCCGAGACCGAGCACCTGGTGCGCACCACCGCCCTCGCCCTCCGGCGTGAGGTCGTGCTCGGCCTCGGCACCGGGTACGACGCCGAGTGCGGCTCCCTGGTCCTGCGCCTGGCCGACAGCGCGGGCGAGCGGCTCGCCCGCCAGGAGCGGCGTGCGCTCGCCATCCACGGCGGGTCCTGCGCGCCATGCTCCTCCGCGGTGGTCGCCCTGCTCGAGCTCGACACCAGCCTGCGCGACGGCTTGCTGCACCTGGTCGGCACCGACCTGCCCACCCCCGCGGTCCCCGCCCCGCGTGCCGGGGGAGCGAGCACCGGGGGGCCCGCGGGACGCCGCGGCCGCCTCCGACTGCCTCTCCGCCAGGCCGGTTAACAACCGCTAACCACGGGGGTACGCTGGCCGCCATGACCAGCACCGCGTTCGAGCTCTCCCGCGAGCACGAGGAGTTCCGCCGCAGCGTCCGCGAGTTCGCGGAGGCCGAGATCGCCCCCCACGCCGCCCAGTGGGACAAGGACCACCACTTCCCCGTGGACGTGGTGCAGAAGATGGGGCAGCTCGGCCTCTTCGGCCTGACCGCCCCCGAGGAGTTCGGCGGCGCGGGCGAGGACGGCGACTTCACCAGCCTCTGCGTGGCGATCGAGGAGATCGGGCGCGTCGACCAGTCGATGGGCATCACGCTGCAGGCCGGGGTCGGCCTGGGCATCAACCCGATCCTCACCTACGGCACCGAGGCGCAGAAGAAGGAGTGGCTCCCCGCCCTGGTCGCGGGCGAGCGGCTGGCCGGCTTCGGCCTGACCGAGCCGGGCGCCGGCTCCGACGCGGGCGCCACCCGCACCAAGGCCGTCCTCGACGGCGAGGAGTGGGTCGTCGACGGCGCCAAGCAGTTCATCACCAACTCCGGCTCCTCGATCACCAGCCTGGTCACGGTCACCGCGCGCACCGGCACCCGCGAGGACGGCCGCCCGGAGATCTCCGCGATCATGGTCCCGGCCGGCACGCCCGGGTTCGCCGCGGAGAAGGCCTACGACAAGCTCGGCTGGCACGCCTCCGACACCCACCCGCTCTCCTTCGAGGGCGTCCGGGTGCCCGCAGACCACCTGCTCGGCGAGCGTGGCCGCGGCTACGCCCAGTTCCTGGCCACCCTCGACGACGGTCGCGTCGCCATCTCGGCGCTGTCGGTCGGCTGCATCCAGGCCTGCCTGGACATGTCGGTGGCCTACGCCGGCGAGCGCCAGACCTTCGGCGGCCCGATCGGCCGCAAGCAGGGCGTGGCCTTCCAGATCGCCGACCTCGAGGTCATGCTGCACGCGAGCCGGATGCTGACCTACCGCGCGGCCGCCATCAAGGACGCGATGGACCGCGACGGCTCGGCGACCTACCAGGAGTTCAAGCAGGCCGCGGCGGTCGCCAAGCTCTACTCCACCGAGTCCGCGGTGACCGCGACCCGGATCGCCACCCAGGTCTTCGGCGGCTACGGCTTCATGGAGGAGTACCCCGTCGCCCGGTTCTACCGCGACGCCAAGGTGCTCGAGATCGGCGAGGGCACCTCGGAGGTCCAGCGGATGCTCATCGCCCGGGGCCTCGGGCTGCCGGTCGAGTAGCCCCGGCTGCGCAAGCGCTCAGGCGCGGTCGGCACGCGGGGCCCAGAGGTCGGTCCACTCGCGCCCCAGCTCGCGGACCAGCTCGCGCAGCACCGGGAGGCTGACCCCCACGACGTTGTGGTGGTCGCCCTCGATGCCGCGCACGAACGCGCCCCCGAGCCCGTCGACGGTGAACGCGCCGGCGACGTGGAGCGGCTCGCCCGTCGCGACGTACGCCGCGATCTCGGCGTCGCTGGGCTCGGCGAAGTGCACCGTCGTGGAGGCCAGCGTCGCGAGCTCGCGTGCGTCGCCGGCGATGCGCAGGC
This sequence comes from Actinomycetota bacterium, assembly GCA_009701885.1. Taxonomy (GTDB): domain Bacteria; phylum Actinomycetota; class Actinomycetes; order Propionibacteriales; family Nocardioidaceae; genus Nocardioides. The sequence continues at coordinate 24,865 of WLJH01000040.1, forward strand.
AGTGACCGGTGTGCAGGACCCCGGTGCGCCCGCGCATGGCCTCCCAGCGCGACACCGCCTCCTCGGCGGTGCCGGGCTTGCCGAGCGCCTGGCCGTCGAGCTCGAGCACGGAGTCGCAGCCCAGCACCAGCGCCCCGGTCGGGACCTCGGCCCGGTCGACCACCGCCCGGCACTTGAGCTCCGCCAGGCCCACCGCCAGCTCGGCCGGGGGCAGCCCGTCGAGCACGGACTCGTCGACGCCCGACACCACGACGAGCGGGTCGAGACCGGCGTTGCGCAGCGTGGACAGGCGTGCGGGGGAGGCGGAGGCGAGGACGAAGGGCAGCACGCTCGGACCGTACCGGCATGATGAAGGGCATGCGGATCCTCCTGGCCCTGGTGGCGGTGCTGGCGCTCGCGGCGGGGCTCGTCGCCGTCGCCGCGTCGCGCAACCTCGGTCCCTTCGACCGGCCCGCACTCGGGGGCAACGTCTTCGCCGAGCGCGCGCTCTTCACCGACCCCGCCAACCGCACGCTGCAGGCGGCGGGGCGGATGGAGGCGGAGGGTCGCCCCGAGGACGCGGCGATCCTGCGGGAGATGGCCGCGGTGCCCTCCGGCATCTGGCTGACCCCGGAGGAGTACCCGCCCGGCCGCGTCGACCAGTACGTCGTCTCGGTCGTGCAGAAGTCCGAGGCCGCCGACGAGATCCCCGTGTTCGTCCTCTACGGCATCCCCGACCGCGACTGCTCGGGTGGGTTCTCCGCGGGTGGGCTGGAGGCGGACGGCTACCGCCCGTGGGTGGAGGAGATCGCGGAGTCGGTGCTGGACGTGCGCGCCGGTGACAACGTCGCCGTGGTGGTCGAGCCGGACGCCCTGGCCTCCTCGCTGGAGTGCGGCAACCGCGACGAGCGGGTGCGGCTGGTCGGGCAGGCGGTCGACGTCCTGGCCTCGGCCGGCATCACGACGTACGTCGACGCGGGGCACTCGGACTGGGTGTCCGTCGACGAGATGGCCTCGATGCTCGAGGAGGTCGGGATCGACCGGGTGCGCGGCTTCAGCACCAACGTCTCCAACTACCAGACCGACGAGGCCGAGCTGGCCTACGCCGAGCGCCTCGACCGCGCGCTGGGCGGCGGCACGCACTGGGTCGTCGACCGCGGACGCAACGGCAACGGCGCCACCGAGGAGTGGTGCAACCCGCCCGGCCGGGCCCTGGGCCGGCTTCCCGGCTTCGTCGACGACGGCACCGGGCTGGACGCCTACCTGTGGGTCAAGCCACCGGCGGAGTCCGACGGCACCTGCAACCTCGGGCCCCAGGCCGGCGAGGTCTACCTCGACCAGGCGCTCGCCATGGCTCGTGCTGCCGGTTGGTGAGCACCCCTGCTGCTATAGGCTCCCGCGCATGGTGGGCGACTCCGACTGGACTGCGGTGATCATCGAGGACGATCCCGACGTCCGCGACCTCATCGACGTGGTGCTCACCCAGTCCGGCTTCCGCACGGTGCTCGCCGAGGACGGCTTCGAGGGCGTGGAGGCGGTGCGCGAGCACAACCCCCTCATCACCACCCTCGACGTCAACATGCCCGGCATGGACGGCTTCGCGGTCGCCAAGCGGCTGCGGGAGTTCAGCAGCACCTACCTCATCTTCATCACCGCTCTGGCCGAGGAGATCGACGTGGTCACCGGCTTCGAGGCCGGCGCCGACGACTACCTCGTCAAGCCGTTCCGGCCGCGCGAGCTGCGCGCGCGGGCCGACTCCATGCTGCGCCGCCCGCGCGAGCGGCTCGACGTCGGCAGCGGCCCCGAGTCGACCC
>WLJH01000041.1 GCA_009701885.1 Actinomycetota bacterium
AGCAGCATCTCGCGCGGACCGAACATCGCCAGGTGCTTGTGGTAGAGCAGGCCGATGTTGTCCGGCACCGTGCGGGCGGTGTTGATGTCGTGGGTGACGATCAGGAACGTCGCGTCGATCTGGGCGTTCAGGTCGACGATCAGCTGGTTCAGGAACGCGGTGCGCACCGGGTCCAGACCCGAGTCCGGCTCGTCGAAGAGGACGATCTCGGGGTCCAGCACCAGCGCGCGGGCCAGACCGGCGCGCTTGCGCATGCCGCCGGAGATCTCACCGGGCAGCTTGTCCTCGGCACCGAGCAGACCCACCAGGTCCATCTTCTCCATGACGATCGAGCGGATCTCCGACTCCGACTTCTTGGTGTGCTCGCGCAGCGGGAAGGCGACGTTGTCGTAGAGGTTCATCGAGCCGAACATCGCGCCGTCCTGGAACAGCACGCCGAACAGCTTGCGGATCTCGTAGAGCTCCTTCTCCGAGCAGGAGGCGATGTCGGTGCCCTCGATGATGATCGAGCCCTGGTCGGGCTTGAGCAGACCGATGAGGGTCTTGAGGAACACCGACTTGCCGGTGCCGGAGGGACCGAGCATCACGCAGATCTCGCCCGCGGGGACGGTCAGGGTGACATCACCCCAGATGAGCTGCTTGCCGAAGGACTTGCTCAGGTGCTCGACCTTGATCTCCACGCCCATGTACGTGTACTCCTTCGTCCTGCTGCTCCCGGCGCTGCCTCCCTCGTAGCTGCGCACACCCACGAGTAACAACGCCGTTGTCGCCGCGAGGTTACGGCACTTTGTCACGCACGTCACTGTGACTCGGTGGTTTGGGACACAACCTTGACCGACGTTCCACGGCACGTCGATGACCTGCACAAATGCACCTCGGCCCCGCCCCCACGAGGGGGACGGGGCCGAGGTGGTGGCCGGCGCCCGAGGAGTCGGGCTACGGCCGATGGGTCACTTGACCGAGACGGTGGCGCCGGCGGCCTCGAGGGCCTCCTTCGCCTTGTCGGCAGCGTCCTTGGCGACCTTCTCGAGGATCGGCTTCGGGGCGGCCTCGACGAGCTCCTTGGCCTCCTTCAGACCGAGGGAGGTCAGGGCGCGCACCTCCTTGATGACGTTGATCTTCTTGTCACCGGCGGCCTCGAGGATGACGTCGAACTCGTCCTGCTCGGCAGCGGCGGCCTCGCCACCGCCGGCACCGCCGGCAGCAGGGGCGGCGGCGACGGCGACCGGGGCAGCGGCGGTGACGCCGAAGGTCTCCTCGAACTGCTTCACGAACTCGGAGAGCTCGATGAGGGTCATCTCCTTAAACGCGTCGAGGAGCTCGTCAGTGCTCAGCTTCGCCATGGTGGCGTTCCTTCCGTGTGGTGGTCGCGACCTCGTGGTCGCCACCGGGTTTCAGGTGGTGGTGTGCCGGGGTGAGCGGGTGCTCAGGCCTCGGCGGTGTCGCCCTCGTCGGAGGCCTCGGCGGCGTCGGCAGCCGGGGCCTCGTCAGCGGGGGCCTCGTCCGCGGCGTCCGCGGCAGGGGCCTCCTCGGCGGCGGCCGGCGCACCGGCACCACCTGCGAGGATCGAGGGGTCCTGCTCGGCCTTGGCCTGGAGCGCACCCGCGAGGCGGGCGGCCTGGGCCAGGGGGGCGTTGAGCAGGTAGACGGCCTGGCTGAGCGACGCGAGCATCGCACCAGCCATCTTGCCCAGGAGCACCTCACGCGACTCGAGGCTCGCCAGCTTGGCGATCTCGTTCGCGTCGAGGGGCCTGCCGTCCAGGACACCACCCTTGATCACGAGGGTGGGGTTGGCCTTGGCAAAGTCACGCAGGCCCTTGGCGGCCTCGACCACGTCGCCGTTGATGAAGGCGATCGCGGTGGGGCCGGTCAGCAGGTCGTCGAAGCCGGAGATGCCGACCTCGTTGGCGGCCAGCTTGGCCAGCGTGTTCTTGACCACGGCGTACGTGGCGTTCTCGCCGAGGGAGCGGCGGAGGTCCTGCAGCTCCTTCACGGTGAGACCGCGGTACTCGGTCAGCACGGCACCAGCGGAGGCGTTGAACGACTCAACGATCTCCGCGACGGCCGCCTGCTTGTCTGCCCGCGCCATGGGTCTCCTCACTTCTGCTGGAGAGACCGCGCCAAGCACCCGTGCAAATCACGAACGCCCCGAGCGCGGGCGCTCAGGGCGTGGAACCGGCGGACCGGGTCTGGCTCTGCTCACCTGCGCAGGTCGCCCGCTCTCGCGGGGCCTTCGGACCGGCTGCCGAAGCAGCCCGCCGACCGGCGGTCTCTGGTTACGAGCGTGAACTGTACGGCGGTCCACGCTCGCCCACCAAATCCGTCGCCCCTCCCCCGGGCTGGCAGGATCGTCACCATGACCGACCGCGCCCCGCTGTCCTCGCTGTCCGCCGACGAGCTCGCCGCCTTCCTGGCCGAGAAGCAGGCGGCGTACGCCGCCCTCAAGGAGCGCGGGCTGACGCTGGACCTCACCCGCGGCAAGCCGGCCAGCGACCAGCTCGACCTCTCCGAGGCACTGCTCTCGCTGCCCACCGGCCACACCGACCGGGCCGGCGCGGACGTCCGCAACTACGGCGGCCTCGAGGGCCTGCTCGAGCTGCGCGAGATGTTCGCCGAGCTGCTCGGGGTCGAGACCACCCAGGTCATCTGCGGCGGCAACTCCAGCCTCACGATGATGCACCAGGCACTCGTCGACCTCCTGCTCTGGGGCGGCCCCGGCTCCGAGCGCCCCTGGAAGGACGAGCCGGTGGTGAAGTTCGTCTGCCCGGTCCCCGGCTACGACCGCCACTTCTCCATGCTGGCCGACTTCGGCATCGAGATGGTCACCGTCCCCATGGACGAGGACGGGCCCGACGTCGACGCCGTCCGCGCCCTGGTCGCCGACGACCCCGCCGTCAAGGGTCTGTGGATCGTCCCGACCTACGCCAACCCCACCGGCGCGGTCTGCTCGGTCGAGGTCGCCACCGCCCTCATGTCCATGCCCACCGCCGCGCCGGACTTCCGGGTCTTCTGGGACAACGCCTACGCGCTGCACCACCTGACCGACACCGAGGTCAAGAGCGCCGACGCCCTGTCCATCGCCGCCGCCAACGGCCACCCCGACCGCCCGATCATGTTCGCCTCGACCTCGAAGATCACCTTCGCCGGCGCCGGCGTGGCCGTGATGGCCATGTCGGAGACCAACAAGGCCTGGTTCCTGAAGCACCTCGGCATGGCCTCCATCGGCCCCGACAAGGTCAACCACCTGCGCCACGTCGAGTTCTTCGGCGACGCCGACGGCGTCCGCGCCCACATGCGCAAGCACCGCGAGCTGATCGCCCCGAAGTTCGCCGCCGTCCAGGACGCCCTCACCGCCGAGCTCGAGGGCCTCGAGGTCGCCGAGTGGACCCAGCCCACCGGCGGCTACTTCGTCAACCTCGACGTCATGGACGGCACCGCCACCCGGGTCGTGCAGCTGGCCAAGGAAGCCGGGATCGCCCTCACCCCCGCCGGCGCCTCCTTCCCCCACGGCCAGGACCCTCGCGACCGCAACATCCGCCTCGCCCCCACCTTCCCGCCCCTGGACCAGGTCGAGACCGCCATGGCCGGCGTCGCCACCTGTGTGGCCCTCGCCGCCGCCGAGGCGCTCACCAAGCGGTAGACCACAGCCACCCCGCGACACAGCCCACCCGGCCCCGACCACCGCGCACAGCGGGGGTCGGGGCCGGTGCGTCGCCCCCGGCGCCGTCGGGCGGGCGCACGGACGTGGGGCAGGCCCGAGCGCGCCCCCGGAGGAGCGTGGATGGGACTGGCCCCCTTCTCGTGAGGGACGAACGAGAAGGGTGGGTGCGACGAAGGGGGTGGGCTCGGGCCTGCCCCACGTCCACCGGAGCCCGCCCGACGGCGCCGCGCAGCGGCGCACCGGTCCCGACCCCCTACCCACCACCGCGACCCACCCCAACCCACGAGCCCAAGCGACCAGCCCGCCCCCCCTCCCACCAACGACACGAAGGCCCGGCCCCCGCGAGGGGGCCGGGCCTTCGGCGTACTGCTGTGTCCGGGTGGACTCAGGCGCTGGGCGCCTCGTCCTCGACGGCGACGTTCTTCACGCGGTTGGGGTCGACCTGGATGCCGGGGCCCATCGTCGTGGAGACGGTGATCTTCTTGATGTAGCGGCCCTTGGAGCTGGCCGGCTTGAGCCGCAGCACCTCCTCGAGGGCGGCGGCGTAGTTCTCGGCGAGGTCGACCTCGGAGAAGGACGCCTTGCCGATGATGAAGTGCAGGTTGGCGTGGCGGTCGACGCGGAACTCGATCTTGCCGCCCTTGATGTCCGTCACGGCCTTGGCCGGGTCGGGGGTGACCGTGCCGGTCTTGGGGTTCGGCATGAGGCCGCGGGGACCGAGCACGCGGCCGAGGCGGCCGACCTTGCCCATGAGGTCCGGGGTCGCGACCACGGCGTCGAAGTCGAGGTAGCCGCCGGCCACCTTCTCGATCAGCTCGTCGCCACCGACCTCGTCGGCACCGGCGTCGAGGGCGGCCTGGGCCTTGTCACCGACGGCGAAGACGAGGACCTTGGCGGTCTTGCCGGTGCCGTGGGGCAGGTTGACGGTGCCGCGCACCATCTGGTCGGCCTTGCGGGGGTCGACGCCGAGACGCATGACGACGTCGACGGTCTCGTCGAACTTCTTCTTCGAGGAGGTCTTGGCGATCTTGATCGCGGCGAGCGGGGCGAAGACCTCGTTCTTGTCGAACGAGGCGGCCGCTGCGCGGTAGGTCTTGCTGCGCTGCATGTCTGGGTTCCTTCTTCTGTGATCCAGGTGTGGTCGCTCGGGCCAGCGCGGCCCTGCCACAGGGGTACGACGTCGGCTGACGTCGGTGTCCGACCGGGCGGAGCCCGGGGACGTCAGTCGGTCGTGATGCCCATCGAGCGGGCGGTGCCCTCGACGATCTTCATGGCGGCCTCGACGTCGTTGGCGTTGAGGTCGGGCAGCTTGGTCTGGGCGATCTCGCGCACCTGGTCCTTGGTCAGCGAGCCGACCTTGTCCTTGTGCGGGACCGAGGAACCCTTCTGCAGGCCGGCGGCCTTCTTGATCAGCTCGGAGGCCGGCGGCGTCTTCGTGATGAAGTCGAAGGTCCGGTCCTCGTAGATCGTGATCTCGACCGGGATGACGTTGCCGCGCATGGACTCGGTCTGGGCGTTGTACGCCTTGCAGAAGTCCATGATGTTGACGCCGTGGGGACCGAGGGCGGTACCGACCGGCGGGGCCGGCGAGGCGGCGCCGGCCTGGAGCTGCACCTTGACCAGGGCAGCGATCTTCTTCTTCGGAGGCATGCTGCTTCTCTTTCCTACTCGTGGTCATGTCGAGGACGCCGTGTGCGTCCTCTGCCACCTGCGCCCCGCGGGGCGCAGCGAACAGTGTGGGACGGGAGGGTTCCCCGACCCAAATCCGGGCGGGGCCGGCTCAGACCTTCTGCACCTGGCTGAAGGAGAGCTCGACGGGGGTCTCGCGACCGAAGATCTCCACGAGCGCCTTGACGCGCTGGCTCTCGGCATTGATCTCGGTGATCGTGGCGTGGAGCGTGGCGAAGGGCCCGTCGACGACCATGACGGAGTCGGAGACGGCGAAGTCGGCCACCTCGACCGGCTTCTTGGCGGTGGTGGCGCTGCCGGCGGGGGCGGTGCCAGCGGCGACGGCCTCGGCCTGGGCACGGGCCACGACGGCGGGGGCGAGCATGTCCTCGACCTCACCCATGGTCAGCGGCACGGGCTGGTGGGAGTTGCCGACGAAGCCGGTGACCGAGGGCGTGTGGCGCACCGCGGACCAGGACTCGTCGGTGAGGTCCATGCGGACCAGCACGTAGCCGGGGAGGACGGTGCGCTTGACCATCTTGCGCTGGCCGTTCTTGATCTCCGCGACCTCCTCGGTGGGGACCACGATCTCGTGGATGTAGTCCTCCATGTTGAGGGAGATGGCGCGGTTCTCCAGGTTCTGCTTCACCCGGTTCTCCATGCCGGAGTAGGTGTGCACGACGAACCAGTCGCCCGGCTTGGCCCACAGCTCGCGGCGGAAGCGCTCGAGCGGGTCGTCCTCGTCGGGCTCGTCCGCGGCATCCTCGTCGTCGGCGTCGGCGTCGGCGTGGTCCTCGGCGTCGGAGGCCTCGACGTCGAGGTCGGTGTCCGCCCCGTCGCCGTCGACCTCGTCGGCCAGGGCGGTCGCGTCCTCGGCGCCCTCGGGGGCGTCGGTGTCGGCGGCGCCCGCGTCCAGGGACTCGTCGGTCTCGGCGGGGTCGAACTGCTCAGTCACGTCCTGCTCCATCACGTCGTACGTCGCTCCCGGCGCTGCGGCCGGGGACGGTGCGGGCGGCTGCCCGCGGGTGGTCGGTGGGGCCCTACTCGGCGTTGCCGCCGAAGACGGCGAAGGCCAGGCGGCCCAGACCGAGGTCCAGGGAGGCGATGATGGCCATCATCACCAGCACGAAGACCATCACCACGAAGAAGTAGGTGACCAGCTGCTCCTGCGTCGGGTAGACGACCTTGCGCAGCTCGGCGACGACCTGCCGGTAGAAGGTCACCGGGCTGGTGCGCGCGGGCTTCTCGTCGCGGACCGCGTTCTGCTCGCTCACGCCGGTCACCTCTCCCTGTCCTCGTGCTGCTGGCTGGTGCTGCCTGGTCCTGCTCGATCGGTGCTGCTGGTGCTGCTGCGCCACCGGCCGGGACCGGTGACGTGGAGCAGGGCACGAGGGACTTGAACCCCCAACCTTCGGTTTTGGAGACCGATGCTCTGCCAGTTGAGCTAGTGCCCTCCGACGACCTCCCCGGGGGCATGCCGAAGCATGCGGGGAGACCACCAAGCGGGGAGTCTACGGGTCGGCTCCGCGCGCCGTCCAAACGCCTCGCGCCGGGAGCCGTCGTGCAGGTGCCGTCGGACCGGTGCCGGGGAGGCGGGGCCGGCCGTCGGCGTGTGCCGCCTAGGGTGGCGCCGTGCGCGACCTCCACACCCTGCCCAAGGCGCACCTGCACCTGCACTTCACCGGCTCGATGCGCCACCAGACGTTGCTGGAGCTGGCCGAGCGCGACCGGATCGCGCTGCCGGACTCGCTGGTCGAGGAGTGGCCGCCGCACCTGTCGGCGGCCGACGAGAAGGGCTGGTTCCGCTTCCAGCGGCTCTACGACGTGGCGCGCTCGGTGCTGCGGACCGAGGGGGACGTGCGACGGCTCGTGCTCGAGGCCGCCGAGGACGACGTGCGCGACGGCGGACGCTGGCTGGAGATCCAGGTCGACCCCAGCGGCTACGCGGCACGCTTCGGCGGGATCACCGCGTTCACCGACCTCGTGCTGGACGCGGTCGCCGACGCCTCGCGCACGACCGGGCTGGGGATGGCGGTGGTCATCGCCGCCAACCGCACCCGGCACCCGATGGATGCGCGGACGCTGGCGCGGCTGGCGGCGCAGTACGCCGGTCGCGGGGTCGTCGGGTTCGGGCTGTCCAACGACGAGCGGCGTGGCACGACCTCGGAGTTCGGACCGGCCTTCGCGATCGCCGAGCGGGCCGGGCTGGCGCTGGTCCCCCACGGCGGCGAGCTGCTCGGAGCCGACCACGTGAGCACCTGCCTGGACCACCTGCACGCGGACCGGTTGGGCCACGGGGTGCGCTCGGCCGAGGACCCGGCCGTGCTGGAACGGGTCGTGGCGGCCGGGGTGGCGCTCGAGGTCTGCCCGGTCTCCAACGTGGCGCTCGGCGTCTACTCCGACCTCACCTCGGTGCCGCTGCCGGACCTGCTGGCGGCGGGCGCGACCGTCGCGCTGGGGGCCGACGACCCGCTGCTCTTCGGGTCCCAGCTGGCCGCGCAGTACGCCACGATGCGTGCCGCCCACGACCTCGACGACGCGACGCTCGCCGAGCTGGCCCGGATGTCGGTGCGGGCCTCGCGGGCACCCTCGGACGTGCGGCAGCGGGTGCTGGCCGAGATCGACGCCTGGCTCGCCGCCGAGGACACCTCGGGCGAGCGGACCTGAGGGTCGCCCGGCGGGTCGGGAGCCGGCCCGGCCCGGGCCCCGGCGGGCAACCCCACGGGCGGACGCCCCGGCGCGGACGGTGAGAGGATGCCGACGTGAGCGAGTCGGACGACCAGAACACGCCCTGGACCCACCAGCCCTACGGCAGCGGACCGGGCGAGCCCGACCGCAGCCCGCAGGAGCCGCCGCGCCAGCCCGAGCAGGCGCAGCCTCCGGCGTACCCCACCAACCCCTACGGCGACCCGCAGGCGGGTCCCGGCCAGCCGTACCAGCAGCCGTACGCCCAGCCCGGCTACCCGCAGCAGGGCTACGGCCAGGGGTACGCGCAGGGGTACGCGCAGCCGTTCCCCTCGGCGCCCAACCACCCCTCCGCCAACACCGCGCTCGTGCTGGGGATCGTCGCGCTCGGCGGCGGCTTCGTGTGCGGCCTGCCGATCCTGGCCGGGCCCTTCGCGTGGTACGTGGGCGCGAAGGTGAAGCGCGAGATCGACGCCGAGCCGATGCGCTACGGCGGCCGCGGCGAGGCCAACGCGGGCATGATCCTCGGGATCGTGGCGACCTCGCTGCTGGCGCTGGCGGTGCTCACCATCGTGGTGGTCATCGCGATCGCGGCCGGCACGTCGGTCTAGCTCATCGACCGGAAGTGACGACCCGGCAGTGCGTTCCTGACGGGTCGGCGGTTCGTTCCTGACTGCTCGGCGGGTCAGAGCTCGCAGCCGAGGAGCACCGGCTCGTTGACGAGTCGTACGCCGAAGCGCTGCTCGACCCGGTCGCGCACCTCGCGGGCGAGGGCCAGCAGGTCGGCGGTCGTGGCACCGCCGCGGTTGGTGAGCGCGAGGGTGTGCTTGGTCGACAGGGTGGCCCGGCCGCCGGTGACCTCCGCGCCCCAGCCCTTGCCGAGCCCGGCGTGCTCGATCAGCCACGCGGCGCTGGTCTTGACGGTGCCGTCGGGCTGCGGCCAGGCGGGCGCACCCGCGGGCACGTCGGCGGGGTCGAGGACGGGGTTGGTGAAGAAGGAGCCGGCGCTCCACGTGTCGTGGTCGGGCTCGTCGAGCACCATCCCCTTGCCGCGGCGCAGCGCCAGCACCGCGGCGCGCACGTCGGCGAGCGGGGCACGGGCGCCCGGCTCGACCCCGAGGGCGCGGGCCAGCTCGGCGTACGCGACCGGGGCGCCGAGGGTGCCCAGGCGCAGCTGGAAGGTCACCGAGACCACGACGTACCGGCCGGGCTCGGCCTTGAAGCGGGAGTGGCGGTAGCCGAAGCCGCAGTCGGCGTGGGCGAAGGTGCGCCAGGCGCGCTCGGCCCGGTCCCAGGTGCGCACGGACGCGACGGTCTGGGAGACGTCCTGGCCGTAGGCGCCGACGTTCTGGACGGGCGTGGCCCCGACGGACCCGGGGATGCCGGAGAGCGCCTCGACGCCGACCCAGCCGCGCTCGACCGCGGTGGCGACGAAGCCGTCCCAGGACTCCCCCGCGGCGACGGTGACCATCGCACCGCCGCACGTCGGGTCGTCACCGTCGACGTCGCTGGTGACACCTCGCGTGGCGACCTCGACGACCGTGCCGGCGAATCCCTCGTCGGCCACGACCAGGTTGCTGCCGCCGCCGAGCACGAGAAGGGGCTCGCCGGCCTCGTCGGCGGCGCGGACCGCGGCGACGAGCTCGTCGTCGGTGCGAGCGACCACCCAGCGCCGCGCCGGGCCGCCGAGGCGCAGGGTGGTGCGCTCGGCCAGGAGCCGCTCGGTCGCCGGGGCGAGGTCAGGCACGGCGCAGGACCGCCTTCGGCATGCCGAGGACCTTCTGCCCCTCGTGGGTGACGGTGAGTGCGACGGTGGTCAGGCCGTCCTCGCCGCCCTTCTCCTCTCCGGCCACGACAACCTCGGCGCCGCCCTCGGCGGGCACGACGACCGGGGAGGTGAACTTGCAGCCCAGCGTGACCACCTCGTGCTCGGGAAACCAGTCGGCGACGGCGCGGGCGGCCAGGGCCAGGGTGTACATCCCGTGCGCGATCACGCCGGGCAGGCCGACCGAGGTGGCGACGGCCTCGTCGGTGTGGATCGGGTTGTGGTCGCCGCTGGCGGCGGCGTACGCCACGAGGTCGGCGCGGGTGATGGTGAAGGTGCGCGGCTCCAGGCTCATGCCTCGCTCCCGTCCGCGCGGTGGACCAGGGTCGCGCCGGTCGTGCAGACCAGGGCCCCGGTGGCGTCGGTGACCTCGCTCGTGGTGCCGATGATGTCGTTGCCACCGATCTGGCGCAGCGAGGTGACGGTAAGGGTCGCGGTCAGCTCGTCGCCCTCGACCACCGGGCGCTCGTAGGCAAAGCGCTGCTCGCCGTGGACGATGCGGTGCAGCGCGACCTGCTCGGCCTCGAGGAAGGCGTTCATCGCCTCGAAGGCCGTCACGATCGGGAAGGTCGCCGGCGCCGGACCCCCGGTCCACGCACCGCCCGTCGCGGCCGCGAAGGCGCGCAGCGCCTCGGCGGTCACGGGATAGGGTCGGGTGGGTGGGAAGCTCCGACCGACGATCGAGGGGTCCACGGGCATGGCTCCAACCTAGGCGATCTCGTGCCACCGCCCTGCTGCTGGTCGCGGCCCTCGTCGGGTGCAGCGGCGTGGCCTCCGACCCGGTCGGCCCGGGTCCCGGCGGGACGGGCGGCGACGAGCCCGCCGCGGGTCCGTCGCGGCTCTCCGACTGCCGCCCGCTGCAGGCGGGGTCCGTGCGCGGTCGGCTGCCGGCGTACCTCCCGGACGGGGTGGGACTGACGCCGCTGCCGGTCTCCGACGCGGTCTGCGCGGGCGTCTGGGCGCCGCGGGCCGCGGCCGCGCTGGTGCCGCAGGGCGTGGCGGTGCGGGGCGGGACCGCCTGGCTGACGGGGTACGACGAGGGCGAGCCCGGCAGCCTGTGGTGCCGGGTCGTGCGGGTGGACCTGCGCACCGGCGCGCTGCTGGCCGACCGCAGGCGCGTGAGCGGACAGGTGGGCGCGGGTCCCGAGGTCTCCTGCCGCCACGGCGGCGGCGTCGCGCTGGACCGGCACGGGCTGTGGCTGACCGAGAGCGCGCGGCTGTGGCTGATGGACCCCCGCAGCCTCGAGGTGCTGCGGGGCTGGCGGCTGGCCGACCCCGTGCAGGGGTCCTTCGGGCTGCTCGACGACCGGGGCCGGATCGGGCTGGGTCGCTTCCGTCCCAGCCGCGTGCACCCGGGCCGCGCGGCGCTGGACTGGTTCGACCTCGACAGCGTGCTGGCGCCCGGCGTCGTCGAGCTCGGGTCGGAGGACGCCGTCGCCACGAGGAAGGTCCCCTCGCACGCCCAGGGCGCGGTGTGGGCCCGGATGGGTGGGCGCACGGGCGTGTGGTTCGCCCGCTCGCACACGCGCTGCGGGGTGCTCGAGGGGCCGGGCGGGGTCCGCCGGGCGTTCCTGCCGGGCGCCGAGGGCATGGCGGCCGGTCCCGGGTCGAGCCTGTGGACGGTCAGCGAGTCCGCGGCGCGCAGCTTCTGGCGGCTGGGCGGGCGACCCGTCGTCCCCACGCTGAGCCGGCTCGACACCGGGCGGCTGCGGGCGTGGCCCGAGCCGACCTGCGACCCGGGGGACTGACGGCACGCCGGGCCCGGGCGATGGTCGGGCCCGGCACGGGCCGGTCGCGCGTCGCGGCGGTCGCTGTCGGCGTACCCCCGGGAAACGCCGACGGCCCGCCAGGAGGACCTGGCGGGCCGTGCGGAGCGAGTGCGCTGGGGTCAGCGGGTCTCGCGGTGGTCGGTGTGGGTGCGGCACCGCGGGCAGAACTTCTTCATCTCCATGCGGTCGGGGTTGTTCCGACGGTTCTTCTTGGTGATGTAGTTCCGCTCCTTGCAGTCCACGCAGGCGAGCGTGATCTTGGGGCGAACGTCAGAGCTCTTGCTGGCCACGGGATGTCCTTGCTGATCGGAGGCGGTGCGGGATCTGTGGTAGCGGGGGCGGGACTCGAACCCGCGACACCACGATTATGAGCCGTGTGCTCTAACCACCTGAGCTACCCCGCCACATGGATGAGGGTCGACCCCGGTCTGCACCGGCGACGACCCGACCCAGAGCCCCTTTACGGAATCGAACCGTAGACCTTCTCCTTACCATGGAGACGCTCTGCCGACTGAGCTAAAGGGGCAACGACGCAGAACCATACAGAGTCTTCGGCGTAGGAGAAAATCGGGGCATGGCCCAGCCCTTCTTCGTCCCCGACGGCACCCTCGACGACGGTTCCGAACGCTTCACCACGACCCTCTCCGCAGCCGGTCCGTGGGCCCCCGGCGCCCAGCACGGTGGGCCCCCGGCGGGCCTGCTCACCCGGGCGCTCGAGCGGCTGCCCGAGGCGGCCGACCGGGTGGTGGGGCGGTTCACGATGGAGCTGCTCGGGCCGGTCCCGGTGGCGCCGCTGCTGTCCTCGGCCCGGGTCCTGCGGCGGGGCCGGTCGGTGCTGATGGCCGAGTCGGTGCTGCACGACCCGTCCGCCGGGCGCGACGTGGCCTCGGCCCGCGCATGGCTCTTCCCCCGCGGCACCGGCCCCGCCGAGGTCGGGCCCGCTCCCGCGCACGGACCGGCCGACGGCGTGGTCAAGGCCTCCCCCGGGACCTGGCACCCGGGCTACGTCGAGGCGGTCGAGTGGCGGTGGGTCTCCGGGTCCGTCGACACCCTCGGCCCCGGCACCGCCTGGATGCGCGCGCCCGAGCTGGTCGAGGGCGAGACCACCTCGCCGCTGGCGCGGATGATGACGTGCGTCGACTCCGCCTCGGGGGTCAGCGCCGCGCTCGACGTCACCCAGTGGGGCTTCCAGAACACCGAGCTCACCGTGCACGTGCTGCGCGAGCCGGTCGGCCAGTGGGTCTGCCTCGACGCCGAGACCACCCTCGGGCCCGGCTCCGTCGGGGTGGCGACCTCCACGGTGCACGACCGGCTCGGACCGGTCGCCCGCTCGGCGCAGGCACTCCTCGTCGTACGCCGCTGACGCCTCGGCCGGGGGTGCCGAGCCGGCGCATCCTTCCGGAACAACGCGCCGGCTCGGCGACGGGACAGCCGCCCGGGGCTGGTTCAGCGCGGGGCCAGCGAGGGGAACGGGACGGCCTGCTCGAGCTCGTAGGCCAGCTCCAGCAGCAGCGCCTCGCGGCCCGAGCCGGCGCCCAGCATCATCCCGAACGGCAGCCCGTCGGGGGTGGTCGCCAGCGGCAGCGAGACGGCCGGGTCGCCCGAGGCGTTGTGCCAGGGGGTGAAGACGACCCACTCCAGCAGCCGCTCCATGACCTTGTCGAAGCCGGGCTCGGGCGAGAGGTGGCCGATCGGCGGCGTGGCCGTGGCCAGCGTGGGGCAGAGGGTGACGTCCCAGCGCTGGTGGAACTGCGCGGAGATCGCCGTGGTGCGGCGCAGGCGCGTGATCGCCCCGGGCACGCGGTGGGCGTTGCGGCGCGCGTGCCGCGCCAGGCCCAGGGTGAGGGGGTCGAGCCGCGCCTTGTCGAAGGTGCGGCCGTGGTTGCGCCGGCCACCGGCCACCAGGGCGCCGGCGAGCACCGACCAGTAGAGGAGGAAGTCGTCGGGGAAGGTGTCCGGCACCGGGGCCGCGACCTCCTCCACGTGGTGACCCAGGTCCTCCAGCACCCGGGCGGTGCGCCAGGTCGCCTCGACGGCGTCGGGGCCGGCGGTGCGGCCCGCGCCGGAGGTGAAGACCGCGACCCTGAGCCGCTGACGCCCGGGGCGGGTGATGTCGCCGACCGGGCGCAGCCGCAGGGGACGGTAGACCTTCTCGGACTCGCGCAGGAACGCCGCGGTGTCGCGCACCGACCGGGTCACGACCCCGTCGCTGACGATCCGCACCGGCTGGCCGCGGAGCATCGCGTCCTGGGCCAGCCGGCCGCGGGTCGGCTTGAGGCCCACCAGGCCGTTGACCGCCGCGGGGATCCGGATCGAGCCACCGCCGTCGTTGGCGTGGGCGATCGGGACGGCACCGGCGGCAACGAGGGCCGCGGCCCCGGCCGAGGAGGCGCCCGCGGTGCGCTCCGGTGCCCACGGGTTGCGCACGGGGCCGAGCCGTGGGTGCTCGACGGCGGCGTTGAAGCCGTACTCCGAGAGGCGGGTCTTGCCGAGGGTGACCAGCCCCGTGGCGTGGTACATCCGGGCGAAGTCCCCGTCCCGGGGCGCCGGCCTGCCGACGTACGCGTCGGTGCCCTGGAGGGTGGGCAGGCCCTCCACGTCGACGTTGTCCTTCACGAAGCCGGGTACGCCGGCGAAGTAGCCGCCCCGCAGCGCGCGGGCCTCCGCACGGGCCCGGTCGTAGGCGCGCCAGGCGACCGCGCCGAGCGCCGGGTCGACCGCCTCGGTCCGCGCGACGGCTGCCTCGACGACCTCGGGCGCGGAGACCTCGCCGCGGTGGAGGGCCTCGACCAGCCCGACGGCGTCGTGGGTCCCGAGGGCGTCGTCGGTGAAGGCGTGCACGCGTGGCATGCCGCCGCACGCTAGCGTCCGGCAGGGGTCGGCGGAGCCGGTGGTCGAGGTGCGAGCGGAGCGAGCCACGAGACCCTCGCGGTGTGCACGGGGTCTCGTGGCTCGGCGCTGGCGCGCCTCGCACTCCGACCAGCGGGAGGCGGCGTCAGCGCAGGAACAGCGGGACCAGCAGAGGGAGCAGCAGGCTGGTGGCGAGCGCGGTGAGCCCCATCGCCAGGCCGGAGAACGCGCCCTCGACCGGGTGCTCGTGCAGCATCCGGGAGGTGCCGATGCCGTGGGAGACCGCGCCGGTGGCCAGGCCCCGGGCCCGGTGCTCGCGCACGCGCAGCCACGTGAGGACCGTCGGAGCGGCGACGGCCCCGAGGATGCCGGCGGTGATGCCGATGGCGGCGGTCAGCGGGGCGACCCCCTCGATGGTCCGCGACAGGGCGATCGCCACCGGGGCGGTCGTGGCCTTGGGAGCGACGGTCCGGGCGAGGAGCTCGTCGCCGCCCAGCAGCCGTACCAGCAGCATCGCCGAGCCGACGGAGACGACCACCCCGACCAGGAGCCCGGCCACCAGCGGCAGCGCGTAACCCCGCAGGCGGCCGAGCTGGCGGTGCAGCGGCACGGCGAGGGCGACCGTCGCGGGGCCGAGCAGGAAGGTCACGATGGTGGTGCCCTCGGCGTACGTCGCGTAGTCGACGTCGAGCAGCACCAGCGCGGCGGCGAGCAGCACGACGCCGACCAGGACGGGCTGGGCCACCGGGTGCCCGGTGCGGTCGCGCAGGTGCACGCCGAGGCGGTAGGCGAGCAGGGTGGCGACCAGCCAGGTCAGTGGGTGCGAGAGGAACCAGCTCACCCGGCACGCTCCCGGGTCAGCAGCTGGGCGGTCCAGCCGACCGCGGCCAGCCCGAGCAGCCAGGAGACGACCAGGGCGACCAGGATCGCCGGGCCGTCCTGGCGCAGGACCGCGCCGTAGACCACCACCCCGACCCCGGCGGGCACGAAGAGCAGCTGCAGGTGCGGCAGCAGCGCGTCGGCCGCCTGGTGGACCGAGCTGCCCTCCGGCGGATGGCGCACGAGCAGGACCAGCAGCAGCACGACCATCCCGACGACCGGGCCGGGCACGGGGGCGTCGAGGGCGTGGACGACGACCTCGCCCACGAGCTGGCAGCCCAGCAGCCAGGTCAGGCCGGAGACGACACGCACGCCGGCGAGTGTGGCAGCCGGGCGGGGACGCGACGCAAACGCGGCTGCTCGGTGTCGAGGCCAGAGGCGCGCTCAGCCGCGCCGGTGGCAGCCGAGCAGGTGGGGGTCGAAGACCCCGGTCGCCTCCATGAGCGCGAACATCGTCGTCGGGCCGACGAAGGTGAAGCCGCGCCGCTTCAGCGCCTTGGACAGGGCGAGCGACTCGGGCGAGGTCGTCTGCATCTCCGCGGTATCCCGCGGGGCCGGCGCGACGGCAGGGGCGTGGGACCGCACCAGCCGCTCCAGAGCCCCGGCGCCCTCGACCTCGACGAGCCCCACGGTGGCCCGCGCGTTGGTGATCGCCGCCAGCACCTTGGCCCGGTTGCGCACGATCCCGGCGTCGGCCATGAGCCGGGCGACGTCGGCGTCGTCGTACGCCGCCACGCGCGCCGGCTCGAAGCCGTCGAAGGCCTGGCGGAAGGCCGGTCGCTTGCGCAGGATCGTCGCCCAGGACAACCCGGACTGGAACGCCTCCAGCGTCAGCCGCTCGAACCAGGCGGCGTCACCGTCGATCGCGCGGCCCCACTCCTGGTCGTGGTAGTCGCGCATGAGCCCGGGCTCCGCCCCGGCCCACGGGCAGCGGAGCAGGCCGTCCTCACCGGTCAGGGGTCCCATGGGCGGCAGCGTGCCACGGCACGCCGACAGCCGGGTCTCGGCTGGTCGAGCAGGCGAGCGCCAGCGAGGGCGGGAGAGACCAACGGAGGACCGAAGCCCCCGTCAGGAGCGGGGGCGCAGGCGGGCGTTGGGGAGGGCCGGGGAGGGGATGGGGGCGAGGTGGTCGCCGGGGACGATGCCGAAGCGGCCTTCGGCGACGTCCTGGGAGTCGCCCACGACGGTGCCGTCACGGGTGATCTGGGCCTGCCACTCCTCGCGGTAGCCCGCGACCTCCTCGTGCGTCGCGCCGATGAAGTTCCAGAACATCACGATCGACTCCCCCAGCGGCTCCCCGCCGAGCAGCAGCGCCCTGACCGGCTCCTCGCCGGCCCGCAGCCGCACGGTGGCGCAACCGGTGGGCACGTGGACCAGGTCCGAGGGCGTCCCCAGGACTCCTTCCACCTCGACCTGACCGGCGTCGACGAGCACGCCGTGCTCGTGGGCCGGGTCGACCGCCACCTCCAGCGAGGTGCCGGGCTCGAGCAGGAGCTCGGCACCGACGAGCGGCGAGAAGGTCTCGACCGGGGACGTCGCACCGAGGAGGGAGCCGAGGAAGACGCGCGCCACCCACCCCTCGCCTGCGACCGGGTCGGGTGCGTAGTGGCGGAAGGCGGGGTCGGCGCCCCGCGCCTCGGCAGGCAGGGCCACCCACAGCTGTGCGCCGTGCAGGACGCTCGTGGCCGCCGTCGAGACCTCGGAGTGGGAGATGCCGCGACCGGCGGTCATGAGGTTGAGCTCGCCGGGGCGCACCATCGCGTGGTGACCGGCGGAGTCCCGGTGCTCGATCTCCCCCGTGAAGAGCCAGGAGACGGTCTGCAGGCCGGTGTGCGGGTGAGGGGCCACGACCATCCCGCCGGTCTCGGCGACGTCGTCGGGTCCGTAGTGGTCGACGAAGCACCAGGCGCCGATCATCGTGCGGCCGCGCTGCGGGAGGGTACGCCGCACGGTCATCGCCCGCGGACCGCCGAGCGGCACCTCGCGCGCGGTCATGACGCTCACCCCGGACTCGTCACTGCTCGCGCACTCCACCTCCTCGCTGGGCCGGTCCAAGCGCGTCACGACAGCTGCTCCGGCGAGACCGCCCGCTTGTCCTCGTCGCCGCGACCCGAGGGCACCACGTGGCCGGCGTCGCTGGCCCACAGCGTCGTGGAGTCGTGGGTGGCCGGGTCGAGCCGGACCACGATCGACTTCGAGGTCGGGGTGTTGCTGCCCAGGGCCGTGCTGGTCAGCGGCACGAGCGGGTTGGTCTCGGGGTAGTACGCCGCCGCGCAGCCGCGCGGCTGGTCGTAGGAGACGACCCGGAACGCCGGGGCCTGCCGCTCGACGACCGAGGCCGTCTCGTCGTCGGGGTCGCGCCACTCGCTGACCAGGTCGACGAGCTGACCGTCCTCGAGCCCGAGCGCGGCGATGTCCTCGGGGTGGACGAAGACGACCCGACGCCCGCCCTTGACGCCGCGGTAGCGGTCGTCGAGACCGTAGATCGTGGTGTTGAACTGGTCGTGGCTGCGCATGGTCTGCAGCAGCAGCCGCCCCTCCGGCACGTGCAGCACGTCGATCGGGCTGACGGCGAAGACGGCCTTGCCCTGCGGGGTCGGGAAGGTGCGGCTGTCGCGGGGCGGGTGCGGCAGGACGAAGCCGCCGGGCTGGTCGACCTTCTCGGCGTACGCCGCCGCGCCGGGCACCACGCGGGAGATGCGGTGCCGGATCTCGGTGTAGTCCGCGCGCAGCTCCTCCCACGGGACCGGGTAGTCCGCGCCGAGGGTCGCCAGGGCGATCCCGCAGACGATGTCGACCTCCGAGCGCAGGTGCTCCGAGGCGGGCTCGAGCGGCCCGTGGGAGGCGTGGACGGCGGACATGGAGTCCTCGACGGTGACCCGCTGCTTGCGGCCCCCCGTGAGGTCGCGCTCGCTGCGACCCAGCG
Source organism: Actinomycetota bacterium (assembly GCA_009701885.1). Taxonomy (GTDB): domain Bacteria; phylum Actinomycetota; class Actinomycetes; order Propionibacteriales; family Nocardioidaceae; genus Nocardioides. The sequence continues at coordinate 18,264 of WLJH01000041.1, forward strand.
CCGGCAGGATCAGGGCCTCGCGGCCGTGCACCACGTGGGAGCGGTTGAGCTTGGTGGAGACGTGCACCGTCAGTGCCGCGCGACGGAAGGCCTCCTCGGTGACGGCGGTGTCGGAGACCGCCGAGACGAAGTTGCCTCCCATCCCGATGAAGACCGAGGCGTCGCCCTCGTGGAGGGCGGTCACCGAGGCGACGGTGTCCAGGCCGTGCTCCCGGGGGACGAAGATGCCGAACTCCTGCTCCACCGCGGCGAGGAAGTGCTCCGGCGAGCGCTCCCAGATGCCCATGGTGCGGTCGCCCTGCACGTTGGAGTGGCCGCGCACGGGGCACAGGCCAGCGCCGGGCTTGCCGATGTTGCCCTGGAGGAAGGCGACGTTGGCCAGCTCCTTGACGGTGGCCACCGAGTTGCGGTGCTGGGTGATGCCCATGGCCCAGCAGGTCACGGTCGCCGAGGAGTCGGCGAACAGCCGGGCCGCCCCCTCGATCTGCTCCCAGGTCAGCCCGGTCGCCCGCACGACGGCGTCGCGGTCGAGGGTGCGCAGGTGCGCGGCGTACTCCTCGAAGCCGACGGTGTGGGTCTCGATGAAGTCGTGGTCCAGGGCGTCCCACTCCAGCAGCAGCGAACCGATCGCCTGGAAGAGCGCGAGGTCGCCGTTGATCCGCACCGGGAGGTGCAGGTCGGCCAGTGCGGTGCCGTTGCCGACGACGCCGCGCGGCACCTGGGGGTTCTTGAACCGCACCAGCCCGGCTTCGCGCAGCGGGTTGATGGCGAGGATCTTCCCGCCGTTGCGCTTGACCTTCTCCAGCGCCGAGAGCATGCGCGGGTGGTTGGTGCCGGGGTTCTGCCCCGCGATGACGACCAGCTCGGCGGTCTCGACGTCGTGCAGGCTCACCGAGCCCTTGCCGATGCCGATCGACTCCGCCAGGGCCACCGAGGTCGACTCGTGGCACATGTTCGAGCAGTCCGGCAGGTTGTTGGTGCCGAAGGAGCGGGCGAACAGCTGGTAGACGAACGCGGCCTCGTTGGAGGTCTTCCCCGAGGTGTAGAAGACCGCCTCGTCGGGGCTGGACAGCCCGCGCAGGTGCCGACCGATCGTCGCGAAGGCCTCCTCCCACGACACCGGCTCGTAGTGCGTGCCGCCCGGACGCAGCACCACCGGCTCGGTGATCCGGCCCTGCTGGCCCAGCCAGTAGTCGGTGCGCTCGGCGAGCTCGGCGACGGGGTGCTCGGCGAAGAACGCCCGGTCCACCCGGCGGAGGGTCGCCTCCTCGGCGACGGCCTTGGCGCCGTTCTCGCAGAACTCCGCCGTGTGCCGGTGCCCGGCCTCGGGGTCCGGCCACGCGCACCCCTGGCAGTCGAACCCGTCGACCTGGTTGAGCCGCAGCAGGGTGCGGGCCGTGCGGACCGGGCCCATCTGCTCCACCGCGCGCTTCATCGCCACGGCGACGGCGGTCGGGCCGGCGGCCGCGTCCTTGGGGTGCCCGACCTCGAGCTCGCGCTCGTCGACGTCGTGGCGGGGAGCGGTGAAGGACCATCCGAGAGGCATGGCCCCATCATGCGCGGACCGACCCAGGTGGCAGCCCACCCACGGGGTACGGACCAGTCACGGCGCGGCTCGCGAATCCCTTCTCGGCGACCTCCTCGCACCGCTAGCGTGCTGGGCACGACCGACCCACCTGCCGGGTCACCGAGGCCCGGCCCCCTCCAGGAGGACCACCGATGTCGACCACCCCACCGCCTCCCCCGCCGCCGCCCAGCGACCCGCCCTCGGGCGGGGACGGAGGGTACGGCGCTCCGCCGCCGCCGCCCCCGGGCGGACCCGGTGGCTACGGCCCCGGCGGCCCCGGCGACGGCGGTCCCGGGTACGGCGGCCAGCCGGCGTACGGCGGCCCGCCCGCTCCGGCGTACAGCGTCGGCGATGCGCTCTCGTTCGGCTGGGCGAAGTTCCAGGCCAACGTCGGCCCGATCCTGCTCTCCGCCCTGGTGCTGCTGGTCGGCGTCGGCGTCGTCGCAGTGCTGGGCGGCCTGGTCTCGGGCGCCCTGAGCAGCGACGTCGAGTGCGCCTTCGACAGCAACGGGGAGTTCGTCTGCGACGGCGGCACCGGCTTCTTCGCCGGCCTGGTCATCCAGGCCGTGCTCTCCGCCGTGCTGCTGGTGGTCTTCCAGATCATCGCGGCCGGGCTGATCCGGGCGGCGCTCAAGGTGGCCGACGGCGGGTCCTGGGAGTTCTCCGAGGTGCTGCGCACCGACAAGATCGGCAAGGTCGTCGTGGCCGCGCTCATCGTCGCCGCGATCACCTTCGTCGGCACGCTGCTGTGCTACTTCCCCGGCATCATCGCGGGCTTCATGCTGTCCTACACGCTCTACTTCGTCGTGGACCGCGACCTCGAGCCGATGGCTGCGGTCAAGGCCAGCTTCGAGCTGACCAAGAACAACCTCGGCAACACGCTGGTCTGGTACATCGTCGGCGCGATCGTCGCCTTCGCCGGCTTCCTCGCCTGCGGCATCGGTGCCCTGGTCAGCCTGCCGGTGGTGCTGCTGGGCACGGCCTACACCTACCGCACGCTCACGGGCGGCACGGTGGTGCGCTGACACTGCCGAGCGACCGTGCGCAGGGCGCCCCGACGGGCCCTGCGCACGGCCGTCGCCGCAGGTCAGGGCTCCGGCTACAGCCATGAGAGACCCGTCACACCTCCGGGTGAACGACGATTGGGCAGAAGCCCCCCGTGGGTAAAGAAGGCGGGTGAGTAAACGGACGTTCACCCAGAACGCCGCCTCCCCGGACCATCCCCCACGAGAAGGGTCGACATGAGAACGCGACGCACGACACGGATGACCATGGCCATGGCGACGGCGGTCGCGACCGCCCTGCCCCTGGTCGCCTTCCACGCCGCTCCGGCCGAGGCCGCCGGCACCCAGAAGTACCAGCACCGCGCCAAGGTCGGGGCCCAGATCCTCCGCGTGCTGGTGCTGGACCAGACGCCCGGCATCGAGGGGGGCAAGGTGGTCGACCTGCGAGTGGGTCGCGCGTCGTCGATGCTCAACACCCGCAAGCCCACCCCGTCCATCTCGACCTCGAAGAGCCTCGGTGGGCGCGGCCTCGCCGACAACGACCTCTCCGGCCTCCTGACCGCGCTGGTCGCCAAGGCCGGCCCGAGCAAGGGCACCGACAAGATCCCCAGCCAGACGCTCGTGCCGGTCCCCGCCGAGCCGCTGCTGTCCCTGGGAGCGAGCAGCGGCGAGGCCATGGCCCGGTGGGCCGGCAAGCGCTCGTGCGTGCCCGGCGGCCAGGACGCGACCTCGTCGATGTCCTCGACCACCGACGCGACCGTGCTGCCCGGCGCCATCCCCGGCACCGGCTCGCTGCTGGCGCTCGACGGGACGGCCTCGGCGATCCAGAGCACGCAGTACCTCCCGCGGGGTGACCGGGCTGGCCTCAAGGGCGTCGCGACCACCGGTCTCGCCGACCTCGAGCTCTTCGGCGGTGCCGTGGGCGTCGAGGTCAGCTCGGACCCGAAGATGGTCGCCCGCGCGACCGGTCGCCCCGGCGGCGCGAAGATCGAGTACACCCCGGCGGTCCTGGAGATCACCGGCCCCGACGGCCAGCCCGTCCCGATCCCCACCGACGGCGCGCCGGCCGAGATCTCCTTCCCGGAGAACCCGCTGCTGGGCCTGACCCTGCAGTTCCCGGGCGTCATCAAGGAGAAGGTCACCGAGAACGGCCGCATGGCCAAGGCCAAGTCGGTCACCCTGCGCGCCGTGCTGTCGCTCGGCGGCCAGGTCATCGCCGACATCGCCGTCGCCCCGCTGCAGACCAAGGTCAAGGTGCCGAAGAACGGCATCGCCTGCTGACCGGCTGGCCCAGCAACGCACACCGGAGCAGCGGCTCCCGTCGACCCCGCCCCCGTGGCGGGGTCGTCGTGCGTGTCGGCGAGCCCTCCCGAGCGACGGATCAGCGCAGAGCGGCGGCCTCGCGTGCGAGCCGCTCGACGCGCTCCCAGTCACCGGCCGCCAGGGCGTCGCGAGGGGTCAGCCAGGACCCGCCGACGCAGCCGACGTTGGGCAGCGTGAGGTAGCCGGGGGCCGAGGCGGCGGTGATGCCGCCGGTGGGGCAGAAGCGGGCGGCGGCCAGCGGCGAGGCCAGCGAGGAGAGGTACGCCGTGCCGCCGGACGCCTCGGCGGGGAAGAACTTCATCTCCGTCACGCCGGCCTCGAGCACGGCGAGGACCTCGGACACCGTGGCCGTCCCGGGGAGGAACGGCAGCCCGGTGCCGAGCATCGCCGCGAGCAGGGCCGGTGTGGTGCCGGGCGAGACGAGGAAGCCGGCCCCTGCCTCGGCCGCGGCCTCGGCCTGCGCCGGGGTGCAGACGGTGCCCACGCCGAGGGTGATCTCCGGGACCTCGGCGGCAATGGCGCGCACGGCGTCGAGGGCGACCGGGGTGCGCAGGGTCAGCTCGACGACCGGCAGCCCGCCGGCCACCAGGGCACGGGCCAGCGGGACGGCGTGGTCGAGCTCCTCCACGACGACCACCGGCACGACCGGGACGAGGTCGAGCAGGGACTCAGGCATGGGCAGGGACTCCGTGGTGGACGGAGACGGGCGGGAAGACGCTCGCGCCCTGGTCGGCTGGGCCGACCGTGGCACGGAAGGTCGCGAAGAGCTCGCGGCCGGTGCCGGCGAACTCCTCGGCGGTGGGGGCGGCCCCGGTGGAGGACCGGGCCAGCACCGCGTCGACGTCCTCGACCGTCAGGACCCCTCGGTCGGCGTCGACGGTGACGAGGTCACCGTCGCGCAGCCGCGCCAGCACGCCGCCGAGCGCAGCCTCGGGGGTGACGTGGATGGCGGCCGGGACCTTGCCCGAAGCCCCGGACATCCGACCGTCGGTGACGACCGCGACTCGCTGGCCGCGGTCCTGGAGCACGCCCAGCGCCGGGGTCAGCTTGTGCAGCTCGGGCATGCCGTTGGCGGCCGGGCCCTGGTAGCGGATCACCGCCACCAGGTCGCGCCCGTCGAGGGCCCCGTCGGCGAAGGCCTGCAGGAAGTCGGCCTGGTCCTCGAAGACCAGGGCCGGGGCCGTGACGACCCGGTGCTCCGGCGCCACGGCGGAGGTCTTGATGACCGCCTGTCCCAGCGGCCCGGTCAGGACCCGGAGGCCCCCGTCGGCGGAGAAGGGGTCCTCGGCGGGACGCAGCACGTCGAGGTCCAGGCTCGTGCTCGGACCCTCGAACCACTCGACGCCGCCGTCCACGGTGAGCCGCGGCTCCTGGGTGTAGCGGCGCAGTCCGGGGCCGGCGACGGTCTGCACGTCCTCGTGCAGCAGCCCCGCGTCGAGCAGGGTCCGCACCAGAAAGGCGATGCCGCCGGCGGCCTGGAAGTGGTTCACGTCGGCGGAGCCGTTGGGGTAGATCCGGCACAGCAGCGGCACGACGGCGGAGAGGTCGGAGAGGTCCTGCCAGGTCAGCTCGATGCCTGCCGCGCGGGCCATCGCCACCAGGTGCATCGTGTGGTTGGTCGAGCCACCGGAGGCCAGCAGCGCCACGCAGGCGTTGACCAGGACGCGCTCGTCGACCAGCTCCCCGATCGGCGCGGCCCCCTGCTGCCCGGTCTGCTGGCGGTGGGCCAGCTCCGTGACCCGGGCGGCGGCCGCATCGGTGAGGGCGGTGCGCAGCGGGGTGCCGGGGTTGACGAAGGAGGCGCCGGGCAGGTGCAGCCCCATGACCTCCATCAGCAGCTGGTTGGAGTTGGCGGTGCCGTAGAAGGTGCAGGTGCCGGCGGAGTGGTACGACGCCGCCTCGGCCTCGAGCAGCTCCTCGCGGGAGGCCAGCCCCTCGGCGTACCGCTGGCGGACCGCGGCCTTCTCCTTGTTGGGCAGGCCGGACTCCATCGGCCCGGCCGGCACGAGCACGGTCGGGAGGTGGCCGAAGGAGAGCGCCCCCATCACCAGGCCGGGCACGATCTTGTCGCAGACGCCCAGCAGCAGGGCGCCGTCGAACATGTCGTGGGAGAGCGCGATCGCGGTCGACATGGCGATGACGTCGCGGGAGTAGAGCGAGAGCTGCATGCCGGCGCGGCCCTGCGTGACGCCGTCGCACATCGCCGGCACGCCGCCCGCGACCTGGGCGATGCCGCCGGCGCGGACGACCGACTTCTTCAGGGCGGGCGGGTAGGTCTCGAAGGGCTGGTGGGCCGAGAGCATGTCGTTGTAGGAGGTGACGATCGCGAGGTTGGGCTTGACCGTGCCGCGCAGTGCCGCCTTGTCGACCGGGCCGGCTGCGGCGAAGCCGTGCGCGAGGTTGGCGCAGGCCAGGCGCCCGCGCGCCGGGCCGGTCTCGGCGGCGGCGCGGGTGCGGGCGAGGTAGGCCGCCCGGGTCGCGGCGCTGCGCTCGACGACGCGCTCGGTGACGGCCGCGACGACGGGGTGCAGGCCCTGAGGCCCCTGGCGTGCGCTGCTCACTGGTCGGTCTCCTGCCAGGCTCGGCCGTCGCGCTCCAGGAGCGCGGCGGCGGCGAAGGGGCCGGGGGTGCCGGCGGGGTAGCGGCGCGGGGCCTCGGGCGACTCCGCCCACCGGTCGAGGATCGGCGCCACCCACTGCCAGGCCGCCTCGACCTCGTCGCGGCGCATGAAGAGCGTCGGGTTGCCGCGCACGACGTCCATCAGCAACCTCTCGTAGGCGTCGGGGCTGCGCTGGTCGAAGGCGGTGGCGTACGACAGGTCCAGGGAGACCGGGCGCAACCGGATGCCGCCGGGGCCGGGCTCCTTGGCGGTCAGGTGCAGGCGCATGCCCTCGTCGGGCTGGACGCAGATGTGCAGCCGGTTGGCCGTCGTCGTGCCCTCCGAGCCGGGGAACATCGCGTGCGGCGGCTCCTTGAAGACCACCACGATCTCCGAGACGCGGCGGTCCATCCGCTTGCCGGTGCGCAGGTAGAACGGCACACCGGCCCAGCGCCAGTTCTGCACCTCCGCCTTCAGCGCCACGAAGGTCTCGGTGCCGCTCCCGGCGCCGCCGTGCTCGCCCAGGTCGTCCTGGTAGGAGGCGGCCCGCTCCCCCTCGACCAGCCCGGCGACGTACTGGCCCCGGACGGTGTCGCGGTCCACGTCGGCCGGGCCGAGCGGCTTCAGCGCCTGGAGCACCTTGAGCTTCTCGTCGCGGACGTTCTCGCGCCCGACGTACGTCGGGGGCTCCATCGCCACGAGGCACAGCAGCTGGAGGAGGTGGTTCTGCACCATGTCGCGCAGGGCGCCCGCGTGGTCGTAGTAGCCGCCGCGCGACCCGACCCCGACGGTCTCGGAGACGGTGATCTGCACGTGGTCGATCCACCGGGAGTTCCACAGCGGCTCGAGGAAGGTGTTGGCGAAGCGCGTGACCAGGAGGTTCTGCACGCTCTCCTTGCCGAGGTAGTGGTCGATGCGGAAGACCTGGTGCTCGGCGAAGACGCGGCCCACGGCGTCGTTGACCTCGCGCGCGGAGGCCAGGTCGTGACCGATCGGCTTCTCCATCACGACGCGGGCGCGCTCGTCGACGACGTCGATCTCCGCGAGCCGCTCGCAGGTCGGGCCGAAGAGGCGCGGCGCCACGGCGAGGTAGAAGACGCGGACCGTCTCGTCCTCGCGGGGCCGGTCCTTGAGCAGGCCGTGCAGCAGGTGCCAGTCGTCCGGGGTGCCGGAGTCCAGGCAGAGGTGGTGGAGGCGGCCGAGCAGCCTGGTGATCGCCTCCTCCTCCAGCAGCGCGGGCTCGACGAAGCGCTCCAGCGCGGCCCGGACCTCGCGGCGATAGCCGGCGTCGTCGATCTCGGAGCGGGAGACGCCGATGATCCGGGTGTCCGCGGGCAGGTGGCCCTCGAGGTCGCGGTGGTAGAGCGCGGGCAGCAGCTTGCGCAGGGCGAGGTCGCCGGTCCCGCCGAAGACGGTGAAGTCGCAGACCGGCGGGAGGGTCGCGGTCACGGCGGTCGGGTCTGCCGAGGTGTGCATGGGTCAACGGTCCCAGGACTTTTGGATCGATACAAGCACTCTTACGCCATTTTCTGGCTTAAGTGTGTGCTTCACTCGCCGCGTGGTCACCGACGAGACCTGGGTCGA
>WLJH01000042.1 GCA_009701885.1 Actinomycetota bacterium
CCACGACGACCTGCAGGCCATCGCCAAGCAACTCAACGACCGCCCCCGCAAACGACTCGGCTTCTACACCCCCGCCGAGGTCTTCGCTAAGTTGCTCGCCGACAACCAGACAGCCGGTGTTGCGACCGCCCCCTGAATCCGCCGTCACCCTTGAACCAGCGCCGAGTCGGCGTGTGAGCACCCTTCCCAAAGACTAGAACGTGTTCTAGTCTGCGGCGCATGTCACAGGTCATCCCCCAGAAGCCCCTGCGCGTCGTCGTCTGGTCCACCGGGACCATCGGCCGGCACGCCATCGCCGGTGTCGACGCCCACCCCGACCTCGAGCTGGTCGGCGTGTGGGTGTCCAACCCCGCCAAGGACGGCAAGGACGTGGGGGAGCTGGCCGAGCTGGGGCGCGAGCTGGGGATCGCCGCGACCACGGACCGCGACGCGCTGATGGCGCTGGCGCCCGACGCGGTCGTGCACACGGCGATGACCGACGACCGGGTCTTCGAGTCGATCGAGGACCTCATCTGGATGCTGGAGCACGGCGTCAACGTGGTCTCCTCGGGGCCGGTGCTGCTGCAGTGGCCGCACGGGATCCTTCCCGACGAGATCGTCGAGCGGGTGCAGGAGGCGGGTCGCAAGGGCGGCGCGAGCCTGCACGTCAACGGCATCGACCCCGGCTTCGCCAACGACGTGCTGCCGCTGGTGATGACCAGCCTGTCGCAGCGCATCGACGAGGTGCGGGTCATGGAGGTCTGCGACTACTCGACGTACTACCAGCCGGTCGTGATGGGCGACCTGTTCGGCTTCGGCAAGCCGATGGACGAGCTCGGCTTCCTGTGGCACCCGGGCGTGCTGACGATGGCGTGGGGATCGGTCGTCAAGCAGATCGCCGCGGGCCTCTCGATCACCCTCGACGAGCCGCTGACCGAGGAGGTCGAGCGGCGCCCCGCCACCCGCGACACCAAGAGCGTCTCGGGCGACGTCGCCGAGGGGACCATGGGCTCGGTCAAGTTCGCCGTGGTCGGCAAGGTCGACGGGGTGCCGCGGGTCGTGCTGGAGCACATCACCCGCACCGACGCCGAGTCCGACCCCGACTGGGACAAGCCGCCCGCCGGCACCGACGGCTGCTACCGGGTCAAGATCACCGGCGAGCCGATGATGAACGTCGACTTCGTCCACCACGGCGAGCACGGCGACCACAACGTCAGCGGCATGATCACCACGGCTCAGCGCCTGGTGAACGCCCTTCCCGCGGTCGTCGCCGGCGAGCCCGGCCTGCTGACCGTCCTCGACCTCCCGCTCGTCACCGGCCGCGGCCTGGTCACCGGCGCCGGTCACACGGGTACGACGGCGGCCCGCTCGTGACGGTCCTCGATCGCTTCGGCGTCCCCGGCACGGCCGCGGTCGTCACCGGCGCCGGCCGTGGCCTGGGCGCCGCCACCGCCGTCGCGCTGGCCGAAGCCGGCTCCGACGTGCTCATCTCCGCCCGCACCGCCGAGCAGCTCGAGGGGGTCGCTGCGCAGGTCCGCGCGACCGGTCGGCGCTGCGAGACCGTCGTGGCCGACCTGAGCGACCTGGACCAGGTCGCCGGGCTCGCGCAGGCGGCGTACGACGCCTTCGGCCGTCTCGACATCGTCGTCAACAACGTGGGCGGCACCGGTCCGCGCGGGTTCCTCGACACCAGCCCGGGCTACCTCGAGCGCGCCTTCTCCTTCAACGTCAGCACCGCCCACGTGCTGACCAAGGCTGCGGTGCCGCTGCTGCTCGAGACCCTCGAGGCCGAGGGCGGCGACCGCGCCACCGCCGCGGAGAAGTCCGTCGTCACGATCAGCTCCACGATGGGCCGCTCGGCCGACCGCGGGTTCGTCGCCTACGGCACCGCCAAGGCGGCGCTCGCGCACTGGACGAAGATGGCCGCCCAGGACCTCTCGCCGCGCATCCGGGTCAACGGGATCTACGTCGGCTCGATCATGACCAGCGCGCTGGAGATGGTCGCGGGCGACCCCAACCTGATGGGCCAGCTCGAGGGCAAGACCCCGCTCGGCCGGGTCGGCGAGCCCGCCGACATCGCGGCCGGCGTGCTCTACCTGTCCTCGCGGGCGGGCCAGTACCTCACCGGGAAGCTCCTCGAGATCGACGGCGGCATCCAGCAGCCGACCCTCGACCTCGGCTTCCCGGATGTCTGAGCGGGTGCGCGACGGGTCCGTCCCGGGCATGCCCCCTCGGGGACCTGTGAGCACGTGTCCTAGGGTCGCCGGGTGACCCACTCCGGCACCCCGACCGCGTACGCTGTCTCGCCCGACTCCGGCGAGCACTGGACCGCCGAGGGCGCCTGGCAGGTCGCGCCCGGGCTCTGGCGGATCCCGCTGCCGCTGCCCATGGACGGCTTGCGTGCGATCAACGTCTACGTGATGGAGACCGACGAGGGGCTGACCCTGGTCGACGGCGGCTGGGCGATCCCGGTGGCCCGCGAGCTGCTGGAGAAGTGCCTGGCGCAGATCGGCGCCGGCTTCGGCGACATCCGTCGCTTCCTGGTCACCCACGTGCACCGCGACCACTTCACGCTCGCCACCGTGCTGGGCCACGAGGTCGGCGCGGAGATCGCCCTGGGGCGCGGCGAGGAGCCCGCGCTCGACATGCTCAACAACGTCGACCAGATCACCGAGAGCCCGTTCCTCGCGGTGCTGCGCTCCTCGGGAGCGCTCGAGGTCGCCGAGCAGTGGGCGGCCGGGGCCGGCGACGACCCGCCGCCGCCGAAGTCGGACTGGCAGTACCCCACCCGCTGGATGGAGGGCGACCACACCATCCAGGTCGGCCACCGCACGGTCGAGGCGGTGCACACCCCCGGCCACACGCCCGGGCACTTCGTCTTCGCCGACCGCGCCGAGGGCGTGCTCTTCGCCGGTGACCACGTGCTGCCCACGATCACCCCGTCGATCGGGTTCACCGTCCCGCCCGACGACCAGCCGCTGGGGCACTTCATGGCCTCGCTGACCCGCGTCCGCCAGCTGCCCGACCTGCGGATCCTCCCTGCTCACGGCCCGGTCGCGGCCTCCACGCACGCCCGGGTCGACGAGCTGCTGGCCCACCACGACACCCGGCTCGAGCAGTGCCGTGCCGCGCTCACCGCCGGACCGGCCACCGCCCACGACGTCGCCGGGCACCTCGGCTGGACCCGCCACGAGCACCGCTACGACAGCCTCGACCCGTTCAGCCGCGGCATGGCCGCGATGGAGACCAAGGCGCACCTCGACCTGCTCGTCGCCCGCGGCGAGGCCACCAGCGAGCCGCACGAGGACGGGGTCCGCTACACGCGCGTCGCCTCCTGACGTCGTACGGCGTCGGGCGGGTCGCGCTTGGTGCCGGTCCGTGTCGAGCTCGGCCGGCTCACCCCGAACGGAGTCGAGGCCCGGGTCGTGGCCTGGGTCGAGGCCTGGGGACGCGCTGGGGCGCGTGTCTGCACCTCGACGCGCACCTCGACCCGGACGCAGTCGAGGCCGGACTCGAGGCCTGGGTCGAGGCCCGGGGACGCGCTGGGGCGCGGATGTGCACCTCGACCCGCACCGCGACCCGCACCACGAGCCGCACTTCGACCGCCGGGCGCGGCCAGCCGCCTGGGGCAGACCTGCCTGGGGTCGACTGGTGTCTCGACCCGCGGTCGCGGCTTCGCGGGCTCAGCCGCGCGCTCGCTCGACCCTCAGGTCGTCGGACCCGACCTCGTCCCTCGGTCGGCTCCGGACCTGAGCATCGGCAGGTGCGGGATCGAGCCGTCGAGGAACTCCGGCCCGGTGACCTCGAAGCCGTACGTCGCGTACCACCCCGCCAGTGGTGTCTGGGCCGCCAGGACGACCGGCCCGTCCCCGCAGGCACCGAGGCAGGCCTCCATGAGCGGCCCGGACAACCCGCGACCGCGGGCCTCCGGCAGCAGCGCCACCCGGCCGATCCGGCGGTGGTCGCCCTCGTCGAGGACCCGGGCGACGCCGACCAGCCGGCTGTCCTCCTCGAGCAGCACGTGCACGGTGCCGGGCTCGGTGTCGCGGCCGTCGAGGTCGTCGTAGGGGTCGCCCTGCTCGACGACGAAGACCTGCTGGCGCAGCCTGAACACGTCGTGGGCGGTGCGGGCGTCGAGCTCGTCGAAGCGCAGGGACCGGGTGGCGACGCTCATGAGCGACCCAGGAACTCGACCGTCGTGCGCCAGGCCCGCTTGGCCTCGGGGACGACCGAGATGAGCGGGTAGACGTGGATCAGTCCCGGCTCCTCCACGTAGGTCAGGTCCCAGCCGGCCTCCTCGGCGCGGCGCGCGAGCAGCCGGCAGCCGGGGACGAGCAGGTCGCGGGTGCCGCAGAACATCAGCGCCCGCGGCAGTCCGGAGAGGTCGGCGAGCGCGGGGGAGACCTCGTGGCGGCCGAGGTCGTCGGTCGAGCCGGCCCACCAGCGGGCGTACGCCTCGAGCTTGGTGATCCGCAGCCACGGGTCGCGCTTCGCGAACCAGGTCGTCGCCGGGGTCGAGGTCGTGAGGTCGACCCAGGGCGAGTGCAGCAGCAGGTGGGTCGCCGTGGGGCCGCCGCGGTCGCGCAGGGACTGGGCCACCGCCAGCGCGACCCCGCCGCCGGCGGAGTCGCCCGCGAGCACGGTCGGCCACTCGCTGGCCAGCCGTGCGGCCAGGTCGACCAGCGCGTCGTGGGAGTCGGCCCAGGTGTGGGCGGGGGCGAGGGGGTAGTCGGGGAGCAGGACCTCGGCGTCCAGGGCGGAGGCCAGCCTGGCGGCGTACCGGACGTGGAAGGGGTCGAGCGGTGCGACGAACCCGCCGCCGTGCAGGTACAGGACCCGGCGCCGGGGGCGAGTGCCGCGGGCCCGGAGCCGGTGCACGGCGAAGGGCACGGGCCCCTCGGCCTCGAACTGCTGGACCTCGTAGCGCTGGCGGAACCGGACCACCGCGTTGGTGGGCAGCAACCGCCCCTGGGCGTCGAGGTCGGCGTGCCAGCGCTCGATGCGGGCGCGCTCGCGCTCCTCGCTGTCGAGCTCGCTGGACTTGCGCAGCCGCGGCATGCCGCGGGCGAGGACGTCGTGACGGAGGCTGGGCACGGGCCCATCCCACCAGACTGCCGGTCGAGCGGGGTCTCGTGGCTCGCTCCGCTCGCACCTCGACCACCGGCTGGGGCGCTCCCGGGCCCGCGCTACCCTCGCCTCGACAAGACAGGGGAGCACGGGCGGCAGCACTGCCGAGCGGGCTGAGAGTGCGGGACCAGGACACCTGGTGGACGCAGACCCTACGAACCTGCACCGGTTAGCACCGGCGAAGGGAGTCGTCCCGTGCGACGTACCGCGTTCCTGCCCACCCTCAAGCCCGCCCTGGCCACCACGCTGGGCGCGCTCCTGCTCTCGTCCTGCTCCCTCGTGGGCAGCGGGGACGACGACGGATCGGCCACCGACGCCGGAGGTGCCGAGCCCGGCGCCGCCGAGGCCGGGGGCACCGTGGTCCTGGTGACCCACGACAGCTTCAGCCTGCCGAAGAAGCTCATCAAGGACTTCGAGGCCGACACCGGCTACGACCTGGAGCTGCGCAGCAACGGCGACGCCGGCAGCCTCACCAGCCAGCTCGTCCTCAACGCCGAGAACCCCCTCGGCGACGTGGCCTTCGGCGTCGACAACACCTTCGGCGGTCGGGCCCTGGAGGGCGGGGTCTTCACGGCGTACGACGGCGAGCTGCCGCCCGGCGTCGAGGACTTCGCGCTCCCCGGCGACGACGAGGGCGCGCTCGTGCCCGTCGACAACGGCGACGTGTGCGTCAACGTCGACCTCGACTGGTTCGAGCGCGAGGGCATCGCCCCGCCGGAGGACCTCGACGACCTGCTCGACCCGGCGTACGAGGACCTCTTCGTGACCTCCGGTGCCACCACCAGCTCGCCCGGGTTCGCCTTCCTGCTGGCGACGATCGCGGAGTTCGGCTCGGACTGGCAGGGCTACTGGGAGGACCTGCTGGCCAACGGCGCCAAGGTCGTCCGCGGCTGGGAGGACGCCTACTTCGTCGACTTCACCGCCGGTGGCGGCGACGGCGACCGGCCGATCGTGCTGTCCTACGACTCCAGCCCCGCCTTCACCACCGACGGCGAGGGCGGCACCACGACGGGTGCGCTGCTGCAGACCTGCTTCGAGCAGGTGGAGTACGTCGGGGCGCTGGCCGGCGCCGAGAACCCCGAGGGTGCCCAGGCGGTGATCGCGTGGATGCTCTCGGAGGAGGTCCAGGCGGCGCTGCCGGAGTCGATGTACGTCTTCCCGGTGCGCGAGGGCGTCGAGCTGCCCGAGGACTGGGCCCGGTTCGCCCCCCGTCCCGAGGAGCCGCTCGCGGTCGACCCCGCCGACATCGAGGCCAACCGCGACACCTGGCTGCGCGAGTGGCAGGACCTGGTCTCGCGCTGACCGCGCGACCCCGACCCCGGCCCCGAGCGCGACCGCACCCGTGACCACCACCCGCCGCCTGCTCGGGCTCGGCGCGCTCGGCCTGCTGCCGGCCGCCGTGCTCGGCGTGTTCTTCCTGCTGCCGGTCAGCGGCATGGTGGCGCGCGGGCTGGTGGTGGACGGGTCGTTCGAGCCCGGGGCGGTGCTCGAGGTGCTGACCCGCCCGCGGACCGGCCGGGTCGTCTGGTTCACGGTCTGGTCCTCGGCGGTCGCCACGCTGGTCGCGGTGCTGCTGGGCCTGCCTGCGGCGTACTCCCTGCACCGCCTGGAGTGGACCGGTCGCCGGGTCGTCCGCGCGTGCCTGCTGGTGCCCTTCGTGCTGCCGACCGTGGTGGTGGGGGTGGCCTTCCGCCAGCTCATCGGGGAGTCCGGGCCGCTGGGTCCGCTGGCGCTCGACGGCACGGCCTGGGCGATCCTCGCGGGTCTGGTCTTCTTCAACGTCTCGGTCGTGATCCGGGTGGTCGGCTCGGCGTGGGAGTCGCTCGACAGCCGGCCCGGCGAGGCCGCCGCCGCGCTCGGCGCCTCGCCGGCACAGGTCTTCCGCACCGTCACCTGGCCGGCCCTGCGCCCGGCCGTGGTCTCGGCCGCGAGCGTGGTCTTCCTCTTCTGCGCGACCGGCTTCGGCGTGGTGCTGGTGCTGGGCGGGCTGGCGTTCAGCACGGTCGAGACCGAGATCTACCTGCTGACCACCGACCTGCTCGACCTCCAGGCAGCGGCCGCGCTGTCGCTGGTGCAGCTCGTGGCCGTGACCGGGCTCCTCGTGCTGGCCGGGCGGCTGCGCGCGGTGCCCGACCCCACCGTGCGGCGCACGACGGCACCGCCCCGCCGCCCGCGGCGCGGCGACCTGGCCCCGCTCGGCGCCACCGCCCTGCTGCTGCTCGCGATCGCGACACCGGTCCTGTCGCTGGTCGTCGGCTCCTTCCGCGAGGCGCTCCCCGGCGGTGGGTCGACCTGGTCGCTGGAGAACTACCGCGCGCTCACCGGCCAGGGCGACAACCAGGCCCTGCTCGTGCCGGTCGCCGACGCGCTGGTCACGAGCATCCGGGTCGCCGTCGACGCGACCTGGATGGCGCTGCTGCTCGGCGGGCTGCTCGCGGTGCTGCTGACCCGGCGCTCCCGGAGCCGCACGGAGCGCCGGGTGCGCTCGGTCCTCGACGGGCTCTTCATGCTGCCGCTGGGGGTCTCGGCGGTGACCCTGGGGTTCGGTTTCCTCATCACCCTCGACGAGCCGCCGCTGGACCTGCGCGACAGCCCGTTGCTCATCCCGCTGGCCCAGGCGCTGGTGGCGCTGCCGCTGGTGGTCCGCACGCTCGTGCCCGTGCTGGCGGGCGTCGACGACCGGCTGCGGCAGGCCGCGGCGTCGCTGGGCGCCGGCCCCGTCAGGGCGCTGCTCACCGTCGACCTGCCGGTCGTGTGGCGCCCGCTGCTGGCCTCGGGCGGCTTCGCGTTCGCGGTGTCGCTGGGGGAGTTCGGCGCGACCTCGTTCCTGGCCAGGCCGGACGCACCGACGCTCCCGGTCGTCATCTTCCGGCTGATCGGCCACCCAGGCCGGCTCAACTACGGGATGGCGCTCGCGGCCTGCGTCGTCCTCGCCGCCACCACGGCCCTGGTCATGCTGGCCGTCGAGCGGCTGCGCGTCCCGTCGCTGGGGGCGCTGTGAGGGGCGGGTCGTCCCGGGTTTGTCGGCTACCCGACAAACCCGGGAGTCCG
This sequence comes from Actinomycetota bacterium, assembly GCA_009701885.1. Lineage (GTDB taxonomy): Bacteria > Actinomycetota > Actinomycetes > Propionibacteriales > Nocardioidaceae > Nocardioides. The sequence continues at coordinate 8,158 of WLJH01000042.1, forward strand.
ACGACAGAACTTCGTCGTCGCACTGCCGGGTCCCGACGTCACCCGACAAATCTGACCCGGCCCGAGCACCCGACCTGGGAGCACCGATGACCCTGACGATCCGCGACCTCTCGGTCGCCTACGACGACGTGCCGGCCGTGCGCGGTGTCTCCCTGGAGGTGCCCGACGGCTCGGTGCTGGCCGTCCTGGGGCCCTCCGGCTGCGGCAAGTCCACGCTGCTGCGCGGGGTCGCCGGGCTCGAGCAGGCGACCGGCTCGGTCGCCTGGGACGGCGAGGACGTCACCCGGCTGCCCACCCACCGCCGCGGCTTCGCGCTGATGTTCCAGGACGGCCAGCTCTTCGACCACCTCACCGTCGGCCGCAACGTCGGCTACGCGCTGCGCCTGCGCTCCCGGGGCCGTGCCGCCCGCGCGACCGAGCACGCCCGGGTCGAGGAGCTGCTCGCCCTGGTCGGGCTCGAGGGGTACGCCGACCGGCTGCCCCGCACCCTCTCCGGGGGTGAGCGCCAGCGGGTGGCGCTGGCCCGCAGCCTGGCCCACCAGCCGCGCCTGCTGCTGCTCGACGAGCCGCTCTCCGCCCTCGACGCCGGGCTGCGCCGCCACCTCGCCGGCGAGCTGCGCGAGATCCTCACCCGGGCCGGCACGACGGCGCTGATGGTCACCCACGACCACGAGGAGGCGTTCAGCGTCGCCGACCGGCTGGCCGTGATGCGCGAGGGGCGCCTCGTGCAGGAGGGGCCCATCGACGAGGTCTGGCGCTCCCCGGTCGACGCGGGCACGGCCCTGTTCCTCGGGTACGCCCGGGTGCTCGAGGGTGACGCCGCGCGGCGCGTGCTGGCGGCGGCCGGTGCACCGGCCGCGGCCGCCGTCGCCGTACGACGCTCGGCGGTCGTGGTCGACGAGCGCGGCCCGCTCGAGGGAGAGGTGCGCTCGATCCGGTCGACGCCGCAGCTGCAGCGGCTGGTCGTGGCCGTCGACGGCCTGGGTGACCTCGATGCCGTGGCACCCCTGGACCACCGGACCTCCCCGGGGGACCGGGTGCGGCTGGGGGTCGACGTGACCCGGGTCGCAGCGCTGGCCGGCGACTGAGCGGGGTGCTCAACAGGGGTGGCGCGGACCCCTAGAATCACCCGGGTGTACCGCCGTGCCTATACCGCCCTCGTCGCGACCGCGCTCGCGATCGGCGTGTGGGCGATCGTCACGGCACAGGTCGTCGACCGCCCGCTGATCGACCCCGAGGGCAGCTTCCTCGGGCCGTCGTGGCTGCGGCTGCCGATCCTCTGCCTGGGTGCGCTGGCCCTCGACCTGGTGCCGCGGGCGCTGTGGCGCTCCGGCGGCCGCCCGCGCGCAGCAGCGGCGGTCATGAAGGAGCGTTGGCGCACGCACTGGACCCGCGAGCGGCTGCTGCTGGTGATGCTCGGCATCGTCGGCTTCTACGTCATCTACGTCTCCTACCGGAACCTCAAGTCGTTCCTGCCGCTGGTCAGCGACCGCATCTACGACCGCGAGCTGCACCTGCTCGACCGGGCGCTGTTCTTCGGCCGCGAGCCCGGCCCCGTCTTCCACGAGCTGCTCGGCACCAACGTCGTGGCGCACTTCCTCTCCGCCTTCTACCTGCTCTTCATCCCGATGGTCGCGATCCTGGTGACCGTCTGGCTGGTGTGGGCGCGCAACATCTCCCACGGCTGGTGGTTCGTCACCTCGCAGGGCTTCGCGTGGACGCTCGGGACGCTGTCCTACTACGCGCTGCCGACGCTGGGTCCGGGCCTGGAGTACTACTGGCTCTACGACAACCTCGCCCACACCGGCACCACCGACCTGATGAACGCGCTGGTCAACGCGCGCCAGGATTTCCGCTTCGGTGACGGCGAGACCCAGACCGTGGCGGGCTTCGCCAGCCTCCACACCGGCATCTCGCTTCTGTGGGCGCTGATGGTCCAGTTCACGGTGCGGAACCGCTGGATCCGGATCGCCTTCTGGGTCAACTTCGGGCTCACCGTCGTGGCCACCCTCTACTTCGGCTGGCACTACATCGCCGACGACATCGCCGGCATCACGATCGCCTTCGTGTCCTTCTACCTCGCGGGCCTGGCTACGGGCCAGAAGTTCGACCACGGCGGGCTGGCCTCGCACCCGACGTCGACGACCTCGAAAATCCCGGTCTCCCAGGACTGAGGTCGCGACCCGCGTGTCGGGACCGATTCCCCGTCAGTACCCACCGCCCCTGCACGTGACCCGGTGAGGTGGCTCTCGCCCCGAGGGGGGTGAGCGCGGGCGGTCGCAGGGCTAGCCTCGAAGCGTGGCCACCGACACCGTCCCCCCGACCACCGACGACGCGCCCACGGGCGCCGGCCCCGACGCGGGCACGGAGCCCGCGGCGGAGGGGAGCAGCGGCTACCGCCAGCCCACGCTCGACGTGCCGGCGCTGACCCGCCTGCTCGACGGTCGCTACGCGGAGGTGCGCAACCTCGTGCGCAGCAACCTGGCGACGTACGCCTCGATCCTCACCGACGCCGAGACGATGACCACCGCGGAGTACCGCGAGCGGGTCAAGGAGCTCGTCGTCGAGATGGCCTCGACCGGCCAGACCGGCATGGGCTTCCCGGCGGCGTACGGCGGCGGCGACGACATCGGCGCCTCGATCGCGGCCTTCGAGACCCTGGCGTTCGGCGACCTGTCCGTGCTGGTCAAGGTGGGCGTCCAGTTCGGGCTCTTCGGCGGCGCGATCCTCCAGCTGGGCACCGAGAAGCACCACGAGCAGTACCTCCGCAGGATCGTCACCGGCGAGCTCATGGGTTGCTTCGCGATGACCGAGACCGGGCACGGCTCCAACGTGCAAGCGCTCGGCACGGTGGCGACCTACGACCTGGCCACGCAGGAGTTCGTCATCACGACCACGCGCGAGGACGCGCGCAAGGACTACATCGGCAACGCCGCCGAGCACGGTGAGCTCGCGGTCGTCTTCGCCCAGCTCGAGGTCGGGGGCGAGGGGCGCGGCGTGCACGCCTTCGTCGTGCCGATCCGGGTGCGCTCGGAGTCCGGCTCGGGGGACCTGGTGCCGGCGCCGGGCGTCACGATCGCCGACGACGGGCTGAAGATGGGCCTCAACGGCGTCGACAACGGCCGGCTGCACTTCGACCACGTGCGGGTGCCGCGGGAGAACCTGCTCAACCGCTTCGCCGACGTCACGCCCTCGGGTGTCTACGAGAGCGCGATCGAGAACCCCAACCGCCGCTTCTTCACCATGCTCGGCACCCTGGTGCAGGGCCGGGTCTGCGTCGGCGGCGCGGGCATCAACGCCTCGAAGGTCGCGCTGACGATCGCGGTGAAGTACGCCGAGCGCCGGCGCCAGTTCGAGGCCAGCGGCGAGGAGGAGGAGCTGCTCCTCGACTACGGCATGCACCAGCGCCGGCTGCTTCCGCTGCTCGCGCGCACCTACGCCCTGCACTTCGCCCAGGACATCCTCTCGGCCAACCTGCACGACGTGCTGACCGGCGTGAAGGAGGACGAGCAGGCCCAGCGCGAGCTGGAGTCGCTCGCCGCGGGCACCAAGGCGCTCGGCACCTGGCACGCCACCCGCACCATCCAGGAGTGCCGCGAGGCCTGCGGCGGTGCGGGCTACCTCGCGGAGAACCGCTTCGCCGCGCTCAAGGCCGACACCGACGTCTTCACCACCTTCGAGGGCGACAACCACGTCCTGCTGCAGCTGGTCGCCAAGGGCCTGCTCACCGACTACGCGGGCGAGTTCCACGACATGGACCAGCTCGACATGGTGCGTTTCGTGGCCGGCCTCGCGGTCGAGACCGTCGTCGAGCGCACCCGCGTGCACGGGCTGATCGAGCGCTTCCGCGACCTGCTGCCCGGTGGCGACGACTGGGACCAGGACGCCGGGCTGCTCGACCCGGAGTACCAGCTGGCGATGTACCGCTTCCGCGAGGAGCACATGGTCAGCGGCGTCGCCCGCCGGCTCAAGCGCGGTGTCGACAACGGGATGAACCCCGGCGTCGTCTTCTCCCGCGTGCAGGACCACGTCATCGGCGCCGCCCGCGCCCACATGGAGCGGCTGGTGCTCGAGGCCTTCATCGACCGCTGCCGCCAGCTGCCCGAGGGCGACCTCAAGGTCGCGATGAACCTGCTGTGCGACCTGCACGCGCTGTCGGGCATCGAGGCCGACCGCGCCTGGTTCATGGAGCACGGCCGGCTCACCGTCCAGCGCTCCAAGGCGATCAGCCGCGAGGTCTCCTCGCTGTGCCGCAAGGTGCGCCCGCTCGCCGGGGACCTGGTCGACGGCTTCGGGGTTCCGGTCGAGATGCTGCGCTCGCCCGAGCTCATCGGGGACCTGGTCCCCATGGCTCCGGGGGCGTCGGGGGCGTGAGGGCGCGACGGTGGCCGGGTTTGTCGGGTAGCCGACAGACCCGGCTGTGGGTTTCGTCGGTTACCCGACAAACCCGGCCATGCGACGACAGAGCTTTGCCGTCGAGCTTCCGGGTCTTGTCCACAACCCTTGGAGTCCCCGCGTGCCGGTCGGTGCCGGCGTGAGCCTGCTGTCCCGTCTGCGCGGCGGCTGGGGCGCGGACCCGCTGTGGGGCGTGGTCTACGACTTCCTGGTCGAGCACCCCGTGGTGGGACGGCCGGTGTGGTTCGCCGGGACCCACAGCGACCTGCGCCGGCTGCACGCGACCGCCGACGAGGTCGGTCGGCTTCCCGACGGCTCGCGGGTGCTGGACGTCCCGTGCGGCGGGGGCGTCGCGCTGCGGGGGCTGCGGCCCTCGCAACGCATCGAGTACGTCGCCGCCGACCTCGCTCCCGAGATGCTCGAGCGCACGCGCCAGGCCGCGCTCCGGCGCGGGGTCATGCACCTGGTCACCACGCGGCAGGCCGACGTGGGGGCGCTGCCCTTCGAGGACGACTCGTTCGACCTCGTGCTGTCCCTCACCGGGCTGCACTGCTTCCCCGACCCGCGCCGGGCCGTCGAGGAGATGGCCCGGGTGCTGCGTCCGGGCGGCCGGCTGGTCGGGTCGGCGCTGCTTAACGACACCGGGCTGGCCTTCGAGCCGCTGCGACGCGGCGGCCGGCTCGGCGGGCTGATCGGCCCGTGCTGCACCTCGACCGAGCTGGCTTCCTGGTCGGCCGCCGCCGGCGTACCGCTGGACGTGGAGCTGGCCGGGGCCTTCGGGTACTTCGCGGGGGTCAAGGCGGGCTGAGGCGGGCTGGGCCTGGTGGTGGGGCGGGCCGGGTTTGTCGGCTACCCGACAAACCCGGAAGTGCCACGACGAAACTTTGTCGTGGAGCTCCCGGGTTCGTGCCACAACCCGGCTGACGCTGACGAGCGCGCCGTCGGCGCGGCACGACGACCGGGCTCCTAGGCGCGGCGGCCCGCGAGTCATCCACAGGCCCTTCGCTCGCGCGACTGTCCCCAGCGCCCGCGCTCCGCCTACTCATCGGCTCCTCGGAGCAGCAGGCTGCCGCCCATGATCGAGCACCTGGCAGACGGCCATGGCGTCGTCCTCCGCCGCGAGCTGGTGCGGGCGGGCGTGGACGACTCCACCATCAGCAAGCTGAGGAGACGAGGGACCCTCGTGCGCCTCCGCCAAGGCGTCGATGCGCTGGGCGAGCGCTGGCACGCAGCAGACCCCCGCGAGAGGCACCTGATGCTGGCGCACGGCACGTGGCGCCTCTACGACGAGCGTGTCGCCCTGTCCCATGTGAGCGGGGCTCTGTCGCTGGGCGCACCAGCGCACGACCTGGACCTGTCGCGCGCCCACCTGACGAGCCTGTACGGCCGCGGTGACCGCATCCGGGCCTCCGTCGTCCACCACCAAGGCGCGGTGCTGGTGGACGATGTGACGCGCCGAGACGGACGGTGGGTGACCAGCCCCGTACGCACGGCGCTGGACGCTGCCTCGGTGTCGCGCCACGACGGGGCGATCTGCGTGCTCGACTGGTTCCTCAGGTTCGGAGGCGTCACCGAGGAGGAGCTCCAGCACCACCTCGCCAGGAGGATCTCGTGGCCGGACCACCTCGACCTCGCCCTCAAAGTCAGTCTGGCGGACGGCCGCGCTGAGAGTGTGCTGGAGACGCTGCTGAGGCTGCGGATGGGGGAGTCGTCCCTGCCGATGCCCGAGCTGCAGTACGAGGTGCACGAGCCGAGCGGTCTGCTGGTGGGGCGCTCGGACTTCGGATGGCGGGGTAGGGCGTTGGGCGAGGCGGACGGGAACGAGAAGTACCACCGGTTCCGCCGGCCCGGTGAGTCGATCGCCCAGATGGTGATGCGCGAGAAGCGGCGTGAGGACCGGATGCGTGAGCTGACCGGACTGCCGATGATCAGGTTCGTCTGGGCTGATCTCTACCGCTGGTCCCAGACGGCATCGCGGCTCGAGCGGGTGCTGCTCAGGCAGGCAGCGTGAGGTCGGGTTGTGGTCAGGACCCGGAAGTCCGACGACGAAGTTCTGTCGTCGCGCTTCCGGGTTTGTCGGCTACCCGACAAACCCGGCCGCGGCGGCTACCCGCTAACGGCCGCCCCGCTCAGTGACCGGTCTTCTTGAACCGCTCGAAGGAGGCGACGACCTCGGCCTCGGCCTCGGTGCGGCCGACCCACTCGGCACCCTCGACGGACTTGCCGGGCTCGAGGTCCTTGTAGACCTCGAAGAAGTGCTGGATCTCCAGGCGGTCGAACTTCGACACGTGGGAGATGTCGCGCAGGTGCTCGAGACGGGGGTCCGAGGACGGGACGCACAGGACCTTGTCGTCACCGCCGGCCTCGTCGGTCATGCGGAACATGCCGATCGCGCGGCACTTGATCAGGCAGCCGGGGAACGTCGGCTGCTGCAGGATCACGAGCGCGTCGAGGGGGTCGCCGTCCTGGCCCAGGGTGTCCTCGATGTAGCCGTAGTCGGCGGGGTACTGCGTCGAGGTGAACAGGGTGCGGTCCAGGCGCAGGCGACCCGACTCGTGGTCGACCTCGTACTTGTTGCGCTCCCCCTTGGGGATCTCCACCAGGACGTCGAACTCGAGCACGTCTGCCTCCGTGGGCGATCTGGATCGCCGCTCTGCTGTGTCGTCGGACCCGCCGCCCGGCTCGGGGCGGGTGCGGCCCCCGCGCGGGAGCCGGGGGACAGTCTCGCGCACAATGGCCCGGCACGCGCACCGGGAGGGGGCAGATGTGGGACGACGTGACACACGCCACTCCCCGGGCGGTCCCCGGAAGGTACGCCGGGCGGCGGCCGCGCTCGCCGTCGTCGCCCTCGTGGCGGCCGGCGGCGTGGTGCTCAGCGGCGAGGCCGAGCCGACGCTCGACCGGGTCCGCGCGTGGGGCGAGGACCTGCTCGGCGAGGACCCCGACCCGCGCACCGAGCCCGCCGAGGTCGAGCCGCCCGACGGGCTCGGGCTCCCGGACGTCGAGCCCCCGGCGGCACCCGCGGTCGCGGTCGGGGCCCGTCCGGTCAGCGCGACGGCCGTCCGGCGGGCCGTCAGCGGTCCGCTCGGCCAACCCGTGCTCGGTCGCCGCGTGGGCGTCGCGGTCGCCGGGCTGACCGGCGAGACGGCGTACGACGCGGGCCCGGAGGGCCTGGTGCCGGCCTCGACCACCAAGTTGCTGACGGCGTTCGCAGCGCTGGACACGATCGACCCGGGCACGAGGTTCGCCACGCGGGCGCTGCTCGACGGGACCGACCTCGTGCTCGTCGGGGGAGGGGACCCGCTGCTCCAGCGCGCTCCGGACCTCGACGCCGCCCCCGGGGAGACGCAGGGCGCCGACCTGACCACGCTCGCGCGGCGGACCGCCGAGGCGCTGGCCGACCGCGGGGTGCGGCGGGTGCGGCTGGGGTACGACGACGGCCTCTTCTCCGGGCCGGCCTTCAACCGCACCTGGCCCGCGACCTACCGCGACTTCCAGGCCCCGATCACCGCGCTGATGGTCGACGACGGCAGCGACCCCGACGGGTTCGGCCGGGTGGCCGACCCGTCCCGCGCGGCCGCGGAGGTCTACGCCGCCGCGCTGCGCCGCGCGGGGGTGCAGGTGCTGGGCGTGCCGAGCCCGGCGGCGGCGTCGGCGGGGGCCGACCTGGTGGCCGAGGTCGAGTCCGCGCCGATCGGGTCGCTCGTCGAGCAGCTGGTGCGGGTCAGCGACAACGAGACCGCGGAGACCGTGCTGCGCCACGTCGGGCTCGCCACCGGGGGCGCCGGCTCGACCCAGGACGGCGTCGCCGGGGTGCGGGAGGTGCTCGAGGAGCGCGGCGTCCCGGCGCCGCTGCAACTGCGTGACGGCAGCGGCCTGTCGCGGGAGAACCTCATCGGCCCCGACACGCTGGTCGGGCTGCTGCAGGCGGTGGCCGGATCGGCCTCGGACGACCCCGTGCGCGGCCTCCTGCCGGGGCTGCCCGTGGCCGGGTTCTCCGGGTCGCTGGCCTTCCGCTTCGACGACGCTCCGCCGGCCGCCGTGGGGCGGGTGCGCGCCAAGACCGGCACGCTCGCCGGCGTACGCAGCCTGTCCGGGGTCGTCGTCGCGCGCGACGGGACGCCGATGGTCTTCGCGCTCATGGCCGACCGGATCCCCGGCGACCGCGACGAGGAGGCCGAGGCGCTGCTCGACCGGGCCGCCGCCGCCCTCGCCGCCTGCCGGTGCGGGCGGGTCGCGTGAGGGCAGTCCGAGTGGGAGGAATCCCCGGATATCAGGCCTTTCTGGCACTTCGGGAGGGTTGCAATCCCTGACAAGCGGCAGGAGAGCCTGATATCCGGGGATTCCTCCCCGCTGCCCAGGCCGCACCCGGCCGCACCCGGCCGCACCCCGTCGGGCGCGGCGGACCGGGTGGGGCCGGGGGATAGGTTCGGTCCATGACTGAGCCGGCGCCGGGACCCGCCCCCGAGATGGTCGACTGGGACCTCGCGGTCTCGCTGGGCTCGCGGCTCGCGGGCGACGGTCCCCAGGTCTCGCGGGAGGAGGCCGCCGCGGCCGTCGCCGAGCTGCGCGAGGGCGCCGCCCGCTCGACCCCGCTGGTGCGCGACTTCACCGGCCTCGACGGCGGCGACGGCACCGCCCCGGTGCTCGTGGTCGACCGGCCCGGGTGGGTCAAGGCCAACGCCGAGGGCTTCCGCACGGTGCTGTCGCCGATCGCCGAGAAGCTGTCGGAGCGCAAGCCGCCGAGCGGGCTGTCGCTGGCGGTCGGGCGCCGGGTGACCGGGGTCGAGGTGGGCGGGCTGCTGGGATTCCTGTCGGGGAAGGTGCTGGGCCAGTTCGACCCGTTCCACGAGCCGTCCGGGCGGCTGCTGCTGGTGGCGCCCAACATCGTCCACGTCGAGCGCGAGCTCGAGGTCGACCCGCACGACTTCCGGCTGTGGGTGTGCCTGCACGAGGAGACCCACCGCGTGCAGTTCACCGCCGTGCCGTGGATGCGCGACCACATCTACTCCCTGGTCGGCCAGCTCGGTGACTCCCTCGACTCCAAGGAGCTGCTCGAGGACGGTCTCGGGCGGGTGCTCGAGGCGGTCAAGCGGCGGGGCGAGACGTCCGGCTCGATCATGGAGCTGCTCTCCACGCCGGCCCAGCGCGAGGTGCTCGACCGGGTCACCGGCGTGATGTCGCTGCTCGAGGGCCACGCCGACGTCGTGATGGACGACGTGGGCCCGACGGTCATCCCGTCCGTGGCGCAGATCCGCGAGCGGTTCACGGAGCGGCGCAAGGGCGCCGGCTCGCTGGACCGGCTGATCCGGCGGCTCCTGGGTCTCGAGGCGAAGATGGCGCAGTACCGCGACGGCGCGAAGTACGTCCGTCACGTCGTCGACAAGGTCGGCATGGAGGAGTTCAACGCGGTCTTCGCCGGGCCGGAGAACCTCCCGACCAAGGCCGAGATCAACGACCCGGACGCCTGGGTCGCGCGCGTCCTGGGCTGATGCCCGCTCCTCCTGACATGGCCGGCCCCCACCCCTCGGTCGCCGCGACCCGGGTCGCGGTGCGCCGCGAGCTCGCCAACATGCCGGCCGGCTCGACCGTGGTCGTCGCCTGCTCCGGTGGCGCTGACTCCCTCGCGCTCGCCGCCGCCACCGTGCACGAGGCGCGGGCGGGCGGCTGGCGGGTCGTGGGGGCCACGGTCGACCACCAGCTGCAGGAGGGCTCGGCCGACCAGGCCGCGCGGGTCGTCGAGCAGCTGGCCGCGCTGGGCGTCGACGAGACGCTGACCGCCCGGGTCACGGTCGCCTGGGAGCCCGGCGGCGAGGGGCCCGAGGGCGCCGCGCGCCGGGCGAGGTACGCCGTGCTCGAGCAGGTCGCCGAGCACAGCCGGGCTGTCGTCGTACTCCTGGGGCACACACGTGACGACCAGGCCGAGACCGTCCTGCTCGGGTTGGCTCGCGGCTCCGGCGCCCGCTCGCTGGCCGGCATGCGCCGCGCCTTCGACGTCTACCGCCGCCCCTTCCTCGACCTGTCACGCGACGACACCGTCACCGCCTGCCAGGTGCTCGGCCTCGACGCCTGGGACGACCCCCACAACTCCGACCCCGGCTACGCCCGCGTCCGCGTGCGCCGATCCGTCCTCCCGGTCCTCGAGGAGCACCTCGGCCCCGGCGTCGCTGCCGCCCTGGCCCGCACGGCGCAGCAGCTGCGCGCCGACGCCGACTGCCTCGACGACCTCGCCGACGAGCGGTACGCCGCCCTCCTGACTCCCGACGGGCTCCCTGTCGACGCGCTCGCCGCCCTGCCCTCCGCCCTGCGCACCCGGCTACTCCGCCGCCTCGCGCTCGACGCCGGGGCGCCGCCGGCCGAGCTGTTCCACGAGCACGTCCTCGCCCTCGACGCCCTCGTCACCGCCTGGCGCGGGCAGAAGTGGATCGACCTCCCGGGGCACCTGCGGGGGGTGCGGGTGGACGGGGTGGTGCGGGTCCGCACGGTCGATGCGCTCTGAACCGGTAAGGACTATCCCGGGGATACAGGGCGGGGTACGACAGTGACTATCTCTTAACTATTTTACTTTGGGTGGACTATGGCCCCGTCTAGTCCGAACGGGCTATCTCATTCTGACGTAGTAGCCCGTCAGTCCTAGGACTCCTTTTACTTTCGCGCACCTCATCTCCTGTGAAAGGCCATGCCGTGGTGCGTCGCTCCCTCCACGCCGTCATCGCTGTCGCGATGGCGGTGCTGGCATTGATCTTGTCCCCCCTGACAGCCTCCGCGATGGCCGTCGAGGAGGTGACACCAGCCCTCGGCGTCTCCGTGACCGTGGAGTCCGACGACGGCCGGTTCGTGCTCGGCGGTATCGAGCTCACGCTCTTCGAGTGGATCGAATCGACCGAGGGCGCCGGCGAGTGGGTGGCGACCTCCGACGAGCTGGACCCGACCGACGAGGACGGAGCCGCAGCCTTCCAGGTCACCGACGCAGGTGACTACATGCTCGGGTTCGTCGACCCCAACGGCGAGTTCGAGCCCGGCTTCGGGCTCGGCGGGACGACCCAGCCGGAAGGACCCGGTGCGCCCGGGACCTTCGCCTTCGACGGGGTCTCGGGTGACCCGATCTCGCTCGACGTCGCGCTCGTGTCGATCGTCGACCCCGAGACCGAGGATGCCGAGGTCGTCGGCTTGGTCCTGGACGAAGAGGGCGACCCGATTCCGTACGTCAAGGTCGAGGCGCTGACCGCTGCAGAGCCTGGTGCGGCGACGCGGGTCGTGCCGGGGACGCCCGACGAGGACGAGTACGTCGTCTACACCGACTACACGAACGACTTCTCACAGAACGGCAACCACGAGCCGCGTGGCGGTTACCGCCTGATCCTTCCTCCAGGCCAGTACCGCATCCTCTTCACCACGGAGGAGGGTGAGACTTTCTTCTACGGCGACGACTCGCCCGAGGTCATCACCACCGAGGCGGGTCGCCACTACGAGCTTGCGGACAGCACGCTGCCGTCGCAGCCGGAGGTGCCGGTTGTCGCGCTCACAGGTAAGGCTGTCGACGCGGCAGGCGATGGCATGGGCTTCGAATATGTCGAGCTCTGGCGGGTCCGCGCCAACCAGTCGTTCGACTTCATCGATGCGATGGATGCCGATGACGAGGGTTTCTTCACCTTCCAGGCCGCGCCGGTGGGCAAGCCGCTCATCGTCTGTGGTTACAGCCGAGGCTTCGGCTACCAGATCTGTGCCGACGGGAAGCGCAGTCTCTTCGAGGCGGTGGATAGTGCCTTTGAGATTCCTGTGGACTCGACGGGCTTCACTGCCGAGGAGCCGCTCCTCGTGGACCCCACGGTTGATGTCACAGTCACGCTCAAGGGCGACAAGGGCCAGCCTCTCGAGGATGTCTTCGTCTCTCTCATCGGCCGTGACGGTTCGCGATTCGGCAACGTGACGAACGACGAGGGACGCGCCGTCGTCTTCGACGTCTTTCCGGGGGACCACAAATTGTGCGCCTACCCCTACCGGTCCTACTGCTTTGCCGGCACAGGTGTCCCGCCAGTCCAGGCCGAGCAGGAGGCGGCGTTCTTCGCCGTTCCAGGAGGTGCTCTCTCGGTCAGCCTTCCCGACTTCGGCCTTCCGTACGGAGGAGCGTTTACCGCCACCGTGGCCGATCCTCAGGGAGCGCCCGTCGAGAATGTCCGTGCCATTGTTCTTCGCTTCGACGAGGAATTGGGTTACTTCGACTACGTAGAGGGCTCTACCTCGGGTCCCGACGGTGCGATCACCGCGCGCTTCACCGAGCCAGGCGACTACCGCTTCTGCCTCCAGTTGAACGGACGACAGGATCTGTCCTGCATCGGAGCTGATGAGGAGAACTACTTCGGAACCCCGATCGACGTCGACGAGTCGGACGAGTTGCTTCCACTAGGGGAGATTGCGGTACCCGAGCCCGTGATGTTTGAGGGAAAGGTCGTGGACCGAGACGGTGAACCGGTGCCGTACCCGTTCCTAGAGTTCCGCAGTCTAGTCACACACGAAGGCGGCAGCTTCTTGCCATATGTCGGCTACGGCGATGGGCAGGAAGACGGTAGTTACTCAATCCCTGTCTTTGCCTCCGACGAGCAGATCACCGCGTGCGCTCAGCGCAATGGCTTCCGGGGTTGCCTTGGGGGAACGCAGAATCCGGAGGAGGATGGCACGACGTTCGTGGCCGTCGATGGGACCGTTAATCCGATCCAGGTGGCGGACATCGTCCTCGGCTATTCCGGCTCGGCTGCGTGCCCGAGCTTCCACGGCGGCGCCAGCTTCGGGGATGGAGCCGTGCTCGACAACGGGACCTTGACCATGGGTGCCGCGTGCTTCGGGGACCACGTGGTGTTCAACGAGGACTACGACACCGAGGACGAAAGCGGCTGGGTCGGCCTTCGGCTCAATGGTCAGCCCGACGCGATCACCCAGGGCTGCTGGTGCGGTGGCTGGGGCGTGGCCGACGCAGCTTCGGGAGTGGCCGGGTACGCCTCGCAGGAGGACACTCGAAACCTCCGGCTGAGCGCCTTCTCGGTGAGCGAGGACGGCACCCGCGCCGCGTCCACCGTGGCGGTCGGGATCGAGGACGGGGGAGACCCGGCGCTCGAGGTCATGCACGAGTCGCTTCCGTCGACCTCCTCCAGCGCGTACTTGGTGCGTGTCTCGATCACCAACACGGGCGACGAGGAGGCGCAGCTGCGCTACCGACGCACGGTCGACTGGGACGTGGCGCCCACGCAGTTCGACGAGATCGTCACGACGGACACCGGTGCTCTCCCGGAGATCGCGTTCTCGTCCAATGACGGATTCGCGTCTCCGAACCCCCTGTCGCGACGCGACAGTCGCGGCGTGACGGGCAACTTCACGTTCGGCCCGAAGGACCAGGGCACGCTGCTGGACTTCGACTTCGGGCAGTTGCTCGCGGGTGAGACCAAGACCTTCACGCTCGCCTTCGGGGGTGCACCCTCCAAGGACGAAGCGGAATCGATCCTCAACGGTCTCGATGCCCAGGCCTACTCCATGGCCACGGCCTCGGACCCGAGCCAGGACACGTCGTACTTCATCGCATACGGCGTGGATGACGACGGCGTGACCGACGTACCGGTCGCGAACACCGACGAGGCTGCTGTCTTCGTCGACGGCTCGGTCGAGATCCCCGTGCTGGTGAACGACGTGGCCAACGCTGACGGTGACCTCGTGGTCCTCGGCGCGGAGGGTGCTGTGCACGGCGCAGTCATGTGCTCGACGACGTCCTGCTCGTACGAGCACGACGGCGGTTCGGCCACGTCGGACTCCTTCCGTTACACGATCCGCAACTCCGCGGGCCGGACCGACGTAGGACGCGTGAACATCACGATCACGGAGGCGCCGGAATCCGCGGTCGTAGATGACCCGCCGGTCATCACCCCGTCGAGTGACCTCATCGAGGGCGACGTCCTCGAGGTCACTCCGGCGACGTACATTGACGAGCGGGGGACGCTCACCCGGACCTACGACTGGTATCTCAACTTCGGTTCGTCGCCGTACTTGTTCTGGAGCGGCAGCGACACCGAGGTCGAGCTTCCCTCGTGGGCTTCGGGGGCGACGGTGACGGTGACCGAGACGGCAAAGGCCGCAGGCTTCAAGCCGGTCTCGAGCACGAGCGAGCCGACCGATGTCGTCCAGGGCGTGCCGGAGCTGTACGCGACCGCCTACCCCGAGTTCACCAGGACCCCGACGCAGGACCTGCCGGTCTCGCTGGAGGGCGCTGAGTGGGCCTCGTGGGACGGCAATGACGACCAGCCCGAGACCCCCGATGCGATCAGCTACCGCTGGAACGTCGGCGGCGAGCTCCTCAATAGCGACGACGACCGCCTCTCGGAGGACGGAGCCATCTTCACGCCCACTGCTGCCGACGTCGGCAAGTGGATCCAGGTCGAGCTGCTGGCGACCAAGGAGGGCTTCCTCCCCGGCTATGCCTACGCCTACGCCGCGCGCATCAAGGGCGAGGACGACCGCTCCCGGGTGGTGCGGGTGAACGTGACCCGACCGGACGGCAATGACGAGGGCGTCGCGGATGACGCCGTAAACGAGGCGTCCGTGTGGATGTGCTCCGACACCGGCGGCTGTTACTCGGCCTCGCTGCGCGACGGTGCCTTCGAGTTCGACGTCCCGTCCTCTCAGAACGGCATCGCCTACCAGGTGTCGGTCTACCCCTACGCCGGCGACCTGCTCACTAAGAGCGCCTCGGTCTCGGTGCGGAACGCCGCGCAGGACGACGACTCACCCCAGGAGGTGACGGTCAAGCTCGACGCCATCGCGCCCCCGCCGCCGTCGATCAGCTTCCCGGGGACGTCGCCGACCCGCGGTCAGGGTGACGAGGCGATCCCGATGGGCTTCATCGGCTCCCCGCTGACGCCGTTCACCGCTACGGGATGCACGCCCGAGGAGACGCCGACCTGGACGCTGACCTTCGCCAACGGCTCCACGCCGATGACGGGCGGTGTCTCCGCCACGGTGGAGAACGCGGACGACCCGACCAAGGTCGACTACACGATCGAGATCCCTGACCTGACCAGCTCCGGTCACGCCACGATCACGACCAACTTCGAGTGCGACGGACCGATCAGCTTCACCATCTACATCGACCCCAGCGGATACGTGACCGACCAGTTCGGTCGCACCATCGCCGGCGCCGAGGTGACGCTGCTCCGCGACCTCGGGGGCGCGAACTTCGCCCCCGTGACCGACGGGAACACCACGGTCATGGACCCGAACGTCAACGACTCGAACCCGTCGCTCACCGACGAGACCGGTTTCTTCCGCTGGGACGTCGCCGAGGGCGACTACCGGGTCTCGGTCACGTCCGCCACCAGCGGGGGTGCGGCGTGCGCCGTCGTCACCACGCCGACCATGTCGGTGCCGCCGGAGCGGGTGGACCTGGTGGTGAAGACGGAGTGCGAGGGTGCATCCACCCCCGTGCCCGAGTCGGCTCCGCAGGTGACGGGCACCCGCGAGGTCGGTCGGGTCCTGTCGGTGGCGACGGGCACCTGGGACAACGGGATCGTCCAGACGGGCATCCAGTGGCTCCGCAACGGCAACCCCATCGCCGGAGCCACCGGGTCGCAGTACACGCTGGTCCAGGACGACGCCGGCACCACCGTGACGGCTCGGGTCACGGCACAGCGACCCAACTACGTCCAGGAGAACGGCTCCGGCGCTCTGGTGAGCTTCACGCCCTTCACCTCGGCGGCTGTGGGTGGCGGTGCGGTGACGGTGGCCAACCCCGGGAACCCCGGTGGTGGTACGCCGACCACCATCAGCAACACCACCAAGCCGAGCATCTCCGGAACCGCGAAGGTCTCGGGCTCGCTCGCGGCCGACCCGGGCACCTGGAGCACCGAGGGCCTCACGTTCGCCTACCAGTGGCTGCGTGACGGCGCACCGATCGCCGGAGCCACCGGCGCGACGTACGCCCCCGTGGTCGCAGACCTCGACAAGTCCGTGACCTTGACGGTGACGGCGTCGAAGTCCGGCCTCACTTCTGGGACGGCGACGTCCGACCCCGTCACGGTCGGGAAGGGTGCGGCACCGCAGAACACGGGCGCCAAGCCTCTCGTCACTGGCACCCCGGAGGTCGGGGAGTCCCTGAACGTCTCCAATGGCACCTGGGACCTTGACGAGCTGACCTTCGCCTACCAGTGGTTGCGCGACGGCGAGCCGATCGAGGGAGCCACGGCTGCGACGTACGTCGTGACCGAGGGTGACCGGGGTGCCGAGCTGACCGCCCGCGTGACGGCCACCAAGGCCGGCCACGAGGACGGATCTGCCCTGGCGAGCGGCCTGACCGTGCCGGACGAGGAGGAGCCGGTCGAGCCGGCCGCCTCGACGACCAAGGCCACTTTGCTCGGCGAGAAGGTCGAGCAGGGTGAGCGGGGCCAGGTCCGTGTGAAGGTGACGAGCGAGGGCGAGTCCGTCCCCACCGGCACCCTCACCGTGACCGCGGGTCGCAAGAGCGTGGAGGTGGAGCTGACCGAGGCCGACAACGGCAAGGTCAAGGTCACGCTGCCCAAGCTCAAGCCCGGGAAGTATGAGGTGTCCGTCTCGTACTCCGGTGACGACGCTACCGAGGGTTCCTCCGACGAGGCCGGGACGCTCAAGGTCAAGGAGAAGAAGAAGGGCCGGAAGGGCAAGGGGAAGAAGGCCGATCGGACCGGTGGGGGCCGGCCGATGGCTGCCTTCCTCTGACCTGACCCCACCGCGCGAGCGGTGACGACCGACGCCGGTCCGACCACCCAGGTCGGGCCGGCGTCGGCCTGTCCTCCGACGGACGCCGGCAGCGACCGGCCCAGCGCCCGTGGTCGACCGGCTTGTGTGGTGTTCCGGTTCAAGCAGGTGGCTGTTGCAAATCGCCGGGCGAGATCGGCCCGTTTTTGCGGCTGGGGCGAAATACTTGGGCATGGCTCGTTCGTATCGCCCAGTCGTGCGGGATCAGGAGTTCCTGCTCCCGCCGAACATGGCCGACTGGCTA
>WLJH01000043.1 GCA_009701885.1 Actinomycetota bacterium
AGGGGTGAGCCCCTTGAGCTGACCGACCTGGTCGGTGGTGGCCGCCGCCCCCTTTGGGCAGATCCCATGGCCACCACCGGGCAGTTCTCGTGACCGTCAGCGGGCAGGTCTTATGTCCGCCACTGGGCAGTTCCTACTGTCCCTTGACAACGATGAACGCTGCCGAGACTGAGCCGGGGGAGGCCCTCTAGGAGGACGGCGCCGTTTACCGGATCTGCCGATGAGTTCGCGTTCCACGAAACTCGCTGGGGTCCAGTCCGGTGGTCGTGCGAGGGTGCCAGCATGGCGAACGACGCGGCACTCAACCGAGCAGCAGAAGTGAACGAGCAGTTCCGGCAGATCGAGTTGACGTCCGAGACGGTCACTCGTCCGGCCGGGACGCACACCGCGACTGTGCACTCGTTCTTGCGGCACCTTCGCGCGAAGGGGTTGGACTGCGTTCCCGAGCCCGTGTCGCTGGACGGCGAGACTGAGACGCTCCGCTTCATCGAGGGCGAGAGCGGCGGTGACGGGTGGAAGCACCAGCACGACGAGCAGGGGTTGCGGTCTGCGGCACGCCTCCTGCGACGTATACATGACGCTTCCGCTGACTGGGTCCCACCCGACGACGCAGTCTTCGCCGCACCGGCGGTCGATGGCGGCGACGTTTTCGTCAATGCCGACCCCGGGCCCTGGAACTTCGTGTGGCGGGACGGTGAGGCCGTCGCACTGATCGACTGGGACTTCCTCCACCGCGCGCCCAGACTCAGCGATGTGGCCTACGCCCTGCTGTGGTTCGCTCCGCTACGAGACGACGATGCAGCCTTGAATTGGCACCACTTCCCTCAGGTCCCCGATCGACGCGCCCGCATCGGGGCCTTCCTCGATGAGTACGGCATTGCGACCGACTTTGACGTCGTCGACGCAGTCGTGCGACGGCGCCGGTACACCATCGAGCACGTCCGGTTCCTCGCGGACCAAGGGCAGGAACCGCAGAAGACGTGGATCGCCGAGGGCAGCGTCGAGCAGGAGGAGTTGGCAGAGATCGAGTGGATCGAGAAGAACAGGACGCTGTTCTCCGACTGACGCCCATCCAACGTCCGGATCTGCCGCCTGGTGTGCGCGTCAGCGCGCGCTCTTCTGCCGCTAGCGGTGTGCTGCTCTCGTGGTTAGGTGGGGTCATGGGTGCGGACGAGCCAGAGACAGCGGCGCGTCGCTTTTCTTATCACGCGCGACACCTACGACGCCTGCATGCGTTGGTCGGGCGACGCGACCGAAAAGGCTGCTCTGCTGCGTCGACTCCGCCAGGAGTTGCCGGAGTCCATCGAGGTCGAGAAACCCTACGAACCTGACGCCTGAACGCACTCATCTGCCGCGTGGCGGCTCAGCGACCGACGGCACGTCGGTCACGGAGGTACCAACTGACCCAAGCGACTGGAAAGAACAGACCGGCACCCACTACGACCGGAAGAGACGCCCCACGACGACGCTCGCCCTGCGCCGTCAGAGCAGCCAGCGCCAGGACAGGGACGGCAAGGAGCAGCATCGCGAGCACGACTCCTGAGGGCATGGGTCCAGTGTCTCTCAGTCGAGTGGCGTCCTCTAGGAAACATGCGCACATCTGCCGCCTAGTGTGCGCGGCAGCGCGCGCTCTTCTGCCGCAGCCCGGTCATGGCTCCCCTCTGTGTCAAGACACCTTCGGCAGGGGCGTTCTAGGCTGGGGCGTGACGGGCCCCGGAGTGGCTTGTCCGAAGAGCCGGTGTGGGGGTTGTGAGCCGGTCGCGCTGGAGTCAGAGTCGCTACCTCGTTGCCCTCCCGGGCCCGTCGCCTTTGCTCGCATGGCGTCGTCGAGCAGGGTCCGATAGACGATGTTCGAGAGCCGTCGTTTGAGTGCTCGCATGGCTTCCATCGAGGTCTTCCCGTCGCTCGTGCGGCGGTCGAAGTAGGCGCGTCCTTCGGTGTCGTTGCGTAGCTGGACGGTGGCCATGATGTGCAGCACCCGGTTGATCTGCCGGTTCCCAGCGCGCGATAGCCGGTGCCGCACGTTGTCGCCGGAGGAGGCGTCGATGGGTGCGGTGCCGTTCCAGGATGCGAAGTGCTCGCGGTTGGGGAAGCGGGTGATGTCGCCGACCTCGACCAGCAGCCGCGCAGCCCCCGAGGGGCCGATGCCGTGCAGGTCCATCAGGGTCGTGCCGGTCGCGGCGAGCAGTTCCTTGAGCTCCTTGTCCGCGGCCTTCTTCCGCGCGTAGACCCGCTCCAGGTCCGCGACCAGTTCGGCGGCGACGCGGCGGCGTGCCTTGCCCACGGTGTCGCGCGGACGGACCTTGGCCAGCAGCGCCTTGGCTTGCGCGGCGGAGAGGTCCTTCTTCGCGCCACCGGGGATCAGCTCCAGCAGCAGCTGGTGGAGCTGGGAGATTATCCGCGTGTGGTCATCGCCCAGTGAGCTGCGGCGGTCGACCAAGAGTCGGAGCACGGCGAGTTGCTCGTCGTGGACCACCGGACGCAGGCCCGCCATCCGGGTGCCGACCAGGGCAACGGAGTGGGCGTCGGTCGCGTCGGTCTTGCGGCCCTGACCTGTGGCGAAGACCCGCGCACGAGCAGAGAGCTTCGGCGGGACGTCGACGACGTCGTGTCCTTCGGCGATCAAACGCAGCGCGACATGGCGACCGATCCCGTTGCAGCCCTCGATAGCCCAGACCCGGTCCGGCCACCGGGTGACGTACTCCAGCATTGAGGTGAAGCCGGCGGTATCGGTGCCGAACCGGCCACCACCAAGCACCTCCTCATCAGCGGCCATGACCTCGATGGTCACCGACCGCTTGTGCGGATCCATCCCGATCACGACCCGCGCGTCCGTTGCCTTCACTGGCACTGTCCTCCTGCTCGATCCCTGACGGTTGTCGAGTCGGGAGGGCAACGCTGCTTCGAGCTAGGCAAACCCCTCTTGAGCCTCTCCTGACCCCTTGGCGACGCCCGGGCCGCGCAGGCCAAATGAGAGCCACACGACCAGCGTGGGCAGCCGATGAGAGAGCGACGACCCGGACGCCTGAACCGAGCCTCGCCAGGCACCGGTCCTGAGGTCAATGGAACAAGCAGCCGATGAGCGGATGGCCAAGCACGTAGCGTGGCTCTATGCCTGCGTCGATGGCGGCGGTCACGCTACGGCCCTTGGTGCCTGTAGACGCCCAGACCATCGCTGCGTGGGGTCGCGACCCGGAGTTCCGGCGAGCGGCTGATTGGTCGGAGAAAGGCACACACCGTGACCGCGTCTCGCGCCTCCGCAGCCTCATCGAAGACCCGCCCTTCGACCTGTTGCGTCTTGGGGTCCAGCACGGTGGCCTGCTTGTCGGGTACGTGGACTTGCATGGTGCCCGCAACGTCGAACGCGAGTTGGGCTTCGTCATCGGGGACCGGTCGCGATGGGGACGGGGTCTCGGCTTCGCCGCCGCATCGGCAGCCTGTGCGTACGGGTTTGAGGAACTGCGGCTGACGTCCATCACCGCCGAGGTTGCCGCTGCAAACGAGCGGTCGGTCGCGATACTCCGCAGGCTGGGTATGCGCGAACAGGGACAGATGGACTCGCTCGGGCTCCGCCGGTTCGTGCTGCACCGGTCCGGTGGCTAGGCGTCCTCTTCTGCCGCGAACCGTGCGTTGTCAGCGGGTCTCGGCGAGACTCCCCGTCATGGACTTCGATCACGAGTCGGCCCTGCGTCTGGGTGGTTGGGACCCTCGCTACGCGGTGGTGCTGGCGACGTCTGCTCGCGATGGCGTCGCTGCGGCTCTCGTTGACACGAACGGCGACGGTGCCGATGTTGACCTCGATCAGTACGAGCAGGCAGCGGACGGGTGCTGGGTCGAGGTGGCCAGTAGCAACTGTGACGACACGGGGGCGTTCGCGACGGGTTTCATGGCAGTTGCATGGGGGCGGGCAACTCCGCGAGCCATGGTCACGGTTGAGTTTCAGGCCGCCAGGCACACAGTCGAATGCACCGATCAGGGCTGGTGGATGTTCGTGATGCCGAGTCGTTCCGGCGATGCGCCGACTGTCGAAGCAGTCGCGAGAGCAGGCGACTGATCGGAACACCCGGATCTGGCACCCCTCTGTGTCAACGGGTGCTTGGAACGAGGTTCTTCACGGGGTCGCTCTCTGGGCGTAGCGTCGGGTTCGCGGGTCCGGGAAGTGGCTGATCCGAAGTGTCGATGAGCGGGTGCGAGTCGACCGCGCTGGATTGAAGAGCCGCTCCGCAGTGCCCTCCCGGATCCGCTCCATCCTGCTGTTGAGCGTCGGCGATGAGCTGGCGGTAGACGACGTCGGACAGGCGGCGTTTGAGGCAGCGCAGTGCTTCCATCGGTGTCTTGCCGGCGGCGAGCTTGCGGCGGTAGTAGGCGCGGCCTTTGGTGTCGTGGCGGATCTGCACGATCGCGGCGACGTGCAGGACGTGGTTCATCCGCCGATTCCCGGCCCGCGATAACCGGTGGCGGGCTTGCTCGCCTGAGGAGGCGTCCAGTGGCGCGGTGCCGGTCCAGGACGCGAACCGGTTGCGGTCGGCGAACCGGGCTACGTCGCCGACGTCGGCCAGCACGCGGGCCGCGCCTGCCGGTCCGATGCCGTAGATGTCCATCAGGTGCGACCCGCGGGCGGTGACCGCGGCCTCCAGCTCGGCCTTGATCTTCTTGAGCTTGGCGTCGACTGCGACCAGGTCGGCTATCTCTTCGGCGGCCATCCGGCGGCGGGTCTTGCCGGCGATGTCACGGGGTCGCACGGTGACGAGCATCGCCTTGGCCTGGGCGGCGGACAGGTCGCGTTTGCGCTGGCCAGGCAGTAGTTCGCTGAGGAGTCGTTGTAGCCGGTTGACGGTCTGGACTCGTTGGTGGGCGAGCTCGTCGCGGCGGTCGGTGAGCATCCGCAAGGCTTCGAGCTCACCGTCCTCGACCAGCACCCGCAGGCCCTCGGTGCGGACCGCGACGACCGCGATGGAGTGGGCGTCCAGGGCGTCGGTCTTGCGGTTGTGGCCGGTGTCGAAGAGCCGCACGCGTGCGGCGAGCTTGGCTGGCACGTCGACGACCTGCTCGCCGGCGGCGACGAGTCGTTGGGCCAGTGGACGACCGGCGCCGTTGGCTCCCTCGACGGCCCAGAGTCGGTCGGGCCACTGCTTCACGTACCGCTGCATCGCGGCGTACCCGGCGTTGGTGGTCTCAAACCGTCCGCTGCCGAGGAGCCGTTCGTGGGTGTCGACGACCTCGATCGTCACCGACATCTTGTGGGGGTCGACCCCGATGATCTCGCCCTTCGTCTTGCTCATCTACTCACCTCATCTGTGTTCTGGCATCCACTCGGACGGCGAGGTGGGCAGTGCTACTACGAGCTGGGCAGACCCCTCTTGAGCCACGCCTCGTCACGGTGAACGACGGGTCGCATTCCAGATGAGAGCCACACCCAAGAGCGGGTGGGCAGCCGCGAATGAGAGCGTCCCGCCGATCACCTAGATCAGAGTCTGGCCAGACACCGATCCTGCGGAAAGTCTCCTAGTAGCCGCGGTCCGCGCACTTTGACGAAGGCCTCTAATGGCATCGGTCTCGTCAACATCGCCAGCGTTGAACTCATCCGTCTTCCCTGCATCTCGACATCAAGTGTCGAGATGCAGCGAATTCTGACTTTGCCCACGACAAGGTTGCCTTGTCTGATTACGTCAACCCGTCGGCTTTCACGGGGCGCGCGTCATGCTGCCGCTGCGCGCGGTTGATCCCCCCGTATCCACGTAACGGCCATTGACCTTCCCTCAGTCAGCGGTAGCGTCACGGCGTGCCCAAGTCCGGAGAAGACGCCATCCCCGACCCCGAATCGTGGGGCGTCTCCGCGGGCGACGCGCGCGAACTCCTGCGTCATCAGATGTGCCCTATCTGCGGCCGCGGACCCTGGAAGTCGCCGCTCAACCACGTCGCGCTCAAACACGGCATCGACAAGTTCACGATGCGGGACATCTGTGGGCTGAAGGTGAAGGAGTCTGTAGCCGACGCTGAC
Source organism: Actinomycetota bacterium (assembly GCA_009701885.1). Taxonomy (GTDB): domain Bacteria; phylum Actinomycetota; class Actinomycetes; order Propionibacteriales; family Nocardioidaceae; genus Nocardioides. The sequence goes on from WLJH01000043.1 coordinate 6,002, forward strand.
CTCAGCGAGGCCTCGAGGCAACGGGCCGCAGCACAAGACAAGACCGCACTCCACGAGGCGCACAAGCAGGGACACGGGAAGTACCGCGTCACTCGTGCCGGCGCCAAGGGGAAGGCGGACGGAACCGCCGGCGTCGACATGACCGCCCTCCGAGACCGTGCCTTTACGCCAGAGGCCCTCGCGAAGCGGAGCGACTCATGGAGGCGGACATGGGAGGCCAAGTCGCCCGAGGCCAAGCAAGCGACGTTGGACCGGTTGTACGAGGCGAAGAAGCCGAGCCTCCGCCCGTGCGGCACGGTCGCCGCATACGGTCGCGGATGCCGCTGCGACCTCTGTCGAGCGGCCCACACCGCGTATCGCCGCGCTCGTCGAGAACCAGGCTCAGCACGCGACTCGGTGGCACCCGACAGTCCAGCCGACAACCGGCACTCACTCTGACGGGAAAGACGTCGAGGTCTGGTCCGTTAGAACTTCCCCGCGGTCGGCCGATCAACCTTCACTGCATCTCAACATCAAGTCCGCTGGGGTGGTGTACGAGGTTGATCCCTCGGTTGGGGGTGTCGGTCAGGCTGTGAGGGCCTGGAGGTCGGGTTCGGTGGTCACCTCCTCGACGATGGTGTCGACGGCTTGGGCGCGGGCCAGCACGTCGAGTCCGAGGTAGCGGCGTCCTTCTGCCCATTCGTCGTGCTGCTCGGCCAGCACTGCTCCGACGAGCCGGATGATGGAGGCGCGGTCGGGGAAGATGCCGACCACGTCGGTGCGGCGTCGGATCTCGCGATTGAGACGTTCGTTGGGGTTGTTGGACCAAATCTGGCGCCAGACCTCTTTCGGGAACGGCGTGAACGCGAGAATGTCCGCACGCGCGCCCTCGAGGTGCTCAGCCACCGCGGGCAGCTTCTCGGCCAGGGCGTCGAGGACGCGGTTGAACTGGGCGTGGACCGCGTCGGCGTCGGGCTGGTCGTAGATGGAGTGCAGCAGCGCCTTGACCCACGGCCAGCTGGTCTTCGGTGTCGCGGACATCAGGTTCGCGGCGTAGTGGGTGCGGCACCGCTGCCACGCTGCGCCCGGGATGGTGGCGCCGATCGCGGCCACCAGCCCTGCGTGGGCATCTGAGGTGACGAGCTTGACCCCGGTCAGGCCGCGGGCGGTCAGGTCGCGGAAGAAGCCCAGCCAGCCGGCGCCGTCCTCGCTGGTGGTGACCTGGACGCCGAGGATCTCGCGGTGCCCATCGGCGTTGACACCGGTCGCGACCAACACGTGTACGGGCACCACGCGTCCGCCCTCGCGGACCTTCAAGACGAGGGCGTCGGCGGCGACGAAGGTGAACGGCCCGGACTCCTCCAGGCGTCGGGTGCGGAACTGCTCGACGTGCTCGTCGAGCTCCTTGGCCATCACCGAGACCTGGGACTTCGACAGGCCGGTGATCCCGAGGGTCTGCACGAGCTTGTCCATACGGCGGGTGCTGACGCCGAGCAGGTAGCAGGTCGCCACCACCGAGGTCAGGGCCCGCTCGGCCCGCTTGCGGCGCTCGAGCAGCCACTCCGGGTACAGGCTGCCGGTCCGGAGCTTGGGGACCGCGACGTCGAGGGTGCCGACGCGGGTGTCGAGGTCGCGGTGTCGGTAGCCGTTGCGGGAGTTGACCCGCTCGGGGGTTCGTTCGCCGTAGCCGGCGCCGCACACCGCGTCGGCCTGCGCGGAGAGCAGGGCGTTGACGAACGTGGTGAGCAGGTGCCGCATCAGGTCGGGGCTCGCCTGGGACAGCTGCTCGTTCAGGAACTGGGCAGGGTCGATACTGGGCACAGCGGTCATCAAGGTGTCCTTCTTCGAGTCGGTTGTGAGAGATCACTCGAAGGATCCACCTGGTGGCCGCGCCTACGTTGCAGGCACGCGCTCACTCAGGTCCGTCGTACACCACTCTGCTGGACTCCACTGCGGGCGGTGCGGATGGTCCACGAGGTGGCCCCGGACTACGGCTCGCAGTGGGCAGCGATCTGCGCGGTGGCCGGCAAGCTCGGCGTCGGCGCACCCGAGACGGTGCGGACCTGGGTTCGCCGCGCCGAGGTCGATGCCGGCAAGCGACCGGGCGTGAGCACCGCGGAGGCTGAGGAGCTGAAGCGGCTGAAGCGGGAGAACGCCGAACTGCGACGGGCGAATGAGATCTTGAAGGCAGCTTCGGCCTTCTTCGCGGCCGAGCTCGACCGGCCCGCGAAGCGGTAGTCAGGTTCATCACCGAGCACAAGGACCACCAGGTGCCCGACCCCGCCACCGGCGGGGTCGGGCTGCGCTGGGGTGTCGAGCCCATGTGCGCCGTGCTGGCTGAGCACGGCATCAAGATCAGCCCCTCGACCTACTACGAGTGGGTCGAGAAGAAGCCGACGCGCCGTCAGCTGCGCGATGAGGAAGTCACTGGCCTGATCGTGGCGATGCGCGAGCGCAACAAGCTCAACGCCCGGCTGGGCTCACGCAAGATGTGGATCAAGCTCCGCGAGGCCGGCCACGACGTGGCCCGCTGCACCGTGGAACGGCTCTACCGCCACAACGGCTGGGAAGGCGCCCGTTACGGGTCCAAACACACCACCACCCGACCCGACGAGCGCCACGAGCGCAGCCCGGACCTGGTGGATCGCGACTTCGCCCCCGCGACCCCGAACCGCCTGTGGGTAGCCGACTTCACCTATGTCGCGACCTGGACCGGCACGGTCTACGTCGCGTTCGTCATCGACGCCTTCGCTCGCCGCATCATCGGCTGGCGTGCCGCGCGGTCGATGAAGACCGCTCTGGTCCTCGACGCCCTGGAGCACGCGATCTTCACCCGGCGCCAGGAAGGCATCACCGACCTGACCGGGCTGGTCAGTCACTCCGATGCCGGCAGCGTCTACACCTCGGTCGCCTTCACCACCCGCCTCATCGAGGCCGGAGTCGACCCCTCAGTCGGCTCTGTCGGCGATGCGCTGGACAACGCCTTGGCCGAGACCACCGTGGGGTCGTTCAAGAACGAACTGATCTGGCGCGAAGGCCCCTGGCGCGACGTCGAGCACGTCGAGATCGAGACCCTGAACTGGGTCGACTGGTTCAACACCGAGCGACCCCACGAGTACCTCGACGACCTCACCCCCGCCAAGGCCGAAGAGCTCCACTACATTCACTGGAGCACACCGGCAATCGCCGGGTGACTCAGAAAACCGAGTCTCCGGACACCCCGGGAGGTGTCAGACGACCTGCGCAAGGTCGGCTACAGCAAAGAGCGCCGCGTCGATCCGCAGATCGTGGTCGGGCTCCTGGTGGACCGGCGAGGGTTCCCCCTGGAGATCGGCTGCTTCGAGGGCAACAAGGCTGAGACGCTGACCCTGATTCCGATCGTCAAGCAGTTCCAAGACCGCCACGGGCTGGCCGACATCGTCATCGTCGCCGACGCCGGGATGTTGTCGGCCTCGAACCTGCGCGACCTCGACGAGGCGGACCTTCGGTTCATCGTCGGGTCGCGGGTGACCAAGGCACCAGTCGATCTGGAGTCCCACTTCCGCTGGCACGGCGATGCCTTCACCGACGCCCAGGTCATTGACACCATCACCCCGCGCACCGGACGCAAGATCGAGAACGACCCCAAGCACAAGACCGAACCCCTCTGGGACCCGCAGGCCCATCCCGGCTCGTGGCGGGCGGTGTGGGCCTACTCGGCCAAGCGCGCCGTGCGCGACAACAAGACGCTGACCCTGCAGGAGAACAAGGCCCGCGCGGTCATCGCCGGGGAGAAGGCCGCCCGCACCCCGCGGTTCGTCAAGACCCGCAACGGTGCCGCCGAGCTCGACGAAGCATCGCTGGCGCGGGCACGCCGGCTGGTCGGGCTGAAGGGCTACGTCACCAACATCGCCCATTCGGTGATGCCAGCCGGTGAGGTCATCGCCAGCTACCACGACCTGTGGACCGTGGAGCAGTCCTTCCGGATGTCGAAGACCGACCTGCGTGCGCGGCCGATGTTCCACCACACCCGTCACGCGATCGAGGCCCACCTCACCATCGTGTTCACCGCACTCGCGGTATCCCGCGAGGTTCAGGCCCGCACCGGGCTCGCGATCCGAAACGTCGTCCGACAGCTACGACCACTGCGGTCGGCCACCATCGCGATCAACGGCAGCCAGCAGACCTTCGCGCCCGTCATCCCCGAGCCGCAGCAGACCATCCTTGACGCGCTCGAACAGGTCTGACCTCACGCACTAACCAATTGAGCCAACTCAGGTCGGATGAGAGCCATGGTGCAGAAGGACCTCGCGAGTTGGTGCTGGCCAGTGGTCCCCATCGGAGGAGGTTCTCAGACAAATGCTGACGCGCCCGGGGCTCTCAAGCCGCTGGCAGCACCCCCTCCGGCAACGGCTTTGGAGTCTTCGCCGGGCCGGGCCGCAAACTTTTCGATCCTGGATGGAACCTTCCATGCCCGGAGCAGCGTATGTAGTGGTGGTGACGCACAAGCGATGAGTACCGCGAAGGAGACACGACGTTGAACGAAGCGGAGTTCACCGACTTCTACCAATCCACCTTCTCGGCGCTCGTGCGCCAGATATATGTGGCTACCGGGGACGCCACCCGCGCAGAGGAATGCGTGCAAGAGGCGTTCGTCCGCGCATGGATGAAGCGAAGAAATCTGCAGGCGTCTGAGCCACGTCGTTGGGTCTCCCAAGTGGCGTGGCGACTCGCCATAGACAGTTGGCGCGCCAGCGAACGAGAGCGACGAGCGCTGGGGCGAGCGACGAAGGAGCGCAGCCCTCAGTCGACGCCGCCAGTCAGTCTTCAAGAGTTCGCTCAAGAACTTTCCGTGCTCACCGAGGAGGACCGCGCGGTCCTGATACTTCGTCATTTTGAAGACCTGTCGATCGCCGACGTTGCGGAACTCCTCAATCTCCCTATCGGCACGGTGAAATCCAAACTTTTCAGGGCCACTGAAAAACTAAGTAAGGAAAGGATTTTTACGCTTGAATAAGTCACAGGACGTTTTTGAAGCGTCAACAGAGGATTGGCCGCCGGTTCCGTTGAGCGCCTCACCAGTCATTGGAGCCGCCAAGCGTCGTAGCCGTCGTAGATTCGCCATCGGCGCAACAGCGTGTACTTTGTTGGTCGCCGCACCTGCAATGGCCGGTTTCGCAGTGCTGACCCCTGAGAGGGAGGCGTCGCGGGATATAGGGATCGCGCAACAGTCGCCTTCCGCATCGCGAAATTGGGGCGTTTCAGATTGTCCTGACGCGACCGCCAGTATCATCTCGGGCGGTTTCGCGGCGAACGAAAACGCTAGCCATTCTTCACCAACGGCCGCAGCGAAAGCCGCCCTGCGTTTCGCAAGCCCTGACCTTGATGACAGCCAACTTTCATTCGCCGAGGCGACGGATGGAGACGTAGCCACTGTCACAGTAACGAACGAGGCTGCAGATTTAATTGCAGTCCTAGATGCGCGCATGACGCGATCGGGTGCGCAATCAGCGTCCTGGTTCATCACTGGCTTCGCCCTGTGTTGATCGGAAATAGGAACGTCCGCAGTGCGGCGCAAAAACTGCCGCACTGCGGACGTTGGAATCCGGTGGCGCACTACGTGCGCATCCACGTAGTTGTCCCAGCGAGTGAACTACTTAGTAGGCATCTTGAATAGCACTTAGGTCATCAGGCTCTAGCGATCGCAACCACGTGGTCCCGATGACGCCCGAGGAGCCGGGACACATAGTCGCGGTCGCCGAGGTGCGCGGCACAGGGCATCGGGCTGAGTTGTTCCCAAAGTGTCCTTCGTTGTTGGGTCCACCCAAGAACCCGGTTGCGTGCCCCGTTTCGTGCGTCACAATTGAGCGAAGATCCCATTGATTGGGGCCAGGGCTGCCCGACTCGGAGTACCAAGATGCTCCGCCTTGTCGATGAAACCCTCGCAGCGGGCGCCACCGCCGAGGAGGCCCAACAGCGCCTCCGGGAGTTCATCAAGGCCAACTCCAAGGACATGCCCGAGGGCGTGACGCGCTTCAACAACGTCGACGCGAACGGGATCATCTTCGAGACGGCCGACCTCACCAACCGCCTCCCGAGACCAAACCTTCGATACCCCGTGACCGACCCCGACACCGGACGGGTCTACGAGCCGCCCGAGAACGGCTGGACAGTCAACCGCGAGCTCATGGAGGAGTGGGTCCAAGCCGAGCTCATCGCGTTCGGCAAGCGACCGCGCAAGAAGAAGTCACTTCGGGACTACGCCTACAACATGCCGGTCCCGACCTTCTACCACTCCCGCAACACCGCCAACGCACACCTGGAGCGCCTCCTCGGGGAGAAACGGTTCCCATTCCCCAAGGACCACGAGGTGCTGATGCGCTGGCTTCGGATGACCTGCCCTCCGGACGGCCTGATCCTCGACTTCTTCGGCGGCTCCGGCACCACTACCGAGGCAGTGCTGCGGCTCAATGACGAGGACGGCGGCACCAGGCAGTCGATCCTCGTCACGAACAACGAGCTCGGCGCCAAACAGGCCAAGGCGCTCCGCAAGGCCGGCCATCACCCAGGCGACTCCGAATGGAAACCATGGGGGTATTCGAGTACGTCACCCGGCCGCGCATCACCACCGTTGTCACCGGCAAGCGGCCCGACGGGTCGGTCTACTCCGATGGCCTGGCTGCCAACGTCGAGTTCCTCAAGCTGACCTACCTGGACCCAGGCATGGTGCGCCGCGGCCGCGAGTTCGAGGCGATCGCCCCGCTGCTGTGGCTCGAGGGCGGCGCACAAGGCGAGCGCATCGCCCAGGAGCCAGAGGACGGGTGGGCGCTGACGGAGTACTACGGGATCTTGTTCAGCGTCGATGCCATGGCTCCCTTCGCGGCGGCCGTGAGCGATGCTGCCCAGGTCGATCGAGCGCCTCGGGTCGTGTTCATCATCACCGACTCCCCCACCGAGTTCCAGGCGGCCGCCGAGCGCCTCCCGGCTGGGGTCGATGCCGTCAGGCTCTACGAGTCGTACCTGGCCAACTACACGATCAACGTGCTCGGGAGTGTGCGATGAGGTTCACCCTTGAGGACTACCAAGTCGCCGCGACCGAGAGGGTTCTGACTGGCATCGCCCGCGCTCGGCGGGACTACCGCGAGGACGGTGAACGCACCGCGGTGGGTCTGACCGCGCCTACCGGAGCGGGCAAGACCGTGATCGCCACGGCTGTGCTCGAGGGGCTCTACTTCGGCACCGCGACCCGTGCGGCCGACCCCAACGTGACCGTTCTCTGGTTGACCGATGACCCGGCCCTGAATCGGCAGACGATCAACAAGATTCTCCAGGCCTCCGGCGGTCGCCTCGATGCCAACCGGATCCGGTTCCTCGCCGACACCGATGAGCGCACCCTCGAGCCAGGGTTCATCTACTTCGTTCACATCCAGGCACTGCAGCGGAACTCGAACCTGCACGCCACCCGGGCGGACGGCTCCCGCTCCGACAAGCGAACCTACGGCGCTTGGGAGATGATCGCCAACACTGCCCGCGAGCGCGGCGGTGACTTCGTCGTCGTCTGGGACGAGGCGCACCGCGGTGCAGGCACGACGTCGACCGACCGGAAGACGATCGCCGGGACCATCGTCAACGGCGGCACCACCAACATCGGCACCCAGCAGCCGGCTGCCCCGATCGTCCTCGGGATCTCGGCGACGCCCGAGAAGTTCCAGGCGGCCATGAGCGCCTCGGGCCGCACCATGCGGCTGGTCGAGGTCCCCGCGAACGAGGTGCGCCAGTCCGGTCTGTTGAAGGACCGGATCCTGCTCCGCAACATCGCCGAGGACCAGACCGCCGACAACACGATGCTGGCCCTGGCGGTGGCCGACCTGAGGGACGCCGCCGCGGCCTGGAAGGCCCATCACGAGAACACCGGTGGTCGCCTGGTCGACCCCCTGCTCGTCGTCCAAGTGCCGCCCAAGGTCACCGACGCCCGTCTGGCGGAGATGCTCGCGGTGATCGAGTCGACGTGGCCCGAGTTGAGCGACTACGCGATCGCGCACGCCTTCGGAGACCCCCATGGACCGCTCAAGATCGGCGACAAGACGGTCCGCTACCTGCCCCCCGAGGCGATCGCCGCCGACGACCGCGCACGCGTCGTGCTGTTCAAGTCCGCCCTCACCACCGGCTGGGACTGTCCCCGCGCCGAGGTGCTGGTCTCCTTCCAGGGCAAGGACTCCTTCACCGAAATCGCCCAGCTGATCGGCCGGCTCGTTCGTACTCCCCTCGCGCAGCGCGTCGACGGCGGAGACGACCGGCTCAACGAGGTCGTCGCCTACCTGCCCGGTTTCAAAACCGAGCACGTCACCCGCGTCGTGAAGGCACTGACCGAGGACGAGACGGTCGAGATGGAGGTGCTGATCGCGCCCGTCGTGTGCGAGCGCTCCAGCGACGTCCCCTCAGAACTGTTCGAGCTGCTCGACACTCTGCCGTCCTACATGCGCCCGAAGGCCACCTTCTCGACCCGCACCGCTCAGCTCATGCGCCTGGCCGCCACGCTCAACGAGCACAGTCTTGTCACCAACGCCTCGAAGAAGGCTCGCGCGTGGATCGTCGACCAGATGCGGGCCGCAGACTCCCAGCAGCAAGACGAGATCGACGCCAAGGTCACCGACACCCTCGCTCTCACTGTCGGCACCCTCACGGTCGGCCTCGGAGCCGATCTCACCACGTCGACCAGCACCAGCGAGGCCCCCACCGTCGAGCGCGACCTTGACGGCTACTACACGCGCGCCCAACGACTCCTCCCCGACGGGTCGGCTTCCTGGTACTTCAACGACCTATGCGACCGGGGGTACGACGAGATCGACGCCGGCGTCCGCCTGGCCGCCATGGCCGGCCTCGGCTTCAAGGACGTCATCGAGCGCCAGGCCGCCGAGCAGATCAAGGCCTGGCGCGACGCCCACGCCTCAGCCGTCTCCCGCATGCCCCGAGCAGCCCGCGACCTGATCGAGCCGCTTTGGTACCTGGGCTCCTCCCCCATGCACCCCACCACAGTGGAAGCCCGACAGACCTACGCCGCTGCCACCGAGCGCATCGTCGGCGACACCACTGTCGAGCTCACGACCTACCCCAAGCACCTTTACGTGATCCCGCCCGGAACGAAGGGCGCCGGCCGGTTCCCTGTCGACACCTCCCGGTCAGCGTGGGAGGCCGAGGTCCTCAAGCTCGAGGTCACGGCCCAGACACTCGTCGGCTGGTACCGCAACCCGTCGTCCGGGCGCTACGCGCTCGCGATCCCCTACGAGTTCGGCGAGAAGACGCTCCTCATGCACCCAGACTTCCTGTTCTGGCACGACGACGGCGCCGGCGACTACGTCCTCGACATCATCGACCCGCACCGCCACGACCTGGTTGACGCAGCACCCAAGTGGGCTGCCCTTTCCCAGTACGCCTCCGATCACAGCACTCTGGTACGTCGCGTCCTGGCCGTGATCCGGGACGGTTCCGGCAACCTCAGAGCGCTGGACCTCACCAAGGACGGCATCCGCGAGCAGGTCGCCGCAGCGACCAACAAGGACCTCATGGAATCGCTGTTCACGCGCGAGGGCATGGCCTACTAGGGCACCCACCCGAGTCACATTTCCGAATCTCCTGCGCGGCCGCAGCGACGCATGCTCTACTGCATCCCGAGCCCCAGGTGACCCGAGACGCCTGGGGCTTTCCCCTAGGGTCAGGCACCCCACCGGGCCGGCTATCGCCCAGCCGTCCCGGCTTTGATCCGCCCGGAGCGAGAACAGGTCCCCGTCCTGCTCGAGGCCGGGGACCTGTCTCTGGGCGCTCAGCGCTTCGCGCCGACGATCACTGCGTCAGCACCTGGGCCTCACCGATGCGGATCGGCAGCGGCTCGGTGGTGATGTCGAACTCGATGGTTCCGGACTGGCCACCACCGCTCCACTCGACGACCCAATGGCTCGTGGCGGTGACCTGGTAGGCGTCGTCTGGCTGGTCGTCGCTCATCTGCTCGTAGCGGTGCCCGCACGTCGGGGAGTCCTGTTTGCCGTAGCGGTCCTCGTACGGGGTGCCGGGGCCGGTGCAGGTCTTCTTGGTGCCGTCGCCCATGTCCCACACGATGCTCGACACCTTCGCCGTGGCGGTGACCGAGACCGGGCCTTGGCTGGCTGAGGCCGTGATCGGCCCGTAGGTGTTCGGCGCCTGGTCCTCGACCCACATCCACACCGGCAGGCCGACCAGGCCGACGCGATCGGGCCCGGGCTCCGGGACGATCCCGATCGTGATCGGGTCCAGGTTCATGGAGGCGATAGCACGTTGGGCGAGGACCGCGGGGTCGATCAGTGTCTCGCCGGCCTCCACCCATACCGGTTGATTCGATCCCAGGTAGCCAGCCGGCTGGATGCAGTTATGCCAGTCCCCGTCCTGGTCAGTCTGTCCCGGCGGCGGAGCCGGCTGAGGCGACACGGGCGTCGGAATGACGTAGCAGGCGTTCTTGCTACTCCACTGCCCGCCACCCAATGAGCACGGGATCTCACTGCCTGCGTACGTGCACGTCGACGAGCCGCCGCCGGGGTTCTGGCCGCCGCCGCCAGGATCGCCGCCGCCGTTCTCGCACACCCACTTCACCTCGTTGGTGATGGGGTCTACCACCTGAGTGCACTGGCCATCGCCCTCGGCCGCCGCCAACGGCACGGGAGCGACCACGAGCCCGACCAGGGCCACGATCGCGGCCGCCACGACTCGCGCTAGCACGATTCCTCCAGGAGGCCGTTCTGCTCGCTGACAAGCCAGCGGCCCTTCTCCTTCACGAGCGTGTACTCGATCGGGAGCGGGTTCGGCACCGGCTTGCCGTCGGGGCCGGTCGGCTCTGGGACGAGCTGGCCAGCCTTGTTGGTGCGCTCGACCCCCGACCGGTCCTCACAGTCGATGATGAGGATGTACGCGCCTCGGTCGCGCGGCTCCCCGAGCGTGTGGACGTACTCCCCGGTGACCTTGCCGCCGGAGCGCTCGATCGCTGAGACGTGCTGCTGGACGTTCAGGAACTCGCTGCCGGTGGCCACCTTGTTGAGGCGCTTGAAGTCGATTGTCGCCTGTCGGTAGAAGTCGTCCCGCACGTCGAGGTAGGCCGTCAGCTGCGCGGCCGCCTTCTCCTCATCCGTCTTCGGAGTCGGCGAGGCGGCGGGCGTCGTCGGTGATGGGGACTGGCTCGGGGTCTCCTGGACCGTGGGCTCGTTGTCGTCGCCGCCGCAGCCCGTGAGAGCCAGGGCGAGGGCGAGGGCCACTCCCCCGAGTGCGGAGTGGTGCTTCCTCATGCGGTGTCTCCTCCTGTGGTGGGCGGGGCCATGACGGATCGCTGGCTGACGTCGTTGGCGATGTGCTCGAGGTGTTCTTCGGCGGCGTCGACGAGCTCGGCGAGCGAGCCGTTGTCGGCCGGGTCGAACCCGAACTTCTTGTCGGCGTTGTAGAGCGTGCGGATGGTGTCGCGCACGAACACGGCCCGGGCGATGCGGCGGGCGTCGAGGTCGGCGTGGTCGGCGCCGGCCGCGGCGTAGCGGCCGGTGAGCTCTTGGTCGAACGTTGCCATGTGCTGGTGCTCCCTTCCCCGAGTCAGCTCGCGAGCCAGCCGTGCGTACGGATGATTGTCTTCGTGCGCTCCGACAGTTCCATGGGGGCGTCGCCGTCGTCGGACCGGTTGCAGATCTCCTCGCGCAGGATCCGGTCGGCCCCGAGCTCGTCGCCCTCGGCCTTCATGACGGCGGCCAGGCACAGGCGGGTGCTCTCCCCGTCGGGATCGGCATGGTTGGCGACGTAGGCGGCCGAGCGGGCCTTGACGAGGTCGCCGGCGGCGAGGGCCTCGGTGACCACGATGAGCGCGACGTCGGCGATCCAGCCGGGGACCATCAGGTCGAGGCGGTTCGGCAGGGTGGCGAGCCACTCCCAGCCCTCCTCACGCAGCTGGCTGAACGGCTGGGCCTCTCCGACCAGCTCGAGCGCGGTGCACAGGTCGGCGAGACCCTCCGCGCCACCGCGGGCTCGGCCGCGCTTACACAGCCGCTTGAACAGGTCGAGGTCGACGAGCAGGCCGTCGTCGACCTGGTAGACGTTGACCCCGGTGACCTTGGCCGCCGGCGCCTTGTCTGCGTACGGCAGGTGGTCCTCGCCGGTGCGGGGGTTGGTGCCGAGCCAGTCGCGCACGATGTTGGTGTAGTCGCGCACCTTGCCGTCGGAGATCGAGAACGCCTCACGGATCTGCGCGCGGGTGGCGCCCTGCTTGCGGTGCAGGGCCAGGAATGCCAGCAGCTCGGTGAAGTAGGGCTTGCGCTTGGCCAGCGCCTTGCCGTGGGTGCGGGCGGTGACCGGGCCGAGCAGGATGAGCCGCGGACGGTCGCAGTCGGTCGAGAACCAGTCGGCGATGTCCTGGTCGAGGGTGGGGTCCTTCTCCTCGACCTCGGCGCGGACGTGGGCGGGCACCTTGGGTGCGAGGACCTCGAGGTCCTCCTGGAGGATCGCGCTCTCCCGGATGTACTCCTCGTCCTCACCCTCGAGCAGGGAGGACATCGGCTCGTCGACGGCGTCCTCGGGGGTGTTGCGCGGCAGGGTGTACTCCCGGCGCAGCGCGCCGGCCTCGTCGGTGTAGGCCTCCCAGCCGTCGGTGGCGGTCTCGTCCACCGGGGTGTCGACGTACTCCGGGGTCTCGCTCTGGGCGTAGACCAGGGCGCAGCCGCGAGCCTCGTCGCTGGTGAGCCCGACCGCGATCAGGTTGAGGCCGGCGTGCTCGAGGACGACGCGGCCGGTGTTGGTCATGTGCAGCACGGCGCCAGGAGTGTTGGGGCGCTCGCCGGCGACCACGATGGAGGTCGCGGACTGACCGACGTGATCGTTGACCAGCTGCAGCAGCTGCTCGAGGTCCTCTGGATCTCCGGCGGCGGCGTCGACCAGGAGCATCCGGGCCGGCCAGGTGTCGTCGTCGACGCTGCCGGTGCGGGCCGTGGAGACGTCGGTGTCGTGGCGCTTGGCCCGGTCGACGGTGGTGACCGCGGCCGCGAGGATCTCCGCGGTTGCCGGCGACCCGGCTGCCCCAGTCGGGTAGAAGCTGATCCGCTCGTCCATGGCGACGGTCTCCTCGGCCACGCCGATGCAGTCGACCTGCACCCGGCGCGACCAGGGGTTCACAGCCAGCTGGGCGGCGAGGTGGCGGGCGAAGTCGCGGCCGTAGGTGGGGTCTCCGCTGATGGTCAGCGTCGACAGTTCCTCGCAGTTCAGCAGCCACGTCTCGCCGGTGTCGCTCATCCCGATGGTGGCCAGGAGCGGGTAGGGCGGCTCGACGTTGTCGGTGTCGGGACCGAGTTGGTCGACATCGGTGTCGGTGGTGACGTGCCAGTGGGTCTGGTCGGGGCTGCCCACCCAGGGGGCGGGGACGGTGGCCGGGGCGCTGAGGTGCAGGGTGAGCTTGCCGTGCCCGAGCTCCACCGCGGCGAGGGGCGGCATCGTGGTGCCCTGGGTGCCGACGGCGGCCGCGAGGCGACGCAGCGCCTCGTCGGCGAACTCCACGGTGGCGGCCGCGGCGGCGCCGGTGGCGTTCAGGGTCATCTCCACCGGCGCGAGCTCTGGCGACGGGGCGGCGATCGCACGGCCGGGCGGGCGGTTGCGGAACGCGGCGCGTCGGCGCGAGCGCAGGGCCATCAGCAGAGCCCCGGACAGCAGCACGCCCCCGCCGGTGAGACCGGCGAGGACCCAGGGTGCCTCGAGGATCGAGTCGTCGCTGTCGTCGACCTGGTCGACATCGGCAGCGGCCGCCGCCGGCTCCGCGGCCTGGGGCGGCGCGACCTCGGGTGCCTCAGTCTCAGGTGCCGCAGTCTCGGGCACCTCAGGCACGTCGGGCTCCTGCACGACCGGCGGCTTCTCCTCCGCCGGCGGGTCGACGGGCTTCTGGTCCTCGGGGCTGGCGGGGTTCTCGGGCTCGACCTCACGCGGCTGCTGCTGGTTGGCGGCGCCGGGGATATTGAGCGTCCAGCCGACGTCGATGACGTCGGGGTCGGTCAGCTGCACTCCGCCGGGCTGATCGATGCCGGCCGACGCCTGGTAGATCTCCGGCCACCGGTCGGCGTCACCGAGCTGCTCCTGTGCGATCTCGCTGAGGGTGTCGCCGGCCTGGACGCCGTACTGGTGTGCGGGGGCGTCCTTGACCTGGTGCGCGGGGAGCTTGAGCACCCAACCGGGCTCAAGGAAGTTCGGCTGCGTGCCGAGTAGGTCGCGGTTGAGCTCGGCGATCTCCTTGTACCTGGCTCCGTCGCCGAAGTGGTCCTCGGCGATCGACCAGAGGCTCTCCCCCGGCTTCACGGCGTGGTCGACGGTCTTGGGCGCCTGGCGCTCCTGCTTCGTCTCGACCGTGACGTCCTGCTGCGCGGGCGCCTGGTCGACGGCGCCGGCGTGGACATGACCCACCGCGGCCGGGGCGGCAGCGGCGGGAGCGGCGGTGGCTGCCTGCGTCGCAATGGGTGCGGCGATGAAGAACAGGGCCGCGAGCCCGATCAGGTTGCGGGCGCCGGCCTGCGGGAGCCGGAGGCCCGGCAGCTGGGGCGCCTGGATGTTGCGGAGCCGTGCGATGGCCTCCACGACGAGGCTGAGCGCCATGAAGGCCCACGCGGCCCAGCCGACCACCTTGAACAGGCCGAGCACGAGCGTGCCGTCGTCGGGCGCCAGGAGCGCGTTCTTGATGCTGTCCAGGGTCGGGACCTGGTCGGGGATCGGGCTGGCGCCGATGGCGAGGAACAGGGCAGGGAGCCCGACGAGGATGCCGAGCACGGCGGCCACGGCCGCGAGACCGGTAAGCCGCTGGCCCAAAGTGGGGTGGGTGGGCGTGGTCATCTCTCGATGCCTCCTTCGGCGCGGATGAGCCGCGCGGACGCCTCCCCGGTGACCTGCATGGTGTCCAGGCCGATGATCCCGAGGAACTTGCTGGTGTAGGTGTCGGTGGTAGTGACGATCAGGGTGTCGCCGTCGACGACGCGCGCGTTGCCTTCCACGCCGGCGGCGTGGAGGTAGTCCATCGCGGCCGCCTTGGCGGCGTTGATGTCGACGCGGAGGTCCTCGCCGCGCACCGCGGTCGAGCCCTGGACCTCCTGGGCGCCGGTGCGGGCGGCCTGGGCGGCGGCGCTGCGGGCCTGCTGCTGGGTGTGAACCTTGCCGCCGAGGTCGACGGCCATCCCGACGAGGATGATCATCGCGAACGAGGCGGTGGCGAACCACACGCTGATGGAGCCGCGCTCGTCGCGGGCCCGACGCGGCAGGAGGCGGCGCAGCTGGCTGATCATCGGCGCTCCCGGTAGGCGTCGACGGGGCTGCTGGCGGTCGCGGTGATCGTCCTGGTCCCCGGCAGGCCGGGGATGGCCAGGTCGGCGACGTCGACCTTGCAGGTCACCGTGGCGGTCACCTGGGCGGTGGTGCCCAGTGGCGCGTTGAATGCCGCGGCGTTGACCGTGACGTTGGTGGTCGCGCACTGCAGGCCCTGGTCGTGCAGGCTGCTGGTGGCCGCGGACTTGCCGGAGCTGATCGCCTCGTTCTGGGTCCGCTCGATGGAGGCGGCTCGGGCTGCTTCGTAGGCGGCTGCCTCCACCGACTGCTTGGCGATCTCCACGCGGCCGCCGAGGATGATCATCGCGATGAACAGGCCGAAGGCCGGGACGCCGATCGCGGCCTCGATCGCCACCGATCCTCGCTCGTCCCGGCGCCTGCGCCGCCAGCTGGTCCACCTGGTCATGTCCCTATTGCCGTGAGTTCGTTCGTCCGCTGAGTTCCCACCGGGGCCGTTGTTCCTGCTTAGCCAGTCCATGCGACGCCCCCGCGAATCTTCGACAAGAGTTCGGGATTCCTGAACGTGTCGTGATATTCATGGCAAGTGCATCGGATTCGTGATCTCAAGGGCAGCGCATGACGCTGGCGGTGGTGCGTTCGCTCGACTCGCCGCGCCGACTCACATCGGCGGCCGATGTCGAGGAGTTCGAGCAGGAGATCGTCGACCAGCACGCGTTGGCGATGGTGGGCGCCGGCCTGACCGACGGCTACATCGACGCCGAACGCTCCGCGGTGATCGAGTTCGCTCGGTTCATTGGTCGGCCCGTATGGACAGCGACGGGAGCGGAAGCCGACAGGTACCTGACTTGGCTGCGACGCGACCGTGGTCTGTCGCGATCCACGGTGGAAGGCAGGGCGGGCTCGGTGGCACGGTTCTTCGAGTTCATGATCGCCCGCTACCAAGGTGACATCCATGCCCTGACCGGCGTCGTGGTCGACCAGCCGATCGACGAGTTCAACCGTCCGGCCAGCACATGGACACGTGGGGTGCGGGTTCCGCCCAGCGACGAGGAAGTCGACCTCCTCTTCACCCGCTGGGGCGACGCGCTGCCCGATCAGCGCAAGTACCTCACCGCGGCCCGGGACTACATGGCCGCCTCGCTGTGGCGCCGGGTGGGCCTGCGGCTGAACGAGACCGTGATGCTCGACCTTCGCGACTGGCGTCCCGACCTCGGTGAGCACGGCAAACTCCACGTCCGGTTCGGCAAGGGCGCCCGTGGCCGTGGGCCCAAGACCCGGCTGGTGCCGGCCATCAACGGCATCGACGACCTGCTGACCTGGTGGCTGACCGACGTACGCCACCAGTTCGGGGACGACTGGGACGCCCCCGATGCGCCGCTGCTGCCCAGCGAGCGACACGACCCAATGACCGGTCGCCCCACCAGGGCCGGGGCTGACACCCTGCGCTCCGGTTTGGTCGGTGCCGTCGAACGCTGGCTGCCCGCTTGGCAACAACGCCTCACCCCGCACGTTCTGCGGCATTACTGCGCCACCTCGCTCTACCACCGCGGCCTGGCCCTGAAGGCCGTCCAAGAGCTCCTCGGCCACGAGTGGCTCAAGACCACCACCGTCTACGTCCACGTCCATGACGACCACATCGAGCACGCCTGGGCCGAAGCGAACAAGCGCCTCACGGACCGCTTCGACCTGCCAACTGATCCGATGGAGCGATGATCCGATGCAGTGGAACTTGCGCATGGCCGCGGCCGAACGCGGCATCTGGAAGTCAACCGAACTACGCCGCAGGTTGGCCGATGCCGGGCTCGAGATCTCCGCGGGGAAGATGTCGGCGCTGTGGACCGGAACTCCGACCACGATCCGGCTCGAGGACCTCGACGTGATCTGTGCGGTCCTGGACTGCGAGCCGTCGACGCTGCTGGTCCGTGAACCGGCCAAGGTCGCCGCACGTCGGTCCGCGAAGACAGCCGACGGTGCCGACCAGCCAGCCGGTGGGCAGCCGTCAGCCTCGACAGTCCAGCCGCGCCTTGGGCGCAACCGCACCCGCCCGCCCGCGTGAGCGGGGGCAAGCCGCCCAAGCCCTGCATCGGCTGTCGCGAACGTCCGGCCGCGTGGACTAACCCGCGCGTCGACTACTGCTACCAGTGCTTGCCCGGCGGTCCGTTCCGACCGCCCGGCTGCACCCGCTGCGACTCTGGCATCGGCCCCCTCGGGTACCCGTTCGGCGTCGGCTACTACTCCCAGGGCATGTGTACCCGTTGCCATCCGGCTGCCCCTCGGTCAAGTCCCGGCTAGTGGTGTAGCGCTGTGTTCCTTCGCTGGGGGGTTCAGGCAGTGAGTGCTGGCAGTTGGTCGGCTCCGATCTCGGTGTCGGTGGTGGGGACGGGGTTGACGCGGCAGCGGGCGAGGACTTCGAGTCCGAGGTATCGGCGGCCTTCGGCCCATTCGTCGGTCTGCTCGGCCAAGACCGCGCCGACGAGGCGCACGATGGCTTCGCGGGTGGGGAAGATCCCGACGGCGTCGGTGCGGCGGCGGATCTCGCGGTTGAGTCGTTCGGCGGGGTTGTTGGACCAGATCTGGGTCCACACGTCCTTGGGGAATTCGGTGAACGCGAGGATGTCCGCACGCGCTTGGTCGAGGTGGTCGTGGACCTCGGGGAGCTTGCCGTCGACGTAGTCCAGCAGCCGGTCGAACTGGGCGTGCACCGCCGGCCGGTCGGGCTGGTCGTAGACGCTGTGCAGCATCGCCTTGACCGCCGGCCACATCGACTTCGGCGTCACCGACATGAGGTTCGCTGCGTAGTGGGTGCGGCACCGTTGCCAGGCCGCGCCAGCCAGGTTCGCTGCGACCGCCTCGACCAGACCGGGGTGGGCGTCGCTGGTCACGAGCCGTACCCCGGACAGGCCGCGGGCGACCAGGTCGGCGAAGAACTCGTTCCACGCCGCACCGGTCTCGGCGGTGGCCACCCGCATCCCCAGGACCTCGCGGTGGCCATCGCCGTTCACGCCGGTGGCCAGCAACACCGCGGCGTTGATCACCCGGCCGCCCTCGCGGACCTTCATCGTCAACGCGTCGGCGGCGACGAAGGTGAACGGGCCAGCGGCATCGAGGGGACGGTGGCGGAACTGCTCGACGTGCTCGTCGAGCTCGGCGGCCATCCGCGAGACCTGCGACTTCGACAGCGAGTCGATGCCGAGGGTCTTGACCAGCTTGTCCATCCGCCGCGTGCTAACGCCGGCGAGGTAGCAGTCCGCTACCACGGTGATCAGCGCGGTCTCGGCTCGCTTGCGGCGCTCGAGCAACCATTCGGGGAAGTAGGTGCCCTTGCGGAGCTTGGGGATCGCCACATCGATCGTGCCGACCCGGGTGTCGAGGTCGCGGTGGCGGTAGCCGTTGCGCTGCGCGACCCGGCCTGGGGTGGGGCGGCCGTACTCGGCGCCGACCACGGCGTCGGCGTCCGCGGACAGCAGGGCGTTGATCATCGTCTGCAGCAGCTGGCGCATCAGATCTGGCGACGCTTCGGCGAGGGCTTCACCGAGCAGGCGTGCAGGGTCGACAATGTGAGGAGCGGTCATCGTGATGACTCCGTTCGAGAGTGCTGTGAGAGGTTCACTCGAAGGATCACGCGGTGGCCGCTGCTTCGTCATCCGTACTCGCCGGTGACGATCTCGGCGACCGCGCTACACCACTATCGGGGACTCAACT
>WLJH01000044.1 GCA_009701885.1 Actinomycetota bacterium
CAACGGCGGCACCGAAGCCATCAACGGACTCATCGAACTCCACCGCCGCGTCGCCCGCGGCTTCCGCAACTACGACAACTACCGGCTACGCATGCTGCTCATCGGCGGAGGACTCGACACCCTCATCCCCACCTGAAGTACGAAGAGCCTGATAAGCGCAGGCCGCGCGCACCTCGTGGTCAGCAGCCGGACCTGGAGACCGCGGTTCGATCTATTGAGCCACCGCCGTGGCCAGCGTGAAGAGGTCGGTTGGCATCGCGTGCTCCAGTTTCCAGGTGATGGCGATGGGCTTGTCCCCGGTGTGGCTGACGTAGTGAGCGGGGCCGAGGAACAGGTAGGGCGAGGTGCCGAACTCGTCCTTGGCCTCGTGTCGGACGAACAGCAGGACGGTGCTGGCGCTCGACAGATAGCGCTGGCCGGTCTTCGAGGCGACTGAGGTCGTGGACTGCGACTCCCAGTGGAAGAGCGTCGGGGAGATCGGGTAATCGCGGTACATCGTGGTCGGGGAGTAGTCCGCCTCGGACTTCTTGAGGGTCACGAAGAAGACGTCGGTGTTGAGTTCGGGGGAGTACCAGACGCCCTCGCGGAAGCTGTTCGGCATGCGGGGGAACTCGAGTGCCGCGAGGATCTCCTCGCGCTGGTACTGCGCGTGCACGCGCAGCGGCGTACGGCTCAGGGGCCCTTCGAGCGCGACCGAGACGTGACGGGCAGCGCTGAAGGAGATGTCGACGACGGCGGCGATCTCCCGTCGGGTGGCCACCTCCTGGCGAAGGGCGTCCAGGCCTGCGGCGACATCTGCGTGGCCACCGCCGTCGTTCCAGAGCGAGAAGAAGAGCATCCGGGCGAAAGCCTGGTCCTGGGCGCTGAGTTGGTCGTAGCCGAGAGTCCGGTCGTCGAGGATGCGGCGGTACGCCGCGGCCCGATCAGGGTCGTCGACGTGCGCGAAGGCGCGGACCCGGCGCAGCAGCGCGTCCTCGAGTGCAGATCCAGTGGGGGCGGGAAGGCCTGCGTCGCGGCGCAAGCGTGTCCAGGAGTGGCTGCCCCGGCGCAACACGTCACTCAGTGCCACGCCCGATGTTTCGAGGAAGTCGGCCAGCGGCACGTCGCCGGTCAGGCGCAGCTCGCTGACGATCTGCGCCCAGCGATTGGAGATCTGCGAGCGCACGTTGTCCAGGACGATCTCCTGCGCCTGCCGGTCCATCTGGATGGAGCAGCCGGGGGGAAGGAACGGGAACCCGTCCTTGACCGCGCGCACTAGGTCGGTCCGCCGGGTGCCGGTCAGGGCCCGGAGCTTGCTGTCGAAGCGGAACTCCTTGCGGTGGAAGCCGACGAAGTCGAGCACGGTGAGCACCGCCTTGTCGCGAGTCCGGCGGAGTCCTCGGCCCAGCTGCTGAAGGAAGACCGTGGAGCTCTCGGTGGGACGCAGGAACAGGACCGTGTCGACGCTCGGGATGTCGAGGCCCTCGTTGAACAGGTCGGCGGCGAAGAGGATGTTGACCTCGCGCTCCCGCAGCGCACGGAGGGCGTCGGCACGGTCCTCGCGCCGTGTCTCACCACTGACCGCGAGTGCCGGGATGCCCGCGTCGCGAAAGACCCGTGCCATGTACTCGGCGTGCGCCACGCTGACGCAAAAGCCCAGCGCCCGCATGGCGCCGACGTCGGCGACCTTGTCGCGGAGTTCGCGCAGCACGATGCGGGCCCGCGCGTCATTGCCTGTGAAGAGGTTTTCGAGCTCCCCCTCGTCGTAACGGCCGCGCGTCCAACTGAGCTGCCGCAGGTCGGTGCCGTCGGCGGCGACGAAGTAGTGGAACGGGCAGAGCAGGTCGGCGCCCAGTGCGTCCCAGAGACGTAACTCCGCAGCCGTGCGGCCGTCGAAGAACCGGCGTACGTCGGTGCCGTCAGTGCGCTCCGGTGTCGCCGTGAGCCCCAGCAGCTCGATCGGACGCAGGTGGTCGATGATGCGTCTATAGGTGCGGGCCTCCGCATGGTGAAACTCGTCGATGACGACGATGTCGAAGGCGTCGCGGGGTATCGACTCGATGCCGTACGACGTCAGCGACTGGACGCTGGCGAAGACGTGCTGCCAGCGCTCGGGGCGTTTGCCGTCGACGTACAACTCGCCGAAGGCGCCGTCGGCCAACACCTCGCGGTAGGTGCGCTGTGACTGCTCCAGGATCTCCCGCCTGTGGGCGATGAAGAGCAGCCGGGGCCGCCTGTCGTCCGCACACAGCCGTCGGTAGTCGAGGGCGGCGATGACGGTCTTGCCGGTGCCTGTGGCGGCGACGATGAGGTTGCGGTGTCGGTCGTGAACGATGCGCTCAGCCTCGACGGCGTCGAGGATCTCCTGCTGGTAGGGGAACGGCGTTACCTCGAGGCCGGAGATCGACAGCGTGACCCGAGAACCGCTGCGCGCTCCGCGGGCGTCGGCCAGCGCATCGTCGAGACGGTCCCGATCGAGGTCGGGGTCGTAGCGCTCGAAATCGTTGCTGTTCCAGTAGGAGTCAAACGTCGCCTCGAACTTCGACAGGAGAGCCGGAGTCGCGGCGTGCGAGAGTCGCACGTTCCACTCCACACCGTCCAGCAGTGCACTCGTGGACAGATTGGAGGAGCCGACGTACGCCGTGTCGAAGCCGGTGGTGCGGCGGAACAACCACGCCTTGGCGTGCAGGCGAGTGCGGGCGGCGTTGTACTGCACCCGCACCTCGGCGCCGAAGTCACGCACGAGCCGGTCCAGGGCCTCGCGCTCGGTGCCGCCGATGTAGGTCGTGGTGATGACTCGGATGGGCACGCCAGCCTCCGCGGCTCGTTGCAGCGGTGCTTCCAGCAGCCGCAGGCCGCGCCACATGACGAAGGCACAGAGCAGGTCGACGGTGTCCGCGGAGTCGATCTCGGCTCGTAGTTCAGAGGCGAGCGCCGGCTCGCCATGGGCGTTGGTCAACAGCGAGGCATCGTTGAGCGGTGTCTTCGGCCGGTCGAGGTAGCGCAGCACCTGACCCGGACCTGGCGGGCGACGAATCGCATGCAGTTGCCGCAGCGGGCCGTCAACGCTGGGACGGGTCTCCTGGACGAAACGCAGGATGTCATTGGCGAGCTCGAGCTTGCGGGCGGGGTCCTTCTCGGCCTCGAGGCGTTGCTGGACTGCCGCCGCCACATGCCGACCCAGCACGTGTGAGTGCTCGGCCGGATCGACGGCCGCGACGTCCTGCTCCAGCCCCACCAGGCTGTCGAGCCGCACTTCCAGGGCTCGGTCGAGGACAGATTCGTACAGGCCCTCGGGCAGCTGGTTGCTCATTGCGCTCAGCTTGGCTCACGCCTCGTGCTGTGTGCGGCGAATCGCCGGTGAAGGCAAAGACAGGCAGGTCAATGCTGAGAAGGACTCGTTGAGTCCATGGGCTCAGCCCTGCGGCAGCCCCGCCCCGTGCCGCTGGAAGTCGACGAGCAGCTCGTTCTCGTGGGCGATCCGGGCGGTGGTGCCCTCCAGGTCGCGAAACATCGTCTTGAGCGCCCGCAGCCCAGGGGCCGACTGGGCACACAGCGCGCGGGCGAGCTCGAGGGCGGCGGCCTCGGCCTCGTCGGCGGGCACGACGCGGGTGGCGAGCCCGAGGGCGACGGCCTCCTCGCCGCCGATCGGACGGCCGGTGTAGACGAGCTCCTTGGCGCGGGAGAGGCCGACGAGCTGAGTGAGCCGCGCCGGCCCGACGGGCACGCCGAGGCGGGCGCCGGCCCAGACCAGCTTGAGGTTGTCCCCGGCGACGCGCAGGTCGCACCCGGCGGCGATCTCGGCGCCGGCGCCGACACAGCTGCCGACGCAGACGGCGATGGTCGGGACGGGGACCAGCTCGACGGCCTCGTAGAGCTCGGCGAAGGCCTCCATCCGGGCGACGCCGCCGGCGGCGTCGAGCTGCTCGCCGATGTCGGCGCCCGCGCACAGGCCGGCCGTCGAGGTGGTCGAGAGGACGACCACGCGCACCTCGCCGTCCTCCCGGAAAGACGTGAGGGCGTCGACCAGCGCGCGGATCGTGGCGGTGTCGAGGGCGTTGCGCTTGTCGGGGCGGTCCAGGCGCAGGACCTCGATGCCGTCGGTGCGCTCGCGGAGCAGGCTCATGGCACCGAAGTCTGGGGGACGGCCGGCCGTAATCGCGCCGGGTCTCGCCGGTCGTGCGTGGCTAGGCTGGCGGCGGGCCCCACGAGCCCACCGGACGAGGGAGCCGTACCCGGACAGCGACAAGACGGCCACGGAGGAGTCCGTCATGGCGTGGTTGGTGCTGGTCGTCTCGGGTCTGTTCGAGGCTGTGTGGGCGGTGGCCCTCGGCAAGTCGGAGGGATTCACCCGGCTCGGTCCGTCGGTGGTCTTCGCGGGCGCGCTGGCGGTGAGCATGGCCGGCCTCGCGTACGCCATGCGCTCCCTGCCGGTCGGGACGTCGTACGCCGTGTGGGTCGGCATCGGCGCGACCGGGACCGTGCTCGTCGGCATGGTCGCGGGGGAGGAGCAGGTGACCGCAGTCAAGGTCCTGCTCCTGCTCGGGCTGATCGGCTGCGTGGCCGGGCTCAAGCTCGTCCACTGACGGCCCGGAACGGGGTCGGCTGCCCTCGGCGAGACGCCTGACTTCCGCGCAGCGACGCGCGGATGTCTAGCCAACTTTCCAAACCCGACTAATTTAGGTTAGTTTGACGACTCACTCGTGACAGATGGCTTTGAGGAGTCGCACCATGTGGTTGGTCGCAGCGTTCGCCCTGGCCGGAGGCCTGGCCCAGCTCGTCGACGGCACGCTCGGGATGGGCTTCGGCGTCACCTCGGCCACCGTCCTGCTCGCCCTCGGGGTCGCCCCGGCGACCGCCAGCGCGGCGACCCACGCGGCCAAGCTGCCGACGACCCTGATCTCCGGGCTCTCGCACTGGCGGGTCGGCAACGTCGACAAGGCCGTCTTCCTGCGCGTCGCCATCCCCGGCGCGATCGGCGGCTTCCTCGGCGCCGTCGTCCTCACCTCGATCAGCCTCGAGGCAGCCAAGTCCGGGATGGCCGGGCTGCTGCTCTTCTTCGGCCTCGTCATCCTCGTGCGGTTCGGCTTCGGCCTGCGGATCATCCCGACGCCCAAGGGCGGTCACACCGCGAAGTGGCTCAGCCCGATCGGGCTGCTCGGCGGCTTCGTCGACGCGACGGGCGGTGGCGGCTGGGGCCCGGTCGTCACCCCGAGCCTCATGACCGTCACCTCGCACGAGCCCCGCAAGGTCGTCGGCACCACCAACGCGGCGGAGTTCGCCGTCGCCGTGTCGGTCTCGCTGGGCTTCATCACCGGTGCCGCCCACCAGGACATCCCCTGGATCCCCGTGCTCGGCCTGGTCATCGGTGGCGTCATCGTGGCCCCGATCGCCGCCCGCCTCGCCGGCCGGCTGCCGCACGCCCCGATGGGCGTAATGGTCGGAGGCCTGATCATCCTGGTCAACAGCATCACCGTGGTCGCGGCCCTCACCGACCTGCCCTTCGGTGTCGACCTCGCGCTCATGATCGGCTGGCTGGTCCTCGTCGCCCAGGTCGCCTTCAAGGCCTGGGGTCGGGAGAAGGCCGAGCGTGCCGCGGTGGCCCAGGAGTCCGCCTCGGTCTGAGGTCGTCGCCGGCGGCGGGGTCTCGTGGCTCGTCGCTGGCGCTTCTCGCACCTCGACCAGCGAGGTGGTCGCGCCTGATCGTGGCTCCTCGCACCTCGACCAGCGGTGGGGGTCTGCCGGCCGGCGGCACGATCCGGCCGGGGGAGTAACGGCCGTCACGCTGCCGCGTTGGACCTCCGTGCACGTACGACGTCTCGCCACCCTCGCCTGCGGCGCCGCCCCCGTCACCGGGGCGATCGGGCTGCTGCCCGCCCAGGCCGCGCCGACCACCGCGAGGGACGTCCCGTCCGACCTGCCCGACGGCGTACCCGCCGCCGCGACGCTCCCCGAACCGCAGCTGGCCACGCCGGACGGCTGGCCCTTCGCACAGCGGCTCAGCCGGACCTCCGGCACCGGGCGGTTGCTGGCGGGGCGTCCTACTGGACCGACTTCGTCTACGACGACCACGGGGCGGCGATCCCGAGCGGCTTCACCCTCGACAACACCGCCTACCTGGCGCCGACGCAGGGTGTCTACGAGCAGCCGGCCGAGGCGGCGGGCAACGGGGCCGACGTGTTCGTCGCGGCGACCGGGGCCGACCGCCGGGCGACGTACTGGCGGGTCGACTGGACGACCTTGGCCGACCCGGACGTGCCGATCGCCGTGTGGGCCCTCGACACCGACCGCGACCTCAGCACCGGCAAGGACGAGTGGCCCGCCGCGGCGGGCGTCACCTCGCCGGGGCTGGACCGAGCGCTGGTCGTGTCCAGCCGCGGGGCGTGGCTGCACAACCCGCGTCGCGGCCTGGTCGTCGACGTCCTCGAGCGCGGGGGGCGCCTCACCGTCGACGAGCAGACGCGCTCGTTCGTCCTGCGCGTCCCGAAGCGGCTCCTCCCGGCGCGGGGCTCCTGGCGCGTCCGGCTCGGGGCTGGGCTGGCCGACGCGACCGGCGAGGCCATGGCCGCGCCGACGATGACGGGGGGCGCGCCGCTGCCGCCCGGCCTGCCGCACGTGTTCAACCTCGCCTTCCGCACCCCCGACCAGGAGACACCGGTCGTCCGCGACAGCCAGACCGCGGGGCTGGTCGCGGCGATGGAGGCGCTCGCGGCCGGCAACCCGGTGACCGGGCAGCTCGGCGCCGACGGCCTGGCCCGCTTCGTCACCGGCAACTTCTGGATGGAGGACGCCCAGGCCGACGCGCTCGCCGCCGGCGACGCCGCCGACTTCTCCCACGTCGTGCGGTGGCGTGACCTGCTGCGCGGACGGCGTACGTCGGAGCCGCTGGTGCGCGGCTACAGCAACCGGTGGTACCTCTCCCGCCTCGATCTCGGCGACGGCGTCGTGGCGAACACCGGCGGGGTCACCGGCGACGGTGACGCCAACTACCTCTCCCCGCTGCAGCCCTACTCGGTCTACGTCCCGACCTCCTACCGTCGCGGCGACGACGCCCCCCTGACCTGGACGCTGCACTCGTTGGGCGTCAACCACAACCAGTACGGCGCCTACGACCCGAGCCTGGTCCAGAGCCTCTGCGAGGACCGTGACTCCATCTGCGCCGGCACGTTGGGCCGCGGCCCGGACGGCTGGTACTTCGACGAGGCCGAGGTCGACTACTGGCAGGTCTGGCGCGCCCTGGCCGAGGGCTTCGACCTCGACCCGACGCGCACCGTGATGACCGGTTACTCCATGGGCGGATGGGCCGGCTACCACCTCGGCCTCGCCCACCCGGACCTGTACGCCGAGGTCGTCTCCCTCGCCGGGCCGCCCCAGTGCGGGGTCTCGGTCGACGCCGACCAGATCGTCAACCCCGCCTTCGGCGGTCGCTGCACCAGCGACGGCACCGCCTACGACCTGGTCGGCAACGCCCTGCACCTGCCGTTCCGGATCGGCCAGGGCGCCCTGGACCAGCTCGTCCCGTTCACCTCGGTGGAGCAGCACGTCGCTCGGTTCGCCGCGCTCGGGCTGCGGCACCGCTTCGTCCGCTACCCCGCCGAGGACCACCTCGTCTTCGCCACCCAGGACCGCTTCGACACCGTGCTCGACGGGCTGGGCCTCCCGGTCGTGGAGCGCGACCCGCGCGAGGTCGACCTCACCTGGAGACCGCACCTGACCCGGCCCGGCCTCGGGATCGGCGCGACCACGGCGTACTGGCTGCGCGGCCTGGCCGCCCGCGACTCCTCGCCCGGCTCGCTCGCCCGGGTCCAGGCGGTCTCCGAGGCGCTGCCCGGCACCGACGTGGAGGTCGTGACCTCCGGCCCCACTCCGGTGGTGTCGCCGCTGCCGGCGCTGCTGCAGGAGACCACGTGGCAAACCGGTCCGGCCCTTCCGGTCTCCGACGTGCTCAGCCTCGGGCTGACCAACGTCTCCCGGGTCACTGTCGACCTGGTCCGCGCGCGGTGGACCTGCGGCACCCTCCAGGTCACGTCCGACGGGCCGGCGGTCGTGCTGCTCGCCGGCCCCCGCGGGACCGAGCGGATCGAGGTCGGGGAGGGGGTCCGGCGGGTCCAGCGCCGCTGCTGAGCGGGTCCCGCTGCCGAGCCGGTCGGGCCTGGGCGAGGTGCTCCCGACGGGGGTAGCCTCCCAGCCCGTGAAGGTCCGGCGACGCCCCTCGGCGGTCATCTCCCACCGCCAGGACGACGAGCCGCTGAGGCTCATCCCCCGCTGGTACGCCGTCGGCGTCCTGCTCTTCTTCTCGACCCTGTGCCTGGGCGCGGTGGCGCTCGGGCTCCTCGCGTCCGGCCCGATGGTCCCGTTCGTCTGGGCGCTGGCCGTGGCCACGGGTGCCGTCGTGGTCGCCGCCGTCCCTGCCCTCGTCCTGCCGAAGCGCCGCCGCGAGCTGCCCGTGCGGCCGGACGGGACCCGCGTCCTGGAGGGACCGGTCGTGGTCGTCGTCGCCGTCCTGGTCGCCTGGGCGGCGCTGATGGTGGGTGCGGTCCTGCTGGGGTACGTCGCCGTCACGGACCTCGACGCGATCGAGGCACCCGGTGCGGCGCTCGTGACCGTCGTCGGAGCGGTCGGCCTCCTGCCGGACGTGGGACGGCTGCTCACCGGGCGACTGCACCGCTGGCGCCTGGAGATCGGCCCCGAGACGGTGCGCTACCGCGGCTACCGCACCGACGTCACATACCGCCGCCGCGACGTCACCGGCGGCATCGTGCACCTGCGGCACCCCGCCGGGGTGGAGATCGACCTGCGGGGCGGGGCGGTCAAGGGCGCGGTCGTCCCGGTCGCCGCATTCGACGTGCCGGCCGAGCAGGTCCTGGAGGAGCTGCGGCGACACTCGGACTGACCGCGCCTGCGCGCCGGTCTGGACCGCTGTCAGCGACCGACGTGGACTGTCGGTGCCGGTCTTTACCTTGGGTCCAGGTGGTCGTCGTGGTCGCCGGTCGGGAGGTCTGCGGTGGGTGTCGAGGGCTCGGGGACGTCGGCGGTGCCGGGCGTCGAGGAGGCGTGGCGCGAGCTGCGCCGCAGGCTGGCCGACCACGCGGCCGGCATGGAGCCCCGGGAGACGCTGGTGGTCTCCGCCCAGGTCGCGGCGACCGAGGACGGACCCGCTCCGTACGTCATGGTCTCCAGCCCCGCGGGAGGTGCCGACGGCTGGCGCCTGGAAGCCGTGAGCAACGGCTATCTCGACAGCGGGCACCGGCTCGACGAAGCGGCCGAGGAGGCACTGTGCGCCCTGGGCTGGTCGCCGCCGACGTACCTCCCCGGCGAGGAGGGTGCCGACGGCTCCGCCAACTGGCACCTCGACCTGCCGGCGCACGACCTCGAGCGCGCAGCCTGGTTGCTGGTCCGGACGCTGCGCGAGGTGTACGGCGTCGTCCACCCGGCCTTCCTCGACTCCAGCGCCCTCGACCTCGACGGGCTGCGGGCGCGGCGCCCGCTGCCGCCGCGTCCGCGCGAGACCCGCGACCCGGCGGAGCGGCGCGCGGCCGTCGACGCGCTGCCGGTGGTGCGGCCCGACGACGCCGAGCACCTCGCCCGGCTGGTGCGAGAGACCGTGGCGGCCCTGGGGGAGGAGGTCGACGACGACGAGGACGGCGACCTGCTCTGGACCTGTGGCGAGGCGTCCGTGGCCTACGTCCACGTCGACGAGGAGCGTCCCGCGGTCCACCTGTTCTCCGTGCTCGTCGTCGACGGCACCCTGCCCGACGGCGGGCTGGCCGCGCTCGACCTGGTCAGCGGACGGCTGCCGTGGCTGGCCGTGCGGCTCGCCGGAGACCGGCTGGTCGTCCACCACGAGCTGTGCGCCATGCCCTTCGTGCCCCAGCACCTCGTGGCCTGGCTCGCCCGCCTCGCGGTGGAGATCGACGACGTCGCGACCGAGGCCGCGGTGCTCATGGGCGGACGACGGTTCCTCGAGGACGAACCGGCCGAGGCCCCCGCGCCGAGCCGGGCCGAGGTCGAGCTCGACGAGCAGCTCGCCGTCGTCGCCGAGCTGCTGGTCGACGGGCCGGTCCAGCCGCGCGTGGTCGCGGCCGTCTTCGGCCACGACCGCGGCGCGCTCGTGCGCCGCCTGGTCGGGCTGCGCCAGGGCCGGCTGGCGGTCCTCTCCGACGACCTGGACGGTCTGCTCGACGCGCTCCGCGCGGGCCTGCGCTGGATCGTCGACGAGCCCGACCGGGTCGCCGACGCCCGACGGCGGGCCCGACGGCGAGTCGCTCCCCGGCCGACGGTCCAGAGCCTGCTGATCGGCGACGAGCCGGACCTGTTCGAGTCCGACGCGGGCTGATCCCGCACCGGCAGAGGATCAGGAGGGGGTCAGGGGCCCGGGGTCTGGGTGCTGGTCGCCTGGGTCCCGGCGGGGTCCTCGACCCGCTCGTCGGAGTCGGCCAGCACGGCCTCGGCCTGGCGCTCGGGATCGTCGGCTCGCGCCGCAGACTCCTCCGGGACGGAGTCGGCCCGGCTCGCGGCCCGCTCGTGGTCCCGCCGCTCGTCGTGCTCGTGGTCCTGGTGATCCGTGCCTTGGCCGGTCGTCTCGTCGGAGCTCATGGTCGACCTGTACCCAGGGCGGTGCGGACCACTCACGCCGTCCGGGCGGTAGCGCGCCGAGCGGCGAGGGCGGTGGCGCTCAGGCGGGGAGCGGCTCGAGGCGGCTGCGGTGCC
This sequence comes from Actinomycetota bacterium, assembly GCA_009701885.1. Classification (GTDB taxonomy): domain Bacteria; phylum Actinomycetota; class Actinomycetes; order Propionibacteriales; family Nocardioidaceae; genus Nocardioides. The sequence continues at coordinate 10,690 of WLJH01000044.1, forward strand.
GGCACGTCCCTCATGGTGGCGCTGGTGCGGGCATGCCTGGGGCGCTGCCGTCAGCGCCACGAGCGGAGCTCGTCCAGGCCGGCGGAGGCGAGGTCCGTCGCCTCGTCCCATCCCTCGGAGGCCAGGTCGGTCAGCTCGGGCCACCGATCGGAGGCGATGTCGGTGGCCTCGTCCCACGCGTCCGCGGCGATGTCCGTGGTCGCGACCCACGCGTCCCTCGCCGCCTGGTCCAGGACGTCGGTGGCCTCGTCGGGCATCCGGTCCCAGGCCTTCTGCGCGACGAGGGCCCCTCCCACGGTGGCCAGCACCGTCACCCCGGCGACCGCCACCGTCGGGACGGTCACGGGCAGGGTCGCCACCGCGACCGTCGCCGTGGCGAAACCGACGCCCGCGACGAACAGGCCCTCCGCCGGGGTGTCGCCCTCCAGGGCCGTGACCGCGTCGTAGGCCAGGCCGATCGGACCGGGCAACCGGCCGAGGCGCGTCAGGTCGTCGGCGTACCGGCTGGCCAGCTGTCCGGCCTTGGTCAGCAGGCCCTCGCCCCCGGCGCTGATGAGCGTCGAGTGGTAGCTCTCGACGAAGCCGCGGACCCAGGCCAGAAGCGTCTCGTCGGCGAACGACTCCACCGCGCCCTCGAGGTGTGCCGACACCCAGGCGAGCAGGTCGTGCTGCTCGTCGGCGACGAGGCCGGCCAGGTCAGACCAGGTCTTCCCGGCGACCAGGTCGGACGGGTCCTCCGGCGGGAGCACGAGGTCGCCGGCGACCTCCAGGCCGGCGGCGAGCGCACGGGCTCGCACGCCGGCGAGCAGCGTCTCGTGGGCGACCAGCCGGTCGGCGTACGAGCCGAAGAGGTCGGCGGCGCGCACGAACCGGGACCGCAGCCCCTCCAGGTGGTGCAGCAGCTGCCCGACGTGGAGGGAGTAGGCCAGACCGCTCGACCCCACGAGCTGCGAGAGGGCCCGGTCGCGCGCGGCGACGACCTCGTCAGCGCACGCATCGAGCGCGTCCACGCCGGTCGAGCGCAGCCAGCCCTCGGCCGCGCGGGGGACGTCGGGCGAGCCGGCGCTCGTCAGCGAGAAGCTCACGGGACCACCGGACCCAGGTCGGGGAGGACGCGCTCGAGCCGACGTCCCACCTCCGCGTCGGTCTCCCGCACCGTGTGCGCGACCTGGCGCACCGCGTCCGCGGTCACCGCGTTCGTCGCCGCCAGGCCGTCGGAGCCCTGGAGCACCGCGGCGAAGATCTTCAGCATGGCCAGCGTGCCCGGTCCTGGACCGAGCACGGGAAAGCCGGGGAGCGCGGACAGCTCCTCCGCGGCGGCGTGGTGGCGTGCGGCGACCTGGCTCTCCAGGTCGGCTCCGATGCGCAGCTCCGTCATGGGTCGACACCTCCCGAGATGTGTGGGCGACGATGCGGAGCAGTCTGCGCGGAGGTCGGGACGGCCGCCACCGGGTCGGCGGCGGCCTGTGGACAACTGCTCGACGGTGGGCCGGTGGACGACTGGCGGGCCCTGGCGCGACCGCCGGGACGCCGGAGGCCGTGCTGTGGAGGGGAGGACGCGGAGGGGGGTCCGAGCGGGCAGACTGCTCCGGACGCACCTGCCCGACCACCCAGGACCCCGGGACGCCCATGGACCTCGCCACCCTCGCCCTGCTCGACGACGCCGTGCTGGCGCGCGAGTTCGACGGGGGCAGCTGGAGCCGCGGGCGGCAGTACGCCGCTGCGGGCCACGTCCACGAGGTCGGCCTCGAGGAGGACGGCGACCTGCTGCACCTCGACGGCCAGGTCGCGGGCACGCACGACTACCTCGTCGGGATCACGGTGCACGGCTCCGCCAGTCGGCCTCGGGTCGACGGTGAGTGCTCGTGCCCGGTGGGGTGGAACTGCAAGCACGTGGTCGCCGTCCTGCTCACCGCACGCGACGCGCGCGACGCCCGCGAGGACCGGCAGGTCCCGAGCCAACCTCCGGTGGCCCGGGTGCCTGTCCCGGTGCCCGCGTGGCGCCCGCCGCCACCGCCGCCGCCCTCGCCGCCCACCTGGGGCCAGCTGCTCGACGGTGCGCTCGCCGACCCGCGGGGCTCCGACGTCGGCGAGCCTTCACCGCTGGCCCTGCAGGTCGAGCTGCGCGCACCCGACCCGATTGGCCCGGGTCGCGGCTACGTCCTGCCCCCGACGGTGCTCCTCCGCCCGCTGCGTCGCGGAGCCCGGGACAACTGGGTCAAGACCGGCGCCACCTGGAACGACGTGCCGTCGCTGCGCTTCTCCGGTCGCTTCGACGCCGAGCAGGTCGCGGTGCTCCACGAGCTGCGCGACCTGCGCAGCATGAGTGCGCACTACGCCCGGGCCGGTGACGGACTCGACGTGGCCGACCTCGGCTCCGCGCTGTGGCCGTTGCTGCGCCGCGTGCGCGAGTCCGGCCTGGTCGTCGTGCCGGTCGCACCCCTGCACTCGCTCGTCCTCGACGAGGAGGTCGCGCTCGACCTCGACGTGCGCGACGTCGGCGAGGAGACGCTCGTCGAGGTGGTGGTGCGCGGCCGCGAGCGCCCGCCCGGCAGCCGGTTGCGGGTCTACGGCGAGCCCGGCCACGGGGTGCTGCTGGTCGAGCCCGCCCAGGAGGGCCGCGGTCGCTGGACGGCCCGGCTCGCACCGCTGTCCCACCGCCCCACCCATGCCGTACGCCGCCTCGCCGACCAGCCCGAGCCGGTGCGGGTGCCCGCGGCGGACCGTGAGCGGTTCCGCTCGGCGTACCTCCCGCGGCTGCGGCGCAGGGCGCCGGTCGTCTCCAGCGATGAGTCCGTGGCGCTGCCGGAGGTCCCGGTGCCGCGGCTCGTGCTCGGGGTCACCTGGCGCGCCGCCGACCGGGTCGGCCTGTCCTGGCACTGGCGCTACGCGGCGGCCGGGCGCACCCGGGAGTGCGGCCTGCACGCCGAGGACACCCTCGACGACCTGCGCGACCCGGCCGCCGAGCGCGCGGTCCTGGCGTCGCTCGCCCTCGACGAGCACGGTCACCGGCTGCTGCGTCGCGCCGGGGCGGGCTCGCCGCTGCTGGCCGACGTGCTGCTGGGCCGCGGCGACGTGCTGACCTTCGTCCACCAGGTGCTGCCCGGGCTGGAGGCCGGCGGTGCGGTGCTGGTGGAGGAGCACGGGGAGCGGCCGGACTACCGCGAGGCGGTCGAGGACCCGCAGATCCGCTTCGAGGTGGTCGAGCGGACCGAGGACGACGGACCGGACGCGGACGGCCCGACCGACTGGCTCGACCTCGAGGTGGTGATCGAGGTCGACGACGAGCAGGTGCCGCTGGCCACGGTCCTCGAGGCGCTGACCCTCGAGCACGAGGTGGTGTTCCTGCCCAGCGGGCGCTACGTGCGCACCGACCACCCGGCCCTGACCCGGCTGGCCGAGACGGTGCGGGCCGCGGGGGAGATCGTCCCGAGCCCGAAGGAGGACGGCCGCCTCCGTGTGTCCCACCACGACCTCGGCAGCTGGGGCGAGCTGGCCGAGCTCGGGATCGTGGACCGTCAGGCCGAGCAGTGGGTGCGCTCGGCACGGGCACTGCGCGACCTCACCGAGCTGCCGCAGGTGGAACCGACCGGGCTGGCCAGCGCGCTGCGGCCCTACCAGCTCGACGGCTTCCGCTGGCTGGCCTTCCTGTGGGAGAGCGGCCTGGGCGGGGTGCTCGCCGACGACATGGGGCTGGGCAAGACGCTGCAGACCCTGGCCCTGGTCAGCCACGCCACGGCGCGCGGCGCGGGCCGGTTCCTCGTCGTGGCGCCGACCAGCGTGGTCCCGGGCTGGGTCTCCGAGGCGGCCCGCCACGTGCCCGGGCTGCGGGTCCGCGCCGTGACCGGCACGGCGCGCAAGCGCGGGACCTCGATCGCGGAGGAGGCGGAGGGCGTCGACGTGCTGGTGACGTCGTACACGCTGCTGCGGCTCGAGTCCGAGGCCTACGCGGCGCTCGAGTGGGGCGGGCTGGTGCTCGACGAGGCTCACCAGGTCAAGAACCACCAGGGCAAGACCTACAAGGCGGTGCGCTCCCTCGACGTGCCGTTCCGGCTCGGGTTGACCGGCACCCCCTTCGAGAACCGGCTGATGGAGCTGTGGTCGCTGCTCTCGATCGTGACGCCGGGTCTCTACCCGTGGCCGCGGACGTTCGTCGACCAGGTGGTGAACCCGGTCGAGAAGCGCGGCGACGCCGAGGCACTGGCCCGGTTCCGTCGCCGGATCCGGCCGTTCCTGCTGCGCCGCACCAAGGAGCTGGTCGCCGCCGACCTGCCGCCCAAGCAGGAGCAGGTGCTCGAGGTGGCGCTGGAGACCAAGCACCGCAAGGTCTACGACGCTCACCTCCAGCGCGAGCGGCAGGAGGTGCTGGGCCTGGTCGAGGACTTCGAGCGCAACCGGATCGCGATCTTCGGCGCACTCACCCGACTGCGCCAACTCAGCCTCGACCCGGCCCTGGTGGACACGGCGCACGAGGGGGTCGGCTCGGCCAAGACCGACGTGCTGGTCGACCACCTGCACGAGCTGGCTGCCGAGGGGCACCGGGCGCTCGTGTTCAGCCAGTTCACCAGCTTCCTCACGAGGGTCCGCGCGCGCCTGGACGCCGAGGGCATCGCCTCGACCTACCTCGACGGCAGCACCCGCGACCGGGCCGCGGTGCTGGAGGAGTTCCGCACCGGCGACGCCCCGGTCTTCCTCATCAGCCTCAAGGCCGGCGGGGTCGGACTGACCCTGACCGAGGCCGACTACGTGTTCGTCCTGGACCCCTGGTGGAACCCTGCGGTCGAGGCGCAGGCCGTCGACCGTGCGCACCGGATCGGCCAGCAGCGACCCGTGCACGTCTACCGGCTGGTCGCCACCGACACCATCGAGGAGAAGGTGATGGAGCTGAAGGCGCGCAAGGCAGCGCTCTTCCAGCAGGTCGTCGACGGCGACGGGGCGCTCTCGGGCGCGGTCACCGCCGACGACGTGCGGGCGCTCTTCGGGGCGTGAGGGCCCGGACCGTGCTCAGACCTTCTTCTTGCCGACCACGGCCTCGGCGGTGCCGACGAGGAGCACGGCCGCGATGACGGCGAAGACGAAGCCGAGGAAGTCCAGCTCCCAGATGTCGCCGGTGCCGATGATGCTCGCGAGCACGCCGCCGATGAGCGCGCCCACCACGCCGAGACCGAGCGTCCCGAGGATGCCCAGGGCCTGGCGGCCGGGCTTGATGAGACGCGCGAGCACGCCGATGACCATGCCGATGAACAGGAGTCCGAGGATCTGCATGGACCCGACGCTACGCGGGACGTCCCCGGCGCGGACCACCCGCGAGCGCGACCGGAGGGCAGCGGCGGCGATGATGAGCCGGTGAGGTGCGGGTACTTCGAGGCGGGCGCGTGCCGCTCGTGCACGTGGATGGGCGACCCGTACACCGAGCAGCTGGCCCGCAAGACCGCCGCCACCCGCGAGGCCCTCGAGGCCGTCGGTGACGGCGCTGCCGTGGCGCTCGCGGTGTGGGAGGACCCGGCCGCCAGCCTCGAGCAGGGCTTTCGCAACAAGGCCAAGATGGTGGTCGCCGGCAGCGTCGAGGAGCCGACACTGGGCATCCTGGGCCCCCTCGGGGAGGGTGTCGACCTGCGGCACTGCGGCCTCCACGAGCCCGGCCTGCACGCAGCCCTGCCGGTGCTGGCCGACCACGTCCGGCAGGCCGGCCTGACGCCGTACGACGTGCCTGCGCGGCGGGGCGAGCTCAAGCACCTCGTGGTGACCGTGTCGCCGGACGGGCAGCTGATGGTGCGCTGGGTGCTGCGCTCGACCGAGGCGCTGCCCCGGCTGCGCAAGCACCTGCCCGCGCTGCTCGACGCACTGCCGGTCGCGGTGGCCTCGGCCAACATCCAGCCCGAGCACAAGGCGGTGCTCGAGGGGCCGCAGGAGCTGGTGCTGACCAGCCAGGAGACGCTGCCGATGCGGCTCGGGGTGCCGGGCGCGGAGGCCGTCGTGCTGCAGCTGCGGCCGCAGTCGTTCTTCCAGACCAACACGCTCGTGGCCACTGAGCTCTACGCCACCGCCCGGCGGTGGGTGGTCGGCCTGGGGCCGGGCGAGGTGTGGGACCTCTACAGCGGGGTCGGCGGGTTCGCGCTGCACCTGGCGGGGGAGGGGCGCGCGGTCACCGGCGTCGAGATCAGCGAGGAGGCGGTGAGGGGTGCGCAGCGCGCGGCCGGCCTGGCCGACCTGCGGGCCGAGTTCGTGGCCGGCGACGCCGTGGCGTGGGCGCAGGGTCAGGCGGGCCGTCCCGACCTGCTGGTCGTGAACCCGCCCCGCCGCGGTCTCGGCCCCGACCTCAGCCGGTGGGTGGAGGGCTCCGGGGTGCCGCACCTGCTCTACTCCAGCTGCCACAGCGGGTCGCTGGCCCGCGACCTCGCGGCGATGCCGTCCTACGCCGTGGAGCGGGTGCGGGTGCTGGACATGTTCCCCCAGACCACCCACCACGAGGTGCTGGTGCTGCTGCGCCGTCGGTAGCGTCGACCGCATGGCAGCACACGACTCGGGCATGGACCAGCGCACCCTCGGAAGCACCGGCCGCACCGTGTCGGCCATCGGCCTCGGCACCTGGCAGCTGGGCGCCGATTGGGGCGAGGTGAGCGAGTCCGACGCCCGGGCGGTCCTGGAGGCGGCCGTCGACTCCGGCGTGACCCTGCTGGACACCGCCGACGTGTACGGCGACGGGCGCAGCGAGCAGCTGATCGGCTCTTTCCTGCGCGACCGGGGTGCGGACCACGGCCTGACCGTGGCCACGAAGATGGGCCGCCGCGTGGACCAGGTGCCCGAGAACTACCGGCTCGAGCACTTCCGGGAGTGGACCGACCGCTCGCGACGCAACCTCGGCGTCGACACCCTCGACCTGGTGCAGCTGCACTGCCCGCCTTCGGCGACGATCACCGGCCACGCCACCTGGGAGGCCTTGGACACCCTGGTCGCCGACGGTGCGATCGCCGCCTACGGGGTCTCGGTCGAGACCTGCGACCAGGCGCTGGCCGCGATCGCCCGGCCCGGCTGCGCCAGCGTGCAGATCATCCTCAACGCCTTCCGGCTCAAGCCGCTGGAGCAGGTGCTGCCCGCGGCCCGGGCCGCCGGGGTCGGCATCCTCGCCCGGGTGCCGCTGGCCTCGGGCCTGCTGAGCGGGAGGTACGACGAGGACACCTCCTTCGCCGAGGACGACCACCGCCACTACAACCGCGACGGGAGCGCCTTCGACGTCGGCGAGACCTTCTCCGGGGTCGACTACCGCACCGGGGTCGAGGCGGCCCGGGAGTTCTCCGCGCTCGTGCGCGAGCACGGTCCCGAGGGCGCGACCCCCGCCCAGGTGGCACTGGCGTGGTGCGCCCAGGCCGACGGCGTGACCTCGGTGATCCCCGGCGCCCGCAACCCCGAGCAGGCGCGGGCCAACGCCGCGGCCGGCTCGCTTCCGCCGCTCTCGCCCGCGCTCCTGAGCGGCGTGCAGGAGCTCTACGACCGTCGGCTGCGTGAGCAGGTCCACAGCCGCTGGTGACCCCGTCGACCCGGGTGCCGCGGGGTCGGACGGCGACGTAGTCTCGCACCCGTGGCCGAGGACTATTGCGAGCACTGCGACCTCCCGTTCTCCACGTGCATCCACGGGCGGCCGCCGGCCCCAGAGCCGGTGAAGGCGCCGCCGAAGGCCTCGCCGGTACGGCGGCGGACCGCCAGCGCGAGCGGCTCGGCGAGCGGCACCACGGCCGGGTCCGCGTCGGCGCCCGCGCCCGTCCGGACGGCCCCGCGACGGCGTACGGACAAGGCGGAGTTCAAGCCCGTCATCGTCGAGGTGCTGCAGGAGGCCGGTGGCGAGCAGGAGGCCGACCTGGTGCTCGCCGCGCTCGAGGAGCGGCTCGCCGAGGTGCTGAAGCCCGGCGACCACGAGACCGGCCCGACCGGCGAGGTCCGCTGGCGCACCGCCGCCCGCTGGGCCCGCAAGGAGCTCGCCGACGACGGCCTCCTCGTCGCCCCGCAGCCGGGGGTCTGGGCGCTGACCGACGCGGGCATGCGGAGCCTGTAGCCGGGGTAGTCCGAATCACTTCTGATGCTCAGCTCGAGTCGAGCATCAGAAGTGATTCGGACTACCCCGCCGAGCGCCCCACCTCCACCGCGACCTCCGCGCCCAGGCTCACCCCGGGCGCGAGGGGGAGGTCGTCGCCGGACCAGAACATGCCGGGGTCGTAGTAGTTCGTCGGCAGGTGGTCCGGCAGCAGGCCCATCGCGACGTACGTCGCTGCGACGACCTCGGCGCAGTAGGTCAACTCCGCGGGGGCCTGGCGGCGTACGCGGCCGCGGGCCCAGCGACCGACCAGCTTGGCGGTGCTGGGGAACGGCGTGCCGTCGAGGCGGGCGATCGTGCGCAGCACCGCGTCCTCCATCGCCGGGGTGATGCCGTCAGGACCCGGGTCGAGCTGGCGCAGCCAGGCCTCCTGGTCGTAGCGGTCGTGCCACTGCAGCACCGCCGCGCGCAGGTCGTGCAGCTGCACCCCGCGCTGGTGCTGCCCGGTCCACACGTCGACCAGGCCCTTGCCGAGCTCGGCGTGCCACATCAGCGGCGGCAGGTCGTCGAGGACCACCGCCATGCCGACGTGGTTGACCGGGGCGTTGGTGAGGACCCGGATAGCGTGGTCGGCGGTCGAGCGGCCGCGGAAGAGCCACAGGTCGCCGGTGCGGGTCAGGTCCACGGCCCGGTCGAGGTCGATCCGGCTGTCGGGTCGCATGGGAGGAGTCTGGGCCATGGGTCTGCTGGGTGGGGGACGGGACGGCGGGGGACGGGTCGGCGGCACGGGTCGCGGCCGTCTCTGGAAGGTCCTCGGCGTCGCCGGTCTCGCCGGGGTCGCCGCGACCGGGGTCGTCGTCGCGCGCGACCATCGCCGGCGTACCCAGATGTCGCCCGACGAGGTCCGCGACCGGCTCCGCGAGCGGCTGGCCGCGGCCGAGGATTCCGAGAGCTGAGCGGCCCTGCGGCGGGATACTCCGAACGAGATGTCACCCTCAGCTCGAGCTGAGGGTGAGAAGGAGTTCGGACTACCCCGCGTTGCGCCCTACTGCCCCACCATCGCCCCGACCCGGGCCGGGCTGAACCCCGGGAACACGGCGGCGGTGGAGGCGCTCGTGCGCGCCCGGACCACCTCGGCGAGGACGGAGCGGTAGTCGGTGGTGACGGCCAGGTCGGCGTCGTGCGCCTTGACCAGCCCCGGCCAGGTGCCGTGGTAGCCGCCCTTGACCCCGGCACCGACGAGGAACATGACGTTGCCCCAGCCGTGGTCGGTGCCGTAGTTGTCGTTCTCCACGACGCGACGGCCGAACTCGGAGACCGTCACCAGCGTGACCCGGTCCGCGTGTGCACCGAGGTCGGTGAAGAACGCGGCGATCGCCTCGGCGAGCTGCGAGGCGTTGGTGCGCATGCGGCCCCACGAGAGCGTGCCGATGTCGGTGTGCATGTCCCAGTCACCCTGGTCCACGGTCACCAGCGAGACGCCGACGTCGCCGCGGATCGTGCGCGAGACCGAGGAGAGCGCCTTGGCCAGGTCCGTGTTCGGGTACGACGAGGTGCGGTCGGCCTGGGCCTGTGCCGGCGCGATGTCCTCGACCGCGGCCATCGCGGCGCGCAGGGCAGGTGCGAGGGGGTTGCGGGAGGAGCCCCACATGGTGCTGAGCGAGCGCACCCGCTCCCCGGTGGGGTCCCACGTGTCGTCGCCCGCGATGCCCACCCGGTCCAGCCGGCGGAAGCCCATGATCGGCTCGGGGCCGTAGAACGCCCCGGGGGTGTCGCCGACGGCCAGGCCCTGCAGCGGTGAGGAGCCGGGGAGCTCCCCGAGGAGCCGGTTGAGCCACCCGATCCGCTGCGTCGATCCGGGGGCGGCGTCCTCGACCAGCTCCATCGCGGCGAAGTGCGAGCGGTTGGGCACCGCCATGCCGGTGGCGTGGACGGCCGCGACCTTGCCCGCGGTCCACAGCGGCACCAGGGCCTTCAGGGCGGGGTGGAGGCCGAAGAAGTCGTCGCGGACCAGCAGCTGGTCGGCGGCGACGGCGATCCGCGGGCGCGCCTGGTAGTAGACCGGGTCGCCGTGGGGGACCACGAGGGAGAGCCCGTCGGCGGCACCGCGCAGGGACAGCACCACGACCACGTTGCCGGTGGCGTCGGCGGCCGCGGCGCTGCGGCCCATCGAGACCACGGCGGAGCCGACGGTGAAGGAGGCCCCGGCGACGCCGAGACCGCGTAGGAAGCCGCGTCGACTGACGTCCGTACCGAGGAACTCGGGGCAGCCGCAGGCGCCGGCGGAGGCTGGGGAGTGGGAGGTCGTGGTCACCGCGCTCACCGTTCGTAGTGGAGGGGGTGGTCGAGGAAGGCCCCGAGCAGCCGGTTGAAGCGCCACTTGACCAGGGCGTGGTCGGCGGTGATCACCTCGGTGGGAGCCAGGGTCAGGGCGGTGCACATGGCCTCGAGCACGCCCGAGCTCGAGGGGCGGCCGTGGAGGCGGCGCGAGAGGTGGTCGACCAGCTCGGCGAAGCTGATCGGCAGCTCGGGGACCCAGTCCAGGGGCTGGCGGTAGGTCACGCCCTTCGAGGGCCACCAGCCCCCGGCCAGCGACCAGTGGACCTCCATCGAGGCCAGCGCCCGGGCCGGGGTGGCCCATGCCCGGTTGTCCATCGGCTGGCCGTCGGGTCGCGGCCACTCCATCGGGGCCAGGCCGATCGTCGAGGACTGCCACAGCACGGCGTTGGCCGCGTCCTCGTCACCCCGGGGGCGCGCCACCTCGGCGCCGAGGGCGCGGTAGGTGGCGACGAGGTCCTCGGAGGGGTCGCGCAGCTTCGCACCGCGCGCGCCCTTGAACTCGGTCGAGCGCACGAGCTCGCGCAGCACCGGGGCGATCGCGGTGCCGCTGGCCAGGTAGACCTGCGCGAGGCGCTCGACCAGCGCCGCGGGCGGGTCGTCGCGCACGAACTTCACGGCGAGCCGCCGCGCCAGCCGTCGCGCGGTCTCGGGTCGCCGCGCGAGGTGGGCCAGGTAGCGACGTACGAGGTCACGGCCGTCGGGGTCGGTGTTGGGGTCGGAGAAGTCCCCCACGCGCACGGGCCCGGTCCAGTGGTCCTCCGGGCGGTAGGAGGCCTGCCAGGAGCGGTACACGTCGACGCGGTAGCCGGTCAGGATGCGCGCGGAGGCCTTGACGTCGTCCTCGGTGTAGGAGCCCACACCGACCGTGTGCAGCTCGAGCAGCTCGCGGCCGAGGTTCTCGTTGGGCGCCCGCTTGGTCGAGGTCGCCTGGTCGAGGTACATCAGCATCGCCGGGTGCGTGATGGCCTCGAGCAGCATCTCGTCGAAACGGCCCAGGGCGTGGCGGCGGATGACGTCGCCGTAGGAGGAGCGCCAGGTCGCGTGGGCGTCGCCGATCGCGGCCACGTGCAGGTGGGACTCGAAGAACTCCGTCATCACCTCGAGCACCTGGCGCGGCGAGGTCATGCGCCGCACCAGCAGCCGGCGGCCGTAGTCCCACATCACCTCCCACGACCCGCGCACGTCCTCCACCTGGCGCTTCCAGACCGTCGCGGCGTCCAGGTGCAGGTCGGGCCACCAGTCGCCCAGGGCGGCGTCCGCCGCCGGGTCGTCGTACGCCGTCGCCAGCTGCCGGTCGAACCAGGCGAGGCCGCCACCCGCGGCGCGCACCTCCGCCACGAGCCCGGGGGTCGTGCCGTAGCTGAAGCGGCTGACCACGTGGCGGTCGGCAGCGCTGAGCACCGGGGTGGCGGTGTACCGGGCAGGGCGGTACTTCTTGCGTGGAGCGGGCACAGGGGCGTTCCTCACGGCGGGGGGTCCGAGAGCGACCCGACCAGGGATGCGCCGGGAGCGACACCCACTGTCGCGGCTGGGGCCGGTGCTGTCGCGCGATCGGGCCGCTCCTACCCCTTGGGTCAGCGAGATTGACACGAAAGGACTACGTGGACTGCTCGCTGCCTGGCCCGCGTGGTGCCTGGTGTCCGCGGCCCTCGTGCCACTAGCGTCGCCGTGCGCCTCACCCGTCCGGGTCCCTCGAGGGACGCAAGGGTCGGGGTCGCCACCCGACCACCCGACGCACGACCACCCGGAGGACCCGTGTCCGACCAGTACCCGCCGCCGCCCCCGCCGCCCTCGGAGCCGACCGCTTCGACGCCGCCGCCTCCGCCGGCCCCGGGCCTGGGCGAGACGGCCGCGCAGCCGCCCGCCCCGGCGTACGCCGCCGCGCCCCCGGTGATGCCCGGTCAGGTGGGCGCCGGCCCGATCGGTGAGGTGCGTAGCACCGGCGTCGCGATCCTGCTCTACATCGTCACCTTCGGCATCTACGGCATCTACTACTGGTACAAGGTGCACGAGGAGATGAAGCGCCACTCGGGCCAGGGCATCGGCGGGGTCGTCGCCCTGGTGCTCGCGCTCTTCATCGGCATCGTCATGCCCTACCTCACCTCGGCCGAGGTCGGCGGGCTCTACAAGCGTCGCGGCCAGAAGGAGCCGGTCAGCGGCGCCACCGGTCTGTGGTACTTCCCGGGCATCTTCATCCTGGTCGGCCCGATCATCTGGTTCGTCAAGACCAACGGTGCGCTCAACGACTACTGGAAGTCGCTCGGCGCCCAGGGCTGAGCCGGCCCGTCGCGGCGGCCCGTCACCTCCCGGAGGTGGCGGGCCGCTGTGCTGCTCGCCGTCGCTCGACTCACAGGTCCCACAGGTGCCGGCTGCCCGGCACCAGGTCCAGGTCGCGGTCGGCACCGATCCGGCTGACGCTGGCCATCAGCTCGGTCATCCGCCGCGACAGCTCCCCGTCGTCGCCGCCGCTGCCGTAGAACGCGTGCACGTCGTGCATCCCTGCGGTCGGGAAGAGCTCCTCGACCAGGGCGTCGACGTGCGGCGGGTCGGGGTGCGAGCCCGGGAGCGCGGCCAGGCAGCGGTGCTGGAGGTACGCCGTGGTCGCCTGCGTCCGGATCGCGATCGGCGTGTGCTCGACCAGCCACCGGTGCAGCCAGGTCTGCTCGTCGAGCTCGGCCGGCCGACGCAGCACGGCGGTGTTGGCCAGGACGTCGGCGCGCGACCCGTCGTAGGTCTCCGCCGGGTCGACCCTCCGGCGCTCCTCGACCAGCCAGCCGGCCGTCGTGGCGCGCGCGGCCAGCACCCGGGCGGCGGCCTCGAGTTCGGGGCCCCACACGCTCACCACCGCCCCGATCGGGTCGCCGGTGCCGAAGCGCAGGGCCGGCGCGACGTGCTCGTCGTCGAGGTTGACCTGCAGCCGCAGGGCGCCCGCTGCTCGTAGCTCCTCGCGCAGCGCCGGGTCGGTGAGGGTCGAGGTCAGGTCCTCGCCCCACACGAGGAACATCGCCTTCGGGGTGCTCGCGGGCAGCCAGGTCGTCACGGCCCCAGCGTAGTAGAACGTGTTCTCGTTTGCTGCCCGTCGGGGAGGTGACCCGGCCCGGGAGTGCCTGGCCGGGCGCCCGGGCCGGGTGGCTTGCTTCTGGCGGCCCCTCGGCGCTCAGCCCGTGGCGGGCAGGTCGTCGAGGGGGAGCGGGACTATCCGCTCCGGCAGGGCGAGGTGGACCAGGTCGCTGTGGATGCCTCCGCGGCGGCACGCGGCGTGGATCTCGGCCGCCCAGCGCCGGTCGGTCGCGTCGACCGGGTGCGACCCGGGACGCGACCGGGCCACCGCGACCCGGCCGTCGGGGGCCAGGTCGTCCAGCAGGTGGCGCAGCATGTGGACGAGGGAGTCCAGCTC
>WLJH01000045.1 GCA_009701885.1 Actinomycetota bacterium
AGCCCGCGCGACGCGACGAGCAGCAGCACGGCTCGGCCGCTCACCGGTGCCTGTCGTCGTCACGTCAGCCTCATCGTTCTCAGTGGTCACAGCGGTCATCTTGGTCCTCCTTCAGGACCGACCGCTTACACAGACCATCTGACACCCCCGCGCGAACACCGCACCGCCCGCGAGCGAGGAGGGTGCCGTGCCGGTCTGGCCGCGCGCGCTGGTCCTCGCCGCCACCGTCCTGGGCATCGGCACCGTCTCGCACGTCCTGGCAGACGGCTCGCTCCCCGGCCCCGTCACGATGCTGGTCCTGCTGGCCCTGGCCACGCTCGGCCTCGGACCGTTCCTCCGCTCCCCCGCAGGCCCGCTGCGCCTGGTGGTCCTCACCGTCGGTGGCCAGGCGCTGGTGCACCTCGTGCTCGGTGCCACCGCCGGCCACGGCGGGCCCCAGCGCGCGACGACGGCCCTGTCAACAGGGGCCTCGCCCGCCAGCCCCCTGCAGCCGCACATCGTCGACGGCCGGCGCGTGGGCTCCCTGATGGACCAGTCCCTGGCCCTGCCCCCGGCTGGCGACACGGGCGACGGCCCCCTGGCCCACCTCCTCGCCCACGTCCTCGCCGGCGGTCCCGCGATGCTGCTCACGCACACTGCCGCCGCGGCGGCGGTCGGGCTGTGGCTCGCACTCGGCGAGCGCGCGCTGTGGGACCTGCTGGTGCTGCTCGCCGTCCGCGCCCGTCGCGCTTGCGAGGCAACCGCGCCGGCCGCCCGCCTGCGCAGGGCGTACGCCGCCCACGCCTCGCTCCCCGACCCCGCTCTCCTGCGCCCGGCCGTCGCGCCGCCGCCGGTCCTGCGACCTCCTGGTCGCCACCACCCCCGGGCCGTCACCCGGCGAGGCCCCCCGCTGCTCCTCGGTTCCTGAGCAACTCACTCCGCCCGTCGACCGACGGTGGCGGAGCCGTCCCCGCACGAGCGCGCCCGGACGCACCCCACGGACCCACGAGGAGACACCTGTGCACGCCCACAGCACGACCCACCGCACCACCAGCACCACCAGCACCACCACCCGCACGCTGCGGACCCTCGGCCTCGGCGCCACCGCCCTGGTCCTCACCGCCGCCCTCGCCGCCTGCGGCGAGCAGTCGGCGCCGGACCCCGAGTCCGCCGCCACCAGTCCGTCCAGCGAGACCAGCGAGGTCACGAGCGCCGTCGTCGTCGGCGACCCCTGGGTCCGCGCGACCAAGGGCACCGAGGACCCGTCCATGACCGGGGCCTTCATGACCCTCGACAACCCGGGCGCCGAGCCGGTCACGCTGGTCTCGGCGTCCTCCTCGGTCGCCGGGACGACCGAGCTGCACGAGATGGCGATGCTCGACGGCGCGATGAGCATGCAGGCCGTCGACGACGGCATCGTGCTGGAGGCCGGCCGCGGCAAGGTCCTGGAGCCGGGCGGCTTCCACGTCATGCTGATGGGCCTGCGCGACGCCCCGGCCCCCGGCGACGAGGTCGACCTGTCGCTGGTCTTCTCCGACGGCAGCACCCAGGACCTCGTGGTCCCGGTCAAGGCCTTCACGGAGGAGGAGGGGCACTACCACGCCCCCGGCACCGGGGACCACGACCACTGATGGCCGTGCCCCGGGTCTCGCGCCGCGGGCTCCTGGGGCACGCCGGCACGACCGGTCTCGGCGCCCTCACCGGCGCCGGGCTGGTCGTGGCGGTCGACCCCGGCACGCCCGTCGGGCCGCCCGAGTCCATCCCCGCCGCACCCGTCGGGACCACCCTCGCCCCCTGGGGACCCCACCAGCCGGGGGTCGCCCAGGCCCCGCCCGCGGTGCTCGAGGCGGTCGCCCTCGACCTGCGTCCGGGCGTCGACCGCGAGGCGCTCGGACGGCTGATGCGGCTGTGGACCGGCGACATCGAGGCACTCACGGCCGGTCGCCCGGCACCGGGTGACCCGGCGCCTTGGCTCTCGGTGCCGGGCGCCGACCTGACCATCACCGTCGGCGTCGGCCCCGGCGCGCTGGGCAGCGACCGCTTCGGCGCCGGGCCGGCCGGCTTCACCGACGTCCCGCCGATGGTCCACGACCGGCTCGAGGAACGCTGGGGCGGCGGTGACCTCTGCGTCCTGGTCGCGGGCCGCGACGCCACCACCGTCGCCCACGCCGTACGCCGCGTGGTGGCCGACGCGCGCCCCTTCGCCCGCTTGCGCTGGACCCAGCAGGGGGCGTGGAACGGCACCGCCCCCGACGGGTCGCCGCAGACGGGGCGGAACCTCTTCGGCCAGGTCGACGGCTCGGCCAACCCCCGGCCGGGCACGGAGCTCTTCGACCGCACGGTGTGGGTACCCGAGGGCCGCTGGGCCGGGGGCACGACCCTGGTGCTGCGCCGGATCCGGATGAACCTGGACACCTGGGACGGGCTGACCCGCGAGGAGCAGGAGCGCTCGGTCGGTCGCCGGCTCGCCGACGGCTCACCGCTGACCGGCGGCGGCGAGAGCGACGACGTCGACCTCGCCGCCCGCGACGAGCAGGGGCGCCCGGTCGTCGCGCTCGACGCGCACGTGCGACGCTCGCACCCGGCCCTGCACGGCGGGCGGCGGATCTTCCGCAAGGGCGCCAGCTGGACCCGGGAGGTGCCGGGCCCCCGAGGGCCGCGGCTGGAGAGCGGGCTGCTCTTCTCCTCCTACCAGGCCGACCTGGCCGACCAGTTCGTCCCGCTGCAACGCTCGCTGGACGAGCTCGACTCGCTCAACGAGTGGACGACCGCGGTCGGGTCGGCGGTCTTCGCCGTGCTGCCCGGCTTCGAGCAGGGCGACTGGCTGGGCAGGTCGCTGCTGGCGTGAGCCGGCCGGCGCCGGGGGGCTCGCTCAGAGCACCCCGGCGCCGTCCAGCACCAGGAGCAGCCCGAAGAGCGCGAAGAGCGTGGCAGCGCCGTACCTGATGACGTCCTCGGGGAGCCGGCGACCGAGCAGCGCCCCGACACCGATCGCCAGGGCGTCGGCGGCCACCATGCCCACGGTGCTGCCGATCCAGGTGCCCAGCCAGCCCTCCTGGGTGGCCAGGGTGATGGTGGCCAGCATCGTCTTGTCGCCGAGCTCGGCGAGGAAGAAGGCGACACCGACGGCGATGATCGCCGCACCGGTGCTGCGCCGGGCCTTCTCGGCCTCGTCCTCGGTGAGCTCGTCGCCGCGCAGGGTCCAGGCGGCGAAGCCCAGGAAGGCCACGCCGGCCACGACCGAGATCGCCCCCTGGTGGTCGGCGAAGGCGTCGCCGATCCAGTAGCCGATGCCGACCGAGGCCAGGTGGACCACGGCGGTGGCGACGGTGATGCCGATGAGCACGTCGCGGGCGCGGTAGCGCGCGGCGAAGGTCATCGCCATCAGCTGGGACTTGTCCCCGAGCTCGGCCACGAAGATCACGGCCGTACTCAGCAGGAAGGCGTACATGGGTGTGTCCCCTCTCCGGCCCGGTCGGAGAGCGGCCGCAGGGGACGCGCCTTCGACCGGGCGCATCTCTCGTGCAACCGGTCGAAAGTCTCGTCCGCCACCGCGGTGGCCCGCCGTACCGGGTGGTGCTCGGCCGGGGCCGGGCACCGCCAGTGTGTCGACACGGCTGTTGAGGACTACTCCCTCTCGTGCCGCACAGGCTACCGCCCCGACCCCGTGCGGACGGGATCGGGGCGGCTCATCGCCACCTCGGGACTGCCCTTCTCGTGCAGGGCGTAGCGCCCTGGCCGGACGATCCCGGCACAACCTCACGGAGTGCTTCGACGCGGAGCCGGGATGCCTGGTGGGCGCAGAGGGGATCGAACCCCCGACCACCTCGTTGTAAGCGAGGGGCTCTACCGCTGAGCTATACGCCCGTGTGCAGGCGGACCCTACCGACGTGGCGCACACACCCGGAAACCGGGCGGCGGCCGCGGCGGGCGGAAGCGCACACCGGGCACGAAAAGGCCGAACCGCTGGCGTCTCGGGTCACCAGCGGTTCGGCAGGCCCCACTCTAGGTCGTCGCCGTCCCATCCGTGAGGGTGAGCGGCGAAAACCCTGTGCACACGGGGAAATCTGCCCTCCGTGGTCTGGACCAGGACTGCGAGCCGGTCAGAGGGCTGCGGCCGTGAGCTGGCGCAGGTGCTCGTCGAGGTCGCGACCCTCGGGCATGGCGTTGTGCACCGCCCAGCGGATCGCCCCCTCGCGGTCGATGACGTAGGACGAGCGGCGCGGGGCCCCGGTGGTCTCGTCGAAGACCTCGAAGGAGCGCGAGACCTCGCCGTGCGGCCAGAAGTCCGACAGCAGCGGGAAGTTCAGCCCGTCGGCGTCGGCGAAGGCGCGCAGCGAGAACATCGGGTCGCAGGAGATGGCGAGCACCTCGGTGTCGAAGGTCATGAACTCCGCCAGCCGGTCACGCACCTGGGCCATCTCGCCGGTGCAGACCCCGGAGAAGGCGTACGGGTAGAACAGCAGGGCCACGGCCTTGCTGCCGCGGTAGGACGAGAGCGTGACGTCCTGGCCGAACTGGTCGCGCAGGGTGAAGTCGGGCGCCGGATCGCCGATCCGGAGGCCAGGGGTCCCAGGGCTCACGCGTCGTCCCGGTCGGCGAGCTCGCGCTTGAGGACCTTGCCGGTCGCGTTGCGCGGCAGCTCGTCGAGGAAGACCACGTCGCGCGGCACCTTGTAGCGCGCGAGGTTGTCCTTCACCCACGCCTTGACCGCGGCCTCGTCCAGGCCAGAGCCGGACGTGCGCACGACGAAGGCGCGCAGCCGCTTGCCGAACTCGTCGTCCTCGACGCCGACGGCCGCCACCTCGGCGACCTCCTCGTGCGTGGCGATGCAGTCCTCGACCTCCCTGGGGAAGACGTTCTCGCCGCCGGAGACGATCATCTCGTCGTCGCGGCCCTCGACGTAGAGCCGCCCGTCGTCCTTGAACCGGCCCACGTCACCGGTGGACATCAACCCGTCGACGACCTCCTTGCTGCCGCCCCCGGTGTAGCCCTCGAAGAGCAGCCCGTTGCCGACGAAGATCCGCCCGGACTCCCCGCGCGGCACCTCCTTGCCCTGCTCGTCGAGGATCTTCACGACGGTGGCGTACGGCGGGTGGCCGGCGGTCGAGGGCGACTCGCGCAGGTCGCGCGGCCCGGCGATCGCGGCGTAGGCGACCTCGGTCGAGCCGTAGGTGGAGTAGAGGTTGTCCCCGAAGCGGTCCATCCAGTGCAGGGCCAGCTCGCCGGGCAGCGCGGAGCCGGAGGAGGCCACGACCTCCACCCGGGACAGGTCGTAGCGGTCCAGGGTCTCGGCGGGCAGCGCGAGGATCCGCTGCAGCATCACGGGGATGACCACGATCGACTCGCAGCGCTCGTCGACGACCGCCTTCAGGCAGCCCTCGGGGTCGAACTTGCGCCGCAGCACCAGGGTGGAGCCCAGCAGCATGCCGAGCGCCATGTGCCCGAAGCCCCAGGTGTGGAAGAGCGGCGCGGCGATGTGCGTGCGCCAGCCGTGCCGCAGCGGCATGCCCGAGAGCAGCGAGACGGCCGCGTCGATGCCGGCCTCCGAGCGGGGCGCGCCCTTCGGCGTACCCGTGGTGCCCGAGGTCAGGATGATGATCCGCCCGTGCCGCTCGGGCGCGGAGAGGTCGCTGTCGTCGTGCTGCTCGACCAGCGCGTCGATCGTCGGGTGGCCCAGGTCCGCGGGGTCCTCCGCGTCGCACCAGCCGATGACGGTCGCGGGGACGTCGGCGCTGCCGACCAGCCCGGTGAACTCCTCGTCCAGCACCAGCGCCTGCGGACGGTCGCGCTCGAGCAGCTCGACCAGCTGCGGGCCGGAGAAGGCGGTGTTGAGGTAGAGCACGTCGGCGCCGAGCTTGGCGACCGCCACGCTGGCCTCGATGAAGCCGCGGTGGTTGCGGCACATGATCGCCACCGCGTCACCCTCGCCGACGCCCTGGGCGGCCAGGCCGCGGGCCAGCGCGTTCGTACGTCGGTGCAGCTCGCCCCAGGTCAGCTGGCCGCGCTCGTCGATGATGCCGACGGCGTCCGGGGTGCGGATCGCCAGCGAGGCGTAGCCGCCCGCGGGACCGGTCCCCCACTCCTTCAGGGTGCGCAGCAGCCGGGCCAGGACCACCGGCGAGTACGGCCGGATGACCCCGGCCTGGCCGAGGACCCTCAGGCTGGTGCCGGCCGCGCCGACACCCTGGCCGATCTTGGACTGACCGATCTTGGTGAGCACGCCCGGAGACTAGCGTCAGGCGGGGGTCTTGGGGGCCACCAGTCGGGTGGCTGCCCACTCCTTGGAGACCGAGGCCGTCGTGGTCTGCGAGAGCCCCGCGATGGGGGCCGCCTCGGCGATCTCGGAGGCGTCGACGCTGTTGGGTCGTCCGACCTTGGGCGTGAGCAGCCAGATGGAGCCGCCGCCGACCAGGTCGGTCAGCGCGTCGACCAGGCCGTCGACCAGGTCGCCGTCCTCGTCGCGCCACCACAGCAGGACGGCGTCGACGACGTTGCCGTAGTCGCCGTCCACGAGGTCGCCGTCGATGACGTCCTCGACGGCGATGCGGAGCTCGTCATCGGTGTCGGAGTCCCAGCCCAGCTCCTGCACGACCATGCCGGCGCTCAGCCCGAGCCGGCCTCCGACGTCGTTCGCAGGGCCTGTCTGGGTGGACCCGCCACCCGCGGTCGAGCTCACCAGCGCCTCCTCGTCGCGCGACCGTCGGTGGTCGCGCAGGGTCGTGTACGGCCCGTAGTCCATCGGACTCGCGGACCGAGCGCAACCCGTTCTACCCAACAGGTGGGCGCACCGACCGCTGCGCGAGCGCCCCCGAAGCATCGCCCGGCCACCGCACGAGGGCCGCACGAGGGCCGCTCACAGGCCCCCCGCACCGCTCAGCGGACGCCCGCGCACGCCCTCCGGGCCCTACTCACGGGTAGATACCCTCACCCCTCCCTGCGTGCCACGATGGCGGGGTGACAGACGACTCATCCACCGTTCCTGGCACCCGCACCGGCACCACCCCGTCGGTCATCCACGAGGGCCTGCCCACCCAGCTCCCGGACATCGACCCCGAGGAGACCGCCGACTGGATCGCGTCCTTCGACGCGATGCTCGACGAGCGCGGACGCGACCGCGCGCGCTACGTCATGCTGCGGCTGCTCGAGCGGGCCCGCGAGACCCAGGTCGGGGTGCCTGCGCTGCGCAGCACCGACTACATCAACACCATCCCGCCCGAGCGCGAGCCGTGGTTCCCCGGCGACTACGAGGTCGAGCAGCGGATCCGCGCCTTCCTGCGCTGGAACGCCGCGGTGATGGTCTCCAGCGCCAACCGCAAGGGCCTGGAGGTGGGCGGACACATCGCGACGTACCAGTCCTCGGCCAGCCTCTACGAGGTCGGGTTCAACCACTTCTTCCGCGGCAAGGACCACGAGGGCGGTGGCGACCAGGTCTTCATCCAGGGCCACGCCTCCCCCGGCATCTACGCCCGCGCCTTCCTCGAGGGTCGGCTCACCGAGGAGCAGCTCTACCGCTTCCGCCAGGAGGTCCAGCACGGGCCCGGTGCCGGCCTGTCGTCCTACCCCCACCCCCGGCTGATGCCGGAGTTCTGGGAGTTCCCGACGGTCTCGATGGGCCTGACCGCGATCAACTCGATCTACCAGGCCCGGTTCAACCGCTACCTGCACAACCGCGGCATCAAGGACACCTCGCAGCAGAACGTCTACGCCTTCCTCGGCGACGGCGAGATGGCCGAGCCGGAGTCGCTGGGTGCGATCCGCGTCGCCGCTCGCGAGGAGCTCGACAACCTGACCTGGGTCGTCAACTGCAACCTCCAGCAGCTCGACGGGCCGGTCACCGGCAACGGCAAGATCATCCAGGAGCTGGAGTCGAACTTCCGCGGCGCCGGCTGGAACGTCATCAAGGTCATCTGGGGCCAGGGCTGGGACGACCTGCTGGCCCGTGACGTCGACGGCGTGCTGGTCAACAAGATGAACTCCACCCCCGACGGGGCCTTCCAGACCTACTCGGTCGAGGACGGCGCCTACGTCCGGGAGAACTTCTTCGGCCCCGACCCGCGGCTGCGCAAGATGGTCGAGCACATGAGCGACACCCAGATCCAGAAGCTGCCGCGCGGCGGCCACGACTACCGCAAGGTGTACGCCGCGTTCGACGCCGCGGCCAAGCACACCGGCCAGCCGACGGTCATCCTGGCCAAGACCGTCAAGGGCTGGACGATCGACGCCCTCGAGGGCCGCAACGCCACTCACCAGATGAAGAAGCTGACCCCGGACGACCTCAAGAAGTTCCGCGACCGTCTCTACCTGCCCATCTCCGACCGCGACCTCGAGCGCTCCTACGAGGAGACCGGCGCCGCGCCGTTCTTCCACCCGGGCGAGAACAGCCCAGAGATGGAGTACATGCGGCACCGGCGCGAGGTGCTCGGGGGCTCGCTGCCCAAGCGGGTCGTGCGCAGCAAGCCCCTCACCCTGCCCGCGGACAAGGTCTACGACGAGCTGAAGAAGGGCTCGGGCAAGAACTCCGTCGCCACGACCATGGCCGTCGTCCGACTGCTCAAGGACTGGATGCGCGACCCGGGCATCGGCCAGCGGATCGTGCCCATCGCCCCCGACGAGTACCGCACCTTCGGCATGGACTCGATGTTCCCGAGCGCGAAGGTCTACAACCCGCAGGGCCAGCGCTACGAGTCGGTGGACCGCAAGCTGCTGCTGAAGTACACCGAGTCCGAGCAGGGCCAGCTGCTGCACGAGGGCATCTCCGAGGCCGGCGCGATGGCCTCGGCCACGGCCGCCGGGTCGGCGTACTCCACCCACGGCGAGCCGATGATCCCCTTCTACATCTTCTACTCGATGTTCGGCTTCCAGCGCACCGGCGACTCGGTGTGGGCGATGGCCGACCAGCTCGCGCGCGGCTTCCTCATCGGCGCCACCGCCGGCCGCACCACGCTGACCGGCGAGGGCCTCCAGCACGCCGACGGCCACAGCCCGCTGCTGGCCGCCAGCAACCCCGCGGTCGTGCACTACGACCCCGCGTTCGCCTACGAGGTCGGCCACATCATGAAGAGCGGCCTCGAGCGGATGTACGGCACGTCCGAGGAGCACCCCCAGGGCGAGGACGTCATCTTCTACCTCACCGTCTACAACGAGCCGGTCCCCCAGCCCGCCGAGCCCGAGGGCGTCGACGTCGAGGGCATCCTCAAGGGCATCCACCGGGTCGCCACCACCGACGGCGAGGGCCCCCGCGTCCAGCTGCTGGCCTCCGGCGTCGGGTTCCCGTGGATCGACAAGGCCGCCCGGCTGCTCGAGGAGGACTGGGGCGTCAAGGCCGACACCTGGTCGGTCACCTCGTGGAACGAGCTGGCCCGCGACGCCGTCGCCGCCGAGGAGTGGAACCTCCTGCACCCCAGCGAGACCCCGCGCACGGCGTACGTCGGGGACAAGCTGGCCGGGGCCGGTGGTCCGTTCGTGGCGGTCTCGGACTACATGACCGCGGTGCCGATGCAGATCGCGCGCTGGGTCCCCGGGGACTACTGCGTGCTCGGCGCCGACGGCTTCGGGTTCGCCGACACCCGCCCCGCTGCGCGCCGGTTCTTCAACATCGACGCCGAGTCCGTGGTCGTGCGGAGCCTGCAGGCCCTCGCCGATGCCGGCGAGATCGACCCGGCGCTGGTGCAGAAGGCCTTCGACACCTACCGGATCGACGACCCCACCGCCACGCGCGGGGTCAAGCAGGAGGGCGGGGACGCCTGACGAGGACGCCGGGGGCTAGGCCCCCGGCGTCGCCTCCGCCAGTGCGGGGACCGCGGCGACGTCGGGGACGTACCCGGTCCTCAGCAGCTGGCGCCACCTGGCTCGCGAGTACGTCGCGGGCTGGGTGCTGCGCACGAAGTCGGTGACGATCTTGGCGAAGCGCTGCGGGTGGTCCTTGTGCGGGAAGTGGCCGCTGTTGGGGATGATCTCGACCCGCGCGTCGGGGGCCAGCGCCGCGGCGTTGGCTGCGTGGCTGACCGGGATCACCCGGTCCTCGCGGCCCCACACCACGCACATGGGCATGGCCTGGGTGAGGTAGGCGCGGTCGGCCATCGTGACGATCTGGCCCTTCCAGTCCACGACGGCCCGCACGACGTGCCGGATGGCGTGGCGGGCAGCCGGGTCCTTGAAGGAGTCGTAGATCTCCGCGACCTCGGCGAGGTCGCGGGTGTCGCGCAGCGGCAGCCCGGAGAGCGCCCGCATCCCGGCGACGGTGGCGTGCCGGATGCCGGGCAGCGTCGCGACGCCCATGGCCTGGTGGAAGCCGGGGGTCGTGATCGCACGGATGGCGGGGCTGACCTCGGGGCCGAGGCCGCCGGAGGCGACCAGCACCAGCCGCTCGGTGCGCTCGGGGAACTGGTAGGCGAACTGCATCGCCACTCCGCCGCCGAAGCTGTGGCCCACCACGGTGACCTTGTCGATCCCGAGCACGGTGAGCAGGTCGCGCACGCCGTTGGCGTAGCCGCCGACGCTGTAGTCGGCGCGGGGCTTGTCGGAGAGGCCGTGGCCCAGGAGGTCCGGGGCGATGACCGTGAACCGCTTGGCGAGGTCGTCGATGACCGGCTCCCACGTCGTGTGGTTGCAGCCGAGCCCGTGCAGGAGCAGCAGCGCCGGGCCCGTGCCCACCTTCACGAAGGCGCGGCGGTGGCTGTGGATCGTGAGGTACTGGACCTCGTGGCGGGTGCTCGGCACTGCATCCTCCTCGCGTCTCACGGTCCGCCACCAGCCGGCAGCTGCCGGTCGGCCACGGTTACGTGGGGCAACTGTTGCCTAGATTTCCCTTGCAAGTAAGGGGATTCACCCAATCTTGACCTTCTCTCACCCGTCGGTGTCAGGTCGCGGGAGCGCCCTGGGCACACCACAGCGGGCCCCGGCGGCCACTCGGGGCAGGTCTGCCGGTCGGTGGCGATGTCCTACCGTGGCGACGTGCCGCGCACCCCCCAGTCCCCCCGCGCCTCGGCGGCCCGCCGGCTGCGCCGCTCCGCGGGGGCGCTGAGCACGCTGGCCACCGCCGGCATGGACGAGCAGCTCCCGTGGTTCCGCGAGCTGAGCGCCGAGGACCGCTCGTGGGTGGGACTGATCGTCCAGGCGGGCGTCCAGGGCTTCGTGGAGTGGTACGCCGCGGGCGCGGACGCCGCCAGCGCCTCCGGAGGATCCGAGGGCGGCACCGAGCTGGCGGCCTCGGTGTTCGGGGCGGCGCCGCGGGCCCTGACCGGGGTCATCACGCTGCAGCAGACCGTGGACCTGGTGCGGCTGACCATCGACGTGGTCGAGGCCTCGGTCGACGAGGTGCTCGAGGGCGAGGACGCCGACGCCGTCCACGCCGCGATCCTGCGCTACGCCCGCGAGGTCGCCTTCGCCACCGCCGAGGTCTATGCACGGGCCGCGGAGTCCCGCGGTGCGTGGGACGCCCGGCTGGAGGCCCTCGTCGTCGACGCCGTGCTGCGCTCGGAGACCGACGAGACCCTGCTCTCCCGCGCGAGCGCGCTCGGGTGGCAGGCCCGCGGCGACGTCGCGGTCGTGATCGGGCACCTCCCGGCCCGCCGCTCCGAGGCCGACGTCTTCGAGCAGGCCCGCCACCTGGCCCGCGCCGAGGGGCTGGACGCCCTGTGCGCGGCCCAGGGCGACCGCCTGGTGCTGCTGCTCGGCGGGGTCACCGACCCCCGTGCCGCTGCCACGGCGCTGCTGGCCTCCTTCGACGAGCGTGCACCGGTCGTGGTCGGACCGGTCGTCTCCGACCTCGCGGCGGCCCAGCACTCCGCCCGCGCCGCCCAGACCGCCCTGCGCACCTCCCCCGGCTGGCCGGACGCCCCGCGGCCGGTCCTCGCCGACGAGCTGCTGCCCGAGCGGGTGCTGGGCGGCGACGGACACGCGCGGCGGCACCTCGTCGAGGAGGTCTACCTCCCGCTGCTCGGCTCCGGCGGGGCGGTCGAGACCCTGCGCGCCTACCTCGAGGGTGCCCGGTCGATCGAGGCCGCCGCCCGCACGCTCTTCGTGCACGCCAACACCGTGCGCTACCGGCTGCGGCGGATCACCGAGCTCACCGGGCACGACCCGACCACCCCGCGCGGCGGCCTGGTGCTGCAGCTGGCCCTGGTGCTGGGGCGCCAGTCCGGACGCGTGCGCCCCGGCGTACCCCTGCGTCCCACGCAGGCCACCGAGGCCGCTGACGACGCCGCGGGCCCGTCCGACGGCGCCGGGGCCTGACCGGCACCCGTTGTAGGAACCCCACAACTGCGCGGCCTGGAACTTCGTGCAGGTCCCGCGCGATTCGTGGACCTCCCACCAGGCAGAGTGGAGCCCGTGCTCGTCATCGTCGCCCCCGGCCAGGGGGCCCAGACCCCCGGCATGCTCGCGCCCTGGCTGGAGGATCCCGCCTTCGAGGCCCGGTTCCGCTGGCTCTCCACCGTCGCCGGCCTCGACCTGGTCGAGCACGGCACGACCTCCGACGCCGAGACCATCCGCGCCACCGAGGTGGCTCAGCCGCTCCTGGTCGCCACCGGCCTGGTCGCCGCGCTCCAGCTCTTCCCCCACCCCGCCGACGCCTTCGAGCGGATCGGCGCCGTGGCCGGCCACAGCGTGGGTGAGATCGCCGCCGCGGCCGGTGCCCGGGCGATCACGGCCGAGCAGGCGATGGTCCTGGTCCGCGAGCGCGGCCTGGCGATGGCCCGGGCCGCTGCTGCGACCCCCACCGGCATGGCCGCCCTCCTGGGCGGGGATCGCGACGAGGTGCTCGGCAGCCTCGAGAAGCACGGGCTCACCCCTGCCAACGACAACGGCCCAGGGCAGGTCGTGGCGGCCGGCACCCTGGAGCAGCTCGCGGCGCTCAAGGCCGACCCGCCCGCCAAGGCGCGGCTCATGCCGCTCGCGGTCGCGGGCGCCTTCCACACCCACCACATGGCGCCGGCCGTCGACCACCTCGGCGCGCTCGCCAGTTCGGTCTCGGTCCACGACCCCCGCACCCGGGTCATCTCCAACCGCGACGGCCGCGTGGTCCACGACGGCCGCGAGGTGCTGCGCCGCATCGTCGGCCAGATCGCCTCCCCCGTCCGCTGGGACCTGTGCATGGAGACGATGGCCGACCTCGGCGTCACCGGGGTGCTCGAGATGCCGCCCGCCGGGACGTTGACCGGCATCCTCAAGCGCCAGCTCCCGGGGGTGGAGACCTTCGCCCTCAAGCACCCCGACCAGCTCGACGGGGCCCGCGCCTTCTGCGAGCGCCACGGCGAGTCGGCCGGGATGGAGACCTCCCCGACCTGGCGGATGGTGGTCTCGCCCGCCAAGGGCACCTTCCACCTCGACTCCGAGGCCGCCGACAGCGACGTGCTGGCCGCCGGCGCCGCGATCGGCGGCGTGGCCAGCCTGCGCGACACCGTCTCGGTGACCGCCGCCCATGGCGGCCAGGTCGTGGAGTGGCTGGTCGAGGACGGAGACCTGGTCTCCCCCGGGCAGCCGCTGCTGCGGCTGCACCCCGAGGGCGCCGCCTGATGCCCGTCCCCGCCACCGGCCTGCGCGACCATCGCGGCGCCGCCCACGCGCGCCTGCTCGGCATCGGCGCCCACCGCCCCGGTCGGGTCGTGCCCAACAGCGAGGTCGTCGCCGGCATCGACTCCTCGGACGAGTGGATCCGTCAGCGCTCCGGCATCGAGAGCCGGCGCTGGGCGACGCCCGAGGAGACGGTGCAGGTCATGGCGGTCTCCGCCGGTCGCCAGGCGCTCGAGCGTGCGGGCCTGGACGCCCGCCAGGTCGACTGCGTCATCGTCGCCACCGTCAGCCACCTGCTGCAGACCCCGGCGCTGGCCACCGCGGTCGCCCACGAGCTCGGCACCGACGGCGCAGCGGCGTACGACGTCTCGGCCGCGTGCGCCGGCTTCTGCCACGGCATCGCCCTGGCCTCGGACCTGGTGCGCGGCGGCAGCGCCCGCCACGTGCTCGTGGTCGGGGTCGAGCGGCTCTCGGAGATGACCGACCCGACCGACCGCGGCACCGCCTTCATCTTCGCCGACGGCGCGGGCGCCGCCGTGGTCGGTCCAGCCGACACCCCGGGCATCGGCCCGGTCGTGTGGGGCTCCGACGGCGAGCAGTTCGACCTGATCCGCAGCCGCGAGGACTGGCGCGACGTGCTGGCCTCCGACAGCCCCCGTATGCCGCACCTGGTGATGCAGGGCAGCGCGGTCTTCCGGTGGGCGTCCTTCACGATGGCCAAGGTCGGCCTGCAGGCCCTGGACCGCGCAGGTCTGGGCGTGGAGGACCTCGACTGCTTCGTCCCCCACCAGGCCAACATGCGCATCACCGACGCCATGGCCCGCTCCATGCGCCTGCCCGACACCGTGCGGATCGCCCGCGACATCGTCGACCAGGGCAACACCTCCGCAGCCTCGATCCCGCTCGCGCTGGACCGGATGATCGCCGAGGGCGACGCCCGTCCTGGCGACACCGCGCTGCTCATCGCCTTCGGCGCCGGCCTGGCGTACGCCGCCCAGGTCGTCGTCGTGCCCTGACCACCCGGTCCGGGACCGCACCACCCGCAGAAGAACCCGTCAGCACCACCCACACCACCGAAGAGGACCCACGCATGGCCACCACCGAAGAGATCCGCTCCGACCTCGCCGAGATCGTCAACGAGGTCGCCGGCGTCGACACCGACGACGTGCAGCTGGACAAGTCCTTCGTCGACGACCTCGACGTCGACTCGCTGTCCATGGTCGAGGTCGTCGTCGCGGCCGAGGAGAAGTTCGGCGTCTCCATCCCCGACGACGAGGTCAAGAACCTCAAGACCGTCGGCGACGCCGTGGCCTACATCGAGCGCGCCGCCTCCTGATGTCCTCCACGCGCGTCGTCGTCACCGGCCTCGGGGCCACCTCGCCCGTCGGGGGTGACGTGCCCTCCACCTGGGAGGCCCTGCTCGCGGGGCGCTCGGGCATCCGGGCGCTCACCGAGGAGTGGGCGGCCGACCTGCCCGTCCGGATCGCCGGACGGGCAGCCGTCGAGCCCACCGAGGTGCTCGAGCGGGTCAAGGCCCGCCGCCTGGACCGCTCCTCCCAGCTCGCGATGGTCGCGGCCATGCAGGCCTGGACCGACGCCGGGCTGGAGGGCGCGGTCGGCGAGGGCGGTCTCGACGGCGACCGCGTCGGGGTGGCCTTCGCCTCCGGCATCGGCGGGGTCACCACCCTGCTGGACAACTACGACACGCTGCTGGAGAAGGGTCCGCGTCGGGTCTCCCCGCTCGCGGTCCCGATGCTCATGCCCAACGCTCCCGCCGCGCAGGTCAGCCTGTACGTCGGGGCGCGGGCCTTCGCCTCCACCCCGGTCAGCGCCTGCGCCTCCGGCAACGAGGCCATCGCCCTCGGCCTGGACCAGCTGCGGCTGGGCCGCGCGGACGTGGTCGTGGTCGGCGGCACCGAGGCGGCGATCCACCCGCTCAACATCGCCGCCTTCGCCAACATGATGGCGCTGTCCAAGAACGACGGGGATCCGACGACGGTCTCCCGCCCCTGGGACACCGCCCGCGACGGCTTCGTCCTCGGCGAGGGCTCGGGTGCCCTGGTCCTGGAGACCGAGGAGCACGCCCGCGCCCGGGGGGCCCGCATCTACGCGACGGTCCTGGGAGCCGCGGTCACCGCGGACTCCCACGACATCGCGCAGCCCGACCCCGAGGGTCGCGGCGGCACCCGCGCCATCGCCCGCGCGCTGCGCGAGGGTGGCATCGACCCCGCCGACGTGGCGCACGTCAACGCCCACGCGACCTCGACACCGCAGGGCGACGTCGCCGAGGGCCTGATGCTCCACGCCACCCTCGGGTCGCACGCCACCGACGTGGTGGTCACCTCGACCAAGTCGATGACCGGCCACCTGCTCGGCGGCGCCGGCGCGCTCGAGGCCGTCGCCACCGTGCTCGCGGTCCACCACCGCACCAGCCCGCCCACGATCAACCTCGACGACCAGGACCCCCGCGTCGAGCTGGACATCGCCACCAAGCAGCGCGACCTGCCGCTGGGCGACATCGTGGCCCTCAACAACAGCTTCGGCTTCGGCGGCGCCAACGTCGCCGTGGCCTTCGGGAGCATCTGATGACCCTCGACACCCAGGTGGTGCCGCGGCCGCGTCCGGCCGGCACCGCACCCTCTGCGCGCGAGGAGGACCCGCGGCACCCGCTGCAGCGCCTCGGCGCGCTGCTGGACCCCGGCTCCCTCGAGCTGATCTCCCCCGTCGACGACTCCGGCATGCTCGCCGCCGTCGGCACCGTCTCCGGCACGCCGGTCGTCGCGTTCTGCTCCGACCCGACAGTGATGGGCGGGGCGATGGGCGACCTGGGCTGCCGGGTCGTGGTCGACGCCTACCACCGCGCGCTGACCGACCGGGTCCCGATCATCGGGCTGTGGCACTCCGGCGGGGCCCGGCTCGCCGAGGGCGTGCTCAGCCTCCACGCGGTGGGCCGGATCTTCCAGGTCATGACGCAGGCCTCCGGCCGGGTGCCGCAGGTCTCGGTCGTGCTCGGCCCCGCGGCCGGCGGCGCGGCGTACGGCCCCGCCCTCACCGACGTCGTCATCCTCGGCCCGGAGGGCCGGATCTTCGTCACCGGGCCCGACGTGGTCCGCTCGGTCACCGGCGAGGACGTCGACATGCGCCGGCTCGGTGGACCCGAGCCGCACGGACGCCGCTCCGGGGTCGTGCACGTCCTCACCGAGTCCGAGGAGGAGGCGCTGGAGCGGGCCCGCTCGCTCGCCACCCTGCTCGCCGCGCAGGGCAGCCTCCAGGTCGCCGACGTCGAGGACCGTGACCTCGGTGCCCTGCTGCCGGAGTCGCGCAAGCGCGCCTACGACGTGCACCCCCTCGTCGAGCAGCTGCTGGACGAGGGCACCGTCGAGGAGCTGCACGCCCGGTGGGCCCCCAACATCGTCACCGCGCTGGGCCGTCTGGGCGGGCGCACCGTCGGGGTCGTCGCCAACAACCCGCTGCGCCTGGGCGGGTGCCTGGACTCGATGTCGGCGGAGAAGGCCAGCCGCTTCGTCCGCATGTGCGACGCCTTCGGCATCCCGCTCGTCGTGCTCGTCGACGTCCCGGGCTACCTGCCCGGCGTCGGCCAGGAGTGGGACGGGGTGGTCCGCCGCGGCGCCAAGCTGCTCCACGCCTTCGGTGAGTGCGTGGTCCCCCGCGTCACCCTCGTGACCCGCAAGACGTACGGCGGCGCCTACATCGCCATGAACGCCCGCTCGCTCGGGGCCACCCGCGTGCTGGCCTGGCCCGGCGCGGAGGTCGCGGTCATGGGCGCGGTGGCCGCGATCCGGATCCTGCACCGGCGCCGCCTGGCGGAGGTCTCCCCCGAGATCAGGCCCCAGGTGGAGGCCGAGCTGGCCGCCGAGCACGAGCGGATCGCCGGCGGCGTCGAGCGGGCGGTCGAGATCGGCGTCGTCGACGAGGTCGTGGACCCGGCGCTGACCCGCAGCGCCATCGCCAGGGCCATCGACGAGGCGGTCCAGTCCCAGGGCGTGCGCCGGGGGCACCACGGCAACATCCCGCTGTAGCCCACCGGCCGGGACGCCCGCCCGTCCGTCCCCCCTGACCGGGGAGCGGACGGCCATGTGCGTAACCCGGGACCCGTGTGCGACGTTGTCATGACGTCCATCACAGGGAGGTCCTCCATGACGACGCACCAGCCGGTCACCCGGCGGATGCTCGCCCCCGTCGCCGTCGCCACGGCGCTGCTCGGGCTGCTGCTCGCCCTCGCGCTGGTGCCGGTGAGCCCCGCCGGGGCCGCCAAGGACCGTCCGTTCGCGGAGTTCGCGAAGACCTTCCGTGGTGACGGCACCCTCAAGGAGGGCTGCGCCAACTACCGCTACCGCTACAAGATCACCCCGCCCGAGGAAGCCGACACCTGGGCGCTGGAGACCTTCCTGGTCGACCGTCGCGGCGTGACCATCGCCTCCGGCGGCATCCTGGACGGCGCGGACCCCAAGCGGGGCAAGGAGCGGTTCCGCTTCTGCCGGGAGAACACCGTGCCGGGGAAGTTCCGCCTGCGCGGCAAGTTCACCTACAAGGTCGGCTTCGACACCTTCGACGGGCGGATCAACCCCACCCGGTTCAGCCTGCGCTGAGCACCTCCCGGGTCCTTCGCCAGCGCGAGGACTCAGACGACGTGGTGCAGCCAGCGCACCGGCGCCCCGTCGCCGGCGTGCCGGAACGTCTCGAGCTCGTCGTCCCACGGCTTGCCGAGCAGCTTGTCGATCTCCTGCAGCAGCGTGACGTCGCCGAGGGCCGCCTTGACGACGGCGGCCTTGAGCCGGTCCTCGGGGATCATGATGTCGCCGTGCAGGCCGGTGACGGCGTGGAAGACACCGAGCTCGGGGGTGTAGGAGTACCTGCTGCCCTCCGAACCGGACGTGGGCTCCTCGGTGATCTCGAACCGGAGGTGGTTCCAGCCGCGCAGCGCCGAGGCGACGTCGGCCGCGGTGCCGACGGCACCGGTCCACGACAGCTCGGCACGGTAGGCGCCGGTCTGCGCCGGCTGCGGGGTCCACTCCAGGTGCACGGGCACACCGAGGACACCGCCGACGGCCCACTCCACGTGCGGGCACAACGCCGACGGCGCTGAGTGCACGTAGAGGACGCCCCTCGTGGCTGCACGGGTGGCAGTAGTCGTCGTGGTCACCTGGACCTCCTTCATCTCCGGCGCGAGCTACGCCTTCCCCAGCGGGCTCGCCGTCGAGATGACCCGGATGTCAGGTCAGCACGGTGTGGGTGTGCAGTTGTGGTGGTTCCGGTGCCCATTGTGACGGATGAGGCTGCTGAGCACCAGTGCCGGGCCCGGCGCGGCGTTCAGGGTCGGCGCTCAGGACCGGGCGACACCCTGCAGCGACATCACCGTGGAGAGCACCTCCTCGGCGATGCCCAGACCGCCGAGGTGGCTCTCGCCGTCGATGACGTGCATGGTCGCATCGGGCAACCGGTCCACGACGTGGGCGCCGTGGTGGAAGGGCACGATGTGGTCGTCGTCGCCGTGCCACCACCGCACCGGCACCCGCACGTCGGCCAGGGTGAAGCCCCAGTCGCGGGTGAAGAGGATCAGGTCGTGGATGGGCGCCGTGGTCTGGAAGCGGCTGCCGTTGAGCAGGTCGTCGAGGAACATCGCCTTGAACTCCGGACGGGCCAGGAGGTTCTTGTCCCCCGGGGGCTGCACCGCGGCGTAGAGGTCCAGGCCGGGGCCGGCCACCGGACGGGCCAGCCGGATCAGCTGGGTGAGGGCCACGCCGATCGGCACCCGGCCGGCACGCAGCAGCGGAGAGAGCCAGCGGGCGAGCTGGATGATCCCGCCGGCGGCGGCGTCGGGACCCAGCACCGGCGCCACACCGCCGAGGACGGCCACGCCCTCGACCCGCTCCGGCAGCGCAGCGCCTGCGGCCAGGACGTAGGGGCCTCCCCCGGACAGCCCGACGAGCCGGACCGTGTCGACCGCCAGGGCGTCGAGCAGCAGCACGAGGTCCGCGGTCCAGTCCACGAGGGTCGGGTAGAGGTGCGGCGTGGAGGAACCGATCCCCGGCCGGTCTATGCCGATGATGCGGAGTCCGTGCTCCACGGCGTACGCCCTCGCCTCGAGCGGGATCTGCCGGCGGGCACCGGGGGTGCCGTGCATCCACACGATCGCGGGTCCACGCGGGCTGCCGTACTCGGCGAAGCTGAGCCGTCGACCGTCGCGCACCGCGACGTTGCCCTCGAGCGCGGGCCTCTTCACGTCCTTCACGCTGCGTAGTGTGGCAGGGCTCGCAGGCCACCACCTACAGGTGCACGCTGGCCGGATCCACGATGTTGGCGAGGTCGGTCAGCGACCCCAGCGCCGTGCCGGTGCCGACCACCCGCGGTCCGTCCTCGACGTCGAGGACCACGGCCGTGGCGTTGTCACGACCTCCCGCCTCCAGCGCGTGCTGCACCAGGACCGCGGCAGCGGCGCCAGGCATCCCCAGCCGCAGGACCTCGGCGATCCGACGCTGCGGCACCAGGTCGCTGACGCCGTCGCTGCACAGCAGCAGCCGGTCGCCCGGGGCCAGGTCGAGGAGCACCACGTCGGCAGCCACCGACTCCGGCGGGACCTCGGCGCCGGAGTGGAGGGAGCGCATCACGACGTGCCGCCACGGGTGGGCCAGCGCGTCCTCGGCGGTGATCGTGCCGTCCTCCACCAGCTGCTGGACGTAGGTGTGGTCGCGGGTGATCCGCGCGAGGGTCTGGTCGCGCCAGAGGTAGGCCCGCGAGTCCCCGACGTGGGCCAGGGCGACCGTGGTGCCGTCCGTGGTGACGCACGTCAGCGTCGTGGCCATCCCCTGGCGGTCCTCGTCCTGCGCCACCCCTGCGCGCAGGGACGTCAGTGCCGCGGCGACGGCCTCCCGCACGACGATGTCCGGCGGGGCGCCGAAGCGCGCGAGGGCCGTGGCCGCGACGACGTACGCCGCGGTCGCGGACGCCACCTCGCCGGCCGCCGCACCGCCCACCCCGTCCGCGACGACGGCGACGTAGGGAGCGAGGTAGGCCGCGTCCTCGTTGTGGCTGCGGCGACGACCGACGTCGCTGACCCCGGCACCAGAGAACCTCAGCACGGCTCCTCCGTCCCCGCTGCGCAGGCCGTGACCCCGATGCCACGGGTGGGTGCGGTCCCGGCATTCAAGACGCCCGACCCCCGAGCGGTCAAGACTCCCCGGGGTGGGGTGGCTCTACGCTGCCTGCATGGCCGAGCCCGACGACTCCCGCGCTGACCGGGAGCGATCTGCGGGTCCGGCCCCCTCGCTGGGGGTCGCCCGGAGCCGCTGGCGCGGAGTCGCCGTCGGCCTGGCAGCCACGGCGGTGCTCCTGGTCACAGTGTCCTGGTGGGCCACCCACCCCGGCGCGCTGCCCGTGCGCGAGGGACACGTGACCGCGGTGACCACCCCGGGACGCGCGGTGTACGTCGGGATGGTCTCCGGCAGCGAGGTCGACCGCACCCTCCGCCTCGGAGGCGTCCACGTGCGCACCGAGGCCACCGTCCCGGTCGAGGTGGTGCCGCTCCTGTGCCGGGGTGGCTCGGTGAGCGTCACCTCGGACGCCGCCCCCTTCTGCTCCGACCTGCTCGACCCGACCGGACAGCAGCTGCGCCCTGGGGACTCGGTGGTGGTCCGCGTGACCGGGCAGGAGGCAGGAGCCGCCTACGTGGGCCGGGTGTCCCTGGCGTTCCGCAGCGGGCTCCAGGTCGGCACGCAACCGGCAGGCACGCGCGCCGTCGTGGCGATCGTGCCCCCGACCGAGTCCTGACCGCCGCTCACGACCCGCTGGGCCGGGCTCACCCGCCGGACTGGTCCTGCGCCTTCTCCAGCAGCACCGCGCGTGCAGCAGCATCGGTCAGCTCGTCGGCGTCGATCGCGTCCGTGCGGTGGAACCACATGAGCGCCTCGGTCGGACGACCCGCGGCCTCGAGGGTGTCCGCGTAGGCGTAGCGCAGCCGCACCACCCACGACTCACGGCTCTTGGACATGAGCGGGGCCTGCTCGAGCACGCGCAGGGCCGCGTCGAGCTGACCCATGTCACGCCGAGCACCAGCCTCGACGATCGTCATCTCCGCCTTCGCCGGGGAGGCGAAGTTGGCGACCGACGGGCTGTGGGCCAGCTTCACGGCCTGCTCGGGCTGGCCGAGCGCCCGGTGGCAGTCGGCCATGATCGGGAGGTAGTCGGTGGCGCCGTTCATCCGCTTCGCCGCACGCAGGTCCGCGAGCGCCTCGGCGTAGTGCCCGGCGGCGTACGCCGCCTCGCCGGCGGCCTCGCGCACCACCGCCAACCGCGGGGCTCGGGCCCGTGCGGCGAGCGTGTGCTGGTATGCGGTCTCCGGGTCGTCGTCGACCAGCTGGCCGGCGGCCACGAGGTGACGGGCGACGCGGGCGGCCAGCTTCTCCGGCAGGCCCTTGAGCTGGTTGGCCACCGCGCGGTCGAGCTCCTTGCCGGTGATGTCCTCCGGCAGCTCCGGACCGTCGTAGACTGCCTGGTCGGCGGTCCGGGGGCCGCGCTCGTCACGACCGCCCCGGTCGCGGGGGCCGCTACGCGCGGGACCGCGGCCGTCGCCGCGCCGCTCCCCGCCACGCTGGTCCGCACCGCGACGCCCCTGGCCGTCCCGGGCCTGGCCCTCACGAGCCTGGCCGTCGCGAGCGCGACCTCGCTCGCCGCTCGGCCTGGAGCCGCCGGCACCGCCGCGTCCTCGGGGCGCTCCCGAGGAGCTGCCTCCTGCCGACGGACGGCCGCCTCGACCGGGCTTCTGGTTGCCGGAGCGCTCTTGAGCCACGTCTGGTCGTTCCTCTCTGAAAATGCACGTAGGGGCCACCTTGCGGTGGCCCCTACGGAGTGTATGTCCGGCGGCGTCCTACTCTCCCACGACCTCGCGATCGCAGTACCATCGGCGCTGAGAGGCTTAACTTCCGGGTTCGGGATGGGACCGGGTGTTTCCCTCTCGCTATGGCCGCCGTAACTCTAGCGACTCACCCACACCCGCCCACACACTGTGTGTGTGGGGGTGGTGGGTGGCCAAACTCAAGTGGTTTGTGTGTTCGTGGACGCGAACAATCATTCGTTTCTTGTGCGCTGCAAGGATCTCATCGAACCATCAACCCAGCACACACGTTTTGTGTTGCTTGTTGAGTGGTTGTGGGACAAGCCCTCGGCCTATTAGTACCGGTCGGCTAGGCATCACTGCTGTACACCTCCGGCCTATCAACCCAGTGTTCTGCTGGGGGCCTTACCCGGTTGACCCGGTGGGAAACCTCATCTTGA